>CAKVCZ010000010.1 GCA_934726055.1 uncultured Candidatus Melainabacteria bacterium
GGTTTATCAGGGAATATTTTAATCCAAACGTTACCGCCACGTTTGATTTCACGAGTCATTGCACGACGTGCTGCTTCGATTTGACGGCTTGTTATCCAGCCAGGTTCTAATGCTTTTAGTGCGTATGAACCAAATTCAAAGTTAACACCACGAGTTTCATGTCCTCTCATTCTGCCTTTTTGCATTTTGCGGTATTTTGTCTTTTTAGGTTGTAACATTTTATTTTACTCCTGTGTATAATTAATTATTATTCTTCAACTTCTGCTGCTCTGCGTTTACCGCGTCTTGCACCAACTTTTTCGTCTTTTGAAACTTTAGCTTTGATGTTTTCATCTGCTTTTTCACCAGGCATTAAGTTACCTTTGAATACCCAAACTTTTACACCAATTTTACCCATCATAGTATCTGCTTCTGCAAAACCATAATCTACATCAGCTCTTAATGTTTGAAGTGGAATTCTGCCTTCTTTTGCCCATTCACTACGAGCAATTTCTGCACCACCTAAACGGCCTGATACCATAACTTTTATACCTTGTGCACCTGAACGCATTGTTCTTTGCATTGCTTGTTTCATTGCTCTTCTAAATGCTACACGTTTTTCAAGTTGCTGTGCAATTGCTTCTGATACTAATTGTGCATCTGCGTTGATTCTTGCAACTTCTACTACATTTAGAATTACTTGACGGTTAATATATTTTGAAATTTCTTGTTTTAATTCTTCAATACCTTGACCGTTACGTCCAACAACAATACCAGGTTTTGCAGTTACTACTGTAATTGTTGTGTTTTGAGCTTTTCTTGCTATTAAAATTCTTGATACGCCTGCTGCGTATAATTTTTTCTTAACAAATTTTCTAATTTTAGCATCTTCTGCTACAAATTGTCCATATTCTTTTATTTTAGCATACCATGAGCTTACCCAAGGTTTAATAATGCCTACTCTAAATCCGGTTGGATGTGTTTTTTGTCCCATATTACTTAATTCCTATTTTCCTGTGTCACTAACTTTTAATGTCAAATGAGATGTACGTTTCAATCTTGAGTACATACGACCTTGTGCTCTTGGTCTTGCTCTTTTATAAGTAACACTTTCGTCTGCAAATATTTCTGAAATTCTTAATTGTTCAGCATTTACACCGAATTGTTCTTTAGCATTTGCCACTGCAGCTTTTAAGTTCTTTTCAACCACTCTTGCTGCAAAATATGGCATAAAACGTAACAAGTCTTGTGCTTCAATGACATTTTTGCCACGAACTTCGTTGATTACTCTGCGAAGTTTGCGAGCTGTCATTTTAATATTTGATTGTTTTGCTTTAGCTTCCATTTCTTTATCCTTTTTTAATTAAAGTCTTTACTTAAGTTTATTTCTTAGCTGTTTTATCAGCAGCATGACCTCTGAATAGTCTTGTTGGTGCAAATTCACCAAGTTTATGACCAATCATTTGTTCTGTAACATATACAGGAACGTGAGTTTTTCCGTTATGTACAGCTATTGTATGTCCTAACATATCAGGACTAATCATTGAAGCTCTTGACCAAGTTTTGATAACTTTCTTTTCTGAATTTTCATTCATTTTAGCAATTTTCTTAGCTAATGCTTCTTCGATATATGGTCCTTTTTTTAATGAGCGTGCCATTAATTTATTCTCCTTTTATATTATTTCTAATCTAACTATTTTGTTCTGCGTCTTACAATTAACTTGTTAGAAGCCTTAGTAGATTTTCTAGTTTTGTAACCAAGTGCAGGTTTACCCCAAGGTGTCTTAGGATGTCCGCCAGGACCTGTTTTACCTTCACCACCACCGTGTGGGTGATCACAAGGGTTCATTGTTACACCACGTACTGTTGGTTTGATACCCATATAACGTTTTCTACCAGCTTTACCAATGTGAATGTTTTTGAATTCTGAATTGCCTAATGCACCAATTGTTGCCATGCATTCTTTTCTTACCATTCTCATTTCGCCTGAAGGTAATTTAATTGTTACGTAGTTACCTTCTTTTGCCATTAATTGTGCTGAATTACCTGCTGAACGTACCATTTTTGCACCTCTGCCAGGTTCTAATTCAACGTTATGAACAATTGTACCAAGAGGAATCAATTCTAATGGTAATGCATTACCGTTTTGAATTGGAGCTTGCGGACCTGAAACAATTACATCACCAACATTCAATCCTTCAGGTGTTAAAATATATCTTTTTTCACCGTCTGCGTAGAATACTAATGAAATTCTTACGTTTCTGTTTGGGTCATATTCAATTGTTTTAACTGTTGCAGGAACGCCAAATTTTTCTCTTTTGAAATCAATAACTCTGTAATGTTGTTTTACTCCACCACCTTTATGACGGCAAGTAATTCTACCAGTATTGTTACGACCTGCAGTTTTTCTTAATGGTTTTAAAAGTGATTTTTCAGGAGTTGATGTTGTGATATCTTGATAATCACTTTTTGTCATACCTCTTTGTCCCGGAGATGTCGGATTAATTTTTCTAATACCCATTTTTATTTATCCTTTTTCCTATATTTCTACAAGTTCTTTAATTGGATCACCTTCGATAGTTACGATTGCTTTTTTTGATGAATCTGTTCTACCAAATTTGTAACCCATTCTTTTTGCGTGAGAAGGCATATAAACTGTTCTTACTTTTTTAACTTTTCTGCCAGGGAATGCTAATTCAACTGCTTGTGCAATTTCAACTTTAGTAGCATCCATGTTTACTTCAAAAGTATATTGACCTTCTTGCATTGCTTTGTATGATTTTTCTGTAATCAATGGTTTTTTAATTACATCATATAATTTTTCTGTATTTGTTCTTGAAGTACTCATTATTGTAACCTTTCAGTGATTTCGTTAACTGCTGATTCAGTGATAATTACGCTATCAGCCTCTAACAAGTCTTTTACGTTTAAGTTTGTTGGTAATAATAATTTTACGCTTGGAATGTTTCTTGCTGCTAACTCTAAATTGTTGTTTTCAGCTGCTTTTACATCTGCAATAATTAAAATTTTACCTGTAACCTTTAATGAGTCTAATACAGACATCATTAATTTTGTTTTTGGTTCTGCAATAGCTAAATCTTTTACAACAACTAATTGTTCATTTCTAGCTGATAATGCAGATCTTAATGCAAGTTGTCTTGCTTTTTGAGGCATAGAGAAAGAATAATCTCTTGGTTTTGGTCCAAATGAAACACCACCACCAGCAAACAACGGAGATCTCAATGAACCAGCTCTTGCTCTACCTGTACCTTTTTGTTTCCAAGGTTTACGTCCACCGCCTCTAACTTCTGCTCTTGTTTTAGCACAAGCTGAACCTTGTCTTGCGTTGTTCAATTGACGTCTTAATGCTAAGTGCATTACGTGCAAATTTGGTTCAACGCCAAAAACGCTTTCATTTAACGAGATTGCACCAAGTTTTTCACCTGATGTACTCAATATTTCTTTTTCTTGTGTTTTTGCTTTTGCCATTTTTATATGTCCTTATATTGTATTATTTTCTAATGTATTTGAGTTGGATATTATACATTCCATTTTGTTCTTGAAGGAACTATTGTTACTAATTTACCTTCTGAACCTGGTACTGAACCTTTTATTAGAATTAAGCTGTTTTCTGAATCAACTTTTACTAATTTCAATTTTGAAATTGTAACTCTTTCGTTACCCATGTTACCAGCCATTCTTTTACCTTTGATAACTCTTGAAGGTGTTGTACCTGCTCCAATTGAACCAGGTGCTCTGTGATTTTTTGAACCGTGAGCCATTGGTCCTCTTGAGAAGTTATGTCTTTTTACAGTACCTTGGAATCCTTTACCAATTGAAGTACCTGTAACATCAACTTTTTGTACATCGTTTAATACTGATAATTCGATTTGTTGACCAACTGTGTAATCTTGAGGATTATCAACTCTGAATTCTTGTAGGTGTCTGAAATTATCTAACTTGTTCTTTGCAAAATGACCAATTTGAGCTTTTGTCAAATGTTTTTCTTTTGCTGCTACCGTACCTACTTGGATTGCATTGTAACCATCTGTTTCCACAGTTTTCACTTGTGTTACAACAATCGGATCAACTTTTATTACAGTTACCGGAACTGCTAAACCTTCTTCGTTGAAAATTTGAGTCATTCCAACTTTTTTACCTATCACACCAAGTGTCATAAATTTTCCTTTCTTTTTTGGAGTTAAGAAATTAATTCTTAATCCGTCTGCTTGCGAGCGCTACGTGCCTTGTGAGCCTCTTACCTTTTACCCTATTAGAGTCGTAGATCGCATTATATGCATAATGCTTATTTAATTTTTTACAGGTTCGTCAAAATTATAATTTAACTTCGATATCTACACCTGCAGGTAAATCTAATCTACTCAACTCTTCAGTTGTCTGTTGAGTTGCTTCGTATATATCAATGATACGTTTATGTGTTCTCATTTCAAAGTGCTCACGAGATTTTTTATCTACGTGTGGAGAACGCAATACACAATATATACGTCTTTTTGTAGGTAAAGGAATTGGTCCGGCTACTTTTGCGTCTGTTCTTTTTGCTGTTTCTACGATTTTGTCAGCTGATACGTCAATCAATTTGTGATCGTATGCTTTTAAACAAACTCTGATTCTTTGTGCTGTTGCCATATTTCTTTTCCTTTATTACTTCTACAACCTTGTGGTTATAACTATTTCCTATCGCCTAATAACAAGCATGTTGCTATTTATAACGACCGTATAAAAATCTTATATCAAACAATTTTTACTGTCAACACTGTATTTTTACGTTTGTAAACGTTTCTTAATAATTTTATATCCCGTTTTTTATTTTTATAAAAAAACTTGGGGAATCTTCTTCTGACTCGGTATCATAAAATTTTACATTTACAGGTCGTTTTGTTGAAAACAATGTTTTTATTAATCTGTCTTTTTCTGCGGTGTCTAATTCATAATTTACAAATTCTAAATCTGTATCATTTAAAAGCAAGTATGATTGACGTTTTAGAGGAAACTTTTTTATTTCAAGATTATAATTTTCATCAATATCTTGAACAAAATCCGAAATGTATATTATTTGTGGTTTCCCTGTTATTTTTCTTATATCTGAAATATCTAAAGGTATTTCTATAAATATTTTATTTCTTCTGTGATAAAAAATTTCATAAAATTTATTTTCAAAACTATGATATGCCAACAATCTGCCCTTATATATAAATTCATAAGTAGAACCGTCAGGAGAGTATATATCCTTATTTGGAGAAACATATTTTGAATACACACCTAAATCATCTTCGACATATCTTGTAACTTCCAGTATCTGACTTTTTAAATGATTCGGTCTTTGATAATACCACTTTTTTGTAAAAAAAGAATAATATATCATTTGACCTTCAGAAACACCACCATAAACTTCATTGACAGGTCTTGCAAAAGATGATGTCATTCCTAAAAAAATAATAAATATTAAAATACTAATATTTTTTAAATTAAACATGCTTTGACATTACCTTTATAAAATTCGCAATCGATCTGTCATAAGTAGCTTCACCGGCAGCTGTAAAAAAGCATCCCGGAATTTCGCCATTTTCTCTATGAGAACGAACACAATCACAGCAAATACCACGATTTCTGCATGTCGTATATGTACAAGAACAATCTAATTTATTTTCGTCTTTTTTGCATTCCATAACTTTATTCTAATCCTTTCTAAGGCTAAACTTACATCCACAATAGTTTTGACGATATAAACCCAGACTTTTTGAAATCTGATTTGTTTTTAAAAATCCATCTTTTTTCTTAAAATCTATTGCTAAATAATTTATACCATAAAGATTTGCAACTTTCATTCCTATTTGAGAAACTTTCTCAAAATTTTTATGCGGACTTATTACAATTGAGGTAGTAAAACTATTTATACCAAGCTTTTTCGCTTTTTTAGCAGTTTCTTCTAAACGCATTTCAAAACACAAATCGCAGCGTTGACCTTTTTCCGGCTCATTTTCAAATCCTCTTACATAATCAAAATAATTTTGAGGAATATATTCTCCTTCAATTAATTCACATCCAAAATGCTCGCACAACTTTATTTGAGCATCTAAACGTTTTAAATATTCTTCTTTTGGAAAGATATTTGGATTATAAAAATATACAACAGTTTCATAATCCAATTCTAACAAATGTTGAATCGGGTATGACGAACATATTGCACAACACGCATGAAGCAAAATCTTATTTTTCATTAGACTTTTCTTTTGCACCAGCTTTTATAAGAGTTTCTTTCAATTGATAATCAGGCATTACACCGATTTTTATAGGATTATCACCTATTCTTATTGCAGGAGTTCCGTGTACACCACGTGCAACCGCTTCATCTATATCCCTTAAAACTCTTTCACCACTTAATGGTGCCATAACATCCGCTTTTAGCTTGTCTATGTTCAATCCATGACGCATTGCTATCATCCACACGTCATAATCTGTCATTGGCTGTTTTATGTAAAACTCTGAAGCTACACCCCAATAATTACCTTGCATCGCAGCAGCTTCAGCATATCTTGACAAAATGCAAGATGCCTGATGGAACGGTCTTTGCAAATATCTGTTACACTCTTGGTCAAGAGGATAATTATGATGAACAACCAAAACGTTATCAAGTTCCGATATTACCTTGTGAATTATTATATTGTAAACGCAACATATCGGACATCTAAAATCCGAATACACATGCAATTTTACCTGTCCGTTTGCATCACCTAAAATATTTCCTTCAACTGCATAAGGATTAACCTTTTTATCATCATTTAATTTTATATATTTTCTAACAGATTTTATTGATTTTACTTGCGGTGCCAAAACATAAGAAACCGTTGTATATGTTAAAAATACACAAGCAACCAACATAACAGAAATAAATGCAATTAGATATTTTTTAACTTTTAGTGCAGATACAAAATCATCAAAAGAAGTCTTAAATATATTTATAAAAGCACCTTTTTTATAATCAATTGCCAATAATCCTATTGATAAATTTAACACATAGGTAAACGCACAAAGTATGCATAATTTTTTAATTTGGAATAAACTTATACATAACAATATCATTGAAATAGTGAATGAAATAATCCCCAATGCCGCAATATAGCAATACGGATTTTTAAAAACTTCTAAAAATTTCAATAATTTAACATTTGCAAGTTTTTTTACAAACATCATCAAACCGATGAAAAGGTACAAAAACATTCCCCACAATGCAAGAGGAATGCCTAAAAATTGTGAATCTACTGTTTTTGCAACAGAATCACAATCTATAAATTCGTTTATTGAACAAAAACTTGACGGAGCATTTTCTAAAAAGTTTGCATTGTAGTATATTACAGCCAATTTAATTGTTGTAATAAATCCTACAAAGGCAATTATGCCTATTAAAACTTTTCGTAAAATACTTATGTTTTCTACCTTTTCAGTTTCTGTTTTATTTGTATCTATATTTTCCACTTTTCAATTCCTTAAATATTTGGCAAATCGCCATTTACAACTGCCACTACATCACTTTCCAAATCAAATGCTCTACATAAAGCTTTAACTGCTTCATTTGCAACAGCTGCATCGATTAAACAACTAATTTTTATCTCACTTGTTGAAATCATTTTTATATTTATGTTTAATTTTGCCAAAGTTTCAAACATTTTTGATGCAATACCCGGGCTATCAATCATACCTGCACCAACAATAGACACCTTTGCAATATCTTCATCAACAAAAATTTTATCAACATTGATTGTATTTTTTATACTTTCGAATAATTCCATTGCTTTCGGTAAATCTGACTTACTAATAGTAAAAGCAATGTCATTTGTATTATTATGCAATCTTGCATAAGATTGAATGATTGTATCAACCGAAATATTTTCATCAGATAATGTTGTAAATATTTTTGATGCAACACCCGGTTCATCCAAAACATCACAGACAACCAATCTTACTTGCGACATATCAAGTGCTACTCCGGTAACCGGTTTGCAAAGTTCCATATTATTTTCTCCCATTATTAGTGTTCCATTATCTTCAAGGTTAAAACTGCTTCTTACACGAACCGGCATATCAAACATTTTTGCCGTTTCAACAGCTCTAGGATGTAATACATTTGCACCTAAACTTGCTAATTCAAGCATTTCATCGTATGTTACATAATCTAATTTAGAAGCTTTAGGCACAATTCTTGGATCTGTTGTATATACACCATCTACATCCGTATATATATCACATCTCATAGCATTTAGTGCTGAAGCAACAGCAACCGCAGATGTATCAGACCCTCCACGACCTAATGTTGTTATTTCACCGTCCTCCGTAACACCTTGAAATCCTGCTACTACAACAATTTTACCTTCGTCCAGATACTTATTCAATTTATCTGTCTTAATATTTATAATTCTTGCCTTGTTATGAATATTTTCAGTGATGATACCAATTTGCATAGCATTCATACTAACCGCATCATAACCTTGTGCTTGAATTGCCATAGCTAAAAGAGCAATAGAAACCCCTTCTCCTGTTGATAATAACATATCAATTTCACGAGAAGATGGGATATCGCTAATATCTTTTGCCATCTTCATCAAATAATCCGTAGTGTGTCCCATCGCTGAAACTACAACTACAACATCATTCCCTAATTTCTTTTCTCTAATTACTGTTCTTGCGACATTTTTAATCTTATCCGTGTCTGCAACGGATGTGCCGCCAAACTTCTGTACTACTAAATTTCTCATTTCTGCCACTTATATTACATACTTATACGATTATTATATATATAAAAGTATCCTTTGGCAAGAGCTAATTTTAATTTAAAATATTATCAACAATTTCTCTAAATGCACCTTCACCTCCTGAAGTTTCCGTTATTTGTATGTTTTCAAGAGCTTTTACTTTCTTATTCGCATTTGGAACTGTTATCTTTGTAGTTACAAAATTTAAACATTCGATATCATTCACATCATCACCAATGTATATTACTTCTTCCTTAGATAAATTATTACGTTCTAAAATATCTTTTAAAACCTCTAATTTATTTCTTACGTCCATGTGAATTTCTTTTAACTTAAATTTTTGAGCAAATAATTCTATTGCTGAATTCTTTTCACCTGAAATGATAGCAACATCAATACCGTTTCTAACCAGCAATGAAACTCCCATAACGTCTTTAAAACTTACCTTGCGAGATATTGACATATCTTCATTAATAATTATAGAATTGTCTGTAAAAATCCCATCAAAATCTGTAATTACCATTTTTATATTTTTAGGTACATTCATCTTATACCCTTCTTAATTTTTTGATGATTGGTAATTCGCTATCATAAACTTTTTTAATACCATCGCCTATAATAACTTTCGTTTGGCGAATATCACGAACTACACGGCAAATACCATCTAACTCTAAGCTTGCAGCCTGATCAGATCCCCAAAGCGTTCTATCAATCGTAATATGACGTTCAACAGCTACCGCACCGAGGGTAACTGACAAAATTGAAGGGAAAATACCTTTTTCGTGTCCAGAAAATCCTATTGGACAATCATATCTGTCTTTTAAAAATGGAATAACTTTTAAATTTATTTCATCGTTATTTGTAGGATAAGTTGATGTGCAATGGTAAATTATCAAATTATCAGTTCCCAAAACTTCAACAGCATGATCAATTTGTTCTATTGTACTCATGCCAGTTGCCAAGAAAATAGGCTTACCTTTTGCTTTTGTATATTTCAATAAATTATCATCAGTTAACGATGCAGATGCTATTTTATAACAAGGAGTATCGAATTGCTCAATAAAATCAACAGACTGTTCATCCCAGCAAGATGCGTACCATATAATGCCTTTTTCTTTACAATATCTGTCAATTTCTTTATATTCATCATATCCAAATTCTAAACCACGTTTTAAATCGCCGTTAGTGCTTCCGAAAACGCTTTCTCTTTCTTTTGCTAATTCCTCTTTTGTATAAACTACATCTATTGTTCTTTTTTGAAATTTTACAGCATCACAACCTGAAAACACCGCTAAATCAATAAGTCTTTTTGCTAAATTTATATCACCATTATGATTTATCCCTATTTCTGCTGTTATAAAACAAGGGTAATCATCTCCTATAATTTTATTTCCGATTTTTACTGTTTTACTCATATTCACTCCTTATTGTAAGTATTTTTTGTATAGACCATATTCTTCTGAGTCATACAAAGAGTCATCCTCGTTCGATTTTTCTTCCGGAACTTTATTCTCAATCTGAATATCCTCATTTTTATATTCTTCTTTAGTATTTGAGTATAAATCATCTAAGGGTGTTGCATTTGATAATGCTCTATCCATTTCTGAATCGTTTGAAGAAAGGTTAACATCTTTTATTGACAAATCTTTGAGTAAACTTATATTGTCATTAGTAACCCCTATTAACATTTTTTTGCCTGCCAGCTCAATTACATGCAAGGATTTATTTGAACCCAGTTGAGTAGTAGATAAAATAATTATTTTTGACTCGTCCAAATCTTTATATTCTTTTTTTAATGTTTTATATCCTAAAACATTAAGTTTTGCATAAATAATACCTGTAACATAAATCAAAACTATTACTATGCCTAAAGCAATAACAACCGAAACATAATTATTATCCATTGTTCTTTTCAAAGCATATTTGATATTAGCAGTTATGGCCTCATCTGCCAATACCGGTTGAATTGTACAAAATAATGATATTAATAAAGTATTTATATATTTCATTTTAATCCTCGTTTTACATTTGATGTAGAATATTGTATAAATATATTAACACAAAAATTTTTTAATAAAAGGATATATCTAAAATGCTATTTTGGTATGCAATAAACCTATTTATAATCTTTATTTTTATACTGTTACTTCTTCTATCCAGACAAACAACAAAACGTTGGTCAAGAATGAATGACTATTTAGGGGTGGTAAATGAAACATTAAATTCAGTCAGATATGGAGATTTAAAGAAAAAAATTCAAAAATTTAATCCTGAATCTTTTGAATCATTAACAGACAGTATTAACAGCTTGATTGACACACTAAGAGAAAAAGAAGAAGCTGTTACAATACAACAAACTGAGTTAATCCACCAAAATAAATTTTTAGAAGCTATTTTAAATTCACTTTCTGACGGTTTAGTTATCATTGATAGCAAAAATAAAATTTTAAGAGCCACACCAAAAATTTCCCAATGGTTTAATATTAAAGGTAAAGATATTTTGAACAAAAATCTAGAAGATTACATAGATATTTTGGACAATACTCCCATAAATAAATTAGAAAACACCGAAGTAAAAATAAATAATTACACCGCAGATATCTTTGAAGCCAGCACACTAAAACTACAATTGGAAGACAGAAAAAAAAGATACATTGTAATTATCAAAAACATAACAAACCAAAAGGAAATGGAACTTTTAAAGGAAAATTTTGTTGCGACATTAACACATGATTTAAAAGTTCCAATCATTGCAGAATCAAATATTTTAGAATTTTTAATTAATGAAAAATTTGGACCAGTAAGCGAAAAGCAATCAGAAGCGATAAAAAATTTACAAACATCAAACAATGAACTTATAGAATTAGTCCAAATACTTTTAGAAACATACAAAGTTAAAGATACTGGAATGCCATTGTACTTTGAAAACTTTGAAATTAACAACTTTATAAACGATATTATTCAAGAGATGCAGCCAATAACAGAAAAGAGCGATTTAAAAGTAAATTATTCAAACAGTAACGATTTTACTATAACCGCAGACAAATTACAACTAAAAAGAGTGGTAAAAAATCTTTTACAAAATGCCATTTTACATAGCGAATCAAAGAAAAATATAGAAATTATAGCAAATAAAACAGACTCAAATATACAAATATCTATAATAGATTATGGTAAAGGCATTTCAAAAGAAGATATTGAAATGGTATTTGAAAAATACTATTCAACTGCAAAAAAATTTAGAAAAATCGGTACAGGTTTAGGCTTATATCTTGCTCAGCAAATTGTAAAATCGCACGGAGGCGAAATTACTGTTTCAAGTGAAGATAATGAAGGTACTGAATTTTGTATAAATTTACCTATTTTTACAAATGGTGAAAAAAATATATAAAATTTACATATTTTATTATATAATATATTCGTTATGATAGATATTGAAAACACAAAACAAATAGATTTTATTTCAAATTTAGTTTACAGACTGTTTAAAGTCTTGGAGAAAATGATTGAAATAAGAAATATCAACTATCCTACGCAAAACAAAAAAGTTATTTTTGCGATGTGGCACTCTGATGAATGTTGCATACATGGTATTCCAAATGAACAAAGAGATAAAGTTGGCGTATTAATTAGTAAATCAGTTGACGGAGAAATTATTGCACGCGTAGTTAAAAAACTCGGATATTCTCTTATTAGAGGTTCTCAAGATAAAGGTACACAAAACAAAGGCGGGGTTAAAGCTACTATGGAAATGATTGAGTGGCTTAACGAAGATAAAAATGTCGCTATAATGATTGATGGACCTGTTGGACCTTTACACCGAGTTAAAAATGGTGTTATAAAAGTTGCAAAACATACAGGAGCCGTTATTATTCCAGTTGTTTGGTACTCTCCAAATTTAAGTTTTTTAAAACTTCCGACTTGGGACAAATTTAAATTTCCTATATGGTTTACAAAAATAGTAAATCTATACGGAGATCCGATATACGTACCTGAAGAATGTTCAACAGAACAAGAACAGGATATAAAAGAACAATTAAGACAGGCTCTATTTAGTTTAGAAAAGAAAGCTCCTGAAGCTTTTAAAGAAGCATATAAAAAAAAGAAGAAAAAATAATGACAAAATCATTAAATGTGATGGCAATTCAAATGTCATCAGTACTTGGGAAAAAAGAAGCAAACATAAAAAAGATAGAAGACTTAATTGATAAAAATATTACAAAAGAAACTGATGTTATATTTTTACCGGAAGTTTGGACAGTCGGTTGGGCTTGCGAATATTTTACAGATTCAGCAGAAAGTATTGATAACAGTTCTGTTATAGATTTTTTATCACAAATAGCAAAAAAATATTCAGTGAATATTGTAGGTGGAAGTTTTATAACAAAAAAAGACGAAAAATTATACAACACGTGTCCTGTAATAAATAGAAATGGTGAACTTATTGCAACATACAATAAATGCCATTTATTTTCTTATTACGGTGATACAGAGGGAACATATATAACTGAGGGTTCAAATCCAGTAATTGTTACAATTGAAGGAATTAGAATCGGATTGAGTATCTGTTATGATATTCGTTTTCCTGAAATATACAGAGCCTATGCCAAAAAAGGTGTTGATATGATGGTTAATATGGCAGCTTGGCCTATGACAAGAGAAATTCACTGGACATCTCTAACTCATGCCAGAGCCGTTGAAAACCAATCTTATTTTGTTGCACTAACACAATCCGGCAAACTTGCTGACGGATCTTTAAACCTAGGTAAATCAACAATAATTGATTACAAAGGTGAAGATATGTCAAAAATTACAGAAGGTGAAGGTGCAATAAGTGCAATTTTAAATTTTGAAGAAGAATATGCTTTTAGAAAAAAATGTACAGTTCTAAAGGATATTCACAGTAGCTACGAAGTTAAGGAAAAGTAAAATGAGAAAAATAATTTTAGCAATATGTGCAATATTTTTATTAAGTCAGCAAATAGCAATGGCAAATACTCCATTCAAATTGTTTGATAAAACAATAGGATGTTCTAATATAGCAAAAGGCGGAATATCTATTTCCATTAAAGATGTTAAGAGCGGAGAAGTTATTAAAGCATACAATTCTGATATGCAAATTTCACCGGCATCTACACAAAAAGTCTTAACATATTTACCATCTCTAAAAATATTAGGCGAAAATTACAGATTTACAACTGCACTATATAAAGCAAACGGTAATTATTATTTAAAGCTTGGTGCTAACCCCTATTTAACATCAGACCAATTAAAAGATTTGATGGCAAACATAAAAATTAAAGAAGATGATGAATTAAAAGTTTTATACATTGATGATACCATAATGGACAATGTAACCTGGGGTGAAGGCTGGCAATGGGATGATTGTTTGAATGTTTTAATGCCAAGATTTGGTGCATACAATCTTGATAAAAACTTATATACAATTGTTGCAACAGCAAATAAATTGAATACTCCTGCAAGAATTTTTACAGAAGTATTTTACCCAACTTCATTCATAAATAAAACAACTTCTGTAAAATATGGTAATAACATTCATCTTTCAAAAGATGTATCAATGCCAAATAATATGCTTTTAGTATCTGGTGAAGTTTCAACCTCAGCAAAAGCAACTATTCCTGTTGATAACATAAAGAGATATTTTATGCTAAGGCTTGATGAAGCAATAAGAGATAACAAAATATCTTTCAGCGGTAAATTTTCAAAAGCAAAAATTCCTGCAAATGCTGTATTAGTAGCAAAAATTAGCACTCCAATAAGTCAAGCAAGCATTGATGTTTTAAAAAATAGCAATAATATGGTAGCAGAAACAACATACAAACTTGCAGGCGGCAAATATGCAAAAGGAACAGGTTCTGTAAGTTCTGCTATTGCAATGTTTCATAACTATTGCACATTAAACAAACTTGATTGTTCAAAAATAAGATTAACAGACGGAAGCGGAGTTTCAAAGAACAATTTAATCACAGCTGATTTTATGACAGACTTTTTAATTTCAGCAGAAAAAACTTTTGGCAAAGATAAAATGAACACACTCCTTGCAAAACCCGGCGAAGGTACTCTTGGTGTGAGATTAAGCTTAATAAAAAACAACGTACACGCAAAAACAGGTACTTTGTCTAATATTAGCGGAATTGTTGGTTATTTGGATGCAAAAAGCGGAAAAAGATATGCCTTTGCAATATACGAAACAGACGGAAAAGCTAAACAAGCTGATATGAAAATGTTTGAAGACTTCATCTTAAAAGAAGCTTACGATAAATTATAAATAAGTTATTTGCAACTTCTTACCTGGCCGGCATTATAACCTAACTGTTTTGAACAATCATTGTTACATATGCCTGTTGTTGAGTTATTTTGATCATGCGAAGCTTTTAAATAATCTACATTATCATTATCTACTATCCACTGACCACAACCAACTCCGGAATAAAAACAAGAAGATGCCCCATTAGCTGCAATAAAATCTCGTGAATATAAACTTGGTTTTAACCCTTCTTGTGTTACTCCCAATTCAAATAAATCTACACCGTAAGTATTTTTTAGGTCCATCTAAATCTATATATATCCACAAGAAATATTTTTATAATCTATTGTATCACCTGCATAGTCGTAGAAATCACCTTTGCATGTTGAGTTATACATCTGCATTCCAATACTTTTCTTAAATTTTGCAACCTTTTCAGCTTCGCCTGTTGAATAATTCAAATTTGGTATCGTTAGAGCTGATACAACACCGATTACACCCATTACAATCAGGGTTTCTGCAAGAGTAAATGCTATAAATTTCTTTGTATATCTATTAAAAAAGGAGTTTATTAAACTAAGACTATTGTTATTACTAAGTTTTACCCCTACCCACTAGCCATATTCCTTTATTCATAGGTGTTTGCTCCTCTCTATTTTTGTACGCAATAATTATATACCCAAATTCCATGCTTTGCAAACACTTTTTTATTTATTATTAAAAATATTTGCAAAACATTTGTAAAATTTTATTTTTGCTTTGTCAGAACAGTCCTCCGGACAGGGGAACTTTTTTAGAAAAAGTTCCATAAAAACCCAGTCCGAACTTCGTTCACTAGTCAATTGTAACGTTCAACTCTAGTGTCAGCAACTTACAAAATGTAGAACAAACTGACACTTGTTATCGTTTTACTTACATTGACTGTTCACTACGTTATGGACTGGAATAATTTTAATAAATAAAAAAAAAATATTCCGCCCTTAATGAAGTGAGAAATCAATAGTAATATTATTTTTATAATAATTGTTCAGTCCTTAACGAAGTTTTCAATCAATGTTTGTGAAATATCTATGTGTAGCGACTTGTCTGAACGAAAAATGACATTTTCTATTTTGTTAATTGTACCTTTTAATGAGTGAGTTGTCGCTACTTGTATTGAACAATTACATTGATTAGAAAACGTAGTTCGGGACTGCGGTTTTGGAAACCTTTTGGCGGCAAAAGGTTTATGTATTATTAAAATTAAAAATTTTTGTAAAACTTTTTCTAAAAAAGTTCCCCTGTCAGGAGGACTGTTCTGACTATATACAAAATTAAATTAAAATTACGAACATAATTCGGGGCGTGGTTTTGGAAACCTTTTGACGGCAAAAGGTTTGTTAAATTAAAATTTTTGAAAAGCTTTTGCGTCAAAAGTTCCTCCGTCCGGAGGACAATTCTGAAACTTAGTAAAAGAATATTAAAAATATTTCTCTTTATATACTATAATCTACTAAATCTTTTTTAATTAAATTATAAAATTTTTCATCTATTGCATTAAAATCAGTAAAATTGACAATATAAGGCAAGTTGCTTTCATCAAATTTGTTTTTGATATCAGCTAACATTGCCAACGGCATTTGAGTTTTACCTTTTATTAAAATATCTAAATCTGACGTTTTTTCAAAAGAACCCTTAACTCTTGAACCATAATAATAGAATGAATACTCCGAATTATATTCATTCAAAATGTTTTTTATTATATCATGTTCTTTTTGAGAAATACCTTTTATCATTTATTTACCAATTTCACCTGATAATTGTTTATATAAAAAATCAACATCAACAACAAATTTATCTATAATATCTAATATTTTATTTGCTTTGTCTTCGTTATACTCATGACTTGTATCATTTCGTCTTTCGTAATAAGTTCGCCAATCTTCCCAAGATTTTATAAATCCATAACCTTCCATTAACCTAAAAATATTATTCATAGTTAATTCTTTATCTGTTTTTCCGTATATTTGTTTTAAATATTTTTTCATTATCTTCCAAGAAGTTTCTATTGTATATTCAAAACGTTTTACGCAAGCATCTTTTATATACCCTTGCATTGAAGAATTTTCTGCATTTTTGTAGTCATAAGTACAACCCTTTAAACTATCAATGCATTTCCTCAAATGTGATAAATCTAATTCGGAATTATTCATAAAATCTCCTTTAATAATAATCTTATTATATCATATACAAAAAAGTAAACACGCTGACGATTAAAATCAGCGTGTTTTATATAAATCATAATTAAACTTTTCTATTATGCTTGTTTAACTACATTTTCTAATGCTTCTAGAGCATCAGCAGGTAATTTATCAATACCGTTCTTTTCAGTTTCTCTAGATTTTACAAAAGCAATTCTATCTTGCATACGAGCTTTGAATTGTTCAGCAAAATCTCTGTTTTCAAATGAAGCATCAAAACCATCAACATCCATAATTTCGATGTCTGTTAAGTTACCCCATTTATGGAATTTAGCAGAACCTTCAACAATTGCTTCAATAATACCTAAAGTATGTTCTTTTTTAACTTTAGTACCCATAAATTCACCTGTATTCAAGATATAGCAATCAACACCATCTTCAATTAAGTGTTTGAATCTTTCGTAATCCATTGATAGAGGATATACTCTGAATGGGTTAGCATAAGGTTCAACAACCAATGCATTAGGGTCAACACCGGCAGCAAGTCTTTCAGCTGAAGTACGTTTTGTAGCTAAAGTAGCACCCATTGCAGCACCTAAAGATGCACCTGACAATTTAACAACAGGCGGAATTGTAGGGTCTTTCATTAACCAGAAAATAGCATCAATTGGTTCATTGATTCTATCCACTCTGTTTGGCGACCATAGTTTAGATTTAACTGCACGTCCGTTACCATTTCTGATATCTTCTGTTACAGAGTAAACTTTTCCGTCTTCTTTCATAATTGCACCGTTGTTTTGTTGAGTTAAGATATATTTGTTATCTTCACTTTCCATAGGATAATCTGCTGTTTTATCAAAATATGCAGGTTCTAATGCAATTGTATATTTATCTTGAGTGTTAATAATGAATGCATCATCGTGTAAAACAGTGATGTTATACTTATTATCATGTTTTGCGTGAGTAATTGTTGATTTACCTGAACCTGATAGACCAAATACAGCAACTTGGAATGATTTACCATTATCTAAGTTATAACGTTTCATACCGCCGTGGCAAGATGCATAACCATTTCTTGCAGCTGCACCCCAAGCAAGAGTTAATGTACCTTTTTTATGTTCACCAAAGTATCTCATACCTAAAATTGCAGCACAGTTATGTTCAGGATCAAAGAAAGTTAAACCGTAAGGGAAATCAGGATGCGACCAATCAGGGTCTGAAATAACGTAAATATCGCCTTCAGGAATAGCTTTTGATTCAGCATACATTTTTTTGTATTCGTCGTTTAAGTATTGGAAGTTTAACATCCAAGAATACATAATGTTTTCAAAACCTTCAGGAATTAATAAGTGAGCTTTAACCATAAAGTCCTTATCTAAACCTACAACTGTTTCGCAGTTGTACATCAATTTATCACGAGTACCATAAACAGCTTCTCTGATTACAGGTAACAATGTTTTCATATCACAATTTGGTTCACCTACAATTTTTCTTGCAGCTGCACAACGTCCAACTGTTGAACCATCGTTGAATAACAATTGATTTGCACCTTCAGGTAAACCTAATTTTTCAGGTTCGTAAACAGGCATACCTGTTAATTCAATTGTACCCCAGCTTTCTTGTGCCAATTCATAAGCTTCTGTTACATTTTCGATTTTTTCAACATTATTACCGAAAAATGGAGCCATAATTGTAGCACGAGCAGCTGACATTAAATTTTTCAAATCTTCAGAATTTGTGAAATATTCTTGTGTTGTCATATTTATCTCCTTTATATCTATACAACAAAATAATTTTACTATAAAAATACAATAATCAATCCATCAAGCGTATTAGTGGCATAATGCAAGCAAAATACCTGCTGCAACAGCTGAACCAATTACACCCGCAACATTTGGACCCATTGCATGCATTAACAAGAAGTTTTGAGGATTAGACTCTAAACCAACTTTATTAACTACACGTGCAGCCATTGGAACTGCTGATACACCCGCAGCTCCAATAAGCGGATTGATTTTTTTCTTTGAAAATAAATTCATAATCTTTGCAAAAATTACACCTGAAGCAGTTGCAATTGAAAATGCACACAAGCCCAAAAATAAAATACCTAAAGTTTCAAGAGTTAAGAACTTTTCTGCTGATAATTTTGAACCAACAGATAAGCCTAACAAAATAGTAACAATATTTATGAATTCATTTTGTAATGTTTTTGATAATCTTTCAGTAACGCCACATTGCATTACCAAATTACCAAATGTCAATGCACCCAAAAGAGGAGTAGCATCAGGTAAAAAGATTATACACAAACCTAAAACAACAAGAGGGAATATAATTTTTTCTCTTTTTGAAACAGGTCTTAATTGTACCATTTGAATTTTTCTTTCAGCTTCGGTTGTCAAAGCCTTCATAATTGGCGGTTGAATAATTGGAACAAGTGCCATATACGAATATGCAGCTACGGCAATTGCACCTAATAAATCCGGAGCTAATTTAGACGTTACAAAAATAGAAGTCGGACCGTCTGCACCACCAATAATACCAATTGATGCAGCTTCCTGTAATCCAAAGTTAAAGCCTGCATATTTTGCTAACAACAATGCACCTAATAACGCACCGAATATACCAAACTGTGCGGCACCACCCAATAATGCGGTTTTAGGATTTGCTAATAACGGACCAAAGTCTGTCATTGCACCAACACCCATAAATATGAACAATGGAAATAAACCACCATCTATACCTACATGATAAACCGTGTATAAAAATCCACCCGGTTCAGCTATTCCTGCAACAGGGATATTTGCTAAAATACCACCAAAACCAATTGGCAATAACAACAACGGTTCATAGTTCTTTTTAATAGCCAAGAACAATAATAATAAACATACTGCAAACATTATTATTGCACCGTACATGTGTAAAAAGTTTTCAACACAATTTACCCCTGTTAACGGCTCTTTTACCATATTTGCATAGCCTGTTATATTATTTAAGCTTTTTAAACTTTCTAATAATTGCATTTTTTCCTATCTCCAATCTATTTTAAAGTTACAAGAAGTTGTCCAGGTTGAATTGTAGCACCTACATCAACTCTTACAGAATCAACTTTTCCTGCCTTTGGAGCTTTTACTTCTGTTTCCATTTTCATAGCTTCCATCAAAATTAAAACATCGCCTTCCGCTACTTCATCACCTTCTCTTGCAATAACTTTTAATATTGCACCAGGTAGCGGAGCTTTTACTTCTGTTAATGAACCATCACTTGAAGAAGAAGATGCTGAAGATGATTCTTTCATTCCTTCTACAATTGAAACATCATAAGATTTTCCGTTAACAATAGCTTTATTTCCATCCATTTTAATTGAATAATCTTTACCGTTTACAGTAACAGTTGCACCATTTGCATAGTTTGATTTAACAGCCTTTTGACCTTTATTAACTGCAACATGACCTTTGCCTAACAAGAAATCAATACCTTTATCAGCATTTCCATCTTTGCAAGCAGCTGCAATAAACAAGTTTTCATCAGTTACAGGCAAACCTGCCGCTTTTAATCTTTCTTCAGCAGCTTTCAAACCTTTTTCAGGATCTCTGTCATTTATATCTACAACTTTATCTGTTGTTGGTTGCAAACCTGTTTTTTCTTCAGCCCATTTAACCAATTCAGGATCCGGTTCACAAGGAGTTTTTCCAAAATATCCTAACAACATTTTTGCATAACCAGGATTTGCTTTATCCCAAGGTTTTTCTGAGGTTGCATTTAAGAATGATTGTTGAGCATAGAATTGCGAAACAGGTGTTACAGATGTTGCAAAACCGCCTCTTTCAACAACTTCTTTCATGTTTTCAATTAATTTAGGGAATTTATCTAACATGCCCATATCTCTTAATTGGTCAACTGTTGTAGCTGTTGCACCACCAGGAAGAGGAGCTTGAATAAGTATTGGATTTACAGCTAATGAAATTGGAGAAATTGTGTAATCTTTCATACATTCTTTGAAAATTTCTTCAGTTTCCATAATTTTCTTAATATCCAAACCTAAATCATATTCTGTGCCTCTTAAAGCATGCCACATGGAAATAATATCAGGTTGAGCAGTACCGCCAGAAACAGGTTTCATTGATAAATCGATACCATCTGCACCTGCATCTAATGCAGCCAAATAACAAGCTAAACCGGTACCAGCAGTTTCGTGAGAATGGAATCTGATATGAGCATCAGAGCCTAAAATTTCTCTTGTACGTCTTACAGTTTCATAAACTTTTCTTGGATGAGATGTACCTGATGCATCTTTAAATGCTAATGAATCGAAAGGTAAACCTGAATCAAGAATATTTCTCAACACTCTTTCATAAAAATCAGGATCATGAGCACCTTCACAACCATAAGGTAATTCCATCATTGTGATAGTTACTTCGTGTTGTAATCCGTGTTTTTTAATACTGTTTGCAGAATCAATTAAATTATTAACATCGTTTAAAGCATCAAAGTTTCTGATAACATTTACACCGTGTTTTGCAAACATTTTTGCGTGTAAATCAATAACATCGCGAGGTTGAGAGTTTAAACCAACAACATTAACACCTCTCGCTAAAGATTGTAATTTAATATCAGGGCCAACAGTTTCTCTGATTTTGTCCATTGTTTCAAAAGCATTTTCGTTGCAGAAAAATATAGGAGCTTGGAATCTTGCACCACCTGCAACTTCAAAATGCTTAATACCTGCATCAACAGCAGATTTCAATGCAGGTAAAAAGTCTTCGACTAAAACTCTTGCACCAAACACTGACTGAAAACCATCTCTAAAAGATGTGTCCATTACTTTAATTAATTTTTTTGACATTTTCTTATCCTTATATATTTAATTATTACAAATACTTATTAACTACATATTTAACTTTGCAACAGCAATTGCAACGGCAACATCTTCATCTGATGAAGCTCTTTTTGTAGAAACTGCAACAGGAGTTTCTTGTACTTCAGGCATAAATTTTCCAACCCATGCAACAGTCTTTGACATAATACTCATCGCAAATACAAGTAATGTCAAAAACATAAATACAGTCCCCATACCAACTATGGTAACAATTAAACCGTTTTCTAACATATTTCGTGTCCTCCATACACTTTATATTATAATACAAAAAATTTTTTCAAACATCTTTTTTATAAAATTTGAATTTGAAAAAAAAGTAATTATAATGTAAAATATATAAAACAAGGGGATTTAAAAAGTGAAAAAGATTATTTTATTATTTATAGTATGTCTATTTTTATCATCACAAGTTCACGCACTTGGATTTAAAAGCAAAGATGTTCAGGTTGATCAGCAACCGCGTGTGAACTATCCTGCAAAATATGATGACATATATCTGAGTGAAATAAAAAAGGAATATAGAAAAATTAGTAATGACGAAGTAGTCATAGTTGCACTTGATATGATGAAAAATACAAATGCAGATTTTTCAAGACGTGCTATTTTAGGATATAACCTAACAGAAAAACCAATAAAAGTTCAATTCAAAGATTTAAGTGCAATAAAAGAAGATTATAGAGATTTTGATGCTCTAGGCTGGAAAAAGAATAAGAAATTATACATCTTTATTAACCCAAAACATGCGGATGCACCACCTGCAGCTTTAGCAGCCTTACTTGCACATGAAGCTTTGCATCAGGATGAATATAATTCACTTGCAGAAGAAACTTATGCTTGGACAATGGAAGCTGCCGTATGGTGTGAAATGTTAGAAATCTATCCTGACCAAAATAAAAGAAGTCATCCGCTTTTACAAAGAGAAAATACTCTAAAACAGTTATTTGAAAAAGGCGGATATACAAATAAATATATTAGAAAAACTGTATATTCAAACAAAGGTTATCAAAACCTTCCGCAAACATCTCCGGGATTTGAAAAGCTATAAAACTACTTGCAACTAGGACTAGACCAGGATAACTCTTTGTCATTTGGACATTTTCCGTTATCATCAATTTTTAAAAAGTCTAAATTACCATTTTGAATAATCCAATATGTCGGAGCGTATCTAACATCACCCCCATTACCATAATCATCAATACAATCAGAAAGTTTATTTATGTCCATTCTTGAGCATACGTCTTTTTCTGGAATTATACCAATATTTGTTATATCAAAGCTTATGCCAGCACCACTATCAAAAGCTTCACTTAATTCCGCATATGTTTTCTTAATCTTTGTAACTTGTTCCAGACCATTTGTTGAACTGTTTAAGTTTGGAATGGTTAGGGCTGCAACAACACCAATTATACCCATTACAATTAGAGTTTCTGCAAGAGTAAATGCTATAAATTTCTTTGTATTTTTTAGAAAAGAGCCAAACCTGTTAGAATTCTTACCATTATTAGATTCTACCCTCCACACCTAGCTGTATTCCTTTATTCATAGACGTTTGCTCCTTTCTACTTTTGTGCATATTAATTATATACCCAAATTCCATGCTTTGCAAACACTTTTCTATTTTTTATTAAAAATATTTGCAAAACATTTGTAAAATTTTATTTTTGCTTTGTCAGAAACGCACTCTGTGCAGGGGAACTTTTTTAGAAAAAGTTTCCCCGCTCGGAGGACTGTTCTGACTAAATTGAAAATGATTTTCGATTATTTGATAGATTCTGAAACAAGTTCAGAATAACATGGTAAAGTTTTTGTAAAACTTTTGCGTCAAAAGTTCCTCCGCCTGAATGGCTTTTTTGACTATAAATTAAAATAAGAAATTTATTACGCACATTACCTATTGATAAAATTTAACCATTGATGTTAAATAATGCTATGAATAAAAAACATGCAATTATTTTTATAATCTTATTAACAGCGTTGTTAATTTTTAACAATTTTTTGAGAGGCATATACACAAAAATGGTGTCCTCTCCAAGAAAACTACAAACAACGGTTAATAAAGAATACATTTCTCCACAAAAATTATTTGATAAAACTTGGAAAATTATAAAAAAATCGTATTATGATACCAGTTTAAACGAACAAGATTGGTACCGCTGGAAACTACATTATCAAGGTAAAATAAAAACAGAAGAAGATGCATACGTTGCAATTAATACAATGCTTGCAAGTTTAAATGATCCATATTCAAAGTTTTTATCAAAAAAAGAGTTTGAGGACTTAAATAGTTCAATTGATTCTAAAATTACGGGAATTGGAGTAAACATTTTTTCTAACGCAGGAAAAATAACAATTTTAAATGTAATAGAAGGAACACCTGCAAGCACTTCAGGAATCAAAGGCGGAGATATAATTTTTGCGGTTGACAAAAAAGAAGTAAGCGGAATGTCTATATCTGATGTTGCATCACTTGTTAGAGGCCCTGAAAACAGTGTCGTTGAAATTACTGTATTAAGAGATAACAAAAAACTTACAAAAACAATAAAGCGAAAAGAGATAAAAATAAAAACAGTCAAAAGTTCTGTTGATAAAAATATTGGCTACATCCAAATTCTAAGCTTTATAGGACTTTCTACTACAAATGAATTTGTTGAAGCACTTGAAAAAACAGACAAAACAGAAGGTTTAATTTTGGATTTAAGAGGAAATCCGGGCGGATTACTTCCTAATGCCGTATTTATTGCAAATTTATTTATTCCTGACGGAAAAATTGTTAGCGTAATCGGCAGAAACGGTTATAAACAAGATTTAAACGCACAAGATATAAAATACACAGTTTCTAAACCGTTAATAGTATTAATTGATCATTCAAGTGCAAGTGCAAGTGAAATTCTTTCAGGAGCTCTAAAAGATTATAATAAAGCAAAACTTGTTGGAACAACAACATACGGAAAAGGTATGGTACAAGAAGTATTACCACTTCCTAACGAAACAGGTTTAAATCTGACTATTGCTAAATATTTAACACCTAAAGGAACAGATATAAACAAAAAAGGCATTGCACCTGATGTTAAAATAGAATTGACTTTAGAAGACTTAAAGAAAAACCACGATACCCAACTTGAAGTTGCAAAAAAAATGATGGCAGACACAATCAAAAAACAAGCAATTGATATAGCAAATTAAATTGAGCCTAAAAAAACATTAACTTGCAAGCTTTATCAAATCTTCAATTGTTTTTTCATAAGGGCAATTATCAGAAGTTGATTGACATAAAAATGCTTTTATACTGTCCATTTTCCAAATTGCCTCATCACACAACGGATCAGAACCTTTTTGATATGCACCAATATTTATTAAATCTTCGTTCTTTTTATACACAGCAAGCCAATTTCTAATTTTTGCCGCAGCTGCTCTATGCTCTTTTGAAGTTACATCACCCATAACCCTACTTATCGATTGCAACACATCCACTGCGGGGTATTGATTCTTATGTGCCAATTCACGCGACAACATAATATGTCCGTCTAAAATACTTCTTGCCGTATCAGAAATAGGCTCATTAAAATCATCCCCTTCAACTAATACCGTATAAAGAGCCGTTATTGAACCTTTATCATTACACCCTGCACGTTCCATTAATTGTGGCATAATAGCAAATACACTTGGAGTATAACCTCTCATTGCAGGAGCTTCGCCTGTACTCAAACCAACTACACGCTGTGCCATCGCAATACGAGTAACAGAATCAAGCA
This sequence comes from uncultured Candidatus Melainabacteria bacterium, assembly GCA_934726055.1. Taxonomy (GTDB): domain Bacteria; phylum Cyanobacteriota; class Vampirovibrionia; order Gastranaerophilales; family Gastranaerophilaceae; genus UBA6984. The sequence continues at coordinate 25,824 of CAKVCZ010000010.1, forward strand.
TAAATAGCACATCTTTACCTTGATCTCTAAAATATTCAGCAATCGAAGTTGCAACAAATGCCGCTTTGATTTTTACCAAATCAGGTTGTTCTGAAGTTGCAGCAACAACAACAGTACGTTTCATTCCCTCAGGTCCCATGTTCTTTTCTATAAATTCTCTAACCTCACGACCACGTTCCCCTATGAGTGCAATAACATTGATATCTGCATTTGTATTTTTTGCCATCATAGAAAGCGTGGTACTTTTACCAACACCGGAACCTGCAAATATCCCTAATCGTTGTCCTCTACCAACAGTGATAAAACCATCAATTGATTTTATTCCCAAAGATAAAGGCTCTTCTATTCTCGCTCTTTTCAAAGGATTTATTGGTTTTGCAGATGTTGAAACGTACGACTGAGCATTAATACTACCAAAAGAATCTATCGGATTACCTAACCCATCTAATACTCTACCTAAAAGATTGTTGCCAACTTTCAATTTCATAGGTTCTCCGGTATTAAACACAACCGATTTTGGTTGAACACCATCCATTGAACCCAAAGGCATCAAAAGGACTTTTCCCTCTTTAAAACCTACAACTTCTGCCCATAAAGGCGGTTCTCCCTGTTTTTTATATATGTAACACAAATCACCAATACAAGATTCAGGACCGTCAGCTTCTATTATTAAGCCTTTTATTTCTATTACTCGCCCAATTTCTTTTATTGTTGATATATTATTTATTACATTTAAAAATTTTTCTTTATTAAATTGAATCGTCATCGCTCATATCCTCATCAGCTTGAACACTTGATTCAATTAATTCAGATTGACTATCGTCAACTAACTCTAAATTTTCGCCTTCAAAATTTTTAGTTAAATCATTATCAATTGCATTCTCTTCTTTTTGATAATGAGCAGACATAAATTTTTCAGCAATTTGATCAATTTGCGTAATCAATCGGCAATCTACTCTTGATAATGGAGTTTCAACAATAGTACCATCATCAGATACATTACTGTCTTCTATAATTTTTATATTGTTCAATTTTGGTATTGCATTTTTTAAATCGTCTGAAATTGAATAAATAACATTTGCTAAATTTGGATTAATTGTTATAGTAACAGATTCCTTATCCTTTAATTTATTTATCGCATCAATAGTTATATTTTTTAAGACTTCAATATCGTCCTCAAGAGTTTTTTTGCAGACTTTTCTTGCAATACCAATAACCAAATCAATAATATCAAGCTCCGCAGATTTTATAATATTATGTTTTAAATCAAATTGGCATTTTGCAAACGTATCTATTGCTTTAAATTTTTCTTCCAAAGATGCTGTGCCATCCTGATATCCTTGATTTTTACCGTCTTCGTAACCTTCTTTTCTTGCTTGTTCTCTAATATCGTTAGCCTCTGATTCCGCAGTATGCTTTGCAAATTCTACAATTTTTTCAGATTCAATCCTAGCCTGTTCTAAAATTTGTTTTGCCTCTTCGACAAGAGCACGAGATTTTTCAACACCTTCATTTATAAGCTGCTCTTTCTTTTCATTGGCTAACATTATCATTCTTTTTAGCCTTGTTTCTTCATCCTTTAGAGAATTTTCCAAGGGTACAAGAAAATCTTCACCAATTTGAACATTTGTGCCTTTTATCCTACTAGTCAATGAATTCGTCCTCATCAGCATTTTGTTCAATAACAATTTCACCTGAAGCTTCAAGAGATTTAATAATTGCACAAATTTGAGTTTGCGTTTCTTGAACATCTCTAGCCCTTACAGGTCCTAAATATTCCATATCATCACGCAACATCTGTTGAGCACGTTCAGACATATTAACAAAGATTTTATCTCTAACTTCTTGCTTAGTACCTTTTAAAGCAAGTGCTAAGTCTTTAGTGTTAACTTCACGTAAAATACGTTGAACAGTTTTGTTATCAAGTCTGACAATATCTTCAAATACGAACATCAATTCTCTAACTTCATCAGCAAGTTCAGGATTTTCGATTTCAAGCAAATCAAGAACGTTACGCTCAGTCGCCCTGTCTGTTCTATTCAAGATATTTGCTAAAGTATCAATACCACCGGCTTGAGAGAAGTCTTGAACCATTACTGATGAGAATTTAGATTCTACGATTTTTTCAATATCTGCAAGAATTTCCGGATTTGTAGTATCCATTTCAGCAATTTTCATTGCAACTTGTGCTTGAACATCCGGTGGTAGGCAGTTTAAAATTTTAGCAGACTGTGCAGGTTGTAAGTAGGCTAAAATCAAGGCTATCAATTGAGGATTTTCATTTTGGAATGATGTAGCCAATTGAATTGGATCAGCTTCATTAAACAACTGGAATGGATTTGCATTCAATAATGTTTCCAAACGCATCATAATACGCTTAGCTTGTTCAGGGCCATAGGTCAATTCCAATACTTGTTTTGCGTAATCTTTACCACCTTTTGCCAAATAACTGCTGGCTTGGAACAAAGATCTGAATTCTTCTAATATTACCGCTAAAGCATTCATCGGTACCTTATTCAAACTTGCAATTTCAAGAGCTATCTGTTCTAACAAGTCATTATCTTTAATATTTTTTAATACCTCTGAAGCTGTTGCAGGCCCCAGTAGAATTAATAATGCCGCAACCTTTTGAGTTGGATTCATATTCAAAATATCCGGCTGAGAAACCATTGAATTTATATTGTTTACTATTGCATTTGCACTTGCGTTTGCATTATCTACCATATTCTAACTATTCCTTAATAAATGAAACTAATAATCTTGCGGCCTCTTCAGGATCTGCCATGATTGCATCATTCAATTCCATACGAGCATGTTCAAGCTCTGGATATATATTTGCCTCAATTTTTGGCATTGCCTCATTGAATAACATGTCCGGAATATCTTCCGTAATTTGCGGTAATTGAGATTCAATCGTTTGAGCACGTGTAGGAGAATCAATAGCCTGAACAACTCTGCCACTTTTTCCTATTAAACCTCTTATTACAAATAAAGCAGAAAGTCCTAAAATCAAAACAACAACCAATGGACCAACATCTCTTGTTAAAAATTCCGCAGTTGATTTTGATCTAATTTCTTTTTCTAAAATTTCTTGTTGTTTTTGCTCTTCAGCCAATGATTCAAACTGTAAACTGGATACTGTAATAACATCGCCACGTTCATAATTTGCACCTGATGCAGATAAAACCAGATTTTGGATTTCCTCTTTTTCGCTATCTGTAAGAATTTTATTAACCGCAACTGCAATAGTCATTCTCTTGACAGTACCAGGAGCATAAACAACTTGCTTAATTTCTTTTGAAACACTATAATTTACTGAATTTTTTTCTTTTGCATAGTTTAAATTACGAGCCTGCACATTAGCGTTTACCGGTGCTTGATTTGGATTTTCGTACGTTTCAACTTCAGATTGGGAACTTGTTAAAACACCTTTTTGACCATCTTCACCATTATTTACGGGAACATAAGTTTCAATAGTAGCTTTTGTAGAGTTAAAATCTATATCCGCGTTAACCTGAACTGAAACATTTCCTTTTCCGACAATTTTTTCCAAAACCTGAGTAACTTTTGTAGCAGTCTGCTTTTCAGCATTAGATTTAAAAGTTTCCATGTCATTTGAATTTTTACCTGTTTCATCTGACAAGCTTGCTCCATTTTGATCAGTAATAAATACTCTATCAGGAGTCATTCTCGGTACAGCATAAGCAACCAAATTTTTTATAGCTTTAACTTGTGAAGCCTTCAATCTGTATCCTGGCTCTAATATAAGCATTACAGATGCAGTTGGAGCTTCATCTTTATCTTCAAAAATAGATCGTTCAGGATCTGCCAATTGAACTCTACAAGATTTTATACCATTTATTTTTTCAATAGAACGAGTAAGTTCACCCTGAAAAATTCTTTGTTTTGTAAGCCTGTTTTTGAAATCGGTTGAACCTAATTGCATATCATCCAATAATTCAAATCCCGGAGATTGGTTTTCAATCAAAGAATTTTCGGCGACAAACATTTTTAAATCATCCTTATCTTTTGCAGGAACTAAAATAGCTTTTTTGTCTTCAGAAATTTTATAAGCTTGACCGCTTTTTTTGAATGATTCAACAATATTTGCAATATCTGTTTGAGGAAGATCAGAATACAAAACAACCCACTCAGGTTCTAATGCTCTAATCAAGAAATAAACTGCAACAACAATAGTAACAACCGTTAATGCCAATAACCCAAACTTTTGCGGTAATTCCAATCCTTCCCAAAGCTTCTTTACGTCTGCAAATATTAAATTTATGTTATTCTTATCCATTTATATTGTTTAATTCCCCAAGTTACACCTAACCAACAATATAATAATAACTTTTTAAACAAAATTCAAAAATGTTACATATATTTACACTGGAAACTCTCAAAAAATAAAAAGTCTTGCAAAATGCAAGACCAAAAAAATATACATTTACCCCACAACATTTATACCATGAAAAATTATGCATGTCAAACAGAAAATATCATATAACCAATAGTGTAAAATTTTTGTAACATATTAGCAAAAAGAAAAATTTTCCATATTTTGTATGATTGTAAATGCAATATTCATATTATAATGGTCATGTATAGGTAATTAGTGAGGTACGAAATGTCAATTGATGACGCTTTAGTTATGATTTTAGCAGGCGGAGAAGGAAAACGTTTACATCCGCTTACAAAAGACCGTGCAAAACCGGCAGTTCCATTTGGTGGAAGATACAGAATTATTGATTTTGTTTTAAACAATTTTATTAATTCAGGTTTTTATAAGATAAAGGTCTTAACACAATATAAATCAGACTCATTAAATCAACATATTTCAAGAGGATACTCTTTATCACCATTTTTAGATCAATATGTGGATTTAGTTCCGGCACAAATGAGAACGGGCGGGGATTGGTACAGAGGCACAGCAGATGCCGTTTTCCAAAACGTATTGCACATTGTTGATGCAAATCCGACTTACGTTTGTGTGTTTGGTGGCGACCACGTTTACAAAATGGATGTATCCCAAATGCTTGACTATCATAAACAGAAGAAAGCAGATTTGACTATTGCAGCAATACCAATTCCAATCGAAGAAGCCTCTGAATTCGGAATTATGGAAGTTGATGAAAACTGGAGATTAGTAAACTTTGTTGAAAAACCAAAAACAAAACCAAAATCACTTCCGGGTAATCCTAACATGTGCTTAGCTTCTATGGGTAATTACATTTTTGGCAAAGATGTTCTTCTTGATGCACTTTATAGAGATAACAAAATTGAAGATTCAAGCCACGACTTTGGTAAAAATGTTATTCCAATGTTGTTAAACGAAGGTAAACCGGTTTATGTATATAATTTCAAAGAAAATACATTCTCAGGAATGTCAGATGCAGAACGCGGTTACTGGAAAGATGTAGGAAATGTTGATGCATACTGGCAAGCAAATATGGACTTACTTGATTCTTGTCCTGAATTGAACTTATATGCAAAAGAATGGCCGCTAAGAACTTTCAATTACAACTATCCTCCTGCTAAATTTATTTGGCAAGATGGTGATAGAGTTGGTATGGCAACAAATTCTATGGTATCAGAAGGTTGTATCATTTCAGGTGGCGGACTTTCAAGATGCGTACTTTCGCCAAAAGTAAGAATTAACTCATATTCTTCAGTAACAGAAAGTATCTTAATGGAAGATGTAACTATTGGTCGTCATTGTGAAATCAGAAGAGCAATCATCGATAAGAACGTTCAAATTCCGCCATATACAAAAATCGGATTTGATAGAGAAATAGATTTACAAAAAGGATTCTATATTTCTCCAAACGGAATTACCGTTGTTCCAAAAGGTGCAATACTTTAACAAATTTTAAACAATTAAACAATAAAAGACTCTTTTGTGCTAAACTTTGAACAAAGGAGTCTTTTATCATGAAAAATCATAAACTTACAGCAATATTAATTTCGATTTTAGTTTTAATAATTCTGGCAATATGCATATTTATTTTTGCCAAAAGAGAAGATTTATTCCCGATTTTCACCAATTATAACCAACATAACTTTATAACAACATTGGCAGACGAAGATAAGCTTGATGAAAAAAAACCAACAATTGTTTTATTTCACTCAAAAACATGTTCAGGTTGCAGAGAATTCATGCCTGTATTCAAACACCTAAAGAAAAAATATATAAAAGATTACAACTTTGCACTACTTGATGTTGATGATATGAATAACATTCCGCTAATGCGAGGAAATGTAAGCGGAATACCTTGTCTTTATATTTTTGATCCTTATATAGGTAATAAGATATATTTATCTTTAATGAATATTGGAACCATTGGCAATCTTGAATATGAAATAGACAGATATACAAGAATTCGCGGATATTTAGATCTTGAAAAAGCTCACACAGAACACTTGAAAATGATGGAAGAATATGGTAAAAAGGTATTAGCAACACAGCAAAAACAATCAAAGGAGAAGTAGCTTTATGTTAAAAAATTTGTCATTAATATTGATTGGATTATTGTTAGGTTCTAACGTTGCATTATCTGCAAATTACGTAGATTGCGATTCTGCAATGAATGCAGGAAAACCATTCATTCTATATTTGCATTCCAACACTTGCGGAAGCTGCAAAAGATTTACACCAATATTCAATTCAGTTGTACAAGATATGCCATACAACGTTGTGGATATTAACTTATCATATCCACAAACCAGAAATGTTTGTTCAACTGCTGAGACAAGAACCATTCCTGCTGTTTATGTTGTAGATCCTGCACAAAGGACTCGTTCTAAAGTAAAATTTGATACATATTTTGACTCTCAATTATTTAAAGAAACATTAAACGATTTCTTGAATTAATGGCAAGTTGGCTAAATTAGACAAAAAAAAGTGAACCCGTCGGTTCACTAAATTTGTTAAAATCTACTACACTAAATTTCCCTAATTCGAGATTCCTTACCTATTTATCAAATCTTTTTTAAATCCTATTGATTATTCTCCTTTGGATTTCTGCTTTCACCATTATAAAGTTTTTTTCTTAAAAAAAATTGCCAAAATAGATTTTATTACATTAAGATTTATTAAGGTTGTCCAAATTATCTTTTGCTGCAGTCATAACAATATCTCTTACTTTTTTCATTTCCATTGCAGTATCATAAGTTTTTGAAAGAGTTATTCTTGGCTTATCAATTTTTGTAGAAATTTCCTTTTTATTTTGTAAATATTTTTTAAACGATTCTTGCTCATTTCCTATTGTTTTTGCAGAACTCCTGTATTTTTTCATAATATTTTTTATACAAGGCATAACGAGCATATAATCCGTAATAACTGCTTTGATTTTTCTGTTTTCATCAGGGTTAACTGTATCAACTTTTCTTCCGCCAATAAACAAATCATCTATAGGATTTTTACCGCCATTTAGGAAATACTCTTTATCAGTTTTTACAGAATATTCCATTCCGGCACAGCGTATAAGTTGAACATCTTTATCACTTGTCAAAAGAGAACCGGCAGAAGCTTTTAAAATTTCTACCAAATCCTTTTCTGATAGTTCAACTAGTTTTAATTCATTATTAAAAGGTGCAATAGAATATTTTACCTGATGATTGGTAATTTTATCCTTCATTCCTCCTCTAATAGAAGCTGCTTGGAAAAGAGAAACCTCCGCACCGTATGATTTACCGCATTCAAGCATAGAATCTGCAAATGCGTTAGCCAATGGATTTTCAAAATAGCGTTCTTTGTATTCATTACGTGGAGCGTACTCGCCATTCACTTTTGCAAGAGTAACTCTGTATCCGAGTTTTTTATCAATTAAATCATTTGCAAAATCTGATTCTGCGAAATCATTTACGTTATACAAATTATTTGAAATTTTATCAGTTTTTAAAATACCTTTTTCATCAAAAACAACATCAAGATAGCCGACTCTTCTGTTCATAGAACCTAATTGAGTAATCATAACAGGCTCTTTACGTTTTGAAGATAGAAGATTTAGTTTATGATTATTTTCTCCGTTTTGATTGTTAACACCTTCTATTAGTGTATGTGAATGTCCTCCGATAATAATATCAACACCTTCAGTTTCTTGTGCAATTTTCAAATCATTTTCATAACCTACATGAGAGCATAGGATAATTTTATTTACACCTTGTTTTTCAAGGTTTACGACCTCGTTATTAATCGATTTTATTGTACTGTCAAGATTTTGAGGCTTAACAGTTTTGTCAACAGCATTTATATAAGAATCAAAAGGGGAAGTTCCTATTATGCCGAATTTTTGACCACCTTTCATAAATATCGCCGATTTGACAAGTTTTTTGTCTTTAATCCTTTTTCTTAGCGGATTTTCTTTTCTTAATTTAAGATTTGCAGAAAAAGATTTAAACTCAGCTTTTTTTAATGAATCTGCCAATTTTTTAGACCCGCCTGCAAACTCATGATTTCCAAGAGCCAAAGCATCCAAATGCATATAGTTGAACAGTTTTACCATCAAGGAATTTCTTTGCCTATCAGAACCGAAAAGACAATCCCCTGCTGCAATAGTAAAATTAGGAACATGAACATTTTCTTTTACAAATTCATCATGAGCTGTCTTAAATTTTGATAATCTATCTACATCACCATGCATATCGTTTGTGTAAAAAATTCCCACTTCAACATCACTTTTACTATTTTTACCCTGAGGTTGAAAAGGTTTTGTATTCAATTTTGGAGTTATTTTTAACACGTTGTGTACCTATTAAAGAAACCGTTCTTGTATTGTTTAGAGCTAATCACAAGCATGCTTGCCGTCCCAGGATAAATCACTACGACATTTTAGATAATCCATATTTCCATAAAGTATTGGCCAAGAAATCCAATTATATGCTAGGTTTTCATTACTAAAATATTGATATCTATCATCATTATAACAAGACGAACAAAACAAATCAAAGAAATCAACACGATAAGTAGATGGGCCTTTGACATTGTCTAAGTCAATATATATCTCATAATCTCTATTTGATTCTACTATAGATACACCATTTGTTAATACCACACCATAAGTGAATCTACTTAAATGTGAATCATCATATTCATTCGTACTGCTATTATAACGTTTAATTGCTTTATTTGCTAAACAATCCGTTGCAGTAGAGCAAACTTTTGCAACATTCAAGTATTTGGCAACATGTTGTAAATTAAAAGATCTATCACCATATTCAGCTCTGGCTTTCATTTCTGCTGCTTGAAGCATTGGAATAGTTGTTCTCAAGAGCATTATATATTTTTCTTCGTTAAAACCGTTATTTTTAATATTTGGTATGGCAAGAGCTGCAGTAACGCCAATTATACCTACTACCAAAAGGACTTCTGCCATTGTGAATGCTTGTTTTAATTTGCTTTTCATAACACTTACCTCATTGTAAATATAATAGCACGACAAAAGTAACAGGTCAATTTTAGAAAGTATTAAAGCAACAAAATGTAAAACATCTTAATAAGAATTTATGAAATTAGCAGATTTTGTATGTTTGTGCTAGAATATAATCAAAAGAGTATAAGGAGTTCAAAATGTTGACATTAAACAAAAAAGAAAGAAAATCAATTCGTGCAGCTTATGGTAAAGCTTTGGCAGAAGTTGGCAGAGAAAATAAAGATGTAGTAGTTCTTGATTCAGATTTGGCAGGTTCTACACAAACAATAATATTTGCAAAAGAATTTCCTGACAGATGGTTTGATTGCGGTATTGCAGAAGCAGATATGACAACAACAGCAGTTGGTCTTGCGTCAGTTGGCAAAATCCCATTCTTATCAAGCTTTGCAGTTTTTGCAACAGGTAGAAACTATGACCAAATCAGAAACGGTGCTTGCTATGCAGGATTTAACATAAAAGTTGTAGGAACTCACGGCGGAATTACTGTTGGAGAAGACGGTGCTACTCACCAATCATTGGAAGATGTTTCTCTAATGCGTGGTATTCCGGGAATGCAAGTTTTAGTTCCATCGGATTGTGCTGAAATGAATGCTGCAGTAAAATATGCAGCTAAACATTTTGGCCCTGTTTACATTAGAGTTCCAAGAACAAATGTTCCTGATGTGTTTGAAGAAGGTCATCAATTCGATATGACAAAAGCCGTTGTTTTAAAAGAAGGTAAAGATGTAACTATCGTTACTAACGGCGAAACAACTGCAGAAGTAATCGAAGCATCTGAATTGTTAGCTAAAAAAGGTATTGATGTTGAAATCGTTCACATGCCAATGGTAAAACCTATGGACAAAGAAACAGTTTTAGCTTCAGCTAAGAAAACAGGCTTTGTTATTACAGTTGAAAACCATTCAGTAATTGGCGGGGTTGGTTCAGCAGTTTGTGAATTGCTTTGTGAAACATATCCTGTACCTGTTCACAGACTTGGTGTTCAAGATACATTCGGTCAATCAGGAGATTTTGACAACTTGATGAAACATTACAGATTAAATTCAACTGAATTGGCAGAAGATATTACAAAAATAATGGAAACAAAATAATGATACAGTTACGCTCGGTAACAAAAAAATATAAAAATAAATATGCACTAAAGAATATTAATTTAGACATTCTTTCTGGTGAATTCGTATTTATTATCGGAAAATCAGGTGCCGGAAAATCAACACTGATGAAAATGTTATACAAAGAAGAAGCTCCATCTTCTGGTACGGTAATTATCGGAGGAATTAACGTTACAAACATTCCGCCTGATAAAGTTCCAAACCTTAGAAGATGTATGGGAATTGTTTTCCAAGACTACAAACTTCTACAAAACCAAACCGTGTATGACAATGTTGCATACGTAATCAGAACTTTAGGCATAAGTTCTAAAGAAGTTCATGCCAGAGTTACAGGTGCATTAAAGGTCGTAGGACTTATTAATAAAATGAAAGCTAAACCAAATGAACTTTCAGGTGGCGAGCAACAACGTGTAAGTATTGCAAGAGCAATTGTAAACGGTCCGCCACTATTAATCGCAGATGAACCTACCGGCAACTTGGACCCTAAAAACTCTCTTGAAGTTATGCAAATTTTGGATCAAATTAATCAAAGAGGTATAACGGTTATTGTATCAACTCACGATCAAAATATGGTTAATTATTTCCGCAAACGTGTAATTACACTTGATAGCGGAGAAATTGTAAGGGACGTTCAAGCAGGTACTTATGAATAATTCAAAAGCACAAAAGTTAAAAAAGAAAGTTAAAAATCATATTCCAAAAGACTGGCTTACAGAAATAAGAATAGTTTACCGTATGTCAGTTGAAATTTTTAATGACTTCAGAAGAACCGGCTGGATTAATTTGGCTATCATTACTACAATGGCAGCTATACTAACTCTGTTTGGAGCACTTTTAAGAACAACACTTTCTGTTTCAACTTTCGCTCACGAATTAGGTAATGTACTTGAAATCTCTGTATATTTGAAATCAAACGCAGATGCAAATGTCGTTGCAGAAAGAATTAAAGAATTTGACCATGTTGAAAAAGTTAGAATTATTCCAAAAGAAAAATCTTGGGGTGATTTGAAACGTGAACTTGATATTAATGACATAGATAATCCATTACCGGATACATTACACGTCAAGGTTGATAAACCTACCAATACAAACGATGTCTTCGGGAAAATTAAAGCATTGTCTGTCGTAGAAGATATGAGTTATGCCCAAGATTTGGCTAAGAAGATTCAAGTTTTAAATAAAGTTGTAAATACGACAACAGTTTTTGTTGTAATTATCGTTGCAATTCTGACAATAACTATCATCAACAACACAATTCAACTTGTTATTCAATCCAGAAAAGATGAAATTGAGATTATGCGTCTTATGGGTGTTAGCAATTGGTATATAAGAATTCCGTTAATTATGCAAGGTGCTCTTTACGGTTTTGTAGGCGGTCTTATAGCGTTAGTACCTGTGGATATAGTTCAAAACATGCTAAATAACATTCATAAATTCTTTGTTGTACCATCTCCTATATTCGCAGGAAATATTGTAATTATTTCAACATTGATTTTAGGAACTGTTTTTGGAGCAAGCGGAAGCTTTTTATCTATCAAAAAGCACTTACAAGTTTAAACTATTAAACTTTTTTTATAAGGGATTTAGTTGTGTATTCAGGGACAAATATTATATTAGTAACTAATAATGAAGCCATGGTTGGTTTACTTAGCCCTGAACTTGTACAACTAAGAAACATTGATAGCATTTTAATCAAAAATTATCAAGATGCAATTACTGCAATAAAAAATGAAAGCCCGCAAGCAGTTCTTGTTGATTGTAAAAATTCAATAGAAGAACCTTTTTGCCTTGATTTAATAAGAAGAATAAAAGAAGTAACTTCTACTCCAATTATTTTAATATTAGAAAATTATAATGCACAATTTGTCAAAAACGCGTTCAGATTTGGAATAAACGAAGTCGTAAATCTTCAATACGGAAGTGCTGAAATTCTCATGAGAACTATTTGGAGCTTGCAAAAAAGAGAACTTAAACAAGTTGCAACAAGAAATGAAAATTTGTTAAAGGAATTAAATGTAATAAATGACAAAACCGGATTTTACACAGCAAAATACAGTAAAAAGGTTTTTCAAAACGAAATTGATTACTTACAAACAAAAAAACAAGATGGAATTTTTATGGCAATTGAACCAAACAAAAATTCCAGACTTTCACCAAGCTTACAAAATATTATTGATACAATAAAAAACAACGTTAGAGCAACAGATATAATTGCACATACAAAGTTTCAAAATACTTTCTACATCTTGCTTGAAAACACAAATCTTGAAGGTGCTATGATTGTTTGGAACAGAATTAATCAAAACATCGGAGCACAAGAAACGCTATGTGGAAGTATTATTGCAATAAATACAAAAACAGATATTGAAAACATTGATATAATTTTAAAAGACGGACTTATTGAAGCTCAAAATTCACCAAATTTTGTATATATTGGAGATTCAAAAACCAAGCCTAATGATAATTGGTTGAATGATACAAATATGCTAAATCAAAATAACGGGCCAAAAAATTTTAAACTGTTCAAACAATTATATACCAGAAAATTAGAAAAAATAATTAAACCAACAATTGATAATCTACTTGATGAATACAGTGAAATTCTTGTGAACACTCAAACTCCACTCATCGAAACTGATGATAGTTACAGTGTTAAGTTTTTACACAAAAGACAAGAAAGTGAATTTTCTATAACTCAAGACGGCAACAATGTTGTAATCAATTCAATTCACAACGGCTTGGATAGTCCTGAAAACAAAACAATAAAAATGGATTTAAGCGAAATTTCCACCCACGAAATTGAAAGCAATTTTGAAGATTTTATTCTTGAATTTAAAACTTGTCTATAAATTACTTGAATGCATCAAAATCATCAAAACTGCCTTGGTTATCCTGTTCTTCAGATAAAACTAGTCCATCGTCAACTATTCTGGCCAAAAAAATATCTACATTTCTCATGTTTGGACCGTTTGATTTACCGTTTGTATCAAAATACAAATAACCACGATACTTGGAACCTGCATATGGACCTGAGGATATATTAGATCCCTCTACACCTGAACTAGGAATCCAAAGATCAATATCAATATTACCTTGTAAAACTCCACTAGCATCTCCATTTAAATTCGGAGTCTCAGAAGAACCATTATAATATTTTATTTCACCTGAATAAAAATGCTCCTGTGTAGCTGAAGGACCACTCATAAAGCTTAACTTATCTTCGCCTAATAGCAATAAGGTCTTATATGGCAATGATTGGGAAGAGGTTTTTTCTCTTTGTGCTCTATAAAGCACTTCATCAATACCTTGAAAAGCAATACTCAAATCTTTAAAAGTTGATTTTGCTTTAGCTAATAAAGCTCGTCTTTCATATGTTTTTGCGATATTTGGGATAGTTAAAGTGCCAATCACTCCAATTATACCAATAGCTATTAAAATTTCCGATAACGTAAATGCAATAAATTTTTTCATAAATTTCTCCATAAATATATTATACCCGAAATTAAAAATAATAAACGTAACTTTTTACATATTTAAAATTAAGTGTTGGACTTTATTTTATTTTTATAATAATATAGACAAATAGAGTTTCTGTAAAGCAGGTTTATTATAAGGGAGTTCACAAAATGAAAACTTACAAACTATTAACTAGAGCCGATTTAGACGGTATTATGTCTGCGGTATTGCTAAAAAAATTAGGCATGGTTGATGAAATTCAATTCTGCCATCCGAAAGATGTACAAGATGGAATAATTCCTGTTAGTGAAAATGATATTATAACAAATCTTCCATATAGTGAAAATGCAAAATTCGTTTTCGATCATCATTTTTATGATGATGTAAGGGCTTACAACAAAAAATCTAATCATATTATCAACCCTGTTGCAAAATCTGCAACCAGAGTAATTTATGAATACTTCGGCGGAGCTGATAAATTTCCAAGTGAATGGCAAGAACTTGTTAAAGCAGTGGATAAAATGGATTCCGGAGATTTAACAGAAGATGAAATAGTAAATCCATCAGGATTTTTATTACTAAACTATATTCTTGATCCAAGAACAGGCTTAGGTAGATATGATAGCCAATTCAGACTTAAAAACTTTGAATTTATGCACTATATTATTGATTTAATGCAAACAACTACTGATATCGACGATATTTTAGGCATGCCTGATGTTAAAGCAAGAATTGATTTTTATAAAAATGAACAAATCCTGTTTAAAGATCAATTAAAAAAATGTTCAACAGTATATGATAATGTTGTGTTAGTAAACTATAAAGATGAAGAAACTATCCATGTTGGTAACAGATTCCTAATTTATACAATGTATCCAAGTTGTGATGTATCAATTCATAAAATCATGGGTAACAACAAAGATAAGACTGTATTTGCCGTAGGAAAATCTATTATAAATAGAAATTCTCAAGCTAATATTTCTGAAATTATGTCTATGCACGGTGGCGGAGGACATAGAAATGCCGGCACTTGTCAAGTTTTACACAAAGATGCAGACAAAACTCTAAAAGCTATTTTAGATGAATTAAATGTTTGCGTTCACTAATTTTCAAAGATATTAGAAAGCGGCGGATTTTGAAAAATCAAAATCCGCCGCTTTTATATGTATTATATTATAATTTAACTAAACATTTGCAACTTGTTTATAGAAATCATGTTCTTGCTCAAATTTATAAGAGAAATTGAACAAATCAGCTTCTTTCATTTGTGGAGTCAAGACTTGTAAACCGATAGGCATACCATCCTTGTCGAATCCAGCCGGCAAGCTTATTCCAGGAATACCAGCCAAGTTTGCAGAAATTGTTGCAATATCCGTTAAATACATTGCCAATGGATCTTCTGCTCTTGCACCTAAATCAAATGCGGTATTTGGACATGTTGGAGAAATCAAGGCATCCACTTTTTCAAATACTCTGTCAAAGTCTTCTTTTACAAGTCTTCTCATCTGTTGAGCTTTTTTGTAATAAGCATCATAATAGCCTGAAGATAATGCATAAGTTCCTAACATAATTCTACGTTTAACTTCAGGTCCAAAACCTTCTGCTCTAGTTTTTGTGTACATATCAAGCAAGCAATCTGCACCTTCGCAGCGATAGCCGTATTTAACTCCGTCAAATCTTGCCAAGTTTGAACTGCATTCAGCTGTTGCAAGAATGTAATATATACCGATAGAATATTTTAATGTAGGTAAAGAAACTTCTACAATTTCAGCACCTAATTGCTTATATGTATCAATAGCTAAATCAATAGCTTTTTTAACGTCTTCCGTTACACCTTCAGCCATCAATTCTTTTATTACACCTATTTTTTTGCCCTTTATATCATTATTCAATGATTTAGAATAATCTTCAACAGGCACATTCAAAGAAGTTGAATCTTTTGGATCGTATCCTGATATAACTTGTAATAAAGTTGCGGCATCTTCAACTGTTCTTGCAAAAGGTCCAATTTGATCTAAAGAAGACGCAAACGCAATTAATCCATAACGTGATACCCTGCCGTATGTAGGTTTCATTCCAACAATACCACAGAAACTTGCAGGAAGACGAATACTTCCACCTGTATCTGAACCTAAAGACAATGTTGCTTCACACGCTGCAACAGATGCTGCAGAACCACCTGAAGAGCCACCCGGAACTTTATTCAAATTCCAAGGATTATGAACTTCATTAAATGCAGAATTTTCATTCGATGATCCCATTGCAAATTCATCCAAATTTGCTTTTGCAACAATCGGAACCAAATTACCCAATAATTTTTCTGTTATTGTTGCATTATATGGTGAAACAAAATTTTCTAAGATTTTACTCGATGCAGTTGTTTTTGAACCAACCAAATTCATATTATCTTTTAATACTAAAGGAATTCCGGCTAATAATGGTAATTCTTCACCTTTAGCAATTTTTTCATCTACTTTTTTAGCTGTTTCTAATGCCGTATCTTTTGTCAAAGAATTGAATGCTTTTACTTTATCTTCAACTTCATCAATTCTTTCATAAGTTGCATTAACAAGTTCTACTGCAGAAATTTCTTTATTTAAAAGTGCTTTCCTTTGTTCTGTTGCACTCTTTTTCAAAAGTTCATTCATCTTTTTCTCCTTAATATTTGTTATTTTTATTATAATTCAAACAGCAAAAAAGCACAAATAAATTGTGCTTTTTCATTTATGATATGATAGTTGAATGCATTACTGTTTTACATCAAGTAAACCGCCCATGCCGGAAACTTTTGGAACAATTTCTGATGTTTTTTCTTCAAATTCATTTACATTCTTTGATATACGAGCATGGATGTCATTTGCTTTGTTTATATAATTTGTCAGTTTTTCATATCTGCCTGTTATACCGCCAAACGGAATTCTTAAACTTATTAATTCATCTACACTTCTGTTAATATCAGAAAGTTTTGACATTGAATCTCTAAGCCCAAACGTAAAGCTTAATCGCTTTGATATTGCAGACAAAATATATTTTGAAATAAAATGACTAAATTTTTCTCTCAACGTCTTTCCATTTTTTGGTTTACGTTTGAATATCTTACTCAATATTGTTGTAAATTTTGACATTGGACCAATATTAAAATAATTAGAATTTAATTCTTTTAATTCTGCGACTAACAATCGTTTTTTTGCTTCCAAGAATTCTAAACGTTCCAAATCATCAATGTTTTTTGCGGACGAAATTTCATCTTCAATAATAGACAAATTTTGTTCTACCTTTTTAATTCTGTATTCCAACTTTAGCATTTCATCATTAATGTCTAAATATGCTCTATCTTCCAGAATTGTAGAATCATATCCGTCTATTGCAAACGGACTTGTAGCTTGTTTAAATTCTTCCGGCACACTAAATGGGTTACTATTTTTTGTATTATATGTTCTCTCTTTTTCCATATAATCATTATGGACTCTTGAAAAAATTTTTTATACCTACATAAAGAGGATTTATTTTAAATTTTTTAATGCCAATAGTTCATCTTGATATGGAGAAATATTTGTTAATTTTTCTATAATAGGCGGCAATTTTTCTACAACATAATCTATTTCTGCCTCTGTTGTATAACGACTTAGAGAGAATCGAATACTTCCATGTAAAGATGTAAATGGAACCCCCATAGCCCTTAGGACATGACTTGGTTCTAAAGAACCTGAAGTACATGCACTACCTGAACTTGCACAAATTCCAATATCACTCAAGTGAAGTAAAATTAATTCACCTTCAATATATTGAAACCCAATATTTGTTGTATTTGGAACTCTGTTTGTAACGGATGTATTTAGGCGAGAATTAAATACATTTTTCAAAATACCTGCTTCAAGTTTATCTCTTAATCTTTTAATTTCATTTGCTTCGTAAGATAAATATTCCTTAGCAAGTTCTGCAGCCTTACCAATTCCTACAATATATGGAACATTTTCTGTACCTGCACGTTTTCCTCGTTCTTGATGTCCACCTATTATAAGAGGTGAAACTATTGTTCCGGATTTTACATACAACGCACCAACACCTTTTGGAGCATGGAATTTGTGTCCGGAAATTCCAAGCATATCTATTTTTGTATTTTTTACATCTATATTGATTTTGCCTGCAACCTGCACAGCATCAACGTAAACCACAGTATTTGGATTCTTTTCCTTAACAATTTCTGCAATTTTTTCAACCGGAAAAATAATTCCTGTTTCGTTATTCGCCCACATTACAGATACAAGTGCCGTTTCTTCAGTTATTTTCTCTTTTAATTCATTCAAATCCAATTCACCATTTGAATTTACACCTAAATAATCAACCTTGTATCCTTGTTTTTCGTAATGTTTATATACATTTAAAACACAAGGATGCTCAACTGCAGTTGTTATTATATGACGTTTTGTTTTATTATTTGCTAAAGTCCCTTTTATTGCAGTATTAGCACTTTCTGAACCGCAAGAAGTAAATATTATTTCTCTTTCGCTTGCTGCACCCAAAAGTTCTTGAACCTGCTTTCTTGCAACATTCAATACGTTATGAGGATTTTTTGCAAAATCGTACATACTCGATGGATTAGCATATTCTTCTTTAAAATAAGGCAACATAGCCTCTAAAACTTTTTCATCAACCTTTGTTGTTGCATTATTATCCAAATATACTAAATTTATCATTTTATACCTCTATAACTTCTATTAGGTTTGAAACAGACTCTTGGAGTACTTGTTCTACAAATACTTTCAATGTCAGATGTGAATTTTTGCATCCGGAACATTTGCCGCGAAGTTTTACATAAACTTTGTTATCATCAATATCAACAAGCTCAATATCTCCACCATCTTTTTGCAATTCCGGAGAAATTTGATTTTCTATAACTTTGTTGATTTTTAAAATCTTTTGAGCCTGAGTTAATTTTGGTTTATCTTCATCTTGTTTTGCCCAATATTCATCTAATATAGCCTTAATTGAATTCTTACATTTTCCGCAAGCACCGCCAGCTTTTGTATAATTTGTGATTTCTTCAACTGTCTTTAGTTTGTTAGTTTCAATTGCCTCTATAATTTGACTTTCTCTTACATCAAAACATTGGCAGATTAACTTGTCTGTTGATTCAGGCAAATTTATTTCCATAACATCGTTATAATAATTTTTTATAGCATCCTCTAGTGCTTCATGTCCCATTACAGAACAGTGCATTTTTTCAGGAGGCAACCCTCCCAATTCGTCTGCAATATCTTTATTAGTAATTTTTCTAACTTCTTCAATAGTTTTCCCGATAATCATTTCAGTCAATATGCTTGAACTTGCAACAGCAGAACCGCATCCAAAGGTTTGGAATTTAGCATCCGTTACAATTCCGTTATCTACTTTTAAATATAGTTTTAAAGAATCACCACAGGCCAAAGAACCGGCTTCGCCTATTGCATCAGCATTATCTATTTTACCGACATTTCTCGGATTTCTATAATGATCCATAACTTTTTCGGAATAATCCCACATATCACATATCCTTTTATTTTTTTTTGCAATATTTCTTCTCTATTAATTTTAACTCAAAAATAAGCAAATTTTGAAATAATTAATAAAATCTTTAGGTTTTTAAAATATTATAAATTGAATAAAAGTTGCCAGCAGATTACATTTATTATAAACTCTAAATATGGAAGAAAATTTAGAGATATCATTTGCACATATTTATCCAAAACTTTTGAATTTATACGGAGATATCGGTAACGTTTTAACAATAAAAAATCGCTGCCAATGGCGAGGCATAAAATTTAACTTTGAAGAAATCAACATTGGAGATAATTTCACCCCTCACGATATGTATTTTATTGGTGGAGGACAAGATAGACAACAATTTGACGTTGCAGATGAAATTCAAAAACATAAATCCTTTTTACAAGAAGAACGGGATAACGATGCCGTATTTTTAGCAATTTGCGGCGGATATCAATTATTTGGGCATTACTATAAAGCACAGGATAATACGGAACTAAAAGGAATAGACTTGCTTGATGCATATACAATTGCAGGCAAAAAAAGATTCATTGGAAACGTTACAACGCAAATCGACAATCTAAAACCAAATACACTTGTCGGATTCGAAAATCATAGCGGATTAACATACTTGCAAGGTGATACAAAAAGTATATCAACAGTAATTATCGGAAACGGCAACAATGGAGAAGATAAAACTGAAGGTGCAAGGTATAAAAATGTATTTGGAACTTATTTACATGGTTCATTTCTGCCTAAAAATCCACATTTTGCCGACTATTTAATAGAACTTGCTCTAAAAAAACGCTACGGCAGAGAAATTAAACTTTCTAACCTTGATGATTCCATAGAACTTGATACACATAACAATTTGGTTAATAAAGTATATTAAAATAGCTTTATATTTATTATTGTGCTAAACTTGTTTTATGAAAATTCAACCTAAAAAACTTTTTACAATTTTAGTAACATTTTTGTTTATAGCATTTTTAGTTTATATCTTCAGAGATATGAGCTTTGAAGAATTTGTAAATGCGTTTAAATTATTCCATTTTAAATACTTATTTTGGATAGTTTCATTGTATTACTTTACAATGTACTTAAGAGGTATCAGATGGAAAGCTCTTTTAATGGATAATCCAAAATACTCTAACTACCATTTAGGGGTTGTATTTATTGTAGGCAGCATGCTTAACAGCTTTTTACCGGCAAGAGCAGGTGATATATACAGAGCATATTATTTAGGCGAAAATAAAGATGAAAGCAAGATGAAAATTTTTGGCTCCGTAATTTTAGAAAGAATTCAAGACGGAATCAGCGTTTTTTTCATTCTTTTATTTGCGGTCTTGTTTTATTGCAAAAATAATCCGATTATTATTAATGCTGTTTATTTCTTCGGATTTATTTTTATTGGAAGTATGATTGCGTTTTATTTGATATACAAATTTAATAAAATTGACTATATTTGCAATAAATTTGAAGGAATTTTTAAAAGAATAAAATTAAACAAACTTTGTAAAACAATTGCTAGTTTAAATAAGCATGCTAATTCATTTATGGATGGCTTTGAAGTTTTGGATAGTGCAAAATTGTCAATAAAATCAGCTATAATGAGTGCATTTATTTGGACAATAGAATGTTATGTCGCATACTTAATTCTTGCAAGTTTTAACCTATCGCTTCCATTCTCTGCCTCATTGTTTGTAATATCTTTAATTTCATTTTCAGGAATGCTTCCATCAACATCAATATTCTTTGGCCCATACCAAGCTGCATATTTACTTGCTCTTGGAATATATGGCGTAAATAAATCAACAATTCTAGCAATTTCTTTGGTTCATCCCGTATTATTGGTTATAATGTTGGCAATTGTTGGTATATATTATTTATATAAGTTTAATTTTTCTTTAGATAAAATAAAAGAAGCACAAAAGGAATTTGAACAAGATGAAAATTAATTTAAAAAATATAGCATTCACAATGGCAGAAATGATGATGGTAATGGCAATTATCGGTGCAACTGCAGCACTGACAATTCCAAACCTTGTTGATAGCTACAAAGAGGAACAAACTATTGTTAAACTTAAAAAAGCTCAAGAAGATTTGAACAGAGCATATAAATCTGCCATATTAAAATATGGTGAAATGGAAACATGGGGTTCATTATCACAAAAACAAGGAAATAGCAGGTTAATTGAATTTTTAAAAGGCAGCCCTTGCAAAGGAACAGCTTGTGTATCCTTTATAAATAATGCTTTCGAAGATTACGAACTTGAAGATGGTACAGTTGTATCATTTCCTTCTTCAGAAACATCTTCTTTTAATGGATCTTTTACTACTGAAGTTTTACTTTCCGCTAAAACATATACTCCTGGTAAAAATGTTTTTAGATTCTTTCTTTATTCTGATGCCTATCCATATTCATTAACATGTACAACAGGCTCAAATATGACATATCCAAAAGGAATTTTTGTTCCTGACGGTTATTGTCAAGACAGAAACATTGACACAAATGCATTCACCGGGTCAGGTTTATCAACATCCAACTGGGCTGTGTTTAATGGCAATTTAGATTACCTAAAATGTAACGATTTGAACTGGGAAACAAAAACTACTTGCGATTAATCTTTTTAAGCATCAAATCTACACAATCTTTTGAATTCAAGTGCTGTGATACAACGTCATAGCACTTATTTACTACATATTCATACGCTTTTTCATTTGTTAGGTAATAATTAATTTTTTCGACTAAATCGCTAAAATCTACATAGAACGGCATATTTCCGCTAAACAAATCTAATTCTGCTCTAAAATCACTCAATAACAGGGTTTTACATGCTGCCGTTTGAATAGTTCTGTAATTTAGAGATGAGATTCCTTGCGAATTCATATTTATAACTATTTTGGACCTGTTTATTGCTTGTGCCATTGTCTTTTCATTATCAATAAAACCAATATATGCCTTTTCCAGCAAATCTCTTTCTTCCGTTCTTGATAGAGCATCTTGGAAATGTCTTTGAATTGCAAACCAACCAAATTTTAATTTTGGAAAACTTTGCATTAATTCAACGAAAAAGTTCAACCTGTAATCTGTATCAAGACGTCCCGCAAACATTATATCAAAATCTTTTTTCAAATCTAGCGGTTTATAAATTTCAGTATTTACAAAATGTGGCATGTAAAATAGATTCTCATTATCTATTTTTTTACATAATTCTCTATCCCAATAAAAGGTGTAATTACCCTCGTTCATTAAATAAGGCAGGTATTTTTCCCAATTTTCACCAACACCTGAAGCTCTACCCTCAATTACATCAGAAAAATAGGCTATCAACTTAAAAGATAAATTGTTATCAACCTTTAATTTTATAGGAGAAAAATCATATCCGACAATGTAGTCATAAATTTTTCCATTTATGAATTCCATAAAATTATCCGATTTTAACTCATCAAAAATCTCAACAGAATGACCATTTTGAACGAATCCATCAAAGATACTTGATATTGTCAATCTTCCGCCAATACTATGCGGTAATATACCTAAAATATTCATAAATATAATAAAACACAAAACTCTCTATTTGTCTATTTTATTATTTACAAAAAAAAAATAAGTAAGGTATAATAGTTATATGGAAGATAAAAACAAAAAAACTCAAGTTATAATTGTCGGCGGAGGTCCTGCGGGAATAAGTGCCGGAATTACCCTTGCAAGAGCAGGTAAACAAGTTATACTAATAGAACGTGGCGATTTTTGCGGTAGTAAAAACGTTTTTGGCGGAGCTATATACACTCAACCGACTAAAGAAATCTTTCCAACTTTTGAAACAGAAGCTCCATTAGAAAGAAATAACATAGAACATAAATACATGCTGCTTACACAAACTGATGCAACATCAATTTCTCATTCTAAAAAAACAGAAGTATCAAACAGTTACACTGTTATTCGAGGAAAATTTGACCGTTGGATGGCAGAACAAGCCAAAAAAGAAGGAGTTATCGTTGTAACATCCACTTTGGTAACGGATTTATTAACAAAAAACGGAAAAGTAATCGGTGTAAAAACTGAACTTGAAAAATACTATGCAGATATTGTAATTCTTGCTGACGGAGTTAATTCTCTACTTGCGAGAAAAACAGGACTCAGAAAAGATTTTGAACCTAAAGATGTAGCTTTGGGAGTGAAAGAAGTTATAAAAATCGGTTCTGATAAAATTAATGAAAGATTTAACCTTAATTCTGAAGATGGCTGTATTACAGAGATTGTAGGTTATCCTATGGATGGAATGCTTGGTTTGGGCTACATTTACACAAACAAAGATACTCTCACAATAGGTCTTGGTATTGCTTTAGATGAATTGGCAGAAAATAAATTAAAACCTTATGAACTTTTGGATAAATTAAAATCTCACCCATCAATTTATCCTCTAATAAAAGATGGTGAATTAGTTGAATATTCCGCTCA
Organism: uncultured Candidatus Melainabacteria bacterium; assembly: GCA_934726055.1. Lineage (GTDB taxonomy): Bacteria > Cyanobacteriota > Vampirovibrionia > Gastranaerophilales > Gastranaerophilaceae > UBA6984. The sequence continues at coordinate 49,811 of CAKVCZ010000010.1, forward strand.
TCTTATACCTGAAGGCGGATATTATAAAATTCCAAAACTATTCGCAGACGGAGTTCTTGTTGTGGGAGATGCCGCAATGCTTGTTAATAATCTCCACTGGGAGGGCACTAACTTGGCTATGATTAGCGGTAAACTCGCAGCAGAAACAGCAATTCATGCAATTGATGAAAATGATTTTTCAAGCAACAGCCTAAAACTTTATTCCAAAAAATTAGAAAATTCGTTCATCATTAAAGATTTAATAAGTTATAAAGACTTAATGAAAGAAATGCACAAAAGACGTACTTCGTTTACAAAATACTATATACAAAAAATAAACGCATTTTTTGAAATGTTTACCTCTGTTGATAGCATTGCTAAAAGAGATAAGTTTAGAAACTTTATAAAAATATTTTTTACAGATAGACATTTTTCAGAACTATTCAAAGATGCAATGTCAGTATTTAAACTACTTTGGGGAATTTTAAAATGAGTATAGATGATAAATTGTTTAAAGTAAAATATGTAAACGATAATGTTTCACACTTGACATGCGATGTAGAAAAATGTAAAAATTGTAAGAGCAAGTGTTGTACTTTTATATGTCCAGCAAATGTTTGGCAATGGAACAACGAAACACAAACTATGACGATAAATTTTGAAAATTGTCTTGAATGCGGAGCTTGCAGAATAGCTTGCACAAAACATAATATCAATTGGAATTACCCAAAAGGTGATAAAGGTGTAACATTTAAACAAGGCTAAAATATAAGGAGTTAAGTATGGAAAACGAAATGAAAGAACAATATTCAAACCAACACCGTCGTTGGTATGATAAAGATCCCGTTTTATCACAAGCAATGAATACGTTAGAACATTCTGATGATGAAACTCAAATTAAAATTGCACTAAACTTAATTAAAATTATTATTGAACACAACATTGAAAATGATAAATTTGAATCAGTTGAAGATGTTATTTCCGCAGTTCAATCAGGTCAAAGCGATTCAAGAAACGGACGTTGGTATGATATTGACGGAACACTAAAAACAGCTATGACAATGTTGCAAAATTGTCCTGAAGCTACTCAAAGCTTAATTGCAAAAGAAATGGCTAAAATGGTTATTGAAAAAATTAAAGAAGATGATGAAAGTTTAGAATAATCAATTTTACTTAAAGTTATATAAAAAGAACGATTTTGAATTATATAAATCGTTCTTTTTATTTTATATTAATACTTAGTTTTGTAACATTTTAGATCTTAACAAAATATAATATCGTTTTTGCCCATAATATATTGTCATTGATATAAAATCATTATCAACATCTTCAACTTCTAAATACGTATTTGGAGATTGTTTTCTTCTTGAAGAATTAAAATGACCAACAAAATTTATAAAAGCTAAATGAACCCTTGCCGATGGAGTTAACTTTTCTTTCGGTAAATTAAGTTTATAAAATCCTGCCGGTACAACTTCTTCTTTATAACAAGGGATTGTAGCCTTTACAATACCGTTATCCTTAAATAAAACATACCACTTACCTTCGTTTTCTCTGGGAGTTAATAAATAATAACCGGGCTGAATAACTTGCTTTTTAAAATAAACTTCTTGATTTAGGCGAAATAAAGGATATGGCGACCACGCATAATTCTTTGTATCATAATACTGATCAGGATCAATACCATGTATGTAACTAAATGTAGGATTTTCCATATCTGCGTATATCTTTGCATAATCAACATCTGCATTCACAGAAGTGGAAGTCGTAATGAAAAATAATAATGTCAATAAAATTCGTTTCATAATACAAGTTTAATGATTTTTTTATCTTAATCAATCATTTAATTGAATTATTTACGAACTTTATTTTCTTCACCTTTTATTAAACGTTTAACATTTTCTCTGTGCAGATAAATAATGTATATAGCCCCAACTGCACAATATACTATGTATGCTATCGGTTGATGAAATACACACATCAAAATAGGAGCACAAGTTACTGCAATAATTGAACCCAAAGATACATATTTTGAAAAATATGTTATTGTCCCCCAAATTGCAGCAATAATCAATCCAACAACCCAATTTAGAGCAAGGATTGTACCAACTCCTGTTGCAACAGACTTTCCACCCTTAAAGCCTAAAAATACAGATTTGCTATGTCCTAAAATAACCGCAACCGCTGCTACTACTGCCGGTAAACCTATCTCCGATTTAAAGTTTACAAACAATGCAGCCAAAACTACCGGCAAAATACCTTTTACTGCATCTAATAACAATACTATGAAAAAGTATGGAGTACCCAAAACTCTTTTTACGTTAGTTGCTCCTGTTGAACCTGAACCTATTTCTCTTATATCTTTTCCTGTTTTTGCTTTAACAATTATATAACCGGTTGGAATAGAACCAATTATATATGCACCAATAAATATTGTACCTAATATATAAACCCAAGACATTAACTCTACCGTAAATCCAAATAATTTCACTTTTTACTCCTTATCTAATTTTTTTAAATTAGCAACATTTTATTATTTCAGTATAATCAAATAATTTATATCACCTTCTGCGTTTTTATTTTTTGGTAATTTTTTCCACAATTTCAAATGAATTTCAGCAGGATAGTTAATAACAGAATATTGTAATTCTTTTTGATAAGGAGAACCATTATTACAACCTCCTTTTACACCACAAGCAAACCCAACATGTATAAAATCTTTGAATTCATATACATCATCAGAAATATTACCATCCTGTTTTATAAATACCACATTATCAATTTTATCCGCATAAGCGTATTTGAAACCTAAATCTTTTGCATTCAATCCCTTTAGTAAGAAATTTCTACCTAATTCACCTTTATACTGAGAAACTTCAAAAACAACTTTTATCATGTTGTCGTCTTTTGAATAATTTATTTTCACAGGCATTAGATAATCAACAGGAGAACACAAATTTTTAGGTTTTTCATCAAAATTAACTCTATCCAATCCAACCAACATAGTAGGATTATTCAAATATCTGCTTTCTTCAGACAATCCTAAATAAGCACTTGGACCTTTGCCTTTACAAGTTAATGCTTCTATACCAAGCCATGGCTTTTTGTCATCAATCATTCCAAAAACTTCCATTGATGGTCTGTAATTTCTGTTTTTAAAAATAGTGCTTTCTACATATAATTTTCTCTGAGCCAATATCATTATTTTTGACTTACCATTCAAATCGCTCATTGGCACAATAGGAATACTTCCTGTAACCCAAAATTCATCTTCCGCATCTTTTTGAGAAAAGTCCATATCAAATGAATCATCAGAATCTTCCTCTTCTTTAAATTCATCTTTTGGAGAAGTAAAATCAATATCTACATCATCTATTTTCTTATCATCAATATTTTCCTGCCAAGGTTTTTGCATAGACAATCTCAAGACTTTATTTTGACGAAAAGCCCTCTGTAAATCTGGTCGAACATTCATACAAATAATTGTAAATGCAACAACCAAAATTATTATCAAAAATTTTTTAAATTCATTCTCGGGATTAGGATTCATAAAATTCTACACCACTGTCAAATTACTATGCGATATCCCAACGTCCGCATGTACCGCCCCAACGAGCAATTACATTACCTTGAATATCTTTGATATTATCATAATGTGGATGATTGTGCTCATCAACACCTTCAACAATTGTAATAACTTCACAATTATTAGAACAACCATTACATTCACAAGTAATTGATGCAAATTGCATATCACCAACTTCCCAACCTCTGAATGTTGTTTCTTTATTTGTATATTGATGATTTTCCATTGCTAACAAAGCTGCACCAATTGCACCCATAGTTTGGTGATGATCCGGAACAACAATTGAAGTACCTAAATGTTCTTCAAATGCTTTTACCATACCTTTATTTGTAGCAACTCCACCTTGGAATGATATTGTAGGCAACAAATCTTTTCCTAAAGCCAAATTTGCTAAATAGTTTCTAACCAATGCTTGACACAAACCGTATAATAGGTCTTCAACCGGATAACCTAATTGTTGCTTGTGAATTAAATCACTTTCTGCGAATACACCACAACGGCCTGCAATTCTTGCAGGATTTGAAGATTTTAGTGCAGTATCACCAAATTCTTCAATTGGAACGTTTAAACGTTGAGCCTGATGATCCAAAAAGCTACCTGTACCCGCTGCACAAACAGTATTCATTGCAAAATCAGTAACAATACCGTCTCTTAAAATAATAATTTTACTATCTTGTCCACCTATTTCAAGAATTGTTTGAACTCCAGGTATATTAATACTTGCAGCAACTGCATGTGCTGTGATTTCATTTTTTATAATATCTGCACCAACCAAAGCTCCGGCTAAATTTCTACCTGAACCGGTTGTGCCTACTCCTTTTATATCATATTCTTGCGTAGCTTGTGATTTTAATTGTTTTAAACCTTTTTGAACTGCCATAACAGGTTTACCTGCTGTTCTTAGCATATAACTGTCAACGTATTTACCATTTTCATCAACAAGAGCTAATTTTGTTGTTACAGAGCCTACGTCAATTCCCAAATATGTAGTTAATCCCATTGGTTTATCCTTTCCATTCTTCTTAGTAAAATATTAACACAAACAATTGGAATAATCAGTATTTATGAAATATTTTTACGTTACATTAATCAACAAAAAAAAGCCTTAATTATACTTTTAAATTAAGGCTTTTTATCTTATTTTTTATTATTTAACAACAATATTAACAAGCTTTTTTGGAACTACAATGACTTTAACTACTTGTTTTCCCTCTGTTGCATCCTTTACTTTTTGACTTTCCAATGCAATCTTTTTCAATTCCTCTTGATCCAAAGATTCATCTACTTCAATTTTATCGCGAACTTTTCCGTTTATTTGAACAACAAGAGTAATTGAACTTGCTTTTGCTAAATTTTCATCATATTCACACCATTTTTCATCGTGAATTGATGTTTTTGCACCCAATGAAGTCCATACTTCTTCTGTCATATGAACTGCCACCGGAGCCATCAATTTCATTAAAGTCAAAATCGCAAAACTGAATACATTTTCATCTTCTTCATTCCATTGAGCTTTATTTACCCAGTCAGAAATATAATTTGCAAGTTCTCTATATTTTGAAATTACGGTATTGAATTGGAAATCATTCGAGATATCATTTGTAATACCTTTAATAGAAATATGAACCATACGAACCAAATCGTCGTTTACTTTTGTTCTGTTTTCAGGAACTTTGTAGTCAAAATGAATATGTTCTTGATTTGCTGAAACCAATCTCCAAACTCTGTTTAAGAATTTGTAACATCCTTCAACACCTGCATCAGACCAATCAAAATCTCTTGCCGGTGGTGAATCTGAAAGGATAAATGTCCTTGCTGTATCTGCACCATAGTTTTTAAATATTTCATCCGGATCAACAGTATTACCTTTTGATTTAGACATTTTAGAACCGTCTTTTAGAACCATACCTTGAGTTAATAGGTTTTTAAACGGTTCGTCAAAACCTACCAAGCCTAAATCATATAATGCTTTTGTGAAAAATCTTGAATAAAGCAAGTGCAAAATAGCGTGTTCGATACCACCAACATATTGGTCAACCGGCAACCATTTATCAGCAAGAGCTTTGTCAAAACACTTTTCAGAGTTTTTTGCATCAGCATAACGCATATAATACCAACTTGAACACATAAATGTATCCATTGTATCTGTTTCTCTGACTGCATGTCCTCCACAAACAGGACATACTGTATCTTTAAATGTTTTTGATGTTGTTATTGGAGATTTTCCTACAACTGAAAAATCTACATCTTTTGGTAACAATACCGGCAAATCTTTTTCCGGCACAGGTTGAATACCACATTTATCGCAATACACAACAGGTATTGGAGCACCCCAATATCTTTGACGAGAAACAAGCCAATCTCTCAATCTAAATTGAGTTTTGAACTCACCAAAACCTTTATCAACTGCAAATTGAGTAATTGCTTTTTTGGCATCTGTATTTTTCATTCCATTAAATTCACCGGAATTTACCATAACGCCTTCTTCTGTGTATGCATTTGTCATTGCGTCAACATTCAATTCTTTATCTTTTGGTGAAATAACAACTTTCATTGGTAAATTATATTTTTTTGCAAACGCAAAATCTCTTTCATCATGTGTCGGAACTGCCATTACAGCACCAGTTCCGTATTCTACTAAGGCATAATCCGCTGTCCATAGAGGGAATTTTTCACCTGTAAACGGATTTATTGCATGTGTACCTAATGGAACACCCGTTTTAACTCTGTCAGTAGAAAGTCTTTCTATTTCTGTTAATTTGCGTGCATTAGCTCTGTATGCTTCAACAGCGGCTTTATTTTCATCTGTTGTTAAAGCTTCAATATCCTTATATTCAGGAGCTACAACAAGATATGTGATTCCGAATGCAGTATCAGGACGGGTTGTATAAACAGGAATTTCCATGTCTTTTTCAGCCACTTTGAACTTCAAAATAGCACCTTGAGATTTACCAATCCAGTTAGCCTGCATTGTTTTTACATTATCGCCCCAACCGTCTAACTTATCTAAATCTTTTAGTAATCTGTCTGCGTAATCAGTAATTTTTAAAAACCATTGTGATAGATATTTCTTTTCAACAACACTATCACATCTCCAGCATTTTCCGTCAATTACCTGCTCATTTGCAAGAACGGTTCCGCATTCATTACACCAATTTACGGCTGCTTCTTTTTTATATGCCAAACCTTTTTTATATAATTGTAAAAATAGCCACTGAGTCCATTTGTAATATTCAGGTTTGCAAGTTGCAACTTCTCTACTCCAGTCATAAGATAAACCCAACATTTTTAATTGCTTTGTCATATAAGCAATATTTTCATCTGTCCAGGTTTCAGGATTTGCACCATGTTTCATAGCAGCATTTTCGGCAGGAAGTCCAAAACTATCCCATCCCATCGGATGCAAAACATTATATCCTTGCATCTTTTTAAAACGTGCTATTACATCGGTAATTGTATAGTTTCTTACATGCCCCATATGAAGTTTGCCGCTTGGATACGGAAACATTGACAGTGCATAATATTTTGGCTTTTCACTATCGTCAGAAGTGTGGAATGTATTATTCTCTTCCCAATATTTTTGCCATTTTTGTTCTATTTCCTGTGGAAAGTACTCTTTTTGCATATTTTTTCCTCATTTACTATTGTATATTTTTATTCTACCATGATAAAATAATTTGGAGAAGTTATTTAAGAGGTTTAATTATGCAAATTGGAGTCAAAATAGAAGATAGCACAAGATTTGAATATCGTTCACAAAATTTGTTAAATAAAATATTTACAAAAGCAGAACAAGAATATTGTCTGGCTCAACAAAAGCCATCTCATCATTTTGCAGGAAAGTTTTGTGCTAAAGAAGCAACAAGAAAAGCTCTCTTACAATATGGCGTTACCAAAGTTTATTTGAATGATATTGAAATATACCATGACCAATATGGTAATCCTAAAATTCGATTATTAAAGAAAATTTCTAAAAATTTGAGATTTAAAGTAAGTATCTCTCACGATAAAACTAAGGCAATTGCATTTGTGATTGCAAAATAATTTAAAATTTTATAATAAAAAACGCTCAAGTATATACACTTGAGCGTTTTTGTTTGTTATCCTTTTATTTACTTAATGTTTGCAAAAGTCCAAGCATCAAACGTAGGTCTTGTAAGATTAATATCAGATTTATCTTTGCCAGCACCTTCTGTATCGTGAGCAATTGAACGATATAATCTATTATAATATTCAATTACCATACGATCTGAATTGAAGTAAGCTTCAGATGTTCTGATTGCTTGACGCATCAATCTTGCCCATTCTTCTTTGTTATGGTAGTAAGTAGGAATAATTTCCTTTTCTATTGTATCCATAATATATTCATGGTCTTTCCAATGACGTTCTTCCCAAGGAATTTCATCATCCAAACCTTCGTATTCTACTGTATAACCATTTATTCCGTTAAATGTACCTTCTACCGTCCAACCGTCGTAGATTGATAAGTGCAACGCACCATTTGCATTAGCACTCATACCTGAAGTACCTGAAGCCTCAAACGGTCTTAGAGGAGTATTTAACCAAATATCTGAACCACGTTTTAACATTGCACTTAACTGCAATTCATATCCAGGTAATACCACAACATTTTTCATTGTATGAGATTTGTTCAACAATTTATTGAACATTTCACGACCCATAACATCATCAGGGTGGAATTTACCAGCAAAAATTAATTGAAGTTTATCTGCTTCCAATAATTTCATAATGCGGTCTTTATTCATTAAGATTAACCAAGCACGTTTGTAATCAGCAAATCTTCTTGCCCAAGTAATTGTTAATACATCAGGATTGAATCTCTTACCTGCTTTGTTTGCAATGTATTTAAACAATTCTTTTTTCATTTCATGTTTTGCAGCAAGCAATTCTTCAAATGACTTATCGCCATTCATTCTCTTATCTTGCCAGTAATGTAAGTTTACTGCATTTGTAATTGCACGAATAGGGCATCTACCTTCAACCCAATCCCACATTTTGTTAGAAACAAGACCGTGTAATTGAGATACAGCATTTGCAATTCTACTCATTCTCAATGCTGCAACAGTTAGTGAGAAGTTTTCTCCACCTAATTCAACAGCTTTTTCTCTTGAACAACCAGCAAAGAATCCACCTTCCATTAACGTATCAACCCAGTGAACTTCGTTTCCGGCTGCAACAGGTGTATGTGTTGTAAATACTGTTCTCTTTTTAACTTCTTCAATATTGCCTTTGTATTGTCTTAACAATTCAAAAGCAGCAGGCAATGCATGACCTTCATTCATGTGAATAACGTCAAATTTGTATCTCATTGCTTGTAAAATTTTAATACCGCCGACACCTAAAACTGTTTCTTGAGCAATTCTGATTTTTTCATTTCCGTCGTATAATCTGTGAGAAATGCTTTTTGCCCAATCACTATTTCCGTCTATATCTGTTGTTAACAGATATACAGGACAAGAACCAAACAATTCAGGTTCAACTCTATAAGCTTTTACTTTAACTTTTTCGCCAAAAGTTTCAACTTCAACTTCTACGCCTAAATCAGTTAAATAATCATAATATTTTCTAATGTAAGCAACTTCAACTTGTCCGCTGTGATCAATTCGTTGATCATAATAACCGTAAGACCAAAGCATTGTTACACCTACCATAGGCATTTGTAAGTAACCTGCCGACAACATGTGTGAACCGGCTAAGAAACCTAAACCACCTGAATAAGTGCTTAAAGATTGATCTAATGCTATTTCCATAGACAAGTATGCAACTGATGGTAATGACATAATCTTTAATTCCCTTTATTTCTCATTTTGTGTACTCTTTGCAAGTATTGGTAACAATACCCGCATTTAATAGCATATCATAAAAATATTCATTTATCTAATTTTGTTTAATTTCAATTATTTTAGAGTTAAAAGCAAGATATAGTCTTTATCTTTAATATTAAGAAATATTAAGATTGCTCCAATATTTTTTCTACTATTTCTGTCGCACTAAATTTTAAGCATGACAATTCTTCGCAGGTCGTTTGACGATAATCCCACAAACATGGTTTTATCGGGCAATTATCGTTCGCTTTTAGTGGTGTTACAAAATCTGCCTGCGGAATAAGTTTTTTATCGTCAGTTGACCCAAATATAGCGTATGTGCGAGTTTTTGTTGCAACACCTAAATGCAACGGTGCAGAATCTGAGCAAACAAATTTTTCATACTTTGCGATAAGTTTTGCCAAATCCATAAGATTCTTTGTTTTTCCGTAATAATTTTCAAAATTAGAGTTGTTTAATGGCTCTATTACTGATAATATTTTTTCCACAACTTCTTTATCGTCGGGCCCGCCCGTTAAAGTAACTCGTTTACCTTTTTCCAATAATAATTTAATAACTTCTGCCCAAATTTCAGGAGTAATTGTCTTTATCATGTTTTTTTCAACACTCATCTTACTTACACCCGGATGTATTAAAACGGAATTAGGAATTTTTTCTTCATAATCTATTTTTATTTCCGGAACATCTGTTCTAATATCTGTAATATCACGTATTAAATCGTGATACATCAAAGATGCATATTGATTCTTATTCAAAGTAACAGCTTTTGTCAAAAGTTTTTCACTCAATTTTCCTGTATTATATCCGTAACGTTTTTTTATTCCTGTCATAAACAACAACAACGCTATTAATTTATTCCCGCCGGAAGATATAACAGCATCAAATTTCCCAAAACGTGCTTTATATATAAGTTTTAACAATTCAAAGTATTTATTCTTACCTTTTGGATTTATTAAAATTAAATCATCAACAGTATCAGTTAAATCTTTTATGCCTCTGCTTCTTGGTTCTAAACAAAGTGTAATTTTTGAATCTGGGTATGCCTTTTTTAATGATATTAATGTTGGCAAAAATAATATTTCATCACCAATTCCGCCAAAATTTATAACTAAAATATTTTTCATTATCTGACTCCATTTTACAATCTATTATAGAACAAACATTGAATATTTGAGTTTTTTGTATTATCATGGTATTGGGTTATATATGAAATTAATACGAGGGTATAAAAAAGATGAAAGTTTGTGTAATAGGAACAGGTTACGTTGGTTTAGTGGTAGGAACTTGTCTTGCAGAGATGGGAAACGACGTAATGTGCGTAGATAACAATGAGAAAAAGCTTGAAGATTTAAAAAATGGCATTGTACCAATTTATGAACCGGGATTAGAAGAACTTATTACAACAAACGTTTCAGAAAATAGACTTACTTTTTCAAGCGATTTAAAACAAGCGGTAGAAAAGTCTTTAGTGTGTTTCATTGCTGTTGGAACACCACAGGGGGAAGACGGTTCGGCAGATTTACAATATGTTTGTCAGGTCGCAGAAAGCATTGGCAAATATATGAATGACTATAAAGTTATTGTAGATAAATCAACAGTTCCGGTTGGTACAGCGGATAAAGTTACAGAGATAATCAAAAAACAAACAACACAACCTTTTGATGTTGTTTCAAATCCGGAATTTTTAAAACAGGGAGCAGCTGTTGATGACTTTTTAAAACCGGATAGAGTGGTAATTGGATCAAACTCTCCGAAAGCAACAGCAATAATGCAAGAATTGTATGCACCATTTTTAAGAACAGGAAATCCTGTAATTACAATGAATGTAAAATCCGCAGAGATGACAAAATATGCAGCGAATTCATTTTTGGCAGTAAAAATATCTTATGCAAATGAAATAGCGAATATTTGTGAAAAAGTTGGTGCAGATGCCGAGATGGTAAGAATTGGAATGTGTTCAGACAGACGTATTGGAACACAGTTCTTGTTTCCAGGATTAGGCTACGGTGGAAGTTGTTTCCCAAAAGATGTAAAGGCACTTTTAAAGACAGCAAAAGATAACGGATGTGATATACAAATGCTGGAAGCAGCGGATAGCATTAACAAATTACAACGTAAACACTTTATAGATAAAATTTTAAAACATTACAATAACGATGTAACTGGCAAAACATTTGCGGTTTGGGGGCTTGCATTCAAACCAAAAACGGATGATATGAGAGAAGCACCTGCAATTACAATAATAAATGCATTGTTAGAAAAGGGAGCAAAGGTTCAAGCGTATGATCCAAAAGCAATGGATATGGCAAAATTCCACTTTGCAGACAGAATAACTTATGCTAAGAATTCTTATGAAGCATTAGAACAAGCTGATGCATTACTACTATTAACAGAGTGGAATGAATTCAGACGTCCTGATTTTGAACGAATCAAAAACTTATTAAAAACACCTATTATTTTTGACGGAAGAAATCAATATAACAAAGATAGAATGGTTGAAAAAGGATTTACTTATTATTGTGTAGGTAAGGCATAGTTTTTTATAAAATTTATATATGAAAATTTCATTAAAGGAATTGTACATTGAATTTTTTATGATAGGGCTTCAGCTTTTGGGCGGCGGCTACGTAATCGTACCTTTAATGAAAAAGAATCTTGTTGAAAAAAAAAATTGGATAACAGAGTCAGAATTAACAGATTTTTATGCACTAAGTCAGACCATTCCGGGAATAATAGCAATGAATATTTCTGCTTTTACCGGATATAAATTGCGAAGAAAATCAGGTGCATTTACTGCATTATTAGGAACAATTACAACTCCAGTTATTTTTATATTCCTTATTGCAACCATAATGGAATATCTTCTAAGAATATCTTTCATACAAAGTATTTTTTGGGGAATTGGAATTGCAGTCATAATATTAATTTACCTGACAATAAAAGAAATGTGGCAAAACAGTTTGGTTGATATTCCAAGTTGGATAATTTTTATTCTTGCTTTTGTATTATCATTTTTTGCAAAGCTTTCTCCTGTATGCGTAATTGTTATTTCTGTTACAATCGGAATATTGATTTGCCTGACTAAAGCGAGGATAAACAAATGATAACACTTGCTCATTTAATCGTTGAATTTTTTAAAATAGGCATATTCTCAATTGGTGGCGGGTATGCAACAATTCCGTTTTTGTACCAAATAAGTCATCAATATGGCTGGTACAACATAAAAGAGCTATCTGATATGATTGCAATATCTATGATTACTCCCGGACCTGTCGGAGTAAATATGGCAACATTTGCAGGGTTTAAAACATACGGAATATTTGGTGGAATAATTGCAACTCTATCACTTGCACTACCGGCATTAATTTTTGTCATATTGATATCAAAAATTCTAAACAAATATAGTGAAAATTTTTGGATAAAATCAATGCTTTATGCATTAAAACCAACAGGATGCGGGTTATTATTGGCTGTTGGAATAAAAATGTTTTTTGATAACGTAACAAACATACCTGCAATTTGTTTATTTGTATTTTTATTTCTAATAAGTTTTAAATTCAAAAAAAATCCGCTTTATTACTTTTTATTTGCCTCAATTATCGGAATTATACTCCAACTATGCAATGTAAAAATTGTATCGTAACGTAGTTTTCCAAACTTTAACTAAAATACAGTATCTACATCCCAATTAATACCCTGCTTAACAACTTTAGCCGGATTTCCGGCAATTACAACATTTTCTTGTTTAAAATCACCTGTTACAACCGCATTATAACCAACAATTGAATTTGATGAAATTTTTGCATTTTTTAAAATACTTGCTCTACGACCAACCCAAACATGATCACCAATTTCAATTTTATATGGTTTTTGATTTAACAACTCTCCTGTTTCATTGTTTATTATTTTATGTCCATCGCTACTTTGCATAATAACTTCCTGAGCAAATAAACAATCTTTCCCCACAACAACAGCAGTATTATTTTGATATAAAAACACTGATAATCCCAGACAAGAACAATTTTCGCCTATTTTTAAATAACACCCTTCATGATCACAAGTACTACCTTCTACTATATTTAAATACATGTCATTAGATTTTTCTATCTCAATAACATGGTTATTCCCTGAAACTTCAATACTACCCAAAATAGATTTAACATAATCAATATGCACCTTATTACCATTACCATTTATCGACAAATTTAAATACTTGGAATTTTTAAGAACACTCTCATCTAATTCAACTAAATTATTTGAACCCAAAACAGAAATATCAACATTTGATTTCTTAATTTGTTTTTCACTTAACAATTTTTGACCTTCTTCAGTGTTAATATATACTTTATTATTCATCCCATTAATCATTTCAGCTTTTACGCTTTTTTTAAACTTCAGACCAAACAATACTAGTACTTTGTATTTTTTAAAACCACTAAATTCTTCTCCGCAGCGAAATATTTTATCCATTTTTAACATTTTTAGACCTTTTCCTTCTTTCTATTTGCATTAAATTTAACTTTATCAAACTTATTGTAATGTATCTAATCAATATCGGCAATTGGATAAAGTGATTTTAAGTATTTCACGACATTAATATCAATTTCAGCATAAATTGCACCTTCTTTATCCATGGCATTTGCCATAACTTCCGCTGTTGGAGAAATTATTGTAGAACACCCTATACAAGATTTTTCACTGCCGCAAGATTTTGTCAAATCACTTACAACAAAGTAAACCATATTGTCGTACGCACGAGTTCTGCACATTGAAATAAACATATTTTGTGCATATTGAAGTTCTAATTTGCTGTTATAAATTTCATTTGGAACAATCCATGCGGTTGGCATAACAACAATTTGTGCACCTTGTTTTACAATTTTATTTATGTAAACAGGATATCGCATATCAAAACAAATTATCATACCGACTTTTGCAAAATCAAAATGTGCAATTTTTATTTCATTACCTGCCGTGATTCGTGCCCCTTCATTTCCGCCAAGATAATTAAATAAGTGAACTTTATCATATTTTTCAATTATTTCACCAGTTCTATTTATAGCAAAACTTGTATTGTAGAGCTTTTCATCCACTTTTCTTACAACTGAACCTGCTATAATATTTGTATTATAAGCTTTTGCAAGGTTTTGAATATGTTTTATTGTATCTCCGCCATTTTCATCTTCAGGTGATTTTTCATAATCTATATTTGTTGAAAAAAATTCAGGAATAACAACTAAATCAAGCTTCTTGTCTTTGTTAAACTTTATATAATGCTCAATTTTTCTTAAATTTGTTTGCTTATCTCCCATAAGAGATTTTATTTGAATATTTAAAATACCAGCCATTATTTACCTCTTTTTTATTATTATATAATAAAATTTTCACCTCTCAATTAGTTGAAAATTATCTGAATTTTATTTATTATTAAGTTAAAGAGGTTACAATGACAGAAAAAGACTATAAATTTTATTTAGATACAGGAATAGAAAAAACAAATCAGGGAAAGTTTGAGGAAGCTCTTGAAACTATTGAAAAAGCAATTGAACTTAATTCAAAAAGTGCTTTAGCTTATTTTTCCAAAGCAATAGTATATCATAATTTAAACCAGCTGAGAGCCGCTTACGAAAACTATTCTCACGCAATAGATAATGATAAAAATATGATCGATGCCTACTACAATAGGGCTCAAACTATTTTAGCATTTGAAGAACCTACGGATAATGAACTAAAAGAAGCACTCCAAGATTTGGAACAAGCCACAAAATTAGACGAAAAATTTATTGATGCACATTATTATTCAGCAATAGTAAAAAAGAAACTCGGATTATACGAAAGTGCTATTGTATCTTTGGATAAAGTTCTTGCAATTGAGCCAAAAGCCCCTTATTCAAGAGCTCTTAGAAAATTAATTCTACAAAAATACTTGCACATAGAAAACGATTGATATTGAATATTAAATCTTAACAATGAGTGTTTTAAACTTTTGTTTGAGTTATGATTATATTTGAAAGATAGGATAGAAGTAATGTATAATAAGAATTCACTAAAAGCTGAGGAATTTATTGACCATCAGGAAGTTTTAGACACACTTGAATATGCTGAACAGAACAAATCTAATGTTCAACTTATTGATGAAATCATAGAAAAAGCAAAAGAAAGAAAAGGTCTAACTCATAGAGAAGCAAGCATCCTTTTAGCTTGCGAAATTGAAGAAAAAAATCAAGAAATTTTTAAACTTGCAGAGCAAATAAAAAAAGATTTCTACGGAAACAGAATTGTATTATTTGCACCACTATACCTGTCTAATTATTGCGTAAACGGTTGTGTATATTGTCCATATCACGCAAAAAATAAACACATACCACGCAAAAAAATGACTCAAGAAGAAATTAAAAGAGAAGTTATAGCACTTCAAGATATGGGGCACAAGCGATTGGCGATAGAAACAGGCGAAGACCCTGTTAACAACCCTATTGAATATATTTTAGAAAGTTTGAAAACAATATACAGCGTTAAACATAAAAACGGGGCAATACGTCGTGCAAACGTTAATATAGCAGCAACAACCGTTGAAAATTACCGTAAATTGAAAGAAGCAGGCATCGGTACATACATACTTTTCCAAGAAACGTATAACAAAGAACGATACGAAAAACTTCACCCAACCGGACCAAAACATAATTATGCATATCATACAGAAGCTATGGATAGAGCCATGGAAGGTGGTATTGATGATGTTGGATTAGGCGTTTTATACGGGCTTTCAACATACAAATACGAATTTGCCGCACAATTAATGCACGCAGAACATTTAGAAGCCGTACACGGAGTCGGTCCGCATACAATCAGTGTTCCTCGAATTAGAAAAGCTGATGACATCGATCCAAGCACTTTTGAAAACGGTATTGACGATGAAACTTTCTGTAAAATTGTAGCTTGTATAAGAATAGCTGTTCCATACACGGGAATGATTGTATCAACAAGAGAATCAAAAGAAGTTAGAGAAAAAGTTCTACATCTTGGAATTTCTCAAATTTCAGGCGGTTCAAAAACCTCTGTTGGCGGATACGATGCAAGTGATTATACAGAAGAAGACTCCTCTCAATTTGATGTAACAGATACAAGAAGCTTGGATGAAGTTATGAAATGGCTTATGGAAATAGGATATTTGCCAAGTTTTTGTACAGCATGTTATAGAGAAGGCAGAACCGGCGAAAGATTTATGGATATCTGTAAATCCAAACAAATCCAAAACTTCTGTCAGCCAAATGCAATCATTACATTAAAAGAATACTTGGAAGATTATGCAAAACCAGAAACAAAAGCTGTTGGAGAAAAGCTGATAGGAAAAGAAATATCTTCACTTGAAAACGAAAACGTAAAACAACAAGTTTCAGATTATATGGACAAAATCGAAAACGGCGAAAGAGATTTTAGATTTTAACTTAAAAACAAAGCCTTTACTCTATCCAATTATTCTATTCAATAATCGAATGCCACAATTCTATGTTTTGCAATCATTTTTTGCTTTTATTAAATTTTAATAGTTTTTATTGCTGGATTACTTCGCTTCGCTCGTAATAATACTATAAGTCATTACAAGAAAATCTCTGATTTTCGTGGCAATCTATTATTATCTATTTTTTTTACCAACAAAAGGTTCGTTATATTAAAATTTTTGTAGAACTTTTGTGTCAAAAGATTCTACACCTGAAAGACTTTCTGATTGATTATTTGAGTTAAACAAAATAAAAAAGCAATCTTTCTATAATAAAAAGACTGCCTTTTATTTAATAAAGCTTTAGTTATTTGCCTAAATGAACATAAACCGCGTTATTAATACCATCTATTGCATTAATTTTTGCAATTGCATCTTGTTCAACTTCAGAACCTGTTGATATAATCATTGCAGATAATTGTTTACCATTGTCAGGTGATACACTCATGTGATTGATGTTTACGCCTGCTTCACCAATTACAGTTGCAACTTTTGCAATCATGGATGGTTTGTTTTCATGAGGAACAAATAACATGTGTTCTTCAGGCTCAATACTTGTATTAAAATTATTTACTTTTACAATACGTTTAACGTCTTTTGCAATTAATGCACCTGAAACAGTAGCAGAACCTTTATCAGTATTAACTTTAACCGTAATAGAACCGATATAATCACCTGATGTTTCAGATTTTGTTACATTAACTTCAATACCCTTGTTTTTAGCAATAATCGGAGCATTTACAAAGTTTACATCCTGCATTGAAGAACCAAACACACCCTTTAAGATAGCTGTTTGTAACGGAGAAACATCTAATGCTGCTAAATTGCCTTTAAATGTTATCTCAATTGATTTTAAATTACCATCAACCATTTGGTCTGCAAACTCACCTACGTTTTGAGCCAATAACATATAATCTTTAACAGGCTCTAAAATAGCAGGTTTTAAACTTGGAATATTAACGGCACTTGTTGCAGAACCGCCTGATAAAACTTCTTTTATCTGATTTGCAACATCAACAGCAACATTAATTTGTGCTTCTGACGTGCTAGCACCTAAGTGCGGAGTCATTAACAAGTTTTTATCACAACCATATAACGCACATTGTTGAACATCAGGTTCACAAGTGTAAACGTCTATTGCAGCACTTGCAACTTTTCCGCTATCAAGAGCTTCTCTTAAATCTGCTTCATTTATAATTCCACCTCTTGCACAGTTAATTAATCTAACACCATCTTTCATTTTTGCTATTGTTGTTTTATTAATCAAATCGGTTGTTTCTTTTGTTTTTGGAACATGAACCGTGATAAAATCACATTCACCCCAGAAATTTTCCAATTCAGCAACATAATCTGCACCCATTGATTTTACAATATTTTCTGAAGTATATGGATCATAAACAAGAACTCTCATACCTAAAGCTAAAGCTACTTTTGCAACGTGAGAACCAATTTTTCCAAGCCCGATTACACCAAGTGTTTTACCAAAAACTTCAACACCTGTGAATTTCGCTCTGTCCCATCTGCCTTCTTTTGTTGATATACAAGCATTTGGAATATTTCTAACCATAGATAACATCATTGCTACCGTATGTTCAGCGGCAGCATTTGTATTTCCATCAGGAGAATTTACAACTATAATACCTTTTTGTGTCGCAGCTTCTACGTCGATATTATCAACCCCTACACCGGCTCTTCCGATGATTTTTAAATTTGTAGCTGCATCTATAATTCTTTTTGTAATCTTTGATGCACTTCTAATAATTAAAGCATCATATTTTCCAATGTTTTCAACATATTCATCTTCTGTCATAGTAGGCAAAACATCTACTTCAGCTACCTGTGCTACAATTTCTCTGGCTTTATCATTGCATTTATCTGTTACTAATACTTTCATTTTATCTCCTTACTAACAAAAAACCGATTCTAAATTATACAATCGGATTTTCGTATTTTTATAGAACTTTTGTACAATTTACTTAAATGGCTTAGTTTGATTTAATTTTAGTCTTAAATCTCTAAATCTTTGTATATCTTCTTGTGCTTTTGCCGACTCTTTAAATACAGCTTGCGACGACGGATGAACCATCAATACGTAATCCATGTGAATTTCTAAGAAGTTGTATCTTCTTGGAGCCTGAGATGAGTTTCTCGAATAGATTTCAGCATTTGTTACAGCCAAAAAACGACGTTCTTTATCGTTTAATAAGTCTGTTAATTCACGATTTGTATTTGTATATTTGGAAACATGCACTGTTCCTTTAATATCGTGATCCGCAGTTAAAATACATACCTCTATTGGAATTGTATCTGAATTTTTTCCTGCCATGTTTTATTCTCCTTACTACCTATTCTATCTTATAATAATCTGTTTAAATTGTCCAATTATTTCTTTTTTACTCTTACACCTTCAACTTCGTGAACATCTTGAATAACTAAAAAAGCTTCAGGATCAATTTCTCTTATCAATTTTTTCATTGCCATTATATCTAAACGATTTATTACACAGTAAATAATATTCATTTCTTTACCCGAATAACCGCCTTTTCCCTTTTGATAAGTAACACTTATATCAAGTTCCTTTATTATTGCATCTCCAATTTCTTTAGGATAATTAGATATAATTAATGCCGATTTTGAACCGTTTACACCTTCTAAAACTGTATCTATAACCTTATATGCGACAAAATATGTCAAAATAGAATACATAGCACTGTCCCAACCGTATAAAGTACCAGCAGCTGTATAAATAAAGAAATTACAAAACATTATAATTTCACCGACAGAATATCCTATTTTTTTTGAAAGTTTAATAGCCAAAATTTCAGTACCGTCAAGTGCAGCCCCATTTTTTAGGATAAGCCCTACACCAAGCCCCAAAATCATACCACCAAAAACAGTTGCTAAAAGCGGAGCTTGAGTTATTTGGTTATGTGAAAAAATATTTACAAATATTGCAAGTATAGAAACTCCATACAAAACATTCATAACAAAAACTTTTCCATTTTTTTGCATTAAGATATAAATTAAAAATGGCAAGTTAATACATAGAATTACAACACCTAAATTCCAAGTGGTAATTTTACTTACCATCATTGATATACCAATTACACCACCATCGATAATATCATTTGGCAATAAAAAACATTCTAAAGCAAATGCCGCAATAATTGCACCCAATGCTATTATTGTGTATTTTGAGAAATATTCTACAAAAATTTGCAATTTACCTTTCTTTTTTTCAGTTTTTTTCATCTTCTTTTTTGTAAATAATGCCATTACTTATCCAACTCATTCTTTTTAATCGTTATTAAACTGTCTATCTTAAAGATTGTTTTTTGGTTTTGAGGTTCAGTTTCCTTTTTTAATCCCAAAATATTTTCTAAATCAACCTTTAAAGTAGCTAAATCTTCATATTTTTTCAATGCTCCATCCATAGAAACCGAAACGTTACCTGTTTCTTCGGAAACAACCAGACAAGCACAATCGCTAACTTCAGTAACACCAATTGCAGCACGATGTCTTGTTCCGTAACGCCAACTTAATTTTGGATCTTCTGTTAATGGCAACAAAACACCCGCTGAATGAATCTTAAAATTCTTTATAACCATTGCACCATCATGCAACGGAGTGTTTGGGTGAAATATTGTTAATATCAATTCTGTTGAAATATCTGCATTTATCTTTGTACCAACATCAAAATAAGCAGATGTTTCTATTGCATTTTGAAAAACAATCAACGCACCAATTTTGTTTTTTGATAAATATTTAACCGCTTCTATTAATTCCTTGATAATATCAATGTTAACTTCTTTTTTTGAATGAGTAGTAATTAATTCATTAAAAAAACCGCCTTGACCTAAATAACCTAAAATTCTCCTAAGTTCCGGCTGAAAAATTACAATCAAACTTAAAGCAATAAACATTACTAAAGTTCTTATAAACATTCCCAAAATATTCAAGTCAATTTTAATTAAAATCTCTGAAAAAGCCCATGCCAGAACCAAAAATAAAATTCCTTTTACTAATTTTTCAGATGCTGTATTTTTTATGAACTTCTTATATATAGCGAACAATACTGATAGTATAATTAAAATTTCCGTAACATCAATCCAACTTAGATTAAACGTCCAGTCGAATGAATTTAGTTGAGTTTCAAAAAACTTGAATATATTATTTAGCATTATTTTAACCTACTTGGAATTACATCATTTCTAACGATATCTTCGAAAGATTCTCTCTTTATTATAATATCAAAATCACCGGAATTTACAAGTACCATAGCAGGCTTTTTTGTTCTATTATAATTACTGGACATAGAATAATTATATGCCCCTGTGTTATACACGCAAAGTACATCACCGGCATTTAACTCAGGCATTTCAATATCTTTACCTAAAATATCTCCGGATTCACAGTACTTCCCTGCTATTGTAATCTTTTTTAAATTTTTATTCTCTTTTTTATTTACAACTTCAAAACAATAATCCGCCTGATACATACTTGGACGAGGATTATCTGCCATACCGCCATCTACTGCAACGTATTTTCTACCGTTTGGAACTTGTTTTTGACTTCCAACTGTGTATAATGTAACCCCAGAAGTTGATATTATGCTTCTACCAGGTTCTAAATAGATTTTTGGATATGCCATATTCAACTCTGCACAAGTCGTTTTTATAGAATCTATAATAACCTCAGCAATTTCATAAATTGAAGGAGGAGCATCTTCTTCTATATATTTAACGCCTAATCCGCCACCTATATTAATTTCATTCAATTCTAAACTATATTTTTGATTAATTCTTACCAACTCTTTTATTAATATTTCAACTTCGTCGTAATATACTTGAGTTTCAAATATTTGTGAACCAATATGTGCGTGTAATCCTTTTAAATTTAAATTTTTGTAGCTTTTATTGATATTATCAATTGCAGTATCGATTTGGGCTAAATCAAATCCAAATTTAGAATCCAAATTTCCTGTCTGAATATATTCATGAGTATGACATTCAATTCCCGGAGTAATGCGTAATAGAATATTTGCTACCTTTGAATACTTATTCGCAATTTTATTTAACAATGATAATTCATAAAAATTATCAACAGAGATACGGCCAACACCATATTTGATAGCTAATTCCAGTTCCTCTTCAGACTTATTACTACCATTAAATAAAACGTTTTCCATATTCACTCCGGCATTGTGTACCGTGTAAATTTCTCCGCCCGAAACAACATCAAAACCAAAACCTTCATCTGCAACTATTTTTGCAATAGCTGAAGTACATAAAGCTTTTGAAGCATACATAAAATTAACATTCTTATAACCATCAAAAGCTTCTTTATAATCTTTACAAACGGATCTCAACGTCGTTTCATCAATTACATACAAAGGAGTACCACATTTGTTTGCTAAATCAACTAAATCACAACCGCCAATTTCTAAATTATTGTTCTCATTTATCTTTGCCGTTATTGGTTTAATAGATTGATTAATACTACTTTTCATAACACTCCTTTTTCTTTATTTTATATGATAAAACATCAAATTGCAATAAATAAGCGTGAATTTTTATAAAATAAATTCTTGCACATAAAGATACTATTTTGTATAATGTAAAAAAAAGGAGAAAACAAATGACAAAAATAGCTATCGGATCAGATCATGGCGGATTTAATTTAAAAAATACGATAAAAAAACATTTGGAAAATAAAGGATACGAAGTTCAAGATTTTGGAACTTACTCGACAGATTCCTGTGATTATCCGGTTTATGCAAAAGCCGTTGCTAAAAGTGTAGCTAAAGGCGAAAATGAAAAAGGCATAATTGTTTGCGGTTCAGGAATTGGAGTTTCAATTGCAGCAAACAAAGTAAAAGGCATAAGAGCTGCACTTTGCCATGAAAGTCATTCTGCAATGTTATCAAGATTACACAATAACGCAAACGTTCTTTGCTTAGGGGAAAGAATTACAGGAGAATCTCTAGCCCTTGATATTGTTGATACTTGGTTAAAAAGTGAATATGAAGGCGGAAGACATCAAAAAAGAATAGATATGTTGGATGAAGAATAATGACAGAACAATTAAATTCAGATAAATTTGCATGTATAGTTGCCAGAATCCTTGACGATAAATTGGCAAAGGATATTTCCGTATTAAACATAAGCCAAGTTTCATCTCTCGCTGATTATTTTGTTATATGTTCAGCAGAATCTTCAACTCAAGTTAAGGCCTTAACCGGAAATTTAAAAGAAAAAATTAAAAATTTATTTCAAAGACTTCCTAACGGAGAAGAAAATGATTTAAAAAACAGATGGAATCTCTTAGATTATGGTGATGTTGTAGTTCACGTATTGCAAAAAGACGAACGAGAAACCTATGCAATTGAAAAATTTTGGAGTCATGCCTTCAGTGTTGATGAAAAAACTTGGATGGAGCAATCTGAAGAATATTCTGAATATAATAATAACAAAGTAAACTAATAAATTACTTTACTTACAAAAAATTATGGTGTAAAATATAATCGACAGTATATATAAAAAGAGTGGTGTTTATGGCTAATGAATTATACAACAAAGAACATTTAACAGATGAAATGCAAAAACAAGTACAACAAGATTTGAACAGTACTATTTTAGCAATGGCACAAGATCCTTCTAATGCAGAAAATTACCATAATTTGGCAAAATTATACGCAATGAATAATAGTTTTGACAAAGTTATTTCTGTATATGAAAGCTTGTTAAATATTCATCCTGATGATTCTCAAGCTCTATTGAATTTGGGAAGTATTTATTTCTTTGATAAAGAATACAAAAAAGCTTTGAATTATTACAATGAAGCAATGAAATATGATCCTGAAAATTATCTTGTATATTTCAATTTAGGTAACACTTATGCTGAAATGAAAAATTTTGCTAAAGCTCTTCATTTCTACAACAAATCATTGGATTTATACTCTCTTAATCCTGAAATTTACAACGCTATTGCTCTTTTATATCACGATTATGAAGATTATATCGAATCTAAAGCATATTATGAAAAGGCACTATCGCTTGATCCGGATAACTTGACTTCTCATGTTGATTTGGGTAATATTTACTTCAAATTATTTGATTACGATAATGCACTAAAACATTATTTGAGAGTACATGAACTTAATCCGCAAAACAAGACTGTTGCTATTTGTATTGCAAATACATACTCACTTATGAAAGATGAAGAAAATTCGGATAAATTCTTTGAAATTTCATTGGCTATTCCTGGAGATAATTACAAAACTTATATATGCTATGCAATTTCTAAATCTGATTTCAAAAAGAGTAAAGAAGCTTATGATTTGTATCAAAGAGCTATTATGGAAGATCCTAAGAAAATTAACGCATACATCTTACTTGGTAATATGCATGCAAATACAAAAGATTTTGCAAAGGCTCTTGAATATTATAACAAAGCATTGGAAATTGCACCAAATGATGCAAGCATACACGTTTTAATTGCAAACACATACTTTATGAACAATAAAGCGGAAGAAGCGTTAAAATCTTACAGATATGCAGTAAATCTTGTGCCGGAAAATGATGAATATAAATTGGTTTATATTCAGTTATTAGAAGACTACATTGAAATATTAAGGAAGGAAGAAGAACTGGAACATGCATAGTCATAATAACTCCAGATATAATAACCCTTACTTAATAGAAAAACTTGTATCTGCTCTAAGTTATTTGACAGCAGGTTTAATAGGTTTTGTTTGGCTTTTGTTAGGTATATTTACAAAATCAAACCTAAGACCTTTTTTGAAATACCACATTTTTCAATCAATATTCTTGTCTATTGCATATTTTCTAGCAATCCAACTACTTGGAATGTTAGCATCTATAATTAATTTTATACCTTTAGTAAGAAATATTTTTTCAATGTTAATCTTCCCGCTAATAATTCCTGTTGTATTCGGATTTTCAATTATACAAATTTTAATCTATACAGTTATATTATACCTTGTATTGACCTCACTAATGGGCAGATACAGCTATCTGCCTTGGATTTCAGATATTATAAAAATGAATGTAAGGAACTAATATGAAATTTGACACAATTTGCGTGCAAGGAGCACATAATCCGGCAGAGAACAGAAATACTCCACCGGTTCCGGTGTATCTGACAACTGCATTTAGTTTTGATAGTGTTCAATATTCTGCGGATTTGTTTGATTTAAAAGCCTCAGGAGATATCTACACAAGACTTTCTAACCCTACAACAAGCACTCTTGAAGCTCGTTTGGCAGCCATAGAAGGCGGTGTTGGAGCTTTGGCTGTATCTTCTGGACAATCAGCCTCTCTACTTGCAATATTAAATATAGCAAAATCTGGTGAAGAAATTGTTGCATCAACAAATATGTATGGAGGAACGGTTAATTTATTAAACGTTACCTTGCGGAAAATGGGAATTACAACAAATTTTGTAACCTCTGATAATCCAAAAGATTATGAAGACAAAATTACAGACAAAACTCGCTGCATTTTTGTTGAAATGCTAAATAATCCATCTTTGAAAATTGCAGATGTTGAAAATATTGCAAAAATAGCACATAAACACAACATCCCACTAATTGTTGATAACACTATTCCTTCCCCATATTTATGTCAGCCAATCAAATGGGGAGCAGATATAGTTGTTCATTCACTAACAAAATACATATGCGGACACGGAACATCTATGGGCGGAGTTATAATTGACAGCGGAAACTTTGACTGGATAAAATCAGGAAAATTCCCTGAACTAACAGAACCAGATGAAAGTTATCATGGAATTAAATATGTTGAAAGTTTTGGAAATTCTGCATTTATAGTTAAAGCCAGAGCACAATTAATAAGGGATTTGGGCACTTGTATCAGCCCAATGAATTCTTTTTTAATTATGCAAGGTTTAGAAACTCTTTCTCTTAGAATGGAAAGGCTTTCCAAAACCGCATTGGCTGTTGCAAAATTTTTGGAAAACAATCCTAACGTAACATGGGTGAATTACCCTATGTTAGAAAACAACAAATATTATAAACTTGCACAAAAATATATGCCAAAAGGAGCATCATCCATCGTAAGTTTCGGAATAAAAAACGGTAAAAGTTCAGGTATTAAATTTATTGAAAGTTTAAAACTTCCAATTCATGCTACAAATATTGGAGATTCAAGAACTATCATTACATATCCTGCACTTACAACACATAGACAACTTACGGAAGAACAAATGAATGAATGCGGAATCGGAACTGACTTTATGCGTCTTTCTGTCGGATTGGAAGATGTTGAAGATATTATTGAAGATTTGGATAACGCACTGAAAATTTCACAACAATAAGGAGATTTTATGAACACACTAAATCAAAACGATTGCTTACTTATTTTGATAGATATTCAAGAAAAACTTGTTGCAATGCTTGAAAAGAATACGGTTGTAAAACAATCTACAATACTTTTAAAAGCAGCAAATATATTAAATATACCATCAATAGTAACTGAACAATATTCTCAAGGACTTGGCTCTACTGTTGATTACCTACAAGAACAAATAAAAGATAAAAATGAAATATTTGAGAAAACAGCTTTTTCAGCAGTTAAAGATGATGGCTTTTTGGATAAAGTAAAATCATACGGCAAAAAGCAAATTATTATTGGTGGAATTGAATCGCATATTTGTGTTCATCAAACTGTTGCAGATTTACTTGAAAATGGTTTTGAAGTTTATGTTGTCAAAGATGCATGTGCCAGCAGGAAAAAAGATAACTTTAAAAATGCAATTCGTTTAATGCGTCAAAACGGTGCAAAAATCGCAGATACTGAAATTGTATTGTTTGAACTGCTAAAAACATCTAAACATCCTAATTTCAAAGAAATACAAGCTTTAATCAAATAATAAAAAATGTTTTTTACACAAATCGACGGATTTACTTGCAATCCGTCGATTTATTATTGTATTACATTTTATAATATATATTTTTTCAATTTTTGAACAACAACAAAATAGAATATTACAAAAATAAATACTTGTAACAACGTAGATACATTACTTTGCCATTTTATGAAAATTAAAGACAACACTAAGAAAATAGCAAAACAAACTAGAAAGCCTAAAAAGAAACATTTGAAAATTTTCTTTAAGTTCAAATAATCTAAATATCTAAATTTTACAAGGGAATTAAGAAGAGTTAAAACGAATATGGAAGTAACTAGAGAAATACTAAAGCCCAGTATTCCAAATTTTGAAATCAAAATAAGATTCAAAATAACTGAAAATATGGCAACTAAAAGACTTATTGTAGTTTCAATGTAGGTTTTATTTTTTAAATGGTATTTTATATTCATCAATTTCATAAATTCATGAATAAATATAGTCAAAGCACATGCAGGGAAAAGAATACCCAAATTAATATATTCTTCTCTAAACGCAAGTTGTGCTATTTTAAACGGATAAAAACAGAATATACAAACAAATGGAATAAAAATTAAAATATAGGAATTTAAAACTGATTCCATAAGCCCTTTAATAACACTACGTCTTTCAAATTTTTTAACAACCGTCGGAAATATTGCAAAATTTAATAGAGAAAACAACGGTGCAAGTGCATTTGTTACAAAAAACCACGCAGTACCAACAATTGCAGTATTGATAAAATCTTTATTTTGCTGGAAAACAAATTTCCCAAAATGAAGAACAACCCAAATGCACACACTCGTAATAACCAAAGGAATTGCGTAAATAAATATATTTTTTAATATTTTTTTGTCAAAACAAAATCTAATATTTTCTTTAAATTTTAATCTATACAGAATAAATATATCAATAAAAGATATTGCAAAAGTCATTGCAATAATAATAGATGAAACATTATCTATAAAATGAGTATAGGCAAAAAACAATAATAATAAAGAAATTTGATACACTATTATTGATACAGTGTATAAAAATGGCATTTTAAGTACACGCAATATTTGATACAACATTTGACGAATACCACAAGGTATTACCAAAATTAATGTTATTAAAAATATGTACGGAGGGACAAAAAAACTTTTTGCAACAATATCTTTAAAAATAAAATATGACAAAAATATTATCAGAAATGATATTAATTCAATTGTCATAATACAAGAAAAAAATTTATCCGTTTCTTTCCATTTTTTATATCTTGAATAAAATCGCAAAACAGCTTTTGCAATCCAATCTGTTGACATTGTGCACACAAGATTTAATATTCCAATACTTATTTGAAAAACACTCATTTCTGCTGTTGACAAAAAATACGCAAAAATCGGAACTATAACCAATGAATTTAAAACAACAAAAATTCTCGATGGAAGATATTTCAAAAAAGTTTTTATAACTACATCATAATTACGTAATTTTGCAACGCTTAGCATACTTATGCCTTTAACAGATTTACAAATTCTTCAATTGCTTTTTGTTGATTTGATAATTCTTCAATTTTTGCTTTTGTTTCATCAACAAGTTCTTGAGGAGCTTTTTCAACAAATTTTGGATTATTGATTCTTCCTTCAAGAGAAGATTTTTCTTTTAATAATTTATCTAATTTTTTATTTTGTCTTGCGATTTCTGCATCCATATCAATTAAGTTTTCTAATGGAACTATAATTTTTGAAGCTGATACAACTGCAGTTGCACTTTTCTTAGATGTATTATCAGTATTTTCTATAAATTTAACATCTTCAACTCTTGCCAATCTTCTTAAATATGGAATTACAGCCTCAAATACAGCTTTTTCATCTTTTTGAGCCAATACTTCAATATTCACTTTGATTGATGGAGAAATATTGAAACTTTGACGAACATTTCTTAATGATGTGATTGTTTCAAAAACTATTTCCATTTCTTTTGCTTCAGTTGGGAACTTAAATTCATCTTTATATTGTGGATATTCAGCCCTAATCAAAGCATCTGTATCACATTTTACATCTAATACCTGCCATATTTTTTCAGTAATATGAGGCATTATAGGGTGTAATAATCTCAAAGACATATCTAAAACATATTTTAACATTCTTTGAGTATTCAATTTTAATTTTTCATCCTGTAATTGAATTTTTGCAATTTCTACATACCAATCACAATATTGATTCCAGAAGAAATCATACATCACATGTGCCATTTCACCAATTCTGTAATTTTTAACATTTTCGTTTACAAGTTTAACTGTTTCGTTCAATTTATCCAAAATCCACTTGTCGGCTATTGTCAAATTATTCATATCAACAGGGCTATTATCAACACCATCCAAGTTCATAAGAACAAATCTTGACGCGTTCCAAATTTTATTTGCAAAATTTCTGCCATATTCAAAACGTTCATCAGAAATTTTTATATCTTGACCACCGTATGTGCAAAGTGAAGTTAGAGTGAATCTCAAAGCATCACAGCCGTATTTGTCAATAATTTTTACAGGGTCAATAGTGTTGCCTTTTGATTTCGACATTTTTTGACCTTTTTCATCTCTAATTAAACCGTGAATATAAACAGTACCAAATGGAGCTTTGCCTGTGAATTCCAAGCCCATCGTAATCATTCTTGCAACCCAGAAGAAAATAATATCAAAACCTGTTACAAGAACGCTTGTAGGGTAGAATTTTTTGAAATCATCCGTTTCAGTTTGAGGGAATCCCATAGTAGAGAATGGCCACAACCCAGAAGAAAACCAAGTATCAAGGCAATCTGTATCCTGTGTATAATGTTCAGGATCCGGATTTTCCTTAGCTACAACCATTTCACCTGTTTGATTATGATAATATGCAGGAATTTGATGTCCCCACCACAACTGACGTGAAATACACCAATCTCTGATATTTTCCATCCAACCTAAATAGTTCTTAGTCCAACGTTCAGGAACAAATTTAATTCTGCCATCTTTAACTGCTGCAATAGCTTCTTTTGCTAATGGTTCCATCTTTACAAACCATTGTTCAGATAGTAATGGTTCAATTGTTGTATTACAACGTTGGCATTTACCCACATTGTGCTCATGTTCTGTAATTCTGATTAATGAATTGTTCAAACTTAACAATCCAACTGTTTTTTCACGAGCTTCATATCTGTCTAACCCTTGTACATCAGGGTGAACTTCAGAACAAGCCTTCATTTTACCTTGTTCATCAATAACCCAAATTGGTTTTAATCCATGACGTTTACCTACTTCATAATCGTTTGGATCATGAGCAGGTGTAATTTTTACAGCACCTGTTCCAAAAGATTTATCAACATATTCATCTGCAATAATCGGAATCCTTCTATTTGATAAAGGAACATAAACATATTTACCTACTAAATCTTTGTATTTATAGTCTTTTGGATTAACGGCAATAGCAACATCCCCAAACATAGTTTCAGGACGAGTTGTTGCAACTACAATTGCACCCTGTTCATCACATAGTGGATAAGAAATTTCCCACAAATGACCTTTTTCTGTTTCGTATTCTGTTTCAATATCAGAAATAGCTGATTGACAACGAGGACACCAGTTTACAATGTATGCACCCTTATAAATTAATCCTTTTTCGTACAATTTTACAAAAACTTCTTTAACAGCTTCTGAACAACCTTCATCAAAAGTAAATCTTTCTCTTGAACGGTCAAAAGAAACTCCTAAACGTTTGCATTGGTCTAGAATAGCTGATTTATGCTCATTTGTCCACTTCCAAGTTTCTTCCAAAAATTTTTCACGACCTAAATCAAAACGAGATTTACCTTCAGCCCTTAATTTTTTTTCAACAACGGCTTGGGTTGCAATACCTGCGTGGTCAGTTCCTGGAATCCAAAGAGCCTCATAACCTGCCATTCTGTGATAACGAGTTAAAATATCTTGCAAAGTTTCATCCAAAGCGTGTCCCATATGTAACACACCTGTAACATTTGGTGGTGGAATAACCATTGAATATGCAGGTTTTGGTGATTTTGCATCAGCTTTAAAATAATCACCTTTTTCCCAAAATTCATATATTTCTTTTTCTGTTTGTAACGCATCATAAACTGTTGGTAAATCGTTAATATTTGTCATTTTTGTTTCCTTTTTCTTCCAAAACAAAAATACCACAAACACGCAACCGCGTAAAGATTATCTTTACAGAATTCGTAATATTACAAATTTAAAAACCACTATTATGACTAAGAAAAAATTTAGTAATTATCGAAAGTTTCTTATTTTATATCTTCGTAGATTCTTCCGACAACTTCTTCCCAAGTGGTTTTTTGACGGAAAAGTTTTACACTTTTATACCAATCACATTTTGAAATATCCATGTGCCATCGCCAATCGTAATTTTTAGGTAAAATTATATAACACTTTTTACCCATTGCTCCTGCCAAATGACCAACTGAAGTATCGTTACAAATTACAATATCCAAATTTTCCATTGCAGCAGCTGTATCTGCAAAATCTTTAAAAGTATGCCCTAAATCAATAATATCATAAGGTAACAAATCCTTTAATTGTTCAACCCCATCCATAACTTGGATAGAATATACTTGAGTTTTCTCAAGTTCAAAGATTTTTGCATAACTTGATGCATTAATTGCTCTTTCAGCACCAATAAGAGTGTTTCCCTGCCATTTTATACCAATTTTTAACTTATCATTGTTAAAATATTTTTCTTTGTATAAATTTGCTTTTCTCTTTGGTCCATGCAAAAACGGTTTTCCATCAAGAAAAATTGTTTCATTATTTAGACCAAGTAAATACGGTAAAGTCATTATAGGGCACTGATAATCGCACATTTTTGCCATTTCATCAGTAAATCGCATTATCACTTGAACTTTACCTTTATTTTCTGCAAATAATGATAATAACTGTACTTGCGGTTTAAAATAAACTTTTTTACAACGATTTGCAAGGAGTTCAAGATACCTATAACACATTATGGTATCTCCCAAACCTGCTTCATAATACACATACACCGTTTTATCCGTTAAATCTTCACCTTGCCAAAACGGAATGTTTAAAAATTTTTGTTGATACAACTGTATTTGCGTTTTTATAGCATTTTCTCTGCTTATTCTATGTTCAAAATTTTCAAACCCTTTTTCATAGTCTTTATTTTTAAAATTTGCAGTTGCTAAAAAGTATTTTGCCTCAATATCGTTAGGTTCAGCTTTTAGGTAATTTTCTAAACACACAATGCCGTCATTTTGTCTATCTAAGTCCATATATACAAATGCCAGATTAAAGTAAACTTCGGGGAGTTTATCTGTCATTTTCAAGATTTCTTCATAACAATTCGCAGATTTTTCCAATTCACCATTTGCCTTAAAATCCTGAGCTGAATTAAATAACTGTAAAACTTTTTGTGTATCCATACTATCTTTTGACTTTACTATAAATTTTAAATTTTTCAATCATTTAAAAGTATGGTGAAATTCACATAATGTAAATAAATGTAAATGCAAAAATTAAAATTTCTAAAGATTTTATTATTACATCCGAAAATATAAACAGAGATAATTGAAAAAGAGGTTAATGTTATGACACCAACAAATCCAAGAGTACCTGATTTTTTAGGAATATATAAACCTGCAAATAATACATCTACAACTACAACAGGAGAACCTGCGAAAAACAGTAATACACAAGATGCTATTTTTAATTTTGGAGAAAATAATCAACGTCCAAGTGGTTTAGGTATTGAAAAACAATCTAATCCAGAACCCAAAGAATTATCATTAAAAGAACAAAAAGCTCAAGCAAAAGCTCAACTAAAAGAATTAAAAGAGATTGCTCGTGCGTTAAAAAAAGAAGCAGCAAAAAAAGATGCCTCAGATGAGGTTAAACAAGCTGCAATTCAGGCACAAAAAGATGTTGACGCTCAAGCGAAAAAAACTTATCAAATAAGAAAAGCTTATGCAAAATCAATTGGTCAAGAATTTGAACATGCAAATAAACCAGAAAATTCTAATCAAAAAGATACCAATAAAAAAGTAGTACAACAAGAGCCAGAAAACAAACCAAAAACAAAAATTTCAGATAAGAAACAACCAAATAAAACAACTCAAAATCAAGTAAGCGAACAAAAAACTACTCAGAAACAAGTTAATAACCCACCTGTACAAAACACTACTGAACAAAAAACGACACAAGTAAGAGTTTCAACGCAGAATAGTTCACCTGTTCCTAAAAATTATAGCAGCTATGAACCTCAACAGAATAGTACTTTGGCAAGTTTTATGCCTAAAGAAAACAACGTTTGTGATGAAAAAGCTCAATATTCTTCTCAATACGATTTGGGGGATTCAAATCCTAATTCTGATGTAAAGCAAACACAAAATTTTATAAATAAGCTTAAAACACAAATAACGAAAATTTCAGGAGTAACTCAAGATAATGTTTCTGTGAATAATAATATTTCAGAACAGAAACAAAGTCAAAACATTTCTCCTATGCCTAAAAATTACAGCAGCTACAAACCTGAAGAAGCAAGTTATCCTCAAGCAAGTTTCATGCCTGAAGAAAACAACGTTTGCGATGAAAGAGCACTATATTCTTCACAATATGAATTAAGCTCTGACACAAATCCTGTTCAAAAACAAGAAACACAAGAACCACAAAAAGTAGAACCTGATAAAAATGGCAAAATAGTTATTGAAGATAAAGATGCATGTAATGAATTTGAAAAAGCATCTAAAAAAGAAATGAAAGGTGCATTTTCTGTTCAAAAAATTAATAATGGAGAAAGCTGTGAAGTTGATTTTGACGCAAACACAAATAATACAACTCACGATGTAAGAGATAATTCCACACTGGATGATATCATTGATTATTTTACAGATGAAAATAAACTTGACTATTCAACAGTTGACGGAAAATTAGGCGAATATTATCAAGGTCTTGGCGACTGCTATTTGTTAACTTCTGTTAGAGATAGTCAGGTTGATTTGAGCAAACTAATAACCTCAAAAGGCGGAGATAACAAACCTCCTTATGAAGTAAAGTTTCCAACACAAGACAAAAAACTTCAACCGTACGCAACTCAAATAGTAACCGCTGAAGATTTGGAAAAGAATAATTTTTCAAAAGGAGATGTTGATGTAAGAATTATCGAAGTAGCTTTAAATAAAGCTATCGGTAAGCAAGTTACAAATAAAATTGCAGAATTATCTAAGCAAACAGGTTCAAAACAGGAATTACGAGAAGCAGTAAGAAAAGCTCTTGTTGATGTTGAATTACCTAATAAACCAAAGAAAGTTGCTTTCCTTGAAGGTGGTTCTGTCGTTCAAACAAAAGAAATTTTAACAGGAACAAAACGTCAAATTCATTATTTAGCAAAAGAAGATCCTAAAGATATTGAACAACTTATAAAAGCAGGTACAATTACTGCTTTAGGAATACACAATACATCCTCTGTAAATATTGGCTGGTTCGATAAAAACAAACTAATATCCGGACACGCATATTCTATAAAAGATGTAAAAACCGACGAAAACGGTGAAACAACTTTTACTATTTACAGTAACTGGACACCTTCTGGTCTGCTTGGCTCATATTCTTCATTAGAAATAAAAGAAAACGTAAAACTTGCGGATCTAATGAAATATAAAGATAATATTCATCTGGAATAAGCTACTGCTTCTTTTTGTCAGAACGTTCTCGAACTGAAATTCTTATCGGAGTTCCAAAAAAACCAAAAGCTTCTCTGAGTTTATTTTCTAAATAACGCTTGTAATGATCTTTCATTAAATCCGCATTATTTGCAAAGATAACAAACGTAGGCGGTTTTACATTCACTTGAGTTGTGTACATAATCTTTAAACGTTTTGTTTTAACACTTTGTGGAGGATTCATTAAGTATGCTTCGTTTACAATTTTATTTAACAAACCTGTAGAAATTCGTTTTGTGCATTGTTCGTAAACATCCATTGATTTTTCATAGATTTGATTCAATCTTTGTTTTGTAACAGCACTTATATATATCTTTGGAGCATAACTTAAAAATGGAATTTCATTAACCAAATTTTTCTCAAATTGGCTAACAGTGTTAGATTGTTTATTTTCAATTAAATCCCATTTATTTATAGCAATTATTAAACCTTTTCCAGCTTCTGTTATAATTGATGATATTTTTTTATCCTGATCAGAAATACCTTCTGTTGCATCAATTACAAGAATTGCAATATCGCACTCTTTTATTGAATTTATTGCTCTGTCAACAGCAAACTTTTCAACACCATAATCCACTTTTGCTTTTTTTCTAATACCTGCTGTATCAATTATAGTAAATTCCTGTTCCTTGTAAGTTAATTTGCTGTCAATACTATCTCTTGTTGTACCTGATACATCTGATACAATTACCCTTTGTTTGCCAAGCAATGCATTTACTATTGAAGATTTTCCGGCATTTGGTCTGCCAACAATAGCAAGCTTTATATCTGTATCTTCTTCTTGTTCATCATCAACTTCAAAATCTTCAGTTAACATTTCAAGCAAATCACCAACACCACCTGAACCGTGGAGAGCCGATATTCCAATTGGTTCACCCAAAGCAAGTGAATAAAATTCACTTGTGTAAAGAGCTTGAGAAGGACTATCGACTTTATTTACAGCCAAAAACACAGGTTTTTTACTTTGACGTAAAATATTTGCGATATCTTCATCAACAGGAGTAACCCCGTCTTTTCCGTCAACAATAAAAATAATTTTTTCAGCCTCATCACAAGCAATTTTTGCCTGATCATAAATAGATACCATTATTTCATCTTCATCTCCGGGGATAATTCCGCCTGTGTCAATAACGGTAAACCATCTGTTTTGCCATTCTACATCAAAATAAATTCTATCACGTGTAACACCGGGCATATCGTCAACTATTGACTGACGTCTTCCCACAAGACGATTCACAAATGTAGATTTTCCTACATTCGGACGTCCAACTATCGCAACTATCGGTTTTCTTTTCATAG
Organism: uncultured Candidatus Melainabacteria bacterium; assembly: GCA_934726055.1. GTDB lineage: Bacteria > Cyanobacteriota > Vampirovibrionia > Gastranaerophilales > Gastranaerophilaceae > UBA6984. Next base: position 85,674 of record CAKVCZ010000010.1, read on the forward strand.
TTATTATTCTATCATAAAGAAATCTAAAAAATAAATTATTGATTATTTTTTATTGATACGATAAAATTCAGTTATGAAGTACAAAAATTTAGAAGAATTAATTGAAGTTATAAGAACTTTACGCTCAGAAAACGGTTGTCCTTGGGATAGAGAACAAACTCATACATCCCTTCGACCTAATATGCTTGAAGAAGCTTACGAAGCTGTTGATGCAATTGACGAAAAAGATGCGAACCACTTAAGAGAAGAACTCGGTGATGTTCTGTTACAAGTACTCTTACATTCTCAAATAGCAGATGAAAATGGTGATTTTAACATTGAAGATGTCGCAAAAGAATTAAAAGATAAACTTATTCACAGACACCCACATGTTTTCGGAAATGCAAAAGTGAACTCCGCCGATGATGTTGTAGTCAATTGGGATTTATTAAAAAAAGAAGAGAAAAAGGACAGAAAATCACAAATGGACGGAATTTCAAGAAGTCAATCCGCACTAATGACAGCTCAAAAGATTTCCAAACGTGCAGTTAAAGTAGGCTTTGAATGGGATAAAGTCGAAACTCTTTGGGATTGCGTTAATTCTGAAATGGAAGAATTTAAAGAAGCTGTAAATGAAAAAAATATATCCCACATGGAAGATGAAATGGGAGATATACTTTTTGCAACAGTTAATTTAGCAAGATGGCATAAACTTGATGCAGAACAGTGTCTAATTTCTGCAAACAAAAAATTTGAAAAAAGATTCAGAAAGATGGAAGAACTAGCTCAAAAACCTCTAGCTGAATACTCTTTTGAAGAATTTGATTCTCTTTGGAAACAGGCGAAAAAAGAACTCGCAAAAACAATTTAGAAAGCATTCAAAATAAAAACTGCCGGACTTTTAATTAAAAGTCCGGCAGTTTCATAATTAATAATATTTAATAACTATTACAGAATCAAAATTATTCAATATTTAATTTTGTTGTATTCTTTCTTTCCATCATTTTTTTCAATGTAATTTTCAAAATACCGTTGTTAAATTCACATCTTGAATTTTCATTATCAATTTCTTTTTCAAATTCAAGAGTTTTTTCAATTTTACCATATCTGATATTTGAATAATGCATTGTTTCATTTTCTTGTAAATCTTCTTGTTTTAATTCAGCTGAAACTGTTAAAATTCTATCTTCAATTTCAATATTGATATCTTGTTTTTCAACACCAGGTAATTGAAGTTTTATAATATATTCATTTTCGTTTTCTCTAATTTCGCTCAATGGAGAAAGTTCATTTGTTTCATTCGCCATAACTGCATTCCAAAGAGTTTCCAAATTTCTGCGAACATCTGTGTAACTTTCAGGATTTCTTTCAATAATACTAAATCTCATGATAAATACCTCCTTATAATTAATTATTGTTTATCTCATCTACATTATTGTTATAACACTTTTTTTAATAAAACTTAGATTTTTTAACAATTAATTAATTATTGAAAGATTATTATAAGAAACAAATGACAGAATAATTGTTTAATTCACATCATTGCACGGATTGGAACGACAAAATAAACGTTATAATCACGTTATATGTTATCATTATATGTTAAATCTAAGTAATCCGGAAATAGTATGGATTGCTACGAAAATCAAAACTTTTTAGTAGACTTGTATACTCTACTTACAGCTTGTAACTGTTGTGGATAAAGTTTTATCACTATGTTTACATTTTCCGGCTGTACTTTCTTCATGTGATGCATCAAGATAGTCCATGTTACCATTTTGTATTACCCAACTTGTACAACGACCATCGGTAAAGCAAAATTTTAGCGGTGCACCTAGATTATATGGTATTATACCTTCACCTGTTATTGAAAATTCAAATAAATCTATACCCAAAGTGTTCTTCCCTTTATTCGGTCCGTCTATATCAACAGTTAACATCGCACAACCCTTTGATGAACCATTTATCCAAGCGGCTCTGCAACTTTTATCAAAACTACTACCTTCTCCAAAAGAACTACCGCCCGCTAGTATAGCTGAATATTCATTAAATACTGCCAGACCATCACCATTTAAAAATTTTGCCTCATTTCCTCCGATACATGAATCACCATCATCTTCAGGACATATTTTTGTTGTTTTTATAAATTCTGTTATTCTATCAAAATATCTTTTATGACATTCCTTTTCAGTTGAATCATTTACAAACCAAGTTTCTATTGGTCCATATACTGCTGTCGCTCTATTTTGTGCTTCGTTTAGTTCTGCATATATTTTTTTAACTTTAGCTACTTTCTCCATATTGTTTGTTGAACTGTTTAAGTTAGGTATTGTTAATGCTGCAACAACACCTATTATACCCATTACTATTAGGGTCTCTGCAAGTGTAAATGCTGTGTCTTGTATTTTAAATCTCTTCTTTATATTATTATATAAGCTCTTTAAGGAGTTAGCTAAGTTAAAAGCATTACTATTACTGGATTGTACCCCCCTCCCTAGCTGTATTCCTTTATTCATAAGTCTTTTCTCCTTCTTTTACTTGCACATAATTATTATATACCCAAATTATTCGTTTTGCAAACACTTTTCTATTTTTTATTAAATTTATTATCATAATTACTTCAGTCATTAACGTAGTGAACAGTCAATGTATATAAAACGATAACAAGTGTCAGCTTGTTCTTCATTTTGAAAGTTGCTGACACTATGGTTGAGCGTTACAATTGACTAGAGAACGAAGTTCCGGACTGGGTTTTTATGGAACTTTTTCTAAAAAAGTTCCCCTGTCCGGAGGACTGTTCTGACTAAGAAAATTTTTAATTTAACGAACCTTTTGGTGGCAAAAGGTTCCCAAAAGCCACGCCCCAAATTACGTTCGTTAATCAATTGTAATTATTCAACCAAAGAGTTGGCAACTCGCATACGCTCAGACAAACCAACTCTTGCAGTTGTTTCATAAACATTGATTACTCACTCCATTAAGGGCGGTATATTTTTTTTATTTATTAAATTTATTCCAGTCCATAACGGAGTGAACAGTCAATGTAAGTAAAACGATAACAAGTGTCAGCTTGTTCTACCTTTTGAAAGTTGCTGACACTAGAGTTGAACGTTACAATTGACTAGTGAACGAAGTTCGGACTGGGTTTTTATGGAACTTTTTCTAAAAAAGTTCCCCTGTCTGGAGGACTGTTCTGACTAAATTGAAAATAAGTTTTGATTATTGGATAGATTCTGAAACAAGTTCAGAATGACATGGTGAAGTTTTTTGGAACCTTTTGCCAATAAAAGGTTCGTTTAATTAAAATCTTTCTAACATCATTTTTGCAGGATAATAATTGGGTAAAATTTCTAAACAATTTTGAAATTCACTCTTTGCTAATAAGGTATTTTTGTATAATAAATGATAATTACCATATAAAAAATGTAGTTCCGGATCATTATAGCATTTTTCAACACCCTTATTTAAAAAGATTTTTGCAATTGTAGGATAATTGTAATTTAGCATTGCTCTTGCAATAAATTTATAACTTTCCTGATTAATTTTATAAAAAATATCACTAGCGTTTATAACATTTTCTACCTGCTCTGCCATTTGAGCCCTTATCAATAACCCTATATCAACTTCCAAAAAATTTCTAATTTGTAAATATGATGGCATAAATTGAATATAATTATTCATAAATTGAATAAAAAGGTATGCCCAATCTGCTCTTAAATCAATATCCTTTACAGAATAAAAAATTTTTTTCGCACTGTCAAATTCACCTTTCAACAATTTACAATATCCATACTCTAATGGATACCCATTTTGTATAAAATATTCTTCGCATTCAGGTGAAATTTTTACATCTAGTAGATCTTTTTTTGCTTCCTGATAATCCATTAATCCGCTTTTTTCTTTATTATAACCTTTTTATTTTGAGGTTTTATATCATTCGGCTGATTTGGAATTAATCCGGATAAATTACCCAATGCACCCAATGCATCAAGAGATACACTTTCAGATTCTTTGTTTGCAGCCTGAATTTGAGCATATACCTCTTCTCTGTATATTTTTACATCCTTTGGAGCATTAATTGCAATTTTGCAGTTATCAGTTTTAGATTCTAAAATAGTAATTTCAATAACATCGTTTATAATAATTTTTTGACCGTTTTTTCGAGATAAAATTAACATGCTAACTTATTCTCCTTCCTTTTGAGAGTCTTTTTCATTATTATTTTGAAAAAGAGGATAAGTAACATCAAATCCCGAACCGGAAAGAATTACCTGACCTGCTTTATTGTTTGTTACATTAAAAACTAAAGGTGCAAGTAAATTTACGGTTGTTTCTCTTGGTTTATTATTTGGAACTTTTGCTATATTCAAAACAACCAATTCTTCTGCCTGTTTTACATCTAAAGCAGCTTCCGCCTCATCCGGAAGTTCAAACACATAATCTATACCAAAAAATCCGGGAGCCGTAACCAAAAATGCCAAATCCGGAGTTTTTGTAGATTGCAGCCACTTAAACAATGCAGCTTCTTTTGATTCTATTAGTATAAATTCCTTTTCATCGTTGTACCCTAAAATAGGCATAGCAAATTGAAAGATATTTTTTGCATCTCCTTCAATTTCACCAAATCTTGTCGTATTAATTTTCATTTTTTCCCTTATCTGTTGTTATCTGTTCCTAAATTTAAATTTGGCATCATTGAATTAAACATCATAGCCTGCATCATATCAGGAGACATTGCAGGTTGTTGACCACCGTTTTGACCTTGTTGTGCCATCATAAATGGTAACATGTTCATCATGTTGTTATTCATCATGTTATTCTGATTATTTTTTTCACCAAAAAGTGCTCCAATATCAGGTTGGCTCATAGCTGCCATTTGAGCCTGCATCATTTCCTGCTGAATTTGTTTTTGGTATTCTTCCTTTGTAATATCAGGTTTATATGCACTTTTTACTTCATTTTGAGATTCAGTTGAAATAGCCGCATCGCTTTTTGCTGAAGCGTTGACCTTCTGTGCAGGTTGATATTGAGGAGTAAGATTTGTTAATCCTGCATCATTTAGCACTCTTAATGCTTTTACGATTTCAGCATCAGTCGGCTTTGATGATGCAATTTTTACACCTGAAATATCATCACTGCTGCTTTTTCTATTTGAAAAAACTTTGAAATCTTTAAATTCATATTTATTCAATTCTTCTTCAGTGTTCATTTCTTTTCTTAATTTTTCAACATGTCCACGTTCAATTTGTTTTGTCAAATCAGAGGAAAGTCCATTTCCATAAGGAGCTCTAACGAATCTGTCCAATTCTGTTAATTCTTCAACTTGGGTTTTTGGTTTTACTCTATTATAACAGTTACTTGGATCTTCAATACATACAATACCTTTTTGAGCATATTGACCAAGTGTATTATTTGGATTTAAAGCTTTTGTTTTGTTATAAAATTTTATAGCATTGGCACTATCTCCAATTTTTGTATATGCCATTGCTAAATAATATGTTCCCAATTGATTACTGCCAGCCTTCTTTAAATATTCATCCAATTCTTGAATACAGCCAACATAATTACCTGCTCTGTATTTTTGAATACCTCTGTTTACTTCAGGTGTCATACTTTGCGTAGCCGCCATTGTAGCAGGTGTAACCAACAATATTAAAGACAAAGTTAATAAGAAATTTTTTATCATAACTATTCTCCCAAGTCTATTTTAATGAATACATAAAAAAAATCAACTTTGTTACATTATATAATCTTTACGGAAGTTTTTTATAATGTAAATGGTTGATTTTATTGAACTTTATATAATTATGCTATTATTTATTTGATTCTTTTTTATAATATCATGGCAACTACCATTAAAACCATCATTCCAATTTGAAGTGCAGTACCAAGTTTTTGTTGAATGCTGTTTGAATCATATTTTCTTGCACTTTTTTGTGCCTGCACCGCACTTGAAATTCTGTTTAATCTTGTTTTTTCACTATCTTTACTAAATTGAGTATTAAAAATTGTACTTTCTAATCGACTTAGGCGATTATCAATTGTATCAGAAGAAAAGCTGTTCTTATAAACTTTTTTCTCTAATTTATTTAATTTCGTACGAAAATCTATCTCTGAAAGTTCTTCATCCAAATAATCTTTTCCGTTAAAAAATTCTTTTGATGACTTATTATTGGTTGTCTTTGGAGTGTAATAATCATAATTATACTCAGAACCTGCATAATTATCCAGATTTTGTGCCAAATAATTATCGTAATATTGGTACTGAAATGGTTTTGAATGTTTGTATGACAGTTTTGACTTTAATCTTTCAACTCTATCCGAAAAAGCATCATCATAGGTCTTTTTCAAAGAATGCTGCTCTAATTTTGAAAGTCTTGTATTTAAGTCAAGATTTTTATAAGTTTTTCCAAAAACCTTTTCCTCTAATTCATTCAAAACCGGATAGTCTATATTTGGTTCAGCTTTTTCTTCTTCAGAATCATCATAATAATAGTTTTGATTTGATTGTTTTGTTTTAGACTTTGATTGTGCCAATTTGCTGTTATCAACATAAGAATCCTGAGGATCTTCAAAAGTATCTCGCTTTGGAGATATTTCTTGACCCATCTGATTTGTAGCAGCATCGGCTGATAATTTTTCAAGTCTTGTTTTTATGTTTCCACTTTTTGCTTCACCATATACAGCTTCTTCAATTCTTTCTAATCGCTTATTATTACTTTGATTTGAATACTCAATACCAAAAAGAGAATTCTCAATTCTTGATAAAGTACTTTCTACTTTCCCCATAGCTAAAGCACTATTTGAAAAAATAATTATAAACAATAATAATACTAATATTTTACGCATAAATTTAACCGCCCAAAATTAGAGTAAACTTTTTTATGCGTGTTTTCTATTCGCCATTTCAGTAATATTGGAATAAAAAATATTATCAACTTTAACTAAGGAAAATGGGCAAAACTTGTGGGGAATTTTGCCCGTACAACTAAAGAAGATATGTTGTCTGAAGAAACTTTATGATTTTAAATTTACTGTTAGAGCATTTGAAAGTGCTATTCCACCTTTAACTCTTGGCATATTTGTAACTTTGCCGTTTACATACATAACCGTTGAACCACCACCGTCCAAATTCATTGCATTTACACATCCTATTGTTTTCATAAACGTAGCAAGTTCTCTTAACGTCATACCAACAGAAGCTCCCTCTCTGCCATCAATTACAACCATAATTAAATTACCTTCATCAGTATATCCGATGGCAGTTCTTGGATTTTTTCCACCTATTGCTTGAAGTTTTTGCTCATTTATATCTATAAAAATTTCGCCATTTTTAACTAAATATGGGCCACCACTTATTATATGATTTACATTATCCCAATTTGGAATCGTTTTTATATCTAAATTTAATTTTTTAGCATTCATAATTGGCTCTAATTTTGTTTTTGGACCAACAATTACATATCCGCCTTCAGGTATTGACATTGATTGAGTAGATGTGCCTACAATTTTTCCGTCTTTTACTGCTATTTGCATACCATATTGCGGTGTTGCAGGAGAATTAGTTCCCCAATCGCTTGTATAAACTAAAACATACGTTGATAACATTCTTGGTTGATTTACATTATCTACCTTCACTTCTGCATTTCTTGTTTTTATTGAAGCATTTAACTCTATCCTTGCCATATCATAACCGCTATCAAAAAATCCCATTGCCACTCGATTATAAATCGGTCCTGTATATAATTTTTTATTTATCATTAATGTTCCTAAAGGTACACCTGTTTGAGGTTTAAAATAAGTACCGTTTATTGCAACTATTGAATTATTTCTCTTTGCAATGTTTGCTATTGTTGATTTTGAAGTTAACTTACTTGTAGATGCTAATTGCGGATTTATTTCAATATTCGGATTTAACTTTGTATTAACCTCTACCACATTTACCATCACCGGACGACCTTGACATATCTTCTTTAATCTTATATGTTTAACCCCTGGTGCAACAGTTACAATCAAACTATTTGGATATCTCTCCCTTATGTTTTTATCAAATTCTGCTGATTTTTCCTCTAGAGATGCTTTTTTTATATTATCACTCGTTGACCTATGTTGTAAAACAGGTGTAACTAATCCCCCTTGTGCTATTCTCAGTTCATTAGCAACAATTGGCTGCGTCTTTGCCAACAAACCTAGCAGAATAACAATTACTCCACAAGCAATCGTTAAATTTGCCGTTAAAATCAGTAGTTTTGGAGATGTCATTTTTAAGTTTTCGATATTCATAGCTCACCATAAATGCATAGCAAATAAAGTCGTTTTAAAAACAACCTAAATTTGCACGTGTTACCTGAATACCTTTTTTTTGAAGAGTGGTGCAATTTTGTTAATGCATGGGGAATAACACTCTAGAGCGTATCTTGTAGAGTTTAACCTGGGGTAAAATCGCTTTCGCTCTACTACTATTGTAACATATTTTTACCCTATTCTCAAGTGCATGAAAAACAAGTATATTTAGAATTTTACAAAAGTTAATAGTGTAAAACCCACTATTAATAAGGAATTTAGTGTATATCATACATTTTTGAATACTTGTGTTTTTCTTTGTCAAAAGAATATATTCTTTTATCATTTTTATCAGATATAATTTTTATGGAATTATTCAAATCCGTTCTTAATATTGGAGTTTTACGCAAGGTATTTAGGGTTAAAATATGCGGATGATTTTTGTCATTTTGAGCATTTGAAATCAATACATACTTTGGATTTAACCTGTTCAGCATTTCAGAATTAATAACATTTTTAGCACCATGATGACCAAGTTTCAGCACTGTTAAATTTTTTGGCAAATCATTTTTCAAATTTTCGTATGCAAGAATTCCGGCATCACCCATAAAAAGCATTTCAAAATCATAACTCTTCAATTCAGTTATAATAGAATTCTCGTTATCATTTTTTGGAAATTTTGCAGTATATGTTTTTATCATTAAATTTGGCTCTGAATAAATAATTTTCTTATTTTCTACTAATGTAAGAGGTTTAATTGTTTTATAAATTTCTTTAGATGTTTTAGAAGTATCTGTCAATGAATTCACATAAACATTTTTGATATTCAGTTTTTTGTACAAATCAACCGCACCACCTGAATGATCATTGTCAAAGTGAGTTATTATAAGCCCTTCAATATTTTTAATTCCTTTATCTTTTAAATATTTAAGTATAATTATTTCTGCCTGAGATTTTCCTCCACGATAACCTGATTTTGCAGTATCTATCATAAAATATTTATTTTGCGGAGTTTTTATCAAAAATGCATCTGCATTTTGAACAGCAAACGTAATTATTTCAAGTTTATTATTTGGAATATTAATTGCAGAAACTAATAAAACTAAAACCAATCCGGCAGCGGCATAAACAAGTTTTTTGCTAAAATATGTAAACATAAGCGTTATCAGAAGAATTATTATATAATAAATCAACAACTGCAAAATATTTGGATGAGTAGTTGTAATTAAAGAATTCGGCAAATTGGCAAAGAATGTTGAAACTTTTACCAAACCGGTTAAAAACGGATTTAGAACAGAATCAAAGATTTTACATATTAATTGTGATATTGGAGAAAATAATGCGAAAATAGAGCTAATAAAACCTCCAAAAGAAATAAACGGCAAAAATATAACTGATGCAATATTTGCAAAAATAGAATATAAGCTAAAAGTATTGAAATAAAACATTTGTAATGGTGCAACCCAAATTTGAGCAATAATTGGAATTAAAACCGTATCTTTACAGAAAGCTATAAATTTATTTTTATCTTTTGTAAGGATGTTAGAAGACACAAGCAAACCAAATGTTACTAAAAAAGAGAGTTGAAAACCTACATCGTTTATAAATGCAGGATTATAAATAAGCATAATCATAGCGACAAGAGATAAAAGTGCAATTGAATGGGTATCTCTATCTATTAATTTTCCCGCTAAGATAAACAAAATCATAATTGTAGCTCTAATTACCGATGCACCTAATCCTGTCATAAGAGCATAAAATAAAATTACAAGCATGCCGGTAGAAACTGCTATTTTAAACGGACATCTTAGCAGTTTATTTAAGATAAAAAACCAAAATCCATAAATAAAGGCAACATTCATTCCACTAGCAGCGAGGATATGCAACAAACCTGAATTTATAAAAGTTGTTTTTATATAATCAGGCGGAGCAACAGCATCATCTCCAAAAACTATTCCACCCAATATTTCGAGATTAGGACTTTTTAGGTAAATTTTATGTGTATCAATAATGCGATTTCTCGTATCATTTAATATTTGCATAAACTTCCACTTAAAATCCAAATCACTATTTATGTACTCAACATCGGAGTTTTCAGCATAAAAGACTGTGAAAGTTCCAAAATTCTTTAAATATTTTCCATAATCAAATTGCGATGGATTAACCGCTTCAAACGGAGATCTTAATTTTCCTTTAATTTTGTAATAATTACCTATTTTTAAATTTGAAAAATCTTCATTTTTTGAAGACACAGTTACAAGAGTTTTACCTTTATCCGTTTTAAAAAAGAATTTTGTTTTATCAGAAAAGTTACTGTTTGGAATACTTACAATTTGACCTTCAAGTACGCATTTTTTAGGTGCTGCTTGAAATAATTCGTCAGTATTTTTAATTTTTAAAATACTATTTACGAACCCAAAATAGAAAATAAACATCCAAAATAAAACAAGTTTTGGAGAAAAGTAATTTTTTGCGACACAAATAATTCCCAAAATTGAAACAAAAACACTTAAAATCAATCCAATATTGGTAAAATATGCACTTACACCAAAAATATACAGAAGTGCTGTTATTAACATTAATAAATTTTTATTTTGAGCGGTGTAATTAAGAATTTGTCTTAACATAATCTTCAAAATCTTTTAAAAATTCAGATACCGATTGATTGTAAAATTTTGCTATTTTTATTAATGCTTCTAGTGATAACTTGCGTTTTCCTGATTCATATCTTGATAAAGATGCAGGTTCAATTTCAGCATCAAAACAAAATTTATTCAATGAATATCCTGATTTTACTCTTTTTTCCTTTGTATATAAAGATAATTCTTTTATGTAATCCATAAAGAAATTATCCGTTGTTTTTTGGTAATGTTCATTGACTAATGGTAACACACATAAGATTAATATTTAATTTTGATTATCTATATGCTACTTACAACTTGTAACTGTTGTGGATAATGTTTTATCGCTATTGTTACATTTTCCTGCTGTACTTGATTCATGTGAGGCATCAATATAGTCCATATTGCCATTATTAAGTATCCATGCACCACAATCTGCATCATGGAAACATAGAGTTTTTAAATCATCATCTGTCCAAAGAGTACCACCCCCATAAGGGAACACTCCATCCATTGTTACAACAAAATTAAAAATATCTTTACCAAAAGCGCTTTCACCTTTATTAGGTCCATCTATATCAACTATTATAGCCCCACAACTTGTATTAACTTTATAACCAGAATGAACAGGCATATCAGGACACGTCTTAAACATCATCCATACGCAAAACGACGAACCACCAGCCAATATTACTCTTGGATAAGATGTAGAATCAAATGAATCTGTCCAATTCATAGAACCCCATCGAGCTTTAATATCAGGAGTCTTAGGCATGCAACCAGTACCAGTTGTTCCACAATTTTTCTGTAACTTCATAAATTCAGTTATTCTGTTAAAATATCGTATTCCTGCATTTGAACAATTCGACGTTCCTGAACATTCATCATCATTAAACCATTCATCATAAGGACCATATACTGCCTGTGCTCTATTGTGAGCTTCATTTAACTCTGCATATACCTTTTTAAATTTTGCTACTTTTTCGGCATTGCTCGTTGAACTATTTAAATTAGGAATCGTTAAAGCTGCAACAATACCAATTACACCCATTACAATTAGGGTTTCTGCAAGAGTAAATGCTAATATTTTCTTTGTATATCTGTTAAAGAAGGAGTTAATTAAACTAAAACCGTTATTATTACTAAGTTTTGGGGGGGGGGGGGGGGGGGGGGGGGGGGGGGGGGGGGGGGGGGG
>CAKVCZ010000011.1 GCA_934726055.1 uncultured Candidatus Melainabacteria bacterium
ATAACTATTCTGTTGCATATTTTATAATTCAAAATTATTGTATGATATGTCTATTTCTTCTTGTGTAATACCTATGTATCTTAATGTGATTGATGGAGATGAGTGATTAAGAATTTTTTGCAAAAGAACAACATCATTAAACTTTTTATAATGATGATAACCAAATGTTTTTCGCATTGTATGTGTTCCAATATTTATATCAATTTTTAATTCATTACATGCAAAATTTAGGAATCTATATACCTGTGAACGATTTAATCTTTTATGCTTTTTCCCAACAAATAAAGGCTCTCCATTATCTATTGAATAGATTTTTTTCCTGGCTTCTGCTAAATATTCGTTAATAAGATTTTTTAATTTATTGTTTAATGGAAACTTTTTATATTTACCTGTTTTCTTTTCTTTTATTTCAACATAATTTTTGTCTTTTATATCTGAAATATTCAATTTTAATATATCTGAAATTCTAAGTCCTGTGTTTATACCTAGAACAAATATGAGCCTATTTCTTAAATTCTTTTTTGCCAGATAGCTTTCAATACGTTCTATATCATGAATATTTCTAAGTGGTTCTACTAAATTTTTCATAAATACCCCTTTCATTAATTATTGATACATTTTGTTGCATATTAAAATGTAATATTATCCTTTTACAATAATCGTAGATAGTAAAATTAATACCTGTTAAATACTTAGTTACAGGTAAATTTCAACTAATTTCAACTTATCTTAATAGTTTATGCTATGTCCAAAATAGACATAGCATAAACTTTATGGTAGAATACATTTCACAGGAGAATTTATATGAACGATAAACCAAGATATTCAAGGATTTCAGATATTCTGGATTTAGCAGTTTTTATGTCATCAAAACTTCAAGGTATCACAATTAAAGATATCGAAGAACGTTATAATGTTTCAAGAAGAACGGCAGAAAGAATGCGTGATAGTTTAACTTGCATATTTCCGTCTATAGAAGAAATAGAAACAGATGACATCCAAAAACATTGGGGTTTTGTTAATTATTCAATATCAAATCTGATAACTTTTGATACTAAAGAAATTGCAAACATTGAACAATATCAACGCAGAACTACTAATAAAGAATTAAAAGAAGAACTTGGTAAAACAGTTGAAAAAATAAAAGCGTTCAACAGAAAAAATGCCATTACTATTGAAAATAATATCGAACTTTATTTACAAACTGAAGGTTATGCTATTCGTCAAATGCCTCAATATAAAATTAGTGTGGATGCCCTGGAAGTAATTCGTGATGCGGTTCAACATTCAAAAGTCGTAACAGGAATATATCATGATAAAAACCGTATTATTGAACCATTAGGTATGATTTACGGTGAAAAAATTTATCTTATAGCAAGAGAAAAAGCAAAAGGTGATGGAATTTACAATTATCTTTTAAACAAATTTCAGAATTTAAAACTTACCGATAACACTTTTGATAAAGGTGATTTTAATTTGCAAGAATATACTAACCAATCATTTGGAGTTTATCATGGAGAAATTTTAGATGTAAAACTTTCTTTTTCTCCACAACTGGCTGAAGAAGCAAGTAATTTTAATTTCCACCCGACACAAAAAGGTAAATTTGAAAAAGATGGCAGTTATACATTAACATTCAAAGCAAGCGGTAGTAGAGAAATCATCTGGCACGTTTTCCGCTGGGGTTCAGGATGTAAAATTATTTCTCCAAAATCGTTAAAAGACGAATATAAACAATACTTAGAAGAAAATTTGAATAATTATTAAGTCAATTTATGCTTGATTTAAAACGCTTACAACAATTTGTTTCATAATCTCCATTTCTTCCGGCTTACTTTCCGCAATAAGTAAAGTTAGGGCAAATAGCGTTCCACTGTCTATAATCGGAAGATTATTTTTATAAAGCATATTGTTTCTATCTAAGAAATACAAGAAACAACTTGCAGCAATACGTTTGTTTCCATCAGAAAACGAGTGATTTTTTGTTATTAAATATAAAAGCATTGCAGCTTTTTCTTCCAGCGTCGGATAACAATCTTGACCGTCAAAAGTCTGATAAATTTGATTAACTGAACTTGCAAAACTTCCGTCTTTTGGATTTGCAAACACATCAGATGCAAATTCAGATTTCATTTTATCTATAACATTCAAATATTCTTTTTCCGAAATTTCCACTGCAATTTTTTGTGTTTGACCCTTTGTATCAAGAGCTTTGTGGTCAAAATTATCAAGTAAATCTAAACCTTTGGCAAAATTATCAAGTATTTTTGCAACATTTTTACCTTCTTCAACTGTTTCAACTTGGTTTTGAATGCTTCTTGATAATAGGTTTATTGTTTGCTGTAAATTAATGATTTTTGCTTGTTGCGCTGATAACACATTATTATTTAGTGCATAACCTTGTGTTATATATCTTTTTAAAACATCTGTTGCCCAAATTCTGAACTTTGTTGCTCTTGAGGAATTTACTCTATATCCGACAGAAATTATTGCATCAAGATTATAAAATTTAGTTGATACTTTTTGAGTTTTGTCTTTTATTGCACCATGTTTTGTGGTTGTTTCCAAAATGGAAATAACCACATCTTCTTTCAATTCACCTTCGTTAAAAATATTCTTTAGGTGTTTGCTTATTGCTGGAGTTTTTACCCCAAAAAGTTCAGCCATTTGCTTTTGTGTTAGCCAAATTGTTTCATCTTCAAGTTTTGTATCAAGCGATACGGTTCCATCTTCGCTTGTATATATTACTATTTCACCTTTTTGATAGTTTTGTTCCATAAATTATACCTATAACAATTATAACTAAAAATCAAAAAACTTTGACTTTTGATTATATTCTGTTTAAGTTACAAAATTCTTTATAGGCACAATATTGACAAGCCTTTTCGTTTTTACTTGGTTCAAATTCATGTGATTTTATCGCTAATACTGCTTTTTTAAATTTATCAACAGCATTTGAAATTTCTTCTTCAGTATATACAATTCCATTATTTGTAGTTTCAAAATCTTCCGGATATATGAATTTTGTAACAGATACTGTATTTCCAGTTGTTTTTTCATAAAAATACTTATACCAAGCCATTTGGTTATAATAGTTTTCTTTTTCTCCGTCAATTTTAATTTTGGAATTTTTATTATCCCCGGTTTTGTAGTCATAAATAGAATATGTACCGTCTTTGTTTTTGTCTATTCTATCTATTATTCCGTAGAATTTTGTACCATCTTCAAGGACATAATTTATTTTTTCTTCTTGCTTGAATAAATCTGTCGCAGTGGTATTAACTATTTGACAATAATATTTATCAAGTGCTTTTTCACCTCTGCCTTCAAAGTTCAATCGTTGTTCATATGATTCCATAGGCTGATTGGATAATTCATCTTTAAACCATTTTATGAATTGTTCTTTTTCAGGTGGTGTCTTATTATCTTTTATGAATTTTATAGCAAGCTCACAAGCCTTATGTATAGCTGTACCATAACTTAAATAATTTGGATTTCCGTCTTTTGCTTCGAGTTTCAAAATATCTTCATACAAATATTGTCTTGGACAATTAATATATTTATTTATGGCAGTTGCAGAAAAAGCTCTGTCTGCTAATTTTGTATCAATAAATTCATGGAAATCTTTTTTATAATCATATTCACGTTTTACCAAAAGTTCGTTTACCTGTTTCCAATATGAATTTTCATCATATTCGAAAGGTTTTGGTTCTCTTTCAAGCATATCTTGAATATTTACAATAAATTTTGTAGTTTTTTTAGGTTTTCTTTCAATTAATTCCGGACAAGACATTCTTAGTGTATGTTTTGCTCTTGTCATTGCAACATACATTAATTTAGTTAAGTCTGACGGTTTAACTTCATTTTTTATTTCATCATCTGTTTTGTATTCTGATTTATCTAGCGGAATATCAGGTTTTAATGATTTAGAACTGCTTTCCCACTTATAAGATTCAAGTGTAGGCATATAAACATATTCAAATTCACGACCTTTAGCACTATGATAAGTACTTAATTGTATCGCATTCAACGGAACAGGAGATTTATCCGTACAAATTTTTTCTTCATCTTCGATAATAGATTTTAGATACACATAAAATTCTTCTAAAAAGCTTGTTTTATATATTTCAGAAAAACCTACGGCTTCATCTATAAACTTCTTAAGTCCTGCAATACTTTCAGTTTGATTAATTTTTGTATTCAAATAATAATCAAAAATACCTGTTTTTGCACCTATTTCAAGCACAGTATTTTTAATATTTTCTTTTGTCATATATTCTCTTAAATAATCATAAGTATCTAGGAATTTTTCAAACTTTTCAGCATCAACTAATTTGTCTTTAGGCAAGTCTCTTAATACATCTATGAATGTTTTTTTCTTAGATACTTCTTTATATAATTCTTGATAATCCTTAGGGTGAACATTAAACGGACTCATCATTAATAATTCAAAAATTCTGTTTGAATGCATTTCAGGATTAATTAAGAATTGAATATAAAAGTAAAGAATATTTACAGCAGGAATTGTAAATATATCTTTGCCTTCTTTTAATTCGAAAGGAATGTTTCTTGCTTTAAGCATTTCTCCAAATGATTGAGCTTCTGCATTTGAACGAGTAAGAATAGCTATTTCTGAATATTTCTTTTCACCTGTTTTAGAATCTTTTGGACAATCAGAGGAATTTATAAGTTCTTCTATTTCTTTTACTATTTCAACATATTCCTGCATTATATCTGCATATTTGTAAAATCTTACAGGTTTGTTTTTTACATTAACGTCAGTATTTTTGGCAATAAGTTCTTTATTTATAGGATTACCGTCTTTATCAGTAAATTTGTGAGAATTTGCCAAACTTAAAGGGTCTTGTGCAATTACCGCTCTTGCTGCATTAAGAATGCTTTGAGTTGAACGCATATTTTCCGTCAAGCAAATAATTTTTGTATCAGGAAATTCTTTTAAATAGTTTTCTATTGTATCAAGTTTTGCACCTTGAAAGCGGTAAATAATTTGGTCATCATCACCCACAACAAACACATTTTGCGTTTCAAGTTCTTTGGAAAGTGCAAACACAATTTGATTTTGTGAGTTATTGGTATCTTGATATTCATCAACCATAATATATTCATATCTGTTTGCAACTTTACTTAAAAATGACGGATTAGATTCAAATTTATCCAATACCATGTTAATCATATCGTTGAAATCAATATATCTTTGTTCAATCATTTTGCTTTGATAAAGTTCATAAAATTTCCAAAGTTCTTTTGCTTGGTTAATTTTTTTCTCTATTTTAATTAAATCGCCTTCATCTGTTTTTGTTTTGTTATTACCTTTCTTTTGCTTTTCTTCAATTTTTGCTTTAAGACGCAATTTTTCAGGTTCCCAGTCAGGATTTTCCTTAATATTTTTCAAAAATTTATCTTCATTCAAACGATTTTGTTTTATTGCACTTATACTTTTTTTGATTTGGTTAATATAATAATATGGATCGTTCTTTTCCGTTCTGAAATAAACAGGATTAATTTCATCAATACACTCTTTTATTAATGCCTTTGAAACGGTATCAGAGATTACTTTATAATTTGAAGGAATTTCGAACTCATCAGAAAATTCATCTATAATATTTCCGCAAAAACTGTGATAAGTAAAAATTTGAACACCACATGAAATAACGTTTAATTCATCTTCAATACGTTTTTTCATTTCGTTAGCAGCTGCATCAGTAAATGTAAGGCATAATATTTTTTCAGGGTCAATACCTTTAGATAACATATTTTTTATACGTTCAACAATGGTAAAAGTTTTACCTGTACCCGGACCTGCAAGAACAAGGTATTTGCCGTTTATATTCTCGATACATTCTTGCTGCTTTTGATTCGGTTTGTTTTTGATTGTTGCTGTATTCATGTGATTTCTCCTATATAAGATAATATTATAACCTAAATTATTATAAATTTTCCCTACGTCAAATTCGGACAATATATTTTAAGATTGTAAAAATATATTAAACAAGAGGGTAATAGGAAACGTTTTAAGGTGTCTCTATTGCTTTTCAAGTAAAAGACCATACCTTGATTTTAGTATTTTTGAATAGTCATTATTTATATGGGAATATATGCTTTGTAGTTTCTTTCAAATAAAAAAGGCTAACCATTATGGTTAGCCACAAAACACTATAAGTAACAATCTTTAACTTTTTACCGTGATATCTATATTTGCAAGAACAATATCTAAACTGTCTCTAAGTAATTGTGAAAGATTAACATATCTTTCTAATGTTTTTAGTTTTTCTGCTTGTTCTTTTGTTGTTTGAAAAGAAAGTCTCATTGTCATTGTAGAAATCTCCTTATATTTATTTTCTCTCTATACATTATAAAATTTAATATTTTTGAATTGTAAAATACATAAATATTAATTTATCAATAAGGCATGCCTTAGTTATTTTACATGCCATTTTTTGTAAATCCATTTTTATCGTATTGTCTAAAAGTCTTTTGTAGATTGATTTTTAGTTTTTGTCAGAACTGTAATTTCAAAATTATTATATTTTATTTTAGAAAACAGAAAATTATGTTTTCATAATTTTCACAAGAGAGGGAAAAAGAATTAATGGCGAATGAGAGCATTATAAAAATAAGAAATAAACAAGCAACAAATGCACTTGCCAGAATTAGTAGTAAGAGTAACTTTGTTAATGATATGGGGATGTTGTCATTATCTATGCAATATGGGAAAGCAAATCTTACTTTTACTCTTTCTAATCCTACAGTTACTATTAATCAGATGTCGCAAAAGATATTTAGAATCCTCACTGGAGAATTATCTGAAAATAATAGTTGCAATATTAGTATATCTTTGCAGAAAATGATGTCATTTTTAGGACTAAAAGATATTGATAATTTTAGAGTTAGTTTAAAGAAATCACTAGAAGGATTACAGGCATTGAAGGTTAGTGGTTCTTATGATTCTAATTCTTTCAGTTTTGATGTATTACCTGAATGGCACATAGCTAATAGTATCCTTACGATAAGATTCGACGATGCTTTATATAATTATATACAAAGCAAATCCTTGTTAAAATATCCGGTAAAAGCATTACAAGTAGAAAGTAGCGATAAGCGACATCCTTATAGTTTCTTTTTAGTTGACAAACTAATTGAACAACAAAACATTTGCAAGAAAGATGATTTCAGAATAAAAATTATAAACCTATTGGTATGGTGTACAAATAATGGGATGCCCCTTTATGAAAATGTCAAAAATAGCAATAGAAACTATAAAGAGAGAATTATTGAACCGTTTGAACGGGATTTAAACCATTTAGGAAAAATTCTTAAATGGAATTATGACTGTGGTAGAAGACCTACTAAATTTGTAGATTGGGTGGAGGAATATATAAATGTTAGTTTTTATTAACTATATTCAAAAACACTGTTTATGTTGTGCAAATACATTTTCTATAATGTGCAAACACAGGGTCTATGGTGTGCAGAAATGGCATCAAACCATTATGAACACTGGATGCTTTTTACTTATATATTCATATATTTACTACGCTCCCCCATGAAGGGGGACGTAGATAGGGGGAAAAAGAAAGAAATGTTTGGGGGAACAGCCTCACTTCAACATTTTAGATAATAGAGAGGCATTTGAAAGGGTTTTTAAATGATTTTTTTATTAGATATAGATGAAGTAAAATTCACTTCAAAACCGAAAGCAGAAAACTTTAAGCAACTAAGGGAACGTCAAAAAGGACGTAATGCAAAATATGTAACTTTAGATGACCTAGCGACAGCAGTATCTAACGGTCAAACAATTGTGCCAGTTGATCTTAATGGTGGAGTATCTGATGTAGATTGGAAGAAACAGCAATTATTTATGGTTGATATTGATAACAAAGAAAAAATAATAACTCCTAAAGAGGCTTTAAAAAAGTGTTTACAACTAAATGTACCACCTTGTTTAATATATTATAGTTTCAGTAACACAAAAGAAATCCCTAAATATAGAATGTGTTTCTGCTGTGATACAGAAATAACACAAGAAGAAGACAGGCAGTTAATACAAGATACATTAATAAGTATGTTTAGTACTGCAGATCAAGCCTGCAAAAACTCTTCTCGTATATTCTTTGGTAGTTTTAAGGGGTGTGTATGTCACAAAAAAGAGATTACTTTTAGTATAGAATCTATTAGAAAAATTGCAGAATCTAAAACTATTAATACAAATGTAGAATTCGAACAAAGGCAAATTGTTGATTCTAATTCTCAAAAAGAGGCTAGAAATCAAGAATTAAAAGAACTTATTGCCAGGTACCCTATAGAAAATTATTTCAAAGATAATTCAAAGGGTGAATATAATCCTAAGACTGGTTTTGTCAATCCTTGCCCTATATGTGGACATAATGATGATTTTCATATTGATACTAAGAAAAACATATTTAAATGTTTTGGTGAGAATGGTGGTTTAGGTGGTAATATATTAACTTGGTTGACTAAAGTTGAGCATTTATCCTTAAAAGACGCTATATATAAATTAAAGTATGAATTGTTAGAAATGCCGAAACCAAATACAGTTTCAGAATGTTCACATACTATTTTTGATTATACCCAAATAAGTACTGAGGAAGAATATACAACGAAATATAGGGCATTAGACAAACTATATAAATTTTATAATGGTATAACGAATGGAATAAGCACACCACCCATAAAAACAGGTTTTAACTTGTTAGATAATTCATTAGATGGTGGCATAAGACCAGAACAACTTATCATAATAGGTGCAATATCTTCTTTAGGTAAAACGACTTTCGTTTTACAAGCAGCAGATTTTATTGCAAAATCAGGGCAGGATGTTCTTATCTTTTCTTTAGAAATGAGTGAGAATGAATTAATGTCAAAATCCATATCAAGACAAACATTTACGTCTTGTGGAATAAATGAAAATGATTTATCATTAGCTAAAACATCTTTAGGAATAACAAGTGGTGATAGATGGAAAAACTATTCAAAAGCTGAAAAAGAGCACATTAACAAAGCAGTAAAAGAATACACTCAATCAGCTAAGCATATATATATCAACGTAGGTTGTGGAAATATTACAGTCGATTATATACGTAAACAAGTAGAAAATCAAATTCATTTAACAAATAGAAAACCTATTGTAATTGTTGACTATTTGCAAATATTAGCACCTCATTCAGATAGAATTAGTGATAAACAAGCAACTGATTATAATGTTACTTCCTTAAAAAGGATTGCAAGAGACTTTAAGTTACCTGTTATTGCAATTTCTTCTTTCAACAGAACGAGCTATACTTCAACAGCAAAAATGTCCGCATTTAAAGAAAGTGGTAGTATTGAGTACAGTTCAGATATACTTATAACACTTACACTAAAAAATGCAACAGATGAAGAAAAAACAACAAAAGAAAAAGCGGTAAGTAATGACATACGTACACCTAGAAATATTGAATTGACGATACTGAAAAATCGTTCAGGTAGAACAGGTGATGTAATCCCATATTTATTCTATGCAGCTTTTAATACATTTGTAGAAAGTAATGATTCCCTGACTTTAAAAGAAATAACTAGCTCTGGTTCAATAAATTCAAACATTCCATTGGAAGATGCAAAAATCCTTCAAAATGAAAATAACGAAATTTATTATGCCGACCCAGATTTTGATATTGATATTGATATTGAAGATTAATTTTTCAATATTAAAAAGGAAAAATAGGTAAATATTATACTAACAAATGAATATAGTTAGAGTAGATTATAATGGGAAAAAGATACTTATACAAGTATCTTTTTCCGTATGTATTATTGTTAAATAGCGGAACAGAAAAGTATAAAAAATATAGATGTTAACCTTTTCGTTTTGTTTTTTACTATTATTTGCATAAATTCAGTAAATATACATATTTAGAACAACTTTTGGAAAAATTTTAATATAATATATGGAAAAGGTAAAATAACGTCTTTAAAAGAATACAACCTTATATAATATACATTTATATTTACAGATTTATACATTTCGTAATATGTCCACATTTTACTATAAAACAGGCGATAGAGCATTCTTCAGTATATATATGCAACAAGGGTTTTTATTGCTACGGAAAAAATTGAATTTATATGAAATTTTTCACATATAAATATAAAATACACTTATTTCCCTATTTTATATAAACCATTTGGTATAATACAAATAGTTTTTCCATCTTTTTTTATAATCAAATTACCATTATCATCACTATTTATAGTACTACCTGCTAAATTATTATTTTCTGCATTTTTCATAAAATCCTTTATGAAACTTTGATTGTTCTTTATTTCAATATAATTTAGAATTTGATTAATATCTTCATTTGTTAAAAAGGCATATTTAGCTTTCAAAACATCTTCTAATGAAAAATCAGCTTTTCCATTGGTTACATCAAGGACATCCTGTGATGGTAGCATACATGACAATAAATCTTTAATTTCAATATTAAGGGCAAGTGCAAACTTAACTAGAACTTCCATTTTAGGCAAATATTCATTATGCGTTTCAAACTCAGAAATAATCGCTGTACTTACATTTGCAAGTTCTTTTAATTTCCTGGTTGTTATATTTTGTTCTTTTCTAGTTAATTTGATTTTTTCAGCAACTTTTTTTGCCATTAACTGGGTTATTTGTTTTGCTTTATTATCAATATTACAATCTACCATACATGAATAATAGCACATGTTTAGATAAATGTAAAATGAAAAGAAAGTTGTTCTGTTTTTATAGAATATCTTGGCTAATTTGACATTGTTTTACTTCTTTGTTATACTAATATATATAATACTGTAAAGTAGAATACAAGAAAGGATAAAAAAGATGGACGATTTAATAACAATAAAAGAATTTGCAAAAATTTTGAAAAAATCTGAAAGTACCGTTAGAACTTGGAAAAGAAGAGGTAATATTCCTGCAAATATTTTTAGAACTATAGGTTCTACTGTATTTGTACTTAGATCAGAATTTGACAAATGGATTTTAAATGCACAATAAGGGTTAAACATGCCGGTATATCAGAAAAATAATGGTAAATGGTATTGTAGATTTCAAATTGACGGAGAAAGGCATCATTTTCTTTGTGCAGGTGCTAAAGATGAAAAAGATGCTAAAAAACTTGAATGTCAATTTATGTTTAAAGTCCAACAACAGCAAAATGGAGTAGTCCCTAAAGAAGATAATAAAACAACTCAATCTGTCATAAAATACTATTTGCAGTATGCAGAAAATAAAAAGAGTTACCAAACAGATAAAAGTCGAATGAAATTAATTGCCGAGTTTTTCAAAAAAATAAAATATATTAAAGATATCAAAAGTGAAAATGTTGAACAGTTCAAACAATATCTTTTAAAAAGAGATATTACCAAAGTTACAGTTAATAGGTATTTAGAAATTTTAAACAAAATGTTTAATATGGCAATTGATAACGATTGGCTAAGTAAAAATCCGATAAAAAAAGGAATGAAATTTCCTGTAAAAAATTATCAACTAAGATTTTTAACAGAAGACGAAGAAAAAAGGTTGTTTGATGTTTGTCCAGATCATTTTAAACCTATAATTATTTGTGCATTAAATACAGGTTTAAGGAAATCAAATATTCAGTATTTAGAATGGAGTAATATTTTTTTAGAAGATAGATTAATTGAAATAACTGAAAATAAAGGAAACAAACACATAAAAATATTTATAAATGATGTATTATACAAATTATTTTCTAATATAAAAAGAAAAAGTAACTACGTTTTTATCAATCCAAAGACTAATAGAATATACAGTGATGAATGTTTTAGAAATTGTTGGAACAAAATAAAGAAAGATGCTGGAGTAAATGATTTAAGATTTCACGATTTACGTCATACTGTTGGTACACGTTTAGCAAAGGCAAATGTGCCTATACCAGTCATTAAGGAAGTTTTAGCACATAGTGATATAAGAACAACAATGAGATATATTCATTCTGCACAAAAAGAAGTTTGTGAGGCAATGTCAATTCTTAATTCATACTGTTAGAATTTGTTTCAAAACGTAGAATGGACACAGTATGGACACGGAAAATGTAAAAATGCTTGAAACTATTGTAAATATTGATAATAAAAACAGAGGGGATGGGATTCGAACCCACGGTGGGCTTGCGCTCACACAACCTTTCCAAGATTGCACCTTAAACCGCTCGGACACCCCTCTAGGTTTTAATAAATATTTTCGCTATTCTACTTCAATAACATAAATTGTTTTTATAGTCAACGTCAAATTATTAAAATAAATTATTTATTGTTTAAATTTTTCAGCATCCAAATATTTTATTACTCTTGCAGGATTTCCTACAACAACTGCATTGTCAGGAACATCTTTCGTTACCACAGCTCCTGCACCTACAATTGCATTTTCCCCAATTATTACTCCAGGTAAAATTGTTACATTAACTCCTATCCAAACATTCTTTTTTATATGAACAGGTTTACAAGTTATAACATATCTGTCATAAAAATCATGATTATTTGTTGCTATCGTACAATTTAAGGAAATCATTGTATTATCCTCAATTGTTAAACCTCCCGCTGACATACATTGAAAACCGTTCAATATTGTTACGTTTTTTCCTATTTTAATCTTATCTGCAAGTATTGTAAAAATCGGCGGACTAATTCTTGTATTTTCGCCTAATGTATTATTAAAAAGTTCTTGCATAAGTTCCTGACACTCTGGCATAGTCGGATTGGTATGATTGATTCGAAAACATAAGTCTGCACTTCTTTTTGCCTCTTCGATACGTTCAGGACTCTGATTCCTCACATCTATTCTAACTTCTTCCATTTCAAACTCCTTTTATACAACTTATCTAGTCTTTTTATTTTAATATTAATAAAAAAAAAGACCACATGGTCTTTTAATAATGGAGCGGAAGACGAGACTCGAACTCGCAACAACCTGCTTGGAAGGCAGGGACTCTAGCCATTGAGTTACTTCCGCTTATTTAATTTTCATTACATTAAGTTTTTAAACTCAACAATAATAGAATAAAACAAAATGTATTTATTGTCAACGTAATTTTTTGAAATTGCAAAAATAAGGTCCGCTTATAGCAGACCTTATTTTTTATTACTTAACTATGCAGCTTTATTAAGTTCAGGATTTGGAGTCGGAACATCTTTTAATGCTTTTAATTGAGCCAAATCATCTTTTACTTGTTGTTTTGTATCATTATATTCATGTTTACTTGTAATTACCATATCACATTTTTCTCGGAACGGTTGTACATATTTTTGTCCTGCTATTTTTACTTTTTCCCATTGTAAAAGTGCTTCTTCAGGAGATTGTCCTCGCTCTGGTGCACGTTTCAACATTCTTGATTTTCTAACTTCTTCATCTAAATCAACATAGATTTTTGCATCAAAATATTCACCAATACCATCTAACATAGCTGCCGTACCTTCCACAAATACTATTTGATCAGATTTGATTGGAACTGCATTTGCAAAACTTCTACAAGTTCCATCCATCATATATTTTCTGCCCATTGTATCTTTGCCGTCTGCTAAATCTGCAAGATTTTGTTTCAAATCTTCTAAGTAAAAATTGTTTGGACTATCTACATCATACCCTGATTCCAATATTCCACCGTATGAGCCATATTTTTCAATTAATGGTGATAAATCTTTGAAATAGTTATCTGTTGTCATAAATGAAATACCTATTCCATTTTCTTTTGCATATTCTGCTACTGATTTTGCAAATGTAGATTTACCCGATGCACTTTCACCTGTAATTGCAATCATAACCGGTTTATCAGGTTTGGTAGCCATTTTTTTTGCTAATCGATCTACAAAATCATTTTTCTTTTCTAAAACTAATGAATGTTCTGAATTTTTGTCAAATTCAAAAGCTTTATTTAATACATTTTTATAGTGTTCAGCTTTTTGTCTTTGTTCCGCTGTCATAAAGTCAACAGGTTTTGAAGCGATAGGTTTTGAAATTCCCATGCCAGCTAATGCCATTGAACGTAATGCTGAACTTGCATCTTTTGAACAAACTTCTGTTTGCATTTTAGCTGATTGTTGTTCTTTCGATTGAGATTGTTTTTGTGATGAAGTTAATTGTACACCTGTAAATGATGCATAATTAATTCCTACTTTGTTAATGTTCATACACACACCTTTCTTCTACATGTAATATTTTTAAAATCGCTAAAAATATAAATTGATACACTTCTATATAATTGTTACTTTTTCGTTACATTAAAAACACAAAAAATCCTAAAACGCTTTTATTTTCGCAATTTTAGGATTTTTAATTATATTTTACAATTTAATTAATTCATCATTAACTCTCTATATTCGTCAGAGCCTAATGTATCCGGAGCAAGAGATTGCTTTTGCAGCCCTTTTTCAAGAATTTCCCATTCTTTACCTTTTAGTTCATTTCCTGTCAAAACTATATCTCTATCACCTGACATTTGCGAAATTCGAATTGTCTGTTCTGATGGAGAACCATCTTTTGACATTTCATTTTGGAACTTATAACTTTTCCAATTCTGAGGAAGATTGTCAACGATTGTATATTTATAATCCTCATCTAATCGTTTATCTGCTTCGCTTTCCAATATTTTTGCGACATATTCTTTTTGAGATTTGAATCGGCATGGAATAATTATTTTGTTGCCAATAACTTCTTGTGCATCACGTTTTTCATATTTTTCAAACATTTTTATTGCAGCTTGTAAATGACCTAATTCAAAATCTAGGAATAACTCCCAAATTTTCTTTATTTCATCACAAACTTCATCTTCATAGCAAGTATAATAATTACAAACTTCTGTAAATTCATGAATTAAAAGTTTTTCATACAAAGACTCTGTCGGATCAATTAAAGATTCATACATCGTAACGTGTTCTTCTTCAACATCTTTAATTTCCGCATAAGTTTTTCTCAAAACATTATTTCCATAAGCAAAACCGTGCTCAGCGTAATAGTTATGAGTTTGTTGCTCGCCTGATAAAACAGTTAAGATATTAACTTTTGTTTGTGGTGTTGCTGTTAATTTATCATAATGTTTTCTTAAACGCAACGTATTATCATTATGATGATGCTGTGTCGGACGACCAATTGTTACATCTGTATTTCCTTGTAAAATATGGTTTGGACACTTACCTTCTTCCATTGAATACCACTGTGAATATCTGTATAAGTGATCAAAATCTTCTAACAAACCAAAATCGAAAGTTTCTTTAACATATTCATCCGGTTCGTTTTGAGCAAGCCATGCAGTTAAATCAACAGCAACTTGTTCATATCCGAGTGTTGTTTCCAGTACAGATTGATCAGAAGGTGCAAGCCAATTTATTGTAGTTTGTTGAGAGTCTTCAATTCTTCTTATATTTGCAATCATTTTTGAAGCTTCTAAATCCGGACACATTCTTGCAAAAGCATGCTTAAAGTTCCATGCTTCTACTTCTATACCATTCATTAATATTTGTCTTGTCCTTGTATAACAATCTACATCTGTTTTATTAAATGCTTTTTGAACGATTTTACTCCAACTTCTATTTTGTTTTTCAACAGATATTCCCTTTTCTTTCAATGGTTCCATATGCTTTACCTTTCTTTATATTAACTGATAACATTTTAAAAATACATTCAAATATAAAGAAACAAAATAACCTGATTGGATAAAAATAAGACTAATAAAATACAGATAATGGACGTTATAAAAAATATTTTTTATTGATATAAATTTAAGATAAATAAGGAAAATAGTAATGAAAAACACAATAAATTTAAACAAAGAAGAAGTATCGCAATTGTTAAAAGGGGAATACAAAGTAGAAAAAGTTTTTTGTTTTGGAATAACCCATTTTAAGTATTCTGATTGTGATGAAAAAGATTTGGAACAAGTTGATGAAGTTATCAGAGTTCACAAAAAATGTAAAAAAGCTTTTGAAAAAATGCAACAAGCAGCAAAGGCGGATAAAATTCGTATAAAAATTGTATCAGGATATCGTTCTTCCAAATATCAGATAGAAATTTTTAAAAGAAAATTTATAGACAAAGATAATCCAACAGAAAAAGAGCTAAGACAAAGACTTAAATTTTCAGCACCTTCCGGATTTTCTGAACATCATACAGGACTTGCTATTGACATAAATTCAAATTCACAAAATTTTGAAAAATCCCGAGCATATAAATGGCTGATAGAAAATGCTTACAAATTTGGATTTGAAATGTCTTTTCCTAAAAAAAATACTCAAAATCTTGGATTTGAACCTTGGCACTGGCGGTATATTGGAGATGAAAAATCAAAAAATTTATTTAAACAAGCAAGAGTTTTTTCAAAATCTTTAAAATAAATAATGTAACAAAATGTTACAATTATTAATATTAATCTAAAGCTTTTTGATTTTATGACGTAAAAGAACATGTAAATTGAGAATTGAGAAATTGTGAAGGAGTGTGCTTATGGGTAACAATATCGGACCAAATTATTATGAAGGTATGAAAAAAGACATTGCATCTTGCAGTGAAAGTGATCCTAAAAAACGCGCAGATCTTTGTGAAACAAAAGAACACGCAGGAAGTCTTTGGGATAACTATGATGCAGTACAACAAAATGGCTCCAGATTAGGTGAGGCTTTTAAAACAGGCAGAGAAGGTACTTATAAAGTTGTTTATGACAATGGTACCAGTGAATATATTGACACTAAAAATTCAAGTGTTTTTAACGGTGAGCAAAATGCGTCATATGATTATAACGGATTAACTCTACACGCAGGACCTGGAAGAACCTGTGATGATTTATTTAGTTCAACTAAATATAGTTCTGATGTTGAAGATGCACGATATAGAGGTTCTTTTGAAGAAGGCAGCAGGGCAATTGAAATGGACAATGGTCAAACTGTTTTAGTTTCGCCTAACGAAGGAACTACTGAAGTTTTTGATAAAGATGGTACTCTTAATTACTCAACCAGCCCAGGTTGTACTGACGAAATTCAACAAGATTCAACAAAAGACGATATTAATTTTACTAACGACAAAAAAGTTTATGACGAACAAATCCAAGGATATTGTGACGATTTAAAAGAAATGTTATCAGATGGCGATAAAAAAGTTGACGTTGAATTTGTCAGAGATGGCGTTTTCAAAGCTACTTATCCGGATGGTTCTACTAAACTTGTTGACTCTAGCGGTAATCCGATAAAAGAAAATCCAACCGGTGCTAAAGGCCTTAGAAGGATGAGTCTTAATGATTTAGGGAAACTAAAGCATGAACAAAAAGCAGTTTTAAAAGATTTAAAAGCTGAAGCTGCAAGATTAGAAGCTAAAGCAAAAGATCCGAATGCAACTCAAGCCGATATTGATGCTGCAAAAGCAGCAAGAAAAGCAGCAAATGATCAAGCTCAATATGTTTATAACATTAGACATGCATACAAAGATGTTGAAGCTAAAGCTAATCCAAAAGAAGAACCGGCAAAAACAGATGATGCACCTAAAACAACAGGAACATTACCTCCTGAACCGGGCAGCGAAAAAGAAAGAGTTGGCAGACATACTTTCTACAACCCAATGTAATAAATAATAAAATTCCTTAAAAAAGAAGCTCTAAATGCTAACAAAAATATTAGTTTTAGAGCTTCTTTTTATTATATATTCTTGTTTTTAAATTGAATACATAACTGTTGAATTTTTATCACCCTGCAAATCTGTAATTGAATATGTATAAGGGTTTGATAGGGACGAGTCCACTGTTTGCGTTTGAGTATTAGAAGTTAAAAAACTTGTACCTTTTGAATTTAACTCTTCTAATATTTCTTTCGCTCTTACAACCGATATACTATAATTTTTAGCTAACTGTTGTGCCGTTAATGTTCGAGAAGATGAATCTAATCTCAATTCATTTAAAATCTGCTTATTCGACAAAAAACTATTTGTTTTTGCAGAAGTAACTATCGTCGCAGAATCGGCATTACCTGTCTTTTTATAATTTTCAATCGAATTATTTACATTTGACTCTTTTTTCAAATTATCATAAGCTGAATAAGAAGATGCTGCATTTTTTAGACTTTTCAACATAAACGTCTTTTTTGGAGATAAAGACTGATTTTGTGAAATATTCATCTGAGAAAGACTACTTTCAACCATATACACATACTCCTTAAAGAACATTATAAATTATTTTTTACTAATTTACAATTGATTATTACAAAAATAAAACAAAAATAAAATTTATAATGTCTTATTGAATATTTTACAAAAATTTATATTTTACTCTAATTAAAACGCGGCAACAGATTTTTCGTAAGAACCAACAAATCGATAGAATTTTGATTTTTCTTGAACTTCTTTTAGGGCTTTTGCAATAGTTTCGTCTTTTATATGTCCGTCAAAATCAACATAGAATGTATATTCACCAAATTTTGTTTTTGAAGGTCTTGAATCTATATACGATAAATTTATATCATATCTTGCAAAAATTTCCATAATTTCAAGCAAAGCTCCTGATTTATTTTCAGTTGAAAAGGCAATACTTGTTTTATCATTTCCTGTTACAGGGGTTTCAAAATCACCAATTAAAGCAAATCTTGTTTGATTAGTCGGATCATCATTTATATTTTCACAAACAATATTCAAATTATACAAACTTGCTGTTTTTTTACTACCGATAGCAGAATATGTAAGATTATATCCATCTAAAGAACGGGCAGCTTCCGCGGTACTTGATGCTCTTACTATATCCAAATTCATTGGCAGTTGAGTTGATACAAAGTTATGACATTGTGCCAAAGCCTGAGGATGCGAAATTACACCTGTTATACTATAAACTTCAGTTACTTTTGATAACAAACAATGTTGAATCGGTATAACAATTTCTGATAATATTCGTATATTTGGATTTTCTGTTTTTATCAAATAATCACTCGATTCTCTGACTGTTCCTTCCACTGAATTTTCTATCGGAATAACACCCACAGTTAAAGGATTTTTGTCAACAAATTCAATTACACGACTTATCATATTCAATGGTTCTTCCATTGGATATATATCATATTTATCCAACAATTCATCCTTTGCCATTTCACAATATGAACCGCCAGGACCCAAAAATGCAATTCTTATAACTTCTGATAAAAAATTCATTGCTAAATCTCCTTGTTTTAAATATAATTTTACTAAAAGGGATTAAAAATGGCAAATATAAAATTTGGAACAGATGGTTGGAGAGCCATAGTAGGCGAAAATTTTACATCAGAAAACGTTACTCTAGTATCTAACGCAATCGCAAAGTATGTAAATGATAACTTTGGTTTAAACAAAAAAATCATTATTGGTTACGACCCAAGAAATATGGCTGACGTTTTTTCAAAACTATGTGCAGATATTCTTGTGCAAAAAGGCTTTAACGTTTTATACAGCAAAAAAATTATTCCAACACCTGTTTTAGCGTACAGTGCAAAACATCTTAATGCTTGTGCAATAATGTTCACCGCAAGTCATAACCCACCTGAATATTTAGGATTAAAATTTATTCCTGACTACGCAGGACCGGCAACATCTGAAATAACAGACGAGATTGTTAATAATTTGGGACAAACAATTCCTAACAGTCTTGATGGAACTTTTGAATATTATGATTTTTCAAAAGATTATTTTACACATATTGAATCATTAATAGATTTTGGCAAAATAAAATCTTCACATCCAAATATTATATTTGACGGCTTATACTCAGCCACTATCGGATATTTTGATAAGCTGTTAAAAAATCACGGAATAAAATTTAAGAGTTTACACCTTAAACACGATCCCAATTTTGGTGGTGGAATGCCTGAACCAAAACCTCAATACATGCAAGAATTAATAGCACTTGTAAAAAATAATGTAAACCATATTGGTTTTGCAAATGATGGTGATGGCGACAGATTCGGAGTTATAGATGAAAAGGGAAACTACGTTACTCCAAACGAAATTATTGCTATTTTATTAATACATTTGGCAAAAAATAAACACCTAAAAGGTTCTTTAGTTAAAACCGTTGGCGGAAGCACACTTTTAGATTTAGTCGCAAAAAAACTTGATGTTGAACTTATTGAAACCGCAGTAGGATTTAAGCATGTCGGAGAAGCAATGCGTAAATATAATCCGATTATTGGTGGAGAAGACTCAGGCGGACTTTCTATTCAAGGACATATTCCTGAAAAAGATGGAATCTTAGCTAATTTGTTAATTTTGGAAGCTATGGCATACGAAAACAAAACTCTTGTTCAACTTCAAGAAGATTTATACAAATTTGTAAATTCAAAATTCTATAATGACAGAATAGATTTAAAATTAGATAATCAAGAACTCGTTAAAAAAGCTTTAGAAAATGCAGAAAAGCTTAAAAATCTAGGTAATGCAAACGTTGTCAAAATTAACAAGATAGATGGAGTCAAACTTTACTTTGATGATAACAGCTGGATACTTGTTCGACCTAGCGGAACAGAACCATTACTTAGAATTTATATTGAATGTGATAGTACAGAAAAATTACAGCAATTTAAGGAGAATATAAAAAATGCAAATATCGCTTAACTGGTTAAAAGATTTCGTAGATTTAGACGGAATTGACGAAAAACAAATTGCTCATGAATTAACAATGAGTGGACTTGAAGTTGAGGAAATTGAATATTTAAAACCTAAATTTTCAAACATTATTACAGCTAAAATAGAAAAAATAAATCAACATCCAAACGCAGATAAATTGCATCTTGTTGACGTAAACATCGGCAATGAAGTTAAAACAGTAGTATGCGGTGCACAAAATATTCAAGTAGGTCAAATAATCCCATACGCATCAGTCGGCTCAAAAGTC
The DNA here is from genome assembly GCA_934726055.1 of uncultured Candidatus Melainabacteria bacterium. Lineage (GTDB taxonomy): Bacteria > Cyanobacteriota > Vampirovibrionia > Gastranaerophilales > Gastranaerophilaceae > UBA6984. The sequence continues at coordinate 20,895 of CAKVCZ010000011.1, forward strand.
TTAGATAGAAAAACAGGTGAACAATTTACTTTAACTCCTGCTGTCATAAGAGGTGTAGAATCACAAGGTATGCTATGCTCTGCGGATGAACTTGGTTTAAGCGATAGAAATTATCAAGAAGAAGATGGAATACTAATTTTAAACAGGTTCATAGAAAATGTTGAACTTGGCAAAAAACTTGAAGATGTATTAAATTTGGAAGAAGATATTATCCTAAATGTTGCACCGACAGCAAATAGAGGCGACCAAATGTCTGTATTAGGTGTAGCAAGAGAACTCTGTGCAATATTTGATAAAGATTTGAAATACTCTCCGCTTGAAGCAACTGTTGAATATGGTAACGACGGATTTTCAGTAGAAATTAAAGACAATGATGTTTGCAAATTCTATTCATTAGGTCTTTTAAGCGGTATAAAAATTAAAAAATCTCCGGATTGGATGCAAAAAAGACTTGTTTCTTCAGGCATACGTTCAATAAATAACGTTGTAGATATTACAAACTACGTTTTACTTGAATTAGGTACTCCTCTTCATGCATTTGACAGAAATAAATTAAATAATTATCTTTGCGTAAGACGTGCAAATGAAGGAGAAACACTCGTTACACTAGATGGAGTTGAAAGAAAATTAACACATGACAGCGTACTTATTGCAACTCAGACAACTCCTGTTTGCTTAGGCGGTGTATTTGGCGGAGAAAACTCGGAAATTGACGATAATACAACTTCAATTGCACTTGAAGCGGCATATTTTGTACCTTCTGCAAACAGAAGAAGTGCAAGAAGCGTAGGATATCGTTCTGAAGCAGGTGCAAGATTTGAAAGAGGTATTGATATTGGTGCTGTTAAACAAGCTCTAATGCGAGCAATGCAATTACTTGTTGAATATGCTGATGCAAAAATTGACGGAATGTGCCAAACAGGCAGTGATGAAAATAAAATTGAACCTATCACATTACGTTTTTCTGAAATAACAAGAATTTTAGGAATTGAAATCCCTACTGAAAAAGCACTATCAATTCTTGAAAAATTAGGATTTAAAGTCTTAGGTAAAAATGAAATCGCAGCAAAAATAGAAGTTCCATCATTCAGAGCTGATGATGTTTATAGGGAAATTGATTTAATCGAAGAAATTGCAAGAATTAACGGATATGATCAAGTTCCATCAACATTACCTGAAAAAAATGGAGTTCCTGAAATTACTTTAGAAGAAAAAACCGTTTCTAAAATTCATACATTAATGCGTTCTTGCGGTTTGAATGAAATTGTTACAACATCTTTAATCGGAAAACCATTATTAGACCAATATATGATGACTTTTGATTCAGAAAGTGCTGTAACAGTAGCAAATGCAGCCAGTGAAGATTATTCTATGCTTCGTCAAAATTTAGCTGCAAACGTTTTAAATTGCTTTAAAAATAACTTTGATAACGGTCAAAAAAATTATTGGGTATATGAAATCGGAAGAATTTATTTCAGAAACAAAGAAATAACTGAAAAAGATTCAGGTGTAACTGAAAATAAAGTCCTTGCAGGCTTAATTTCAGGTGATATACAAAATTCAAAATGGGAAAACAAAAACACAACAGATTTCTATACTCTAAAAGGTATTTTTGAAAAATTACTTTCAAGCCTTGGCTTAGAAAACAGAATTCAAATTCAAGCACAAGAAGATGTAAACTACATGCATCCTTATAAAACAGCAAAACTTGTAATGCTTGGCAAACAAGTTAAAACAATCGGATACTTTGGACAAATTCATCCGCTTTTAAAAGATAAGATGAAATTAAATCAAGATGTATTCTTGTTTGAAGTTAATTTAGACGATATCATTTCTTGCGTTCACGAAACAGTACCGCACTTTAAACACTTGCCACAATTCCCTGAAGTACAAAGAGATATGGCATTTGTTATTCCTGAATCTGTTAGCTACGCAGAATTACAAAAAGTAATCAAAAAATCTGCTCAGGGCAACATATTTAAAGGTTCTGAAATCTTTGACGTATATCAAGGTGAACACATAAAAGAAGGTTTCAAAAGCTTAGCATTTAGAATAAAACTTCAAGATGAAAACGCTACATTAACTGAAGAAGTTATAGAAAAACAAATGGCAGGTATTAAAACAGGATTACAAAAAGCTTATAGTGAAATTTCATTCAGGGAGTAATTTAGTGAAAAAGTTTATTTTTACGATAATAACATCATTTTTACTAACATTAAGCAGTGCTAATGCGGATATTATGCCATACACAAGTAATGATATTGCACTTGATACTCTTGGTATGTATCAAGTGCCGTTTAATATTGTTATTTATAAAACGCCAAACGAAAAATCAGAAATTGTTTATAGAGCAAATTGGGATCAAGCAAGTTTTAATTGTTCTGAAGGAACTATTGATACTTTTTTTACAACATACATCTCAGATAAAAACTTAGGCTTTATACAAGTAACAGATTTTACGGACAATTGGGCAAAAGTTATTTACAACAAAGATAAACACAAAACAGGTTGGGTAAAAGCTGAAGATTTAAGATTTATGACATGGCGTAATTTTATGGGTACTTATGCCAGAAGATATGGAATATATTTGTTTAACGATATTCCGGAAGAAAATCAAGTACTATATTCAGGCATAGGAGAAAATGCACAAAGACTTCAATCGATATCGAAGAATCCATCAAAAATAAAGCTTACAGCTATAAAAGGAAACCTTATTTTAATTACGGCAATTGAAAATAATAGCGGAAAAACTGGCTTTTTAAAATGGCGAAATGAAACCGGCAGAGTATATGCATTCCCTGCAATAAGGTAATTTTAAATTCCTACACTTAACCCTGCACAAAGATTAATAGACTGACCTGTAATTCCTTTTGCCTCATCTGAAATCAAATATTTTACGAGATTAGCAACTTCAATTGGCTCTACAAAACGTCTTTGGGGAACGCATTCTATTATCTCATCTTGAGAAAACTCAGATTCCTCAATCGATGCATTACACAAATCAGTATCAACCCAACCCGGATTTATAACATTCACAGTAATATTGTCTTGAGCCAATTCCAGTGCTGTCGCTTTTGATAGACCTATTAAAGAAGCCTTTGTCGCAGAATAAGCACTTGCATAAGCTTCACCCATAACCCCACTTATTGAACCAATATTAATAATCCTGCCCCATTTTTGCTTTTTCATATACGGAACAACTTTTGACATTAATAAAATTGGTGCAATTGCATTAATTTTAAAAATTTCTTCAAGTTTTTCTACGTTTGAATCCTCTATTTTATTGTAAATATATTCACCTGCATCATTAATTAAAATATCAATATTATTTTTTTCTATAAAATCTGATAACACAGTTAAATCAACAATATTAGATAAATCACAAACACAATAATCCGTTACATCAAGCTCTTTTAACAATTTTTCATTTCTTGCGGTTGCAAATACGTTATAATTAAAGTTCAATTCACTCGCAATAACTTTCCCTATACCTCTTGATGCTCCTGTAACTAAAATATTTCTCATAAATATAATCCATCCTAGTTATTAACAAGAAATGGATAAATTAAAAATTTATCCATTTTCTAAAAGTATTATTATTCTTTATTAGTGAATAATTCCAAAACCTAACAAGAATGTGCAAAGTAAAAATATACCCGCAACAATATAAGTTAATTTGTTCAAACCTTTTTCTGCACTTTTTTGAGAAGAAAACATTTGAGATGCTCCACCAATTGCCGCTATACCATCACCTTTTGGTGAATGCAATAATACCAATACGATTAGCAATATTGAAGTAAATACTTGAAAAAACCAACATAATTTTAATAACATTATAATACACCTTCTATTTCTTTATTTTCTATAAAAAACGCTTTCAAATCGCCCGTATAAACTTGTTTAAATTTATACAACCTCGCAGGACGTTTTGAAGAAGCCTTTGTAAACTCATCTAATTCAATAAGACCTTCAGTACCAAGAACTTTTTTACGGAAATTACGCTTATCCAATTCTTTACCCATAATAATTTCGTAAACTTTTTGCATTTCTGTTAGAGTAAATTTTTCTTTTAATAATTGATATGCAACCGGACAAGTTTTCAAAGAGACACGAGTTCTTGCACGAGCATAGTCAATAATTTCTTTGTGGTCAAATGCCAATGGAGGTAATTCATCAACAGGATACCAAGCAACATCATCCGGCAACACAACTTTTACATCTTCGTAACGTACAAGTGAGAAATAAACACAAGTAATAACACGTGCATCCGGATGTCGAAGAGGATCACCAAATGTATAAAGTTGTTCCAGATATACATTCGAAACATCTGTTTTTTCTTTTAATACTCTCATTGCAGCAGATACGAGTTTTTCAGACATTCTAACATATCCGCCCGGTATTGCCCACTTATTAATAAAAGGTTCTTTATCACGTTTAACTAGCAAAACTTGCAACGCATTATTTTTAATGGTCAAAATAACAGTATCAACTGTAATTTCATGTGTTTTAGTTTCGTTAAACATAGTACCTCTTGAATCTCATTATCCTAGTATCAATGATACTTTAAACAAATTAAAAAGTAAACATAAATTTTTGTAAACTTTTGTTAGATTAAAGAGTCTTTAACAGTTTTAGTCGCATTAATATCTATCATTTGTAAAGAATGCTTAGCTAAACCTGCATTACCCGAATCAACAATAGGAGAAGTTGTTACAGATGGTTTTGTTAATACAACAGGTTTTGGTCTAACTTTTACAACCGGGGCCTTTCTATTACTTTTTACAATAGCCGGATCAGGATTTTTTTGGTAATATTTGTAATCTGACATAATTGTATTTACAAAGCCTTTACTAACACTTGGCACTGCTTTTTGACGTCTTACTGCAACCGGACCTGCATTATATGCAGCAAGAGCCAATTCAGTAGAACCAAACATTTTGTACATCATTTTGTAATACATCAATCCGCCGCGAATATTATCACTTAAGTAATATGGATTAATTCCCATAGTTTTAGCCGTTGACGGCAACAATTGAAATACCCCTACTGCACCATAAGGACTTTTTAGGTTATGGCGAAATTTTGATTCTGCCTTTGCGATACTTAAACCTAATGCGGGGTCAATACCTAATTCAATTGAATGCTTTACTATAATTGATTTAATTTCATTTTCTGAAACTTCTGCTGCCAATGTCTTTTGACAGAATATTATCACTAACATTATAGTGAGTATTACTGTTTTTTTTAACATAAAGTTTCCCTTAACTCTGGTAAATTGTACTATTTATCAGGGCACTATTTATAAACCCATGACTTGTGTAAACATATATTAACATAAAATGGAATATATTGCAAGTCATCCCCCAAATGTGCTATAATAAAAGATAATGAGGACTCTATAATTTATTATTCAAAGGTGAGTTTATGCATAAAAATTTTGGTTTTACTCTGACAGAAACTCTTGTTATGATGGGTATAATTGCAGCTATTGCGGTTATAACCTTTTCCAGCATATCTGATGTAACACCGGATAGACAGAAAATGCTTGTTAAAAAAGCTTATAAAGAAACTGTTGAGGCTGTACAAACGCTTTTAGATGATGAAGACTTATATCCAAGATATTATGCATATAACTTAGATAAAATATATACAAATTCTTTTGCAGCAATTACTTCAGACTATGTATCAGGATATACTACTATTGCAAACACTACTGTTTCTGGAGATATAACAACAAGTGAAACAGAAAAGACTGACAGTACTTTGGAATCAGGAAAAACACACAAAGACAAATTAACTTCCGTTGGAAACGATGTATTTAAGAATGTTTCAATACCAAGCGGAGTAACGTCTTACACAAAATATAACAAATTTTCTTATAATTTTGCAAAACTATTTGATACTACAATTACACAAGATGGCACATACAAATACAAATTTACAACAAAAGATGGCATTGATTGGGTAGTTACAGATGGTTTTAATTCATCAACTACATCCACTGTGGTAGTTGATGTAAATGGGGCACAAAATGGCGGAAGTTATACTTTTACTGTTGCTGCAGATGGAACAGTTACGCCTGATGCTTCATCTGCAAATATTTTAAAAACAAGAGGAATAAAATAATGAAATATGCATTTACTTTAGCTGAAGCTCTTATTGTTCTTGGTATAGTTGCAATTTTAGCAACTCTATCTACTTTGGCTGTAACTAATGTAAAGCCCGATGAAGATGTTATTATGTTTAGAAAGGCTTATCGCACAATATCAAGTGCTATTGAACAAATTAAAAAGAATAAAGATTTATTTTATGAAAACTGTGAAACTAATCAAGTTTCTCAACTTGCCAATATTTGTAAAATTCAAGCAAACGATTCGCTTAATGATGCTTATAACTTTATAAACACTTTTTCAAAATTAATAGGTGCAGTTAATTCAAACATTCAAACAAATGTAACTGAAATTGAGGAAGGCATATTTGGAAACGAATATCATAATAATGCATTTTCCACAGCAGATGGAATATACTGGGAAATTTCTAACACTTACGGTGGTCCAAATTATGAACTCTATGTATATCCGGATGGAGTTAATTCAAAAAGTAAAGCTTGTAGTTATGATTCATCAAGTTGCCCAAGACCAAATAAATTTTACTTTACAATAGACGTAAATACAGCTGAAATTTCTATGCCTATTTCATATACAGACTCAAACTATAATCCTGTTGCGTGTACATATTTGAGATACCCTAGAATAAATAAGTTTAATAAGTTTCCAACTAAAGCCGAAGGAAATACTTGTTATCCATAATATTTTCATCCAATTTGCGTAGTTTTTTATCTTGCGTAAATATTCTGTTTTTGCTACAATCTTCACATAGGAGTTTTGATATTTATGCTAAAAAATAAAGCTTTCACTCTAACAGAAATACTACTTGCACTTGGCATCCTCGGAATTATCACCGGTGCTGTTGCAATGCAACTCCAAAAAATGGAAGCTGATAGCATTAAAATCAGTTTTCAAAACTGCTATTCACAAATGACAAGTATTTTAAGTGAAATGTATAATGATGAAACGCTATACCCAAGAGTACCCACTGGTGCAAAAGATGCAGAAGGGAAAACTCAATATTTAGGTTTTTGCAACGGCTATGTAAATGGAGTATCTAAACAAGCATATACAAAGTTCTTAGAAAATTTTACTGATAAAATAGCGAACGAAAACAACGACATTAGTGGTGCTTTTGCAACAATTGATACTAAAAACAATAGCTACTGGTACATTTCTGGATACATGTTATATAATAGCGATTGTAGTAATGTTAACAATGCTTACATTAACATTACCTTTGATACTAACGGAAGAAATAAAGGTCCAAATTGTCCGTATTCGGGTAGTATGAGTGGATCCAGTTTTACATCAGTAACAAGCAATTGCCCAAAACCGGACACATTTTTATTTAAGATAAAATATGATAATTCAATTGAGTTTGATACAAACACGTACTACAACGGAACAAACTTAGAAACATATTTAAAAAACAATCATTATTTAGATAGTAACAAAACAGATTAACATATAAATAAAACTATTTAGGAAAGGGAAAAAGGAAAAATGGAACAAAAAAAATTAGCAACTATCGGCGTATTTGGCGGTTCAGGCTTTTACAAATTTTTGGATAATGTAGAAGAAGTAAAAGTTGAAACCCCTTACGGTATGCCTAGTGATAACTTAATGGTTGGTCAAATCGGCAAACACAAAGTTGCCTTTATGCCAAGACACGGAAGAAACCACACTATTCTTCCTCACTTAATCAATTACAGAGCTAATGTTTGGGCTATGAAACACATCGGTTGCGAAAGAGTTATCTCTCCATGTGCTTCAGGCAGCTTACAAAAACATATCAACCCTGGTGATTTCGTTATCTGCGACCAATTCGTTGATTGGACAGACGGCAGAAAATCAACTTTCTTTGAAGGACCTGTTGTTCACCACCCATCTCCTGCTGATATGTATTGCCCTGAATTAAGAAAAATTGCAATTGATACAGCTAAACAATTAGGTATCAAAGTTCACGAAACAGGTACTATGGTTGTTATCAACGGACCAAGATTCTCTACAACTGCTGAATCTAAGTTCTTTACTAACCAAGGTTGGGATACTATCGGTATGACTGCATTCCCTGAAAATTACCTTGTAAAAGAAATGGATATGTGTCCATTAAATATTTGTCTTATCACTGACCACGATTGCGGTCTTGTTGGTGATGTACCTCCTGTATCTCACCATGAAGTTTGCAGAGTGTTCGATGAAAATATTGAAAGAGTTAAAAACTTATTATTCAGAGTTATTGAATCAATTCCTGAAAAACGTGAACACTGCGATTGTGCTAACACATTCAAAAACTCTCAAATGTAATTTATTATAAAGGATTAAGCAATGATTATACACGCAATTAATAATTTATTCTATTTCTTTTATATTCTTATCATCATAAGAATATTCTTGACTTGGATTCCAACAATTGACTGGGAAGCTCAACCGATAAAATCTATCGCAGCCGCCACTGACTGGTACCTTGATATTTTTAAAAGAATCATCCCACCTTTCAGCGGACTTGACTTCTCTCCAATCATTGCTCTTATAGCTTTACAAATAATTCAAGTTATCCTAACAGGCTTTCTTGATGCTTTGTTTTAAGCTATAACTTTATAGATTATATATTTCATTTTTTAGGCGGATTTTCTTAAATAAGAAAATCCGCCTAGCTACTTGTTTCTTTTAATTATTTATCTTGCCCACTTTAAAGTCTTTTTAATTATATCATCTTCCATATCTCCGCCTGATTGTTGATATTGAGAGATATAATCTTTAGCCTCTTGCTTTTTCTTCAATTCTACACACATCGTTAATAAATTATGTAAAATAGATTTGTTACCTGTATTATATTCAAATGCTTGCTTGAAAGACAAATATGCATTTTCCGCATCATCCTTATGTGCATAACAAAGCCCCATCATGTTATAAATCGCAGGATTTGACGAAGTATCATTGGCTCTTTGTAAGGCATAATTATAATATTTAATCGCAGTATCATATTTTTCAGATGAATAATAACATTCCGCCATTGATAAATATATATTTGGATTTGAAGGCTCTATCGTCAATGCTCGTTTATAAGCATCTAATGCATCCTCTTTTCTGCCAACATCAAAATAAACTTTACCTAAACTTATCCATGATATTGCTTTATTTGGACTCATTTTTACATATTGCTCTGCTTCTTCAAGTTTTTTCTGAGCAAAACTCGATGTTTCACGACCTATAACCTCTTTGTCATTTGAATACATCATCTTTATTGTTGTAATATCTCTTTGTGTTAAACGACCAGTGTTTTTTGTGGTAAATGCATACATAACATCCGATTCATCTTGACTATGACCAATTATACCCAGTGCATGGCCTAATTCATGCATTACAACCGGATACATCTCATCATTGCTAACTCTCGTTCTCGAATTTGGCTTTACGGATAATAACTTTACCGTTGAAGAACTTAACTGCTTATCTTTACCAACAAATATGTTATTCGTCAAACCTGCCATATACAGTTCACTTTGATTACTTAGTTTTTCCAAGTTATCTACAACTTCTATCGTTATATCTGCACCGTTTCTTTTTGATGGAATAAACTCAAAATACCCTTCAAATATTGTATTATAATCTCTTAGAGCTGTTCTTATAGTATTATTATATTCACTCGGTGCAACATACACCTTTATCTTTGATTTATGCCATTTAACCAAAGCTCCGTTTGAATCTACCGCATAAACAAGATAATTACTGCCGCTAAGACCTGATTTTACAGATTTTACTTCATCAGAAACTCTGTCTTCACTTTCAATGTTACCTTCTTCATACGTTTTATCAGCTATGTCGTCCCGATTTTGCTCAGAATCTTCTTTATTATCCAAATTTTGAGTTTTTTCTGAAAATACCTTATGTGAAGGTATCCACGCCATCGGATTATATGATTTATTATTCACAAGTGCTAATGCTATAAAAATAACGATTGCAATTGATATTTCTATTAACTGAAGATTTCTCTTTTCCACACTCTTATCCTTGATTTTACAATATAAAAAGGCATAAACAATGTCTATGCCTTTTTTAAATATTATGTTTCAACATATTCTCTTAAACGTTTACTTCTGTTTGGATGTCTTAACTTTCTTAAAGCCTTAGCTTCAATTTGACGAATACGTTCACGAGTAACTCCAAACAATTGACCAACTTCTTCCAATGTTCTTTGACGACCATCATCCATACCAAAACGAAGTCTTAGAACATCTCTTTCTCTTGGTGATAATGTGCATAAAACTTCTGCCAAGTCTTCTCTTAATAAATCTGAAGCAACAGTCTTGATTGGAGCATCTGCTTCTTTATCTTCTATAAAATCACCCAAACGAGAATCTTCTTCTTTACCAATTGGAGTTTCCAATGATAATGGTTCTTGTGCGATTTTAATAATTTCTCTTAATTTTGAAATTGAAACGTTCATTTCAACAGCCAATTCTTCTTCAGTTGGCTTTCTTGATAATTCTTGAGCCAATCTTCTTGTAACTTTTTTAAGCTTATTGATAGTTTCAACCATGTGAACTGGGATACGAATTGTTCTGGCTTGATCGGCAATTGCACGTGTTATTGCCTGTCTAATCCACCAAGTTGCATAAGTTGAAAATTTGAAACCACGTTCATGGTCAAATTTTTCAGCCGCACGAATTAAACCCAAGTTACCTTCTTGAATTAAATCCAAGAACAACATTCCACGACCTACATATTTCTTTGCAATACTTACTACTAAACGTAAATTTGCTTGAACTAATTTTCTTTTAGCAATTGCACCCGGAGTACCGCCTTTTATTATTGCTCTTGCCAACTCTATTTCTTCATTTGTAGATAATAATTTGATACGACCAATTTCTCTTAAATACAATCTCACCGGATCATCAATTGCAATACCTTTTGGTAATTCAATGTCATCTTCCATTTTTTCTTCAGTAGAGTCCATCATATAAACATCACTGAATTCTGTGTGATCATCCATCTTATTTGCAGAAACAATATCTTCTATATTGTCTGTACTCATTTCCACATTCATGAAAGAATCATTTTCAGCATCTACTTCCAAATCCTTTTCAGTATCTTCAATATTCAACATGTCAATTGATTCATCATTAACGTTAATTATTGAACTTGCTTGTCTTTTTCTTGTCATTAATTATCTCCAATTCTAAGTTTATTTATTTTATCCCTAAGCTGCATTTGAAGTTTTAATGCTTCCGTTTCATCGCCATTCACTTCTTCATACATCTGCTTTAGTTGTTTTCTTTCCACATCACGCCGACACGCTTCAATTTTTTCGATATTTTCTTTTATTACTGATTCAAATTCGTTTTCATTTAATCCTACAAAAGTATCTGAGATACAAATTAAATCAGTTAATGTTTTTTGAGCTTCTACATCATTTACTAATTCTGCATATAATAAATCAACTAACTCACTAACATTATTTACGGTATTTGTTAATTTGTCAATTGTATTTTTTACAATTATTAACGTTTTACTTGTAAAATTTACACTTTTTATTCTTTCACTTATACTTTGTATTGAATATGGATTATTCTTTATAAAATACAAACTGAGCAGGTTTTTTTGCGCAATTTCTTCTATTGATGAAGAAATTGTTACATTTAAGTTTGTATTCGGCACTATAAAATCATCTGTATAAACAGTATGTACACTTCTTTGTAAAGCTTTTTCGTCAATATCAAGCTGCGTTGCAACAGATTTTACATACTCTGATTGAATAACAGGATTTTGAATTTCATTTAATATTGGCAGTAAATTTTTTACAAATTCGGCTTTTTGTTGCGGATTTTGAGTATCAGGCTTATTTTTTAATAAAGAATTTAATTGAAAATCCAACAACAATGGAGCTTTATCAACGTAAGCCTTATATGCATCCGCACCTACACTTCTTATAAATTCATCAGGATCTTTACCTTCCGGAGGTGAAATAACTCTAATTTCACAGGCATATTTATTATCATCTGCGGAAAGATGTGATTCATCGAACTGTTTTATATTACCCAAACCTTGAAAGGCTGTTTTAATTAGTTCTCCACCCCTTTTAGTTGCATTTTGACCTGCTAAATCTGTATCAAAGGATAAGAATATTCTTCTATTTTTTGTATATTTTGAAAAGATTTTTATATGTTCCTGAGTTAAAGATGTTCCGCAAGATGCAACTGCATTTTTTATGCCATGAGCCTGAGCGGAAATTACATCAAAATAACCTTCCATAATAATTACGGCATCTTCTTGTTTTATAGCTTCTTTTGCTGTGTATAATCCGTATAAAATTCTACTTTTATTATAAATAGGAGAATCTGACGAATTCAAATATTTTGGATTTTGACCTTCTTCAATTGCTCTTGCTCCAAACGCAATATAATCACCACTTTCACTTTGAATAGGAATTATTATTCTGTTTCTGAACCTATCTACATATTTTCCTTGAGAAGATTTTAAAATTAATCCTGCTTTTTCCAAAATTGAATCATCAAATTCTGTTTTTAATTTTCTATACAACAAATCCGATTCTTTTAATGACAATCCCAAAGAAAATGTTGATATTATCGCAGGTATAATATCTCTGTTTGCTAAATATTTTACAGCCATATTGTCAGTAGAAGTATTTAACAAAATATCCTGATAAAATAATGCTGCTTTTCTGCAAGCATCAAGCATCAGAGTTCTTTCTTCTTTAACTTTGCCGGAATTACCTGTAAACTCAGGAAGTTCAATATTATATTTTTCGGCTAAATATTTTATTGCTTGCGGGTATTCCCAATTATGAATTTTCATCAAAAAGGTAATACCATCACCACCGACACCGCAACCAAAACATTTAAAAATGCCCCGTTCAGGATTGACACAAAAAGATGGCGTTTTTTCTCCATGAAATGGGCATAATCCCCAATAATTACCACCTTTTTTCTTCAAAACAACTTCTTCAGACACAATATCAACGATATCCATCTGATTTTTTATCTGTAAAATTGCTTCTTCATACGTCGATAACATATTAATATTTTAACATTAATAAAAAAAAAATCATGTGATATAATCGTTTTATGAACAACTATTTTATAGATACACATTCCCATTTAGATATGATTGATGACGTTGAAACAAGTACAATTGTATCTGATGCTGAAAAGGAAAATGTAAAAAAAATAATTATTCCAACAATTAATGAAGAAAATTTTGATGCTGTATTAAATATTTGCAACAAATATGATAATGTTTATTGTTTACTTGGAATTTTTCCTAATGAAGCTAAAACATGGACAGATAAAACTGCTGACAACATAAAAAATCTTGCAAAAAACAATAGCAAGGTTGTTGGAATTGGGGAAATAGGTCTTGACTATTATTGGGATACAAGTTACGTTGAATTACAAAAAGAAATTTTTATAAAACAAATAGAACTTGCAAATGAACTTAATTTGCCGATTGAAGTTCACGATAGAGAAGCCCATAAAGATACTTTAGATATTCTAAAAAAATATAATAAAACTTCTGATGTTGTTTTACACTGTTTTTCAGGCAGCGTAGAATTTTCAAGAGAATGCATAAAAGAAGGCTACTATTTGGCTTTAGGTGGAGTTGTTACATTCAAAAATGCAAAAAAGATGAAAGATGTTGCAATTGATATTCCGCTCGATAAACTAATGTTGGAAACAGATGCACCATATTTAACACCAACTCCATACAGAGGAAAAACCAATTATCCAAAATATATTCCTCTTATTGCTCAAGAAATTGCAAAATTGAAAAATGTTGACTTCGATACAATAATGAATGTATCAACAGAAAATGCAGAAAAGGTATTTAAGATTTGAAAAAAGAACGTTTAGACAAATACTTAGTAGATTTAGGTTATTTTGAAAATAAAAGTAAAGCATCGGCTGCAATAATTGCTGGAGATGTACTTATAAACGATGAAAGAATTACTAAAGCAGGATTTCAAATAAATATTGAAAAAGAATATAATATCAGAATAAAATCAATGCCATACGTTTCAAGAGGTGGCTTTAAACTGGAAAAAGCTCTAAAAACTTTTGACGTAAACCCGATAGATAGAATTTGTCTTGATGCAGGAGCTTCAACAGGCGGATTCACAGATTGCCTGCTTCAAAACGGTGCCAAATTTGTTTATGCAGTTGATGTCGGATATGGACAATTAGATTGGAAAATTAGAAGTGATAAAAGAGTCAAAACAATCGAAAAAACAAATCTAAAAATATGCTCTAGAAATGATATCTATGGAGAAAACGAACCAATTGCAGATTTACTGGTTTGCGATGTTTCTTTTATTTCATTAGAAAAAGTTTTACCAAATTTTCAAAAATTATTACAAGAAAATCAAGAATTAATATGTCTTATAAAGCCTCAATTTGAAGCAGGAAAAGAACTTGTTGAAAAAGGTGGTGTTATAAAAAATAAAAATACGCACTACCAAGTAATTGAAAACGTAATAAATTGTGCGAAAGAACTGAATTATAAGATATTAAATCTTACACATTCGGCAATAAAAGGCCCTTGTGGAAATATTGAATACTTAATTCATCTAACATCCAAGGATATGAATGAACCTGAAATTTCAATAAAAGATATTGTTGATAAAGCCTTTATTGAACTAAATCCACAACTTCCTCGCCAAACATAATGTTTTTACCAATAGCTTTTTCCAAAGTAGCTTTCGCTGTATTATATTGATACAAAGCATTATAATATGATAATTGCGCATTCAAATAAGATATTTGAGCATCTTTTAGTTCTGTCGGATTTCCTTCTCCAACTTTGTAACGACCAAAAGATATATCATAATTCTGTTTTGCTTGTTTCATTCCCAAAAAAGCAACAGGTAATTGATTTTTCTTTTCTACAAGATTATAATACGAATTTTGAATTTCTAAAATTATATCTTGTTCTGTTTTCAATGAAGTCGCCATTTGTTTTGAATACAAGGCTTTTGCTTCTTTAATTTCGTTGTTAATTTTCATTACGTTTACTGTTGGAAAATCTAGATATCCACCCAATACATAACCCCAATTTGAAGTCGGATGTTTACCACCAATAGCAACATTACCTTGGAACGTAATTTGAGGGAAGTATGATTTTTTTGTAAGTTTTAAAGTTTGATTTGCTGTTTCAACTTTTAATTTTGCGATTTTCCAATCTGGACGAGAATCTTTTGCAATTTCAATTGACTCATCAAGTGTAATATCACAAGGTGCATATTTTAATCTTTCTTGCACATTGTAATTTGTAATATACGGCATTCCCATTGAATTATTTAAACTCGCAACCGCTAAACTAACATTTTTTTGAGCCTGAATTAACTGCAATTTTGCATTGCTTAAATTAACTTCCGCAATAGTAACATCAACTTTTGGTTTCATTCCAATTTCATAGAAAGCTTTTGACTGATTATAAAATAATTCAAATTTATCAACATTATCTTGCTTAACTTTTAAATCTTCATAAGCAAATAAAAGAGTATAATATTTATCCTTAGTTTCTTTTATAACATCATTAACTACGCTTGTTAAAGCTTCTTGAGCTGTTTTGTATCCTAATTTTTTTATTGTAACCTGATTTTGTGTTACCCCAAAATCGTATATCATTTGCTTTAAAGAAATTTGCCCAAGGATATAATATGTATATGTAGCATCTGCTCTTGCAATTGCATCACCAAATAACAAATTTCTATTTTTTGAACCATTTGTTGTCCAATTTAATTGAGGAAAATAATTAGACCAAGCTTGTTTTATACGAGCATCCGATGCCGAAATTTCTTCAATAGCTTCTCTTATTCTCGGATTATTTCCTAATGCTAAACGAATACACTCTTCTAAAGTAATATCAATATTTTTTTCAACCGAACCCTTTATTACGTTTGAAGAGTCTTCTTTTTTTGTATCTTTTACTATCGGTAAGATTTTTTCAGGTTCAGGATAATCAATTCTATCAAGCTTATTACCTATTTCAGAATTCACATTCAATAAATCGGCACTACCTGATTTTTGTTTTGTACTATTTGCACTTGATGATGCAATTACGTTAGAATTATCCTCCGCAAAACAACAATTAACTGATAGTAAAAATATTAATAATAAAGTTAAAAAAACGATTTTATTTTTCATTATTTTTCCCTATATTTTGAACTTTCAACAATGATTCATGCAAAAAATGTTTTACCATATCCAAAAATCTTATGGATTTAACTATGTGTTTATTTTTATTTACAAAAATTTTATTTGAATTTCTTTTCATTCGTTGAATACAAACAAAGAATCCCGGAACTAAAAGTGTACCTAAAAATGCAACCGCAGTCATACCTGCAAATACGGTCATACCAACGGAGTGTCTGCTAACAGCACCTGCACCTGATGCAAATACTAACGGCAATACACCTAAGATAAATGCAATATTTGTCATCATTACAGCTCTAAATCTTAAAAATGCTGCCTGTTCTGCCGCTGCAACTTCGTTTCCGCCGTTATTTTCAAAAGCCTCTTTTGCAAATTCAACAATCAAAATTGCCTGTTTTGTACTCAAACCAATCAACATAATCAAACCAATTTGACAATACAAATCAAGTGAATATCCTGCAACATACTGTCCCAACAATGCACCCATCAAAGAAACAGGAGCAATTAACATTACGGCAATCGGCAATGTCCAACTTTCGTACAATGCAACAAGGAACAAATAAACAAACGTTAATGACAACGCTAAAATTATGCCGATTTGACCTGTTGACTCTTGTTCTTGTAATGAACTTCCTGACCATGCAAAGTCCATATCTCTTGGCAATACTCTATTTGAAACTTCTGCCATCTTTTTCATTGCTTGACCTGAAGAAACACTTCCTGCCCCTTGACCGTTTATAGTTACCGCATTGTACATATTAAATCTTGTTAAACTGTACGGACCAACAACAGGTTCAAATTTTACCATAGACGACAATGGAACCATTTTACCAACATTATTTTTTACAAACAATCTCTTTAAATCGTTTTCTTTTGTTCTAAACTCTGAATCAGCTTGAACCATTACACGATAAACACGACCAAATTTATTAAAGTCATTTACATAAGTTTGACCGTATATTGCAGCCATTGTTGTATATAACTCATTAATTGAAACATTTTGAGCCATAGCCTGTTGCTCATCAACTCTAACTAATATTTGAGGTAACGTTGCAGTAAATGTCGTAAATACAGAAGTTAAATTTTTATCTGAATTTGCTGCCATAATTAATTTCATTGCTTCTTCATACAACTGTTGAGGAGTTCTATCACCTTTATCCAACAATTGATATTCAAAACCTCCAAAATTACCCATACCAGGAATTGGAGTAGGTGCAAATGCAACTACTCTTGCCGCTGGATAATTAGCAAATTCTTTTCTTATTTTGCCAATAATTGCATCCATTTGCTCTTCTGCTTTTTTTCTATCACCCCAAGGCTTTAATTGAGCAATTATAAAAGAAGTATTTTCTCCGGAAAAACCAATAATATTAATAGTTTGTCTAACTCCAGGTAATACTTTTATTCTGTCTTCAATTTGAACTGCAATTTGTTTTGTTCTCACCGTAGATGCACCATCAGGAAGTTGAACCTGAACCATAACTGCACCTTTGTCTTCAGTCGGAATAAAACCTGTTGGAATAATTGTAGCTAAAATCATAGTAATTAATACAATTATTCCCAAAGTTAATAGAGTTCTCTTTGGAGATTCTATAAAGTATTTTGCACTATTTAAATATTTATCTCGAATTTTATTAAAATATACATTAAACTTTGCAATTATAGGAAGAACTTTTTCATCTTCACCGCTTTGTTTTAATATTGTAGAACATAATGCCGGAGTCAAAGACAATGCTACAAGGGTTGAAATACCCATTGAACAAGCAATACAAACAGCAAATTGTTGATACATTTTACCGTTTACACCAGGCATAAAACATACCGGAACAAATACAGCCATAAGTACCAATGATGTTGCAATAACAGCACTTGTTACTTCATACATTGTTATAATAGTTGCTTCTCTTGGTGTTTTTCCTTCCTGTAAGTGTCTTTGGGCATTTTCTAATACAACAATAGCATCATCTACAACCAACCCTACTGCCAATACTAATCCAAATAACATTAAAAGGTTAATTGAAAAGCCAACCATTGCAATAAATACAAATACCCCGATTAACGAAACAGGAATTGCACACAATGGAATAAATGCCGCTCTTTTTGAACCTAAGAAGAAGAACGTTACCAATGCAACTAATATAATTGCTAATCCAATTGCAGATTCTACTTCAGATATAGAATCTCTTACGAATTCTGTTTCATCGTGTTCTATTTTATATTCTAACCCTTGCGGGAATTTTTTACTCAATTCTTCCATACGTTTAGCACATCTTTTTGCCAAATCTATTGAATTTGCTTCAGGTAACTGACCAATTACAATAACTGAAGATCTTTTACCCCCAATATATGAATCGCTGGCATAAGATTCTGCACCCAACTCAATTCTTGCAATGTCCTTAAGCTTTACATTTGATGTATCAGATTTTGAATAAACAACGATATCTTCAAATTCCTTAACTGATTGCAATCGGCCTTTTGTTTTAAGGGTAAATTTAATATCTTGCGGATTCTTTAAAGGTTCTGCACCTATATCACCAACTGCAGCCTGAGTATTCTGTGCTCTTATTGCAGCCATTACTTCAGATGCAGATAAATTGTAATTTGCCATTTTTACAGGATCTAACCAAACACGCATTGAATATTGAGCTGCACCATATACATCCACACTCGCAACCCCTTGAATACGTGCAAGTTCATCTTTGATATATATTGAAGCATAGTTTGTAATATACAAAGTATCAAATGCATTCGTAGGTGAATTAACAGCAATCATCAATACACCCGGACCACCTGTCTTTTTATTTACTGTTAGACCATAATTTCTAACTTCCGCAGGTAAACGAGGAGTTACTAGCTGAAGTCTGTTATTTACGTTAATTACAGCCATATCCGGATCTGTACCAACTTTAAAATACACACTTAATTGATATGAACCGTTCTTTGAAGTCGAAGTCATATAAATCATGTCTTCAACACCATTCAATTGAGCCTCAATTGGAGCAGCGATTGTATCTCTTACAACATCTGCACTCGCACCTGTGTATGTTGCATTTACAACAACTTGCGGTGGTGTAATTGAAGGATAATCTTCTAATGGCAAACCCATCATCATAATTAGCCCTGCAAGAACAAATACCAAAGAAATTACAATCGCAAACTTTGGTCGTTTAATAAATAAATTTATATCTCTTTCGCTATTTTTATTTTCTTCTGACATACATATCCCTAATTAATTTTTATTTCTTCTTTTTTAACATTTCTTCTGTTTCTTCTTGATTTTCTTTTGCAACTTCATCTTCAGCTTGTTTATTCATTTGATCAATTTCTTCTTCAGAAAGTTCTCTCACTGGAGTAGAAGGAATTACACCCTGAATACCCAAAACTACAATTCTATCACCTTTTTTCAATCCTGATTTTACAATCCAATCTTTTCCATCTTGACCGAATGTTTCAATCTGTTGAATTTGAGGTAACCCTTTCGCATCAATTTTATACACATATTTATATTGCGGATTTTCCATAACTGCAATTTGCGGAACAACAGGAACATCTTCCTTTTCTTTTGAATAAATATAAACTGTTGAATAATTACCGCTTATTAACAATCCATCCGGATTTGGAAATGTTGCTCTCATCATTATAGTACCGGTTGTTGCATCAACTTTGTTGTCATGAAAATTTTGAACACCCTGATATGCATATTTTGAACCTGTTGAAAAATATAAATCGACATTTCTGTTAACTTCTGCAACTTTATCTATTCTCAACAACTCTGTATAATTTTTTGCATCTAAAGGAAACGATACGTAAATAGGATCAATACTATTGATTGTAGTCAACGGACCGGATTGGGCAGTAACAAAATTTCCAACAGAAATATTTAACATACCTATTTGTCCGTCAACAGGTGCTTTTACCTTTGTATATGACAAATTTCTTAATGCATCTTGATATGCACTTCTATTTAAATTTACTTGAGCTTTGTATGAATCTCTTTGTGCCAATGTTTGGTCGTATTGAGATTTTGAAATATAATCAAGCTTCACTAATTCCTTTGCTCTTATTAATTGCTTTTCATAATACTTTAATTGAGCAATTGAATTATCTAAATTTGCTTTTGCTTTGTCTGCTGCAAGTTGATATTCTTGAGGTTCAATTTCAAACAATACTTGACCTTTTTTAACAATATCACCTTCTTTAAAATACGATTTTGTTAAATAACCGCTTATGCGGGCAACCACATCAATTCTTGACACTGATTGAATTCTGCCCGGAGCTTCAAATTTCTTTATTACTGATCTTGTTTGAACCTTTTCTATTGTTACACCGGGAACTTTACCCTTTTTCATTTTATTTGCTGAAATTAAACCTTGGATGGTATAAGTAAGTGCTCTAAGTGCAATCGCCACAGATATTACAACTATTGTAATAATAATAGTTTTTTTCATTTCACTACATCCCCAAAATACTAATACAATATTTTAAATATACAGTATATTTTTTGGGAGTGCAAGAATATAACATATTCGCAACATTGCAACAAAAAAGTCCTGCAAATTCTATTTGTCAGGACTTTTTATTACTTTAAATTTATTTACATTATTTTGAAGCTACTTCTTCACCTTTTTTTGAAAAGAACATTTTACCGTCTTTCATATCCAAAACGATTGTATCGCCTTCTTGATATTTACCTGTTAAAATTTCTTCAGCAAGAGTATCTTCAACTTTTCTTTGAATTAATCTTCTCAATGGTCTTGCACCATAAGCTTCATTGTATCCGTCAGTCGCCATAAAGTCTTTAACTTCGTTAGTAACTTCCATTTTTAATCCGCGTTCATCTAATCTCTTGAATAAATCACGCATCATTAAATCTACAATTTCTCTGATTTCTTCTTTGCTTAAGTGTGCAAATACGATAATGTCATCAATACGGTTAATAAATTCAGGTCTGAAAGCTTTTTTCATTTCTTCATTAACTGTATCTTTTAATTTTTCATATTTATCTTTCTTTTCATCATCAGCAGTTGAGAAACCTAATTTAGATTGAGTAGCAATCATACTTGCACCAACATTTGATGTCATGATAATAATTGTATTTTTAAAGTTTACGTGCCTACCTTTAGAATCAGTTAAACGACCGTCATCTAAAATCTGCAACATAATGTTAAATACATCCGGATGAGCTTTTTCAATTTCATCAAATAGAATAACCGAGTACGGTTTCTTTCTGATAGTTTCAGTTAAGCTTCCGCCATCATCATAACCTACATAACCCGGAGGTGAACCAATCAATTTTGAAGTTGAATGTTTTTCCATAAATTCAGACATATCAACTCTGACCATATTATCTTCAGAGCCAAATACAGCTTCAGATAAAGCTTTTGCGAGTTCTGTTTTACCAACACCGGTAGGACCGCAGAAAATAAAACTTCCGATTGGTCTGTTTGGTGATTTTAACCCAACTCTTGCACGTCTGATAGCTTTTGAAATAGCAACAATTGCATCATTTTGACCAATTACACGTTCATGTAGAGTTTGTTCCAATTTCAACAATCTGTCGCTTTCGCTTTCTGTTAATTTAGTAACAGGAACACCGGTCATCATACCGATTACTTCTGCAATATTTTCTTCGGTTACAACAGGTTTATTAGCTTCATGTTCATTTCGCCATTCTTCAGAAACTTCTCTTATGCGTTCTTTCATGTTAGCTTCATCATCACGCAATTGAGAAGCTTTTTCAAATTCTTGATTTCTGATAGCATCTTCTTTTTCTTTAATGATAGCTCTTAGTTCCTTATCTAATTCTTTACCTTCCGGCGATAGAGAACTTACTTTCAAACGAACCTTAGAACTTGCTTCATCAAGAACGTCAATTGCTTTATCAGGTAAAAATCTGTCTGTTATATATTTACTTGACAATTTTACTGCAGCAACAATAGCTTCATCAGAGATAATCAATCTGTGGTGTTCTTCATATTTTGGTTTCAACCCTCTAATAATTTCGATAGAATCATCAATAGAAGGTTCTTCAATTATTACAGATTGGAATCTTCTTTCTAATGCAGTATCTTTTTCAATATGTTTTCTGTATTCATCAAGAGTAGTAGCACCAATAACTTGAATTTCTCCTCTTGATAATGCAGGTTTTAGGATATTGGCAGCATCAATAGCACCTTCAGCTGCACCTGCACCGATTAATGTATGCATTTCGTCAATTACAAGAATAATGTTTCCTGCTTGACGAATTTCGTCCATAATTTTTTTCAAACGTTCTTCAAATTCACCACGATATTTAGTTCCGGCAATTAAAAGCCCCATATCTAATTGGATAACCTTTTTACCGTCTAAAATATCAGGAACTTCCGAATTTACAATTCTAATAGCCAAACCTTCAACAACTGCAGTTTTACCTACACCCGGTTCACCTAATAGAACAGGATTATTTTTTGTACGACGTGCTAAGATTTGAATTACACGTTCAATTTCTTTTTCTCTGCCTATAACAGGATCTAATCTAAGTTCAGCAGCAGCCAAAGTAAGATCTGTACCAAATTCATCCAAACTTGGAGTCTTAGCTTTTGTAGAAGATGAAGAACTTGAAGAGCCTGCACCTGAAGATACAGTTTGAGGTTTAGATTCGCCTAAAATTTTAACAACATTTGTTCTTATTTTGTTTAAATCAACACCTAAATTTTCTAAAACTCTAGCGGCAACACCTTCGCCTTCTCTGATTAAACCAAGAAGTAAGTGTTCTGTACCGATATAGTTGTGTCCTAATTGTCTTGCTTCATCCCATGACAATTCCAAAACTCTTTTTGCACGAGGAGTGAAAGGAATTTCAACAGCTACAAACCCTGAACCTCTGCCAATAATTTTTTCAACTTCAGTACGAGCATCTTTAAGGTTAACCCCCATAGATTTCAAAGTTTTTGCAGCAACACCTGTGCCTTCACCGATTAAGCCTAAAAGTACTTGTTCAGTACCTACAAAGTTATGACCTAATCTTCTTGCTTCTTCTTGAGCAAGCATTATGACCTTAATGGCCTTTTCTGTAAAACGTTCAAACATTTATCTATCCTTATATACTTTTAGTATCATTTTATCTAAAATAAAAAAACATTTCAAGATGTTTACAAAAAAATAAATTTAATAGTTGACAAAAAAAAATTATTCGGTTATATTATATACATAAGCAGATAGGCTCCCATCGTCTAGAGGCCTAGGACACTTCCCTTTCACGGAGGCGACGGCGATTCGAATTCGCCTGGGAGTACCATTTTAAAAGAGTCGAAAGACTCTTTTTTTGTTTGCCTTTATTCAAATAACAATAATAAAAAAACAACCCTCTACTATTAACATAATTATAGATAGTTGCTTTTTTATTTAAATTATAAACCAATCAATTACAGCTTTGATAATATCCTTCGCAATATCCTAATTTACGTCCGTTTGGACAGTTCATTGATTATAAAACGTCATTGCCAGACTGTGGTTTGGAAATCTTTTACCGTCAAAAGGGTTGTTTAATTATATTATTTTTTCAAAAATTTCTTCAAATTCAGGGAAAGAAATATTTACCCACTGGAAATCCTTTATTGTAATAGGTTTTTCACAAATTAATCCTGCTACATACATACTCATGGCAAGTCTGTGATCATGGTAAGTTTCAAGCTCACAATCACCTTTAAGCAATTTTTTACCACTTATTATAAAACCGTCTTGAGTTTCTTCAATGTCTGCACCAAGCTTTTGTAATTCTGTTACAACTGCCTTTATTCTGTCAGATTCTTTATTCCTTAAATCTTGAGCATCCTTTATTATCGTTGTACCCTCAGCTTGTGTAGCTAAAACCGCTATCACAGGAATTTCATCTATCAAACGAGGAATTATATCTCCCGAAATTTGACAGGCTCTTAAAGAAGATGTTTTAACTCTAATATCACCAACTTCTTCACCTGACACTATTCGTTTATCCAAAATTTCGATATTTCCACCCATATTTTTAACAACATCAATTATTCCGGTTCTTGTCGGATTTAAACCAACATTTTTTAAAATTATATCCGAATTTGGAACAATTAATCCTGCAACAATAAAAAATGCAGCTGATGAGATATCTCCACAAATTGAAATATCTTTTGCTTCAAGTTCCGAGTGCACAATTTTTGTTGTACAACCGCTAAATTCAATATCAGCACCCAAATATTTTAGCATTAGTTCCGAATGATTTCTTGACAAAAACGGCTCTGTATAAAGAGTTTTCCCTTTTGCATGTAATCCTGCCAAAAGCATGCAAGATTTTACTTGTGCTGATGCCAATTTTGAACTATATTCAATTCCCTCTAAACATTGGCCGTATATTTTTAATGGAGCCTTATATTCATTTGATTCTATCTTTGCACCCATCAAGGATAATGGCTCAATTACCCTTTTCATTGGTCTTTTTGATAAACTTTCATCTCCATACAAAACAGAATCAAAATTTTGTCCTGCCAAAATTCCACAAACCAGTCGCATAGTTGTTCCTGAATTTCCACAATTTAATTTTGACTCAGGAACATTTAATTTGCCGGAAGATTTTATTGTCAAAGCCTGTTCGGATAAAAATTCATATTCTACCCCAAGCTGAGAAAATAAATTTAATGTAGAGTGGCAATCTGCACCCTTTGAAAAATTTTCTATTCTTGCTTTTCCTTTTGCCAAAGATAATAGCATTATCGCTCTATGAGAAATTGATTTATCTGACGGTATCTCAATTTCACCTTTTAGACCGAAATTATTTTTTTCAACATATTTATCCATAAATAAATTTTAGCATAAACCGTTTGGAGGATAAATGAAAAGTTTGCATAAAGTTTTTTTATTGAAAAACGACATGAAAAACATAAGAAAACCTTTTAGGTTTTACTTACCTCCTCCCCAAGTCTAGTAGCCGCCATTTGGTGGCTTTTTTTTTATTATAAAATAAAAGCCATATTTGTTTTTTAATTAGTTATACGCACCTACATGATGATAAACAAAATCGTTGTATTCATCTAATGGCATTGGTTTTGCATAATAAAAACCTTGTGCAATATCACAACCTGCTGTTTGCAATATTGAAACTTGTTCCATTGTTTCAATACCTTCACAAACAACTTTTGCTTTTAAATCTCTCGCCATCTGTGCAACATGATTTAATACAATAAAGCCTCTTTCAGTATATGTTGCTTCGTTTATAAATCCTCTATCGAGTTTTAAAACATTTACAGGAAGTTTTCTTAGCATATTTAAAGAAGAATATCCAACACCAAAATCATCCATTGCAATTGTGTAACCAAGTTCTTGAAGTTTTACAATAGTCGAATTTACAGCACCCTCATTGTCTAAAAATGCACTTTCTGTTAGTTCTAACTCTAAATATTTTTTAGGAACATCATAAGTTTTTACAAGGTTTTCAATTGTTTCTACCAAATTTTCATATTTGAAATGAATTCTGGAAATATTTACTGATATCGGTAATGGTTCTAATCCTGCTTCTAGCCAAGAATGGATGGCTTTACAAGCTTGTTCCCACATATATCTGTCTGCATCAACAATAAAACCATTTTTTTCAAATAACGGAATGAATTTATATGGAGGAATTAAACCTTTTTTAGGATGATTCCATCGAATTAAAGCTTCAGAGCCGCATGGTTTTATAGTCTTCATATCAATTTTTGGCTGAAGATACATTACAAACTGACCATTTTCCAATGCAGTTTTCATTTCATCTTCAATTTCTTTATCTGCCATTATTGCAAGACTTAAACTTTCATCGTAAAACGCATAACTATGATCAACTAAACCTTTGATAGTTCTTTTTGCCAGGTTAGCTTTATCACACATCTTATTAATTTGAATATCTTTATCTACAATTTTGTAAATACCAAAAGATGGAACAACATTAATATTTAGTTTTATGGCTTCTATATCGCTTTTAATTTTTTCAACCAAATCTATTAAATCCTGTTCTTGCTCATATTTACACATTATTGAAAACACATCATCATTCAAACGTGCATATATACCGTTTTCTGCAATATTTTTAGATAGAATTTTAGCAATATCTCTTAAAATTCTATCACCCATTTTTGTGTTATAAACTTCATTTACTATCTTAAATCCATCAATATCCATCAATATGACAGCAAGTTTTATTTCATCATTCAAATGATTCAATAAGATTTTTTCACCTTCTAAATAAAAACTTGTTTTGTTTAAACTATCCGTAACATCATCTTGAAGTGCCATATCCATAATCATATTTGTTGATTTTTGACGCATC
The DNA here is from genome assembly GCA_934726055.1 of uncultured Candidatus Melainabacteria bacterium. Classification (GTDB taxonomy): domain Bacteria; phylum Cyanobacteriota; class Vampirovibrionia; order Gastranaerophilales; family Gastranaerophilaceae; genus UBA6984. The sequence continues at coordinate 47,486 of CAKVCZ010000011.1, forward strand.
GCAACACTGTATCTTATACCGATAATTACAATTAAATTAATTATCAAGAAAAATACAACTGCATATCTTAATACAGCATTTGAATTGTGGCTGATTGCACTAAACGGTAATATCGCTAATATTTTCCAATTGTTATAACCAATCGGAACGAATGCCGCAACTTTCTTTACGCCATACATATCTTTAAACCAATAACTAATCGGTTGAGTAGCTTTTAGAGCTTTTTGTCGCTGAGCAACAGGAACATCATTGTTTTCAAAAATAGATTTTTTCAAAACAGCATTCGGACTATCGTCCCTTAAAATTAAATTTCCATCCCCATCTACAATATGAACCACCGCTTCATCATTAAACGCTGTAATATCTATTGCATTGGTATAGTCTTGAGCACTGTGTGCACCCGTTAAAACGGCCTCTACTTTACCATTAATTTTTACAGGTACAGAATATAAAACAATTAGTTTGTTGTTATCATAAAAAGAACCAAAGAAATCAATAAAACGATTACCTTTCATACTTTCTTGGAAGTATTTATAATCTTTTACGTTTAAAACAGGAATAAATCCGACATGAGAATCATAAATAGTAACATTACCGGCTTTATCCACAAGTCCCATTGAATAAAATCTTGTGTTTTTTATCGCAGTTTTTAAACCCAATTTTGCATCTTTGTTTAGTAATAATTCAGGATTGTTTTCCAAAAGCTGAGCATATAAATTAAGGGTTTGAAAATCTCCGTTGATAAGAACATTCGCAGATATTGCACTCTGTTTTGCAACTTGTGTAATATGACTTTCAATTTCATATCTCTCATTTTTCAACAATAACTGAATGAATAAAATACTCAATAAAACCAATACGAGAACAACCGCAGTAAAGACTGCAACGATATATTTACGTCGTCTTTTACTTTCTTCCAGTTTTAAAATTAAGTTAGATGCTACCACCTATTTATGCTCCATTGTCCTCAGTAAAATTATAAACTTATTTATCTCATTTTGCAAGTCAGAAATATTTGTATTGTTACAAATCACAAAATCAGACTTTAAAATCTTTTCTTCTTGACCTAATTGAGAATTTAGCCTGTATAAAGCATCTTCTCTTGTTAGAGAATTCCTTTTCATCAGCCGTTCTAATCTTATTTCATCATCTGTTTTTATAAATAAAATTTTATCAAATTCATTTTGCCATCCGACTTCAAACAAAAGAGGTATTGAGATGAATACATAATCTTTGTCAGAATTTTCGATAAATTTGTTTTTTATTTCTTGCTTTAATTTCGGATAAATTATATTTTCTAATCTTTTTTTTAAATTTTTATCCTTAAAAACAACATCTCCAAGTTTTTTCCTCGAAATACAGTTTTTTTCATCTGTAATATTAAACTCTCTAAAGTCTTCTATAACTTTATTTGCATTATCTTCTAAAATATTATGGGCAAGAACATCCGTATCAAAAACGACAAATCCAGTCTGTTTTAAGATATTTTCCACAGTAGATTTACCACAGGCAATATTTCCAACAATTGCAATTTTAAGCATTTTTACTCGCAATCTTACTCAAATAAACTTTTAATTCCTTTATTTGTTTTGGTTTTATAGGTTTTATTTCACCCTTTTTTATGCCGTCAAGATTTATCGTTGCATGTTGAATTCGCTTCAAAGATTGCACTTCAAAACCTAAATAAGCAAACATTTTTCTAATTTGTCTATTTAAACCTTGATATAATACAACTTGCATTAATGTTGATTTATTAGAAATTTCTATAACACCAACATCTGCATAAGCTTTTTTACCTTCCTCAATTTCTATACCCGATGCCATTTGATTAATGTGATTTTGATTAATTCTGCCATCAATTCTTACAATATAAACCTTTGGAACTTTTACGGAAGGATGAGTTAACTGATTTATCAAATCGCCATCATTTGTCATTATCAAAAGTCCGGTAGAATCTTTATCTAATCGACCAACAGGATTTAGTTTTTTCATTTCTTCAGGCAATATGTCATATATTGTTTTTCTGCCTTTTTCATCGTCCGATGTTGTAATATAACCTGCCGGTTTATAAAATCTATAATATTCAAGTTTTTTTGGATGTATTAACTTTCCGTCTATAAAAACTTTATCTTTTTCTCCGACTAAAAAACCTAACTCTTGAACTTTTTTTCCGTTAACATTGACTTTTCCCTGCTCTATTAACGCATCTGCATCACGCCTTGAACATATACCTGATGACGCAATATATTTGTTAAGTCTTGTCTTTGAAGTCATTATTCACCGACCTTTTTCACAAATTCCTGTAATGCATCAGGAAATGTTCTATATATTGAGCCGTCATTATGTGTCGCAACAACCTTTACATGTGCTTCAACATGCAACTTATTTTCTTTTGCGTCATATATCTTTTGCAAAAATGTCATTGATAGCCTTGAAGTTTCTTCCAACTCCGTAACAATCAACAATTCTTCTTCTAACCTTGCAGGCATTTTGTATCGAATATTTATTTCAACAACAGGCAATACAACATCACTTTCAAACATCTTTGCAAGCGAATATCCGACACTTTCACAAAGGCCCATTCTTCCCATTTCCAACCATCTTAAATATGAACCATGCCAAACATGACCATACGCATCGGTATCAGAATAAAAAACTTTTTGTTTAAACTCGTGTTTCATACATTTGATATTACCACAAATCATCTGATACGACAATTCGCAAAAATTTTTTTATTGTGTATAATTATAAAACATAAAAATGAAAGGAGATATTATGAAATACGTATGCACACTATGTGATTGGGTTTATGACGAAGAAACTGAAGGCAAAAAATTTGCTGAATTGCCTGAAGATTACGCATGTCCACTATGCGGGGCTGATAAATCAAATTTTGAACTATCTGAATAGTAACAAATTTGTAACAAATTAACTCCATGATAGCAAATATATTTTTTACCAGGGTTATTTAATATATAAGGATAGGAAAAATATGAACATTAATCCGGTAAGTTTTAATTCAGCTAATTTTTGTGCATTACCAACAAAGCAAGCAGAAATGCCATCAGAGCAGTATATTTACAAAACTGTATCTGAAAATCAAGGAGATTCTCCACAAATAAGCAACAAGGAAAAATTCCTAAATGCTTGTTCTAAAGTTAAAACAGCATGCATAAAGGGAGCTAAATTTGTTAAAGAAAACAAATCTGCAATAGGTACGGGTGCAATTGCTTTAGGCAAGGGCTTGCTTGCATCTTGTACAGTTTTAGGAGCAACTCAACTTGCAAATAAGATTTTTAGAGCAGACGTTGAAAAATTCGCAGGCAAATTGGCAGTTATTGGCGGAGTTGCAATGACAGCAGCAGATGCCATAAAAAACAAAGATAAATTCGTTAAAAACAAAGAGTCTTAATCAGGCAAACAATAAATGCGCGAGCGATAAATAAATCCGGCAAATTAACTTGTCGGGTTTATTATTTTCTAATAGTTTTTGCAAAAAAAAGGACATATAAATGTCCTAAAAATCCAACTATCACAAATCATATTTAATACATACTATAATGTTCTACCAGACCAAATAGTTTCTCCCAATTTAGCTTGTGTTTGTGCAGCATCAACTGTTAATGTAACGTTATTTGGTGTAAATACAAATACCATATCACCAACTTTTTGAGGTTGACCGTTTAGAGCACTTGCAGCACCACAAACAAAATCTATTGTTCTTTGAGATTGTTCTTTGTCTAATAAATGTAAATTTAAAACAATTGTTTTTCTATCTTTTAAATTTTGTACGATTTGACCAGCTTCACCAAATGAGCGAGGTTCAATAATCATAACTTCAGTACCTCTCATATTCGGATGAGAAATAACTTTTAAATCTGCTCTATCATTTTTTGCTTGAAATGGTGATTGTTGATAAGAAGGTGCTAATGCTAAATTATCTTCTGTTTCATATTCATCATCAACTTCATCCATCATATTTTCAAAAACGTCATCGCGTTGTTCTAATCCTTGTGTTAAAAAATCCACAATACCTTTAATTTTTTCTGTAATAGCCACTAATTCGTCCTCCAATTATTATGTACTAAATAGTTTTCTGCCAATTCGCAACATTGTTGCGCCATGTTTGACAGCAATATGATAGTCATTGCTCATACCCATTGAAATATTCTGCATTTCAACACCAAATTCAGAAGATAATTTTAATTGAGTTTGTCTTATATCCTCAAATAAACTTTCTAATTCCTGCTCATCAGCTTCAAATGGTGCAATATTCATTAAACCCAAAATTTTAATACCCTTTAACTCTGCAAGACTACTAAAATTTTCTTCTAAAGTCCTCTTTGAAAATCCAAATTTTTGTTCTTCCTCAGCATTGTTCAACTGGACAAAAACATCTTGAACTTTTCCTTGTCTAACTGCTTCATTTGAAACAACCTCAGCAAGTTTTACCGAATCAATTGAATGAATAACATCGAAATTTGCGACCACTTTTGAAACTTTGTTCGTTTGCAAATGACCAATAAAATGAAATTTCGAGTTTTCTTTAATCTCTTGCGGTAACGTGTTTATTTTCTCAACTGCCTCTACTGCTCTTGATTCCCCGAAGTTTCTTAATCCGACTTTATAGCCATCAACTATTGCATCCACTCCGAAGTATTTTGTTACTGCGATTATTTCCGGTGTATAAGGTGCGATTTGTTCTTGTATTTCTAATAAATTATTTTTTATATTTTCGATTGTCATAATCATCGTCCATACAAGAATCCGTCCGTTTCTTGAACATATATCAATTATAAACCTTATTCATGTTCAAGACAACTTTTTTATTACTGTCATATTTGTTTTGGGCTAAAACCATGTGAACACATGGTTTTAGGATATCTCTAAAAACTTAACAAAACTTAATCTATTAAGTTTTTATGTTCGGGTGCATATTTGCACCCGATTTAATTATTCACTATCTGCCTAATTGAGATAATATTTCTAGTACGTTACTTGCCGTACTAAATACACGTGAATTTGCGTTGATTGAACGTTGCGCAATAATCATATTTGATAATTCACGAGCCAAGTCAACGTTTGATGATTCCAAACCACCTGTTTGAATGTTACCTGTACCCATTTGACCTGCAATTGTGTAAGTAATCTTACCTGAGTCAGGACCTGCTTGCCATAAGTTATCTGCTAATGCAACCAAACCTGATTCGTTAGTTACAGTTGCAATTTGCATTACCAAACTTTCTTCAGAACACAATAATGGGTTAATTTGAACTGCTGAAGGTAAACCACCTGCTTGCTGAGTTGTACCATTAATGTATACACCTGTTGATGTTACATATTGGAATTGGAAAGTATTTGAATCATCCAAATATACTGTTAATTTATCACCGTTATCGTATGTGGCAATAATTGTACCGTCAGCACCTGTTGACCAGTTTGATAATGATGTCATATTACTTGGTGAAGTTGTTGGGTTAACTTCAACCGTATAACTTAAAACATTTGATTGAGATTCAACACCGTTTGATACTTTATAAAAGCCCATTACACTGGCAACGTTTGTTGTTGAATTGTCTTTAATTTCTAATACAGGGTTTGATGCAGGAGAGTTATCATCTGTAACCTTCCAAGTTATGGTACCATCAGCTCTAGCTGTATCAATAGCCACAGTAGGAATATTTGTAATCGACGGTACTGCATGAGTACATTGATATGCTATTTCATCATTAATTAGTTTTTGCAAACCTGCAGTATTACCATAAAAATCTTTAACAGTTGTATTCAACATAGATTCAGTAACATCTACACTAACATCTACTGTTTCATTATTACTGTTTGTAACTTTCATTGATAATTTACCTGCAATAACAGAACCATTATTTAATTCACTCATATTTCTGTCTGCTAAATCAACATCACCGTTTTTATTTACAGAGAATGATTGTGGAACTCTAATTGCAACTGTTGAAGATTCTTCAGATTTTAACGAATCAGAACCCAAAACTTTCAAACCTGTTGCAGTACAAAGGTTACCTGCAGCATCAAGTACAAAACCGCCATCACGAGTTAAGAAAATATTTCCACTTGGGTCAATTACTGTGTAATAACCTTGACCTGAAATCATTTGGTCAGCAGAACGACCTGTTGATAGATAAGAACCTGTTTCAAAGTTTCTTGTAATTGCTGCCAACTGAACACCTAAACCGATTTGTTTTGGGTTTGTACCACCGGCAGTAGCTGATGGAGCATTACCTGATGTTAATGTGTTTGAAAACAGTGTAGAAAATCTTGCATCAGCAGCCTTAAATGCAGTCGTATTTAAGTTTGCAACGTTATTTGATACAACGTTGATTTGTTGCTGAGCAGTATTCAAACCTGTCATTGATGTAAATAATGCTTGTGACATGTATCCTCCTCTATGTCTTTTATTAATTAAATATTATTTTTCTGATTTTGTCCTCATATTATTGAGGGATTTTTCCAAGTCTTGTAGCTTTTTTAGCAATTAATTTGTTCTGATAGATTGAACATAACCAATCGGATAGTTCTTACCATCAACGGTAATCATACTTTCTCCGCCTTCAAATGAAGCTTCAGATACAACACCTTCAACTTTTTTATAAGTTGTAATACCTTCTTCGTTAGTTTCTGGAATATTAAGCGTAACACCTTTACCTACAAGAGATAGCGTTTGAGTTATTGATGCATTTGTTGCAATTGTATCGTTCATCTGAGATAATTGATCAGCAACCGCACCAAAGCTTTTATTTAAGTTATTCATTGATTCAAGTGATGAATACTGTGCCATTTGAGCCAACCATTGTGAGTTATCCGTAGGTTCTGTCGGATCTTGACTTTCCATTTGCTTTAACATCAGTTTCAAAAACATATTTGAATCTGTTACATCGTTTGTTGTTGTTCTTTCTTTTTTAGCATCTGCAAGTGCTGTATTTGTTTTCATTGTCGCAATTTGCGATGAAATGCTTGTCATTTTGTACCTACCTCTCCATATACACTATATTTCGTTTTTATCTATACTTTATATTTAACGTTTCCTATATTAACTGTTTTTTCCATCTGCGATGGTTGTGTTAGAGCTGAATCATCTTCAATTTCCTCTGTTGCTCCCACATTTGACTGCATAAATTCATATTCTGAACGTTTTTCTTTATTTGTATCTTGCGAATCTTTTGAATTTCCGCCTTTGTTATTTGAATCAAATTGATTATCTTCATTGTTTCGGAACATATTATTGTTACTGTCAGAAGAACGTCCTGCTTCCGCAACTTTTACATTCAAATTATTAACAGAAACACCTTGTGATTGAAGTGTTGACTTTAATCCGTCAAGATTTTTGTCTAATAATTCTTTTGCTTGAGCACTTTCTGCAAAAATTTGTGCAGATAATCCGTTTTCACCTTTTGCTATTTCAATTGTTAATTTACCTAAGCTTTCAGGAGTTAGGCCTATAACCATTCTTTGCATACCTTTTGCACTATTTACTGCAAATTTTGCTCTAATTTGATCTATTATATCTACATCCTGAAGGTCGTTTGTCTGTGGTGTTTTCTGTGCTGTTTGAGTCTGTGTTGCTTGATTTATCGTTTGTTTAAAATCAACTTTTTCTACTGTTTGCTCACCCGCGGCACTATCAACAGATTCTTGTAAAATATTTCGCATCAACATTTCTTGAGAAGTTTCACCACTGAAATTCGCACCTGTTTCTTGTTTTGGAGTATCTACTTCAGTAATTTTACCTTCCATAGCTTTCAATGTTTTTGTTGTCAATCCAGCTTTATTCATTGTTTCGTTTGCTTTTGCAACTTTTTCTTCATTATTATTTACAGGATTTGTTACAACTTTTACGTTTTCTTCTACCTGAATTTTTACATTTTCAACTTTTTCTTCTACGATTTTTTCTTTTGCATCAGGAACTTTTTTATCTGTTTTTGATGAGATAAATTCAATACCTTTTACATCATCTTTTATTTGCATTGTTTCATCTGCTTTTACATTTGTTTTTGCAAATTCATCTAATTTTTTATTATCCTGAACTTTTGATTTATTCGCATTTTCCAAAGTTTCGAAAGAATTTTCTTCTTTAGCCATTTTTATTTGATTATTCAATTCTTGAACATCATCTTTTGTTTTTTGCAATTTATCAGCCGAAAGTTCAATCTTTTCATTTGTTTTTATATCAGGTTCTTGTTTTGTAAACACAACATTTTCAACATTAGATTTTACTTCTTGTTGAACAGATTTAATTGATACGGATTCGACTTTTTCTATATTACTATCATTTGAATTGTCTTTTATATCGTTTTTGTTTTCTAATTTAATATCATCCGCTTTTAAATCTTTTTTTGTATCTTCAGTTGATACTTTTTCATAGTTTGTTTCTATTTTTTTATCAACTTTTACGTCATTCAATTCAACTTTTTTATCTGATAGTTTTTCTTCAGTTTTGTTCAAATTTACATCAACAACATTTTGAACTAAAACATTGTCATCTGCGGCTTTTTCTGCTAAAACTAAATTACCGCTTTCTAAATTAGCTTTATCTGTTTTTACATCTTCAATTCTTAAATCTGCAAGCTTTAAAGAATCTTCTTTTTTTACTTGTGTATCTCTGTCATTTAATACTACATCTTTTATATCAGATTTATTTTCAACCTCTTTATCCATTGCTAAATCAGATTTATACATTGATGATATAACTTCGTCTTTTGCAACCACCGTATCTTTTATTGCATCTTCGACAATTTTCATATCAACAGGATTATCTTTCACTTCTGTTGCTTGAACTTTACCAAAAAGAGTAGATACAGATTTTAAATCTATACCTGATTTTATAGCATCAGCAGGAAGCTCTACATCCAAAACTTCCTCTGTTTGAATATTTGGAATCTTTGCATCAACATTGGCTATTGAATCTGTTAATGTGTTTATATCTGCAACATTTGATACTTCAGTGAACAATGATGCCGTTAGCGGAATATCCATTTCGAGAGTATTCGCTTCCAATTCAATTTGTGGTATATTCAAATCTTGAATTTTTACATCATTTTCTATCAAATTAACTTTGTTATCAGAAGTATTATCTACTGTTTTTACAGAATTAATTTCATTTTCATTATTTTTAATATTGACATTTTTATCTTCTGTTTTTGTATTTTTATAGTTTTCTTTTGAATCATAAGATACAGAAGATTTCTTTTCATCAATGTTTTTGTTCACGTTGCTGCTTGAATTATTACTTGCAGTGCTATTTTTTACATTGCCGGTATTTGTATTATTGTTTGCAGACACATTTTTATTGCTGTTTTTGTTATTTCCTGTATTGCCAAAAGATTTATTTTCTTTTGTATATGTTTTATTTGCACTATCAAGAAAACTGCCAAAATTATTCAAATCGTACGAAGATTTGTCTTTGGACGTTGATAATTGAGATTGACTCATCATATTATCTAAAACATTTTTTGTATTAAAAGCTAAATCCAGTTGTTGTGTCATTTTACCTCTTTATGCCCTGTGTCTATGCTGTTTGAAACTTATATCTTGCTGTTATAATATCGTCAATTTCTTCAGCTTCTTTCTTTTCGATTGCCTTATAGAACTTTTGAGATTGAGTTTCTTTTAATTTTTCAAGAACTTTTACCTCTTTTAAAGCTTCATTAACCTCACTTTGCTTTTCTCTTAGAACTTTTTTTGTATTTTCAATTAAAAATTTTTGATTTTTGATTTTTTGCTCTATATCAACAAGGTAATTGTTATAACCTGCGATATCCGCAACATTTATGTAATCATTAGAATTGGAAATACCTTCAAGTTCCACATTGTAGTTAACAGTTTTTTCTTCTAAGGTTTTAAGTTCATTTTCGTAATCATTCAAAAGTTTTAGAACCTTTGCCATTTCTAATCGTTTATCTTCAAGTGCCTTTTCTCTTATTTCGAGCACAGGTTGAAGTCTGAATGAATACTTTTTCAAAATTTACCTCTTTACCCAAGCAGATTTCCACATCTACTACGCTACTAGGATACAATATTTATATCGTTTTGAGTATCCATTAAACGGTTGATATACACAAAAAAAAATCGACCGTAAGATCGATTTTTTTAAATTTAATTAAAGTTTTAAAAATACATTTAACCTTTTGCGTTAATTTTCACATAACTGTTCCTTGCGACAATATGCCTCATTACTTAACCTTATAAATACACGCATTCCTCAACTTTCTGATGAACGTAACTTACAGTATTTCTTTCAAAAGATTAACTTTATATTCTTTGCATTTAAAGCTTGCAAGAATTTTACAATACCTTTAAATACACACCTACAATATATATAAGTATATTTTTTTAAAAGTATTGTTTTTTTATGAAAGACTATTTACATTTTGTTACATTCCTCATAAAAAGCCTTAATCCATTAAGATAGGATTAAGGCTCTTACACACAAAAAGACGAGTACATTGCACTCGCCTTTTTACTTTAATAATTAGGGATTATTAAGCTACTTCTGAAAAATGTCTTCTTTTTGTTTTACCTGCTTTATGTCTTTTACTGCTTTTTGAATGTTTTTGTACATTTGTATTGTCATCAGCTTTTGCTGCAGGTTTGTTACCTCTTTTGTTTGTTTTTTCAGGAAGAACTTGGTGTTTTCTGATTTCTTTTACAACATCTGTAATGATTTCTGAAGTAGTTCTGCCTTTTTGTCCATCTTCAGCAAGTGCAATTTCAATTTTTTTGCACATACCGGCTCTATCACCTTCAGGAATATTCGTATCTTTCATTATTTCGTAGTTTTTAGTTAAATCTTCAAAGATTTTAGCATTGTCATTAACTACTTCACCATCTATTTTTACAACTAACGGAGTATCAATAGTCACACCCGGTAAATCTACTCTACCGCCTGATGCACCGCCATGACCGCCGCCTCCAAACAAGTTTGCTAACAATTCAGCATGATTGCTTAATGCTGAAGATCTGAAAGATAATCTTAATCCGTTTTGTTTTGCTACATCAGAATTTTCTGTAATAAAGTTTTCTTTCTTATCTTGAATTACCAATATTGCAATTCTATCTGCATCATAAGGTCCAGTATAAGTTAAAGTAGCTTTATCACTCAATGAATTTGCTTTTTGACCTGCACCTACCTTTTGCGAAACTTGAGACGGATCTGTTTTTAATGCACCTAAAACTTCTGAATATTTAAAACCATTTTGAATATCTAACAACGTAATTTCAGGATCTAATTTTAATGATTCATTGAATACGTCATACATTTGGTCATAATCAACTTCAATTAAACCAAGTCCTAATTCAGGAACCATTTTACGACCTTCAAGTGCATAAGTTAACATCTTATCACGAGGTGAAATTTTGCCATCTACGCTATCTGTGCTGATTGCTCTATCCGGAACATCATACGCAATATTTTCACGTAACCATTTTTTATCAACTGTTTTATCACTTGTTGATAATTGATTCATCAACCAAGTTGACATGCCTTCAGGGAAGAAGTTTGGTCGTTGTTGAACTGGTAATGCTGAGTGATGTGGTAACAAGTTTGCAGTTCTTGTAAATGAACCTGTATCAGTTGATGTACCTGTAATTACACTTGCAACAAAATTCTTAGCAGCTTGACCGCCTTTTTCAAACATCTTGCCTAATATACCTGCCTTATCAGCTAATATTGTAACCAATTGAGTTGCAGCAGGAACAGAATCACAAACTAATGCCAATCCGTTTTTGTGAATATTATTCATATCCAAACCTGTAACATCTTTTGCATTTTGCCACTCTGTTAGTCTGTGCGGATGATGATCTATATAAATTTGCTTTTTACTGTTTTGAATATAATCTTTGAATGCACCTGAAAATCTTGTTGGAGTAGGTATATCCATTGTCATTACTAAATCATATTGTTTCTTTGCTTTGCCTTCTAGAGGATTTGCATCAAATAAATTTTCAGGATTTTTTAATTCTGCTAAATCACGTTCCAAAACTTTTGATTGTTCTTTTGCTGTTGGAGTATTTATTGCACGCAACGTTTCCAAATTCTTTTCTAATATTTCAATTTTTTCAGTGTTATAAGGTCTTTTTACAGCCTCGATGCCAGGCATTTTATCTCTGAATAGCCCAGGAATCTTGTCATCAATAGCACAATCAACCTCTCTATCAGGATATGCAAATTTTATTGCTTCTTTCATTCCAACAACAGAACCGATTGTATCACCATCAGGTTTGCAGTGTCCTAAAATCAAGATTCTTTTATTTTCAGGATTTTGAATCTCTTTTGTAATATTATCTATTACTGTTTTTATTTCTCTTACTCGACCTAGACCATTTTCTTGACCTTCTACATCAAAAATTCTTTCTAAAACTTGTTTAGGTGTTTTTTCAGGTTGGTAAACCATCACTGTTTTTGAAATGTTTGGATCTTCAGAATTTAATAAGCCATTAAATACATCTGTTGCCTTTTGAGCTTCTTCCGGATTTTTACCGACATATTTTAACGCAGCTCTTAAACCAATTGTAGATGCACCCTTTGATGTACCTGCGATTACGTTTGCCAATTCAAAACGATAATCACTTGACTTTCCTTGAATCAACGGCATTACTTGCTCTGCCATTTCATCAGGAACTTGACCGACTTCACCAAATTTTGGATGTACTAACGCTATTGCTTTACCTTTTTTACTTTTCGTAACTACGGCTCTTAAAGAATCTCCGTCTTTCCAATTGCTATCAGCTAATCTAACAACTGAATCATCCTTTGCCATAGCACTTGCACCTTCTGTGCCTAATTGATGTTTTGCTACACCTCTTACTCTAAATTGAATAGCCGGAGCATCAACATTCGCTTTTGTTTCCATCGGATTACTCAATTTGCCGGTAAACATTACTTGTAATGCATTACCTTGTTTTTTCATCGAAATAACTTTTTCATCAGCCTTTTGCGTAAAAGATACACTATCCGGCTGATAAGTTAATTTTGGACCAATCGTTCTTTGAACCTGCATTTGCGGTTTTGTCTGTACTGACAAGTTCTCGATTTTTCCGATTTTCATTTCTTATTAACCTCCAAAATATTTACAAAAACAAAAATACATTCATTTTTATAAATCTAAAAATAAACACCTACACATATACCATGTATGCACATAAAAATTTTTGCTACTTATTTTTTTTATTTGCTATTTTTTGTAACAATTTGTAATATTTATTTTTTTATGTTATAATATATTTATATATTATAGAGTTTGAGGTTATGTTGACAATTTCCGAAGATACATTAAATCAAGTCCACGATTGGCTTATAGAGTATAAACGAGTAAAGGATGAGAAAACTAAAAAACAGTTACAGAATTTAATCGTTATGGCAGCCATGCCTCTTGTCAGAAAAATTGCACATTCTCTTGCAAGACGCTCAACCGACCCAGTTGATGACTTGATACAAGTAGGTTCTGTCGGATTGATTAAAGCTATCGAATTTTTTGACCCTAACATAAGTACAAAATTTAAAACTTACGCAAGTTATTTAATTACAGGCGAAATTCGACATTACTTGAGAGATAAAGCTTCTATGATTAAAGCTCCAAGAGAAATTCAAGAACTTGCTTTCAGAATTAATACAGTTATAAAACAACTCGCTGATACAGGTATTGAATCACCTTCTAACGAACAAATTGCGGAAGTTATGTCTTTGCCTGTTCATAAAATTAATGATGTCATTGAAGTTGACAGAAGAAAAAGCACAATTTCATTAGATCAAACTATTTCTAACAGTGAAGATGAGTGTTTTTCTCTTGCCGATAAAATTCCGGCAGGGGATTATCAGGAATTCATAAATGCTTATGAAGAAAAAATTATGCTTTCTAATGCAATTGCCGAATTACCTCAAGAATTAAGGACTATTGTGGAACTTAATTATTATGAAGATTTAAATCAACGCGAAATAGCACTAAGACTTGGCATTTCTCAAATGCAAGTTTCAAGAAAACTAAAAAGAGCTTTATCTGAAATTCACAATATTATTACGAATAATAACCTTAACGAAAGTGATGAATAATGGCACTTATAACCTTTATAAACAGTGTTTTTATATTTATCACAGGAATTTGTATCGGGAGTTTTTTAAACGTTGTAATATTAAGAGCCTTAAGCGGAGAATCAATAGTTTTTCCGGCATCTAAATGCCCTAAATGTCAAACTCCGTTAAAATGGTGGCATAATATTCCAATTATATCTTATATATTTTTAAAAGGAAAATGTGCATTTTGCCATGAAAAAATATCAGTTCAATATCCCATAATTGAATTTATAACAGGATATTTATTTTTAATTACATACCTAAAATTCGATTTTACATTAAACACGCTATTTTTAAGCTTAATTTTTTGCTTATTTATAGTAATTTCAACCATAGATATAAAAGAACACATAGCTTTTGACATACATAGCTATATACTCTGTGCAATCGGACTAATATACAGTCTATTTAATATTGGTAATTTGTATCATGGACAAACACTTATTTTTAACAATTCATTTATTGCATCCATTTTAGGAATTTTACTTGGAATATTAATAATTTCGATATACTTTGGTATTGGATATTTATTTTTGAAAACAATGATTATCGGAATTGGAGATATATACATTGCAGGAGCAATTGGGGCATGCTTTGGATGGAGATATGTATGGTTAATTATATTGCTTGCTTTCGCTATACAAATTGCGATATATATTCCTATATTTTTTGTCAAATTAGTTCATAAAAAAGACTTTTTGACACTCACTCTCAGCATAACATTTTGTATTCTTACTCTTATTGACATTGCCTATACAAGACTATTTTATTTAGATACCAATTTTATTTACTGGAGTTTGGTTTGTATATTAGCAATAAACGGTTTTTGGTTATGCAAAAGAATCATTGAAAGTTTGCCAAAAAATCTTGCAGAATTGAATGAACAATTGATTAATGAAACTCTTAGCGAAAATAAAACAGAAAACAGTAAACATCCGCCTGAATTATTCCATTTACCATTTGGACCGGCACTATGTTGTGCAGCCTTACTTGTTGTATTTTTTATATTTTAAAATAAAACTATTGCCCAAACCGTTCCAAAAACAAATAGAAAAATAAAAATTGATGCAATTTTCAATATAGGTTCTTGAATAGACATAACTCGTTGCATATCAAGTTGAAGGATAATATCTTTTGTAAAATCTTCTTTTAAGTTATTTCTTGTTTTTTCAAATGAAGTATTCATAACATTTTTCACCTTGTACATTGATTCCAATTCATTTCTTACAGACTGATTTGCTATCGCATATTTTTTAAAACGCAAAGTATCTTCATCTGAAAGTTCATTGTCCAAATATGCCGACATTTTTTCCACAAATGCCTCTGTTTTAATTGGTTTTGGTAAAACATTTTCCGATTGCATATTGTCAATTTGAATTTTTGCCTGCGACAAATCTTCAAAAGCTTTTTTTAATGTTTCATATTTATTTCTGCAAGATTTACAAGTTCTAAGATGATGCTCTATAAAATTTGTCAATTGATAGTTCGTTTTACCCTGTATGTAATAAGAAAGCAGTGCACAAACCTGCTTGCATTTTAAATCCTTTGACATAAAATTCTCTCCTTTAAATATAACTTTTTAACCCCTCTTGTAATTTTGTTCTTGCACGAGATATGCGAGATTTTACAGTACCGACACTTGTATGCGTAATCTCTGCAATTTCATCGTAAGACAAACCTTGTAACTCTCTTAAGACAATCACTATTCTGAAATATTCAGGTAATTGCTGAATTTGAAACTTAATTAAATTCTCTAACTCATGCGATAAACACTTTTCTAAAGGCTTACACTTTTTATCTGGAATATATATTTGCGGTTTTGTTGCATACTTATTTTCATTTTTAACCTCTTCATCAAGAGAAATTGTCGGCGGGATTCGATTTAATTTTCGTAAATTATCATAAAATAAATTCATTACAATATGATTTAGCCAACTTTTAAACAGCTTTGGATTTTTTAAATTCGGTAATCCTTTTGCCATACGCAAAAGAGCTTCCTGAGTTAAATCATAGACATTGTCATTGTTTTTGTTTAAGTAAGTATAAATTGCAAATACATTTTTTTGTTCACGTTTAATTAATTCCTCTAAAGCTTTGGTATCACTACCTTGTGCCAGAGTAACCAATTCGTAATTTCGCAATTTTTTATACTGTGATTTCGCTAATGTCATAAATACAGATTAAAAAATTTCACGACAAAATAACATACTCTTTTTGATAAGAATACTCGGCAATATTATAAATTGAATCAGTTGAAATTTATCTAAACTTGCTCATAGATTGCATCATTTTTTGCAATCCCATACCGCCCATTTTTCCAAACATACCTTTCATTTGATTCATGCCTTTCATCATTGCACGCATTTGATCAAATTGTTTTATAAATATGTTGATATCATGCAAAGGAATTCCTGACCCGTCAGCAATTCTTTTTTTGCGGCTTGAATTCATCAATTGCGGATTTGAACGTTCTTCAGGAGTCATACTTTGAATAAACACTTCTATACGCTTTAATTGCTTTTCTCCCTCGTGAGAAATCAATTCTCTATCTTCTTTTTTTATATTCATGCCTGGAAGCATTCCCAATATTTGATCAATAGAACCAAACATTTTCATCTGACGCTGCATACTCAAAAAATCATCAAAAGTAAATTCTGCTTTTTTTAATTTCTCTTGCATTTTCTTAGCTTCTTTTTCGTCAAAAACCTCTTTGGCTCTTTCAACAAAAGAAACTATATCACCCATACCCAAAATACGAGTTGCCATTCTGTCAGGATAAAAGTCTTCTAATGCTGTAAGTTTTTCTCCTGTACCCGTTAATTTTATCGGCTTTTTAGTACAATATACAACACTTAGAGCAGAACCACCTCTTGAATCACCATCTAATTTGGTTAAAACTAAACCCGTTAAATCAAGTTGAGCATCAAAGTTTTCAGCGACATTTACTGCTTCTTGACCGGTCATTGCATCAATAACAAGTAATTTTTCATGAGGTGCAAAAATTCTATCTATCAATAACAATTCTGCCATCATATCAGTATCTATTTGTAAACGACCTGCTGTATCAAGAATTACAACATTAAATCCATTCTGTTTTGCATAATTAAGAGCATTTGACACAATTGATTGAACATCAGTAACACCTTCTTCTGCATAAACCGTTACATCAATTTGTGAGCCTAATGTTTGCAACTGTTTAACCGCTGCCGGTCTATATACGTCGCATGCAACAAGCAGTGGATTTTTTCCCTCTTTTTTTAATTTCACCGCTAATTTTGCACTTGATGTAGTTTTACCTGAGCCTTGCAAACCTAGCATCATTATAATACTTGGATGTCCTGCTAAATTAAGAGGAGATGTTTCTTTACCCAAAAGTAAAACAAGTTCATCATGAACAATTTTTACCAATTGCTGAGCTGGATCTACACCTTGAAAAACTTTTTCACCCTCAGCCCTGTCTTTTATATTTGAAATAAATGCTTTAACAACTCGTAAATTTACATCTGCTTCCAATAATGCACGCCTTATCTCTCTCAAAGACTCTTGCATATTGTCCTGTGTAAGCTCTTTTCCCGTTGTTTGTCTTATTATTCCCTGTAATTTTTCACTTAAACTGTCAAACATTTTTTCCCCTTAAGTTTATATTCCTTATATATATAAATATACCATGAAAAAATCCCTCTACTGTCGGTATTGTTTTTTTTATTAAAATAAAGTTTAATTGTAATATAAAATCAAAGAGGAATAAATAATGGAAACACAAACAATTGCAAATGATATTAATGAAACTATTGAAAATGTCTATAAATATATAAAAACAAACCGGAAAACAGACAAAGATTTTACGGAATATCTAAAAACAATGGGAATTTATAATTTAGCAGAATCAAAATTAAAAGAATATTACACTCCGTATATCTTTGAAAGAAGTCTTCCTGAATGTGAAAAAACTCCACTGGCTTTATTTAATGAAACAAAATCTACTCCAATATCCAAAGCTATGATAAACAATTTTACATCTGTCTTTGAAATTAAAAAAGTGCTTAAAAATGGTTTTGAAGCATACAATATAATTAATGAAAAAAGTTATCAATTAAATGTAACAGCGAAAATGACAGATTATAGAGGATATGGCATAGGACAATATCTTGTTGCAAGAGTATTTCAGTTTAAAGAAGAGTACTACATTATAGAACTTTTAGGACATTTAGCTTCTAATAAGCAAGAAGAAGTTATGCGGTACGCAATGGCAAAAATTTTACAAGAACCATATCTTGTATATGAAGATAACGAAGAAAAGCACAACTTAATAAAAGAAAACATCAAATCAATGTACAACAAATTTATTGAAGCATTTGATACAGATGAAATAATTACAACAAATACATACACAGACGATATAATCGGGCAATACAATGATTTTGTCGAAAACGGAACAACTATTGATATCAAAGACAAATTGGTTTTACCTGAAACCTTAAAATATTTTGAAGTCAAAGATCTTGAAAATGATTATGACAATTTTGTAGAAAAATCATTATCTGGATTTTCCTCACACAAGAAAGAATACGATACGGGTATAATTTATGATAAAGAATATGGATTATATGTAATTCCTTTCTATAAAACTATTTGTCAGATTTTAGAAGATAATTCTTTAGAAACAATTGAAAAAGCAAAAGAATGTATGATTCATTTTATAACTTCAGGAACTATTTCAGCAAACATTATTGAACGATTAAATAACAAATATCCAAACTTTATTGAACTCGCAAACAAAGTTATGGAAACAGATTTAACACTTTCGGAAATGCTTTTAAAATATAAGCACGAATATATCGCACACAAAATTTATTCACAAACAACAATTCTATATAATTCCAAGATATTTAATAACACACTTGGTATCGTTGCTGAAAATCAAAATAAATCAGAAATAGATTATTCAAATGTAAAAAGAAATGACCCATGTCCATGTGGCAGCGGGAAAAAATATAAACATTGCTGTTTGAATAGATAAATAAAAATTGTTAATCTTTGTACATTTTTACTAATTATTATAAAACCCAAAAGGCTTTAATATCAGAGCTTTTGGGTTTTTATATCAATTTATAATATTTATTTGCAACTTGTTACTTGACCAGAAGCCGTGTTCCAACCGAGAATTTTACCATTCGGACATTTTAATCCGTTAGAACCATCTTCTGTTGCGATAAGATAATCTAAATTACCATTTTCTATTACCCAAGCAGCACAAGACATCATGAAATATTGACTCCCACAATAAGAATTCCACATCCAACCAGTATTACCATCTTTTGTACTACCCCAAGGAGTAATAGAATCTTTTGTTATTTCAAACGCAAAAGCATCAACACCTTCCTTTTGTTTTCCTTTATTTGGTCCGTCAATATCAACTACAATTTTTCCGCAAGCTTTAAAACCATTTACAACTTGATTACAATCAAAAGATATAGAAGTTCCACTATAATATGCCCCTACAGAAACACCCGTGCCATCTGCTAATAAAAACGAATACTCCCCACTTCCGGAAATTGCACTAATATCATTAATCGGGTTTTTATATGGAGAATTTATACAACCATTAGATGTATACACCGCACCACAAACTTTTGAAACTTTCATAAACTCAGTTAATCTGTTTGTAAAACAAACATTATTATCTGTTACGGGGCAAGATGTCTTCCAACCAGTTATCGGGCCATAAACCACTGTTGCTCGTTCATACGCTTCTGACAAATTAGCATAAACTTTCCTTAATTTTGCAACCTTTTCTACATCATTTGTTTTACCATTCAAATTCGGAATAGTTAGGGCTGCAACAATTCCAATTACACCCATTACAATTAGGGTTTCTGCTAGAGTAAATGCAATAAACTTTTTTGCTAAAATTTTGGCACTAAAAATTGGAACTATTATAGACTCTAACATACTCTGCACTAATCCATAAGGCATTATCGTCATAGGCTTCCTCTCCAAATCCTCTTCTATATACTCCTTATATTAGGATACACTATTCTTTTTATATTTTCAACCTTTGTTTAACAGATTTTATTCTTTTTATATACAAAACTTTACACTTAAAACAAATTCACAATTGAAGTATTTAACTTTGCTTTGTAGTATAATTTTATAAACGGAGGAATAATGTCAAAAAACAAAGTAAATTATGCCAGACGAACTGCTAAATATTTCAATTTTTGGAGAAGAGTTTTCCAAAACATAGTTTGCAAATTTTGGTATGGTATGCAATTCAAAATAATGTACAAAGTTAAAGTTGAAGGCAAAGAAAATATTCCAAAAGATGGTAAATATATAGTTTGTGGGAATCATCTTTCTTCGCTTGATCCGTTTTTGGTATGTTTCGTTATGCCAAGACCGGTTGCATTTATGGCAAAAAAAGAATTATTTGAAAAACGTTTTGTTCGCTGGATGCTTGATTGGCAAGGTGCTTTTGCAGTCGATAGAGATAAAGTAGAAGTATCCACTATTAAAACAGCTCTTGAAGTAAAAAATACAAATTGGATTTTAGGATTATTTCCTCAAGGTACTCGTGCAAAAAGCGGAACAATTGAAGATTTACATAAAGGCTTTGCTGGTATTGCCAGAACTACTAAATGTAGTATCTTACCGGTTGGTATAATTGGCACAGAAAACAAAACCCTATGCCCATTTAAGGGAAATATAACCGTAAAAATCGGTGAAGCTATACCTTACAGCGAGGATTTAGATCAAGTTATGACTAAATGGGCACTAGCTATACAAGAACTAACAGGATTTGAATATATTCCAAATCCGGCATAAAATGGTAGTATGAAAATGGAAAAAGAAAAAAGAAATTTTGCAAGAAGATATAAGAAGGAATACCACATATTTCGTTCAATTTTCTATATGTGCTTTTTATGGACAGTTGTTAATTTTGTTAACTATTTTATGTACCGAATTAAAATTGTAGGCAGAGAAAATATTCCTAAAAAAGGTAATGTTATATTTGCTGCAAATCACGTATCAGAAATGGATCCGCCCTTTTTAGCAACTGCTGTCAATAAACACGTTGCGTTCATGGCAAAAAAAGAATTATTTGGTGATGATAAAAGAAGTTGGTTAATAAAACGTTTAGGAGCTTTTGCCGTAGATAGAGAAAAACCTGAAATGGCAACTTTTAAAACCGTTCGAGATATTTTTGAAACGAATTGGCCTTTGGGAATTTTCCCTCAGGGCGGAACGGTGAAAAATAAGAAAATTGAAAATATCAGAAAAGGTTTTGTAGTTATAGCAAAACACGCTAAAGCTGATATTGTACCTGTTTCGATTTGCGGTTTTGATGGCTATGCTAAGAAATTATTTGAAAAAAATATAAAAATAGTAATTGGAAAACCTATTTCATATAAACTCGATACCGATGAAATAATTCAACAATGGTGTGCAGAAATATGTAAAAATACCGGATTTGAAAACTTAATGATAAAAAAATCCGAAGAAACTTCTGAAGTTGTAAGTTAGTATAATAAAAGAAAAGGATAATAAAATGAATTCAGTTGTGATTGTTGGCAGAGCAGGACAAGATGCCGAAATTAAATATTTTGAATCAGGTAAAGTTAAAACCAGTTTTTCACTTGCAGTTGGACGTTGGGACAGCAAAACAAAAGCTGAAGTTACAGATTGGTTTAACGTTGATGTTTGGGATAAACAAGCAGAATTTGCCGGAGAATACGTTAAAAAGGGCAGAATGCTAGCTGTTGACGGAAGAATTACAACAAACAGATGGAAAGATGCTTCAGGAGAAGAAAAAGAACGTTTCCTTGTTGTTGCAAATAATATAAGATTGTTAGGTTCTAAAAAAGACGAAGGATAATGATTATATCAGATGTAATAGGCATTATTGCCGATGATTTAACAGATGCGAACGAAACAGCTCTTAAATTTCACTTAAGAGGTGCTAATTCTCAAATACTTTTGGATTTTGATTGCAGCCCGCAACATGTCAAAAATACCCAAGTTTGGGCAGTTTCTACTGCAACAAGAAATAAACCTGCTCAAATAGCTAGAGAAGAAGTTTCAAGAGCAACTCAGCTATTTTTAAATACACTTAATCCTGATTACTATTTTAAAAAAATTGATTCTTCGCTAACAGGAAACATTGGACCGGAAACACTTGCAATGCTTGATGTTTTGGGTTGGGATGCAGCTATCATTATACCTTCTTGTCCGATAAAAAATAAAATTACCGTAGGCGGATATCAACTTGTAAACGGTCAACCTATTGAGCGAACTGAATGTGCAAGAGAAAATTTAAATCCGCTTTTTGAGTCTTATATTCCTTCTTTAATCAGAAAACAGCTAAATGAAGAAGACCAAAATAAAATTGCGACTCTTGATTTACAAACAATTATGAAGGGGGCAGGACCTGTCTTACAAAAAATCAACACATTTGCAAAAGAAGGCAAAAAATTAATTATTGCAGATTCTGTTTCTATGACAGATATAGAACAAATTGTAC
Source organism: uncultured Candidatus Melainabacteria bacterium (assembly GCA_934726055.1). Lineage (GTDB taxonomy): Bacteria > Cyanobacteriota > Vampirovibrionia > Gastranaerophilales > Gastranaerophilaceae > UBA6984. The sequence continues at coordinate 70,105 of CAKVCZ010000011.1, forward strand.
TTGCAGCGAAAAAATCCGAACTTAAATTTTTACCTGTTGGTACAGCTTCAACTGCACAAATTTTAGGTAAAGTTTGGTTGCAACCCGCTGAAAATGAAGAAGAAGAAAAAAAATATATACCTGATTTACCAAAATTAATTATTTCAGGAACAGCAACACATACAACAATTGATCAGCTTGAATGCCTTGAAGAAAGTGAAGCTTATGAAAATGTTTTCTTTGAAGAACTAGACATGCAAACCGTTTTAGGTGGAGTACAAGAAACTTTTGTTCAAAAAATAGTAAATAAACTTGCTGTAAACAATATTGTTGTTGTACACGCATCAGATTTAATCAAAAATTTTGACGGATTTTCTGATGATTCTCTAAATACTGATATGACAAAAAGCAAACTTTTAGAACATATTTCTTCTTATTTAGCAGAACTTACAAAAGAAGTTATAGAAAAAAAAGAAGTTATATTGATTACCCTTGGTGGAGATACATCTTACAAGTGCTGCTGTGCAATAAATTCAAAACAATTACAAATTATTGATGAAATAGAGCATTCAGTTGCTCTAACGTTGGATCATAAAGCTCAGTGGATTGTTTCTAAATCAGGTCATATTGGTGATAAATATTCTATTATTGATATATTAAAATATTTTGATGAACACAAAATATAACGAAAAGGACAGGTATAATTTCTGTCCTTTATAATAAGTTATAAGTTTTAAAGTTATAAGTTTACATTTTAAATCGTTGTTGCTAATGCCGGAGCTATTTGTATGAACGCTCTTACTAACTCAGCATCCCATTGAGTTCCTGCACCTGATTGTAAGATTTCACAAGCTTTTTCAACACCTAAACCTTTTCTGTAAGGTCTATCACTTATTAAAGCGTGATATGTATCAGCAACAGCTACTATTCTTGCTTCTAATGGAATTTCTTCACCCTTTAACTGACAAGGATAACCTGTACCATCGTAGTGTTCATGGTGATATTTTACCATTGGCATTAAATCTTTTAGTGCTTCATTTTGCATTAATACTTTTTCTGCACCAATCGTTGGATGTTGCTTCATTATTTCCCATTCTTCATCAGATAAGTGAGTTGGTTTCTTTAATACTGATTCAGGAATACCAATTTTACCTACATCGTGAAGCAAAGCACCTAATCTGATTCTTTGAACTTCGTGTTCAGGCATATTTAAAGCTCTTGCTAAAGCTTCAGAATATTTAGAAACAGATGTTGAATGACCTTTTGTATATGGATCTTTTGCATCAATTGCACTTGCAAGAGATGCAGCCAATTCTTCCAAGTGATGTTGAGAAGAAATTTCTTCACTTGCAAATTTATTTACAAGTTCTTCTTCAAAATTTACACCCAATTGAGAATGACGTTTTGTTAATACCTCAGCGAATGAATGTAAAGCCATATCATCCCAGAAATTGAAATCAGAGGCACTGATTATAGCACTCATTCCATCTTTATAACCTTTAGATTGAGAGATATACATCGCTTGTTCAGCAGATACCAATAACTTTTCTTGTTCCTTTGCACATTGCGGATAATTTGCAATACCAACTGAAACCTTAACCGGTCCAACATCATCAATAAAGCAACAAGATAAACTATATGTTAAAAATTCTGCCAAATACTTCGCTTCATTTGTATCTGTATCAGGAAGGACAATAGCGATTTCATCACCGCCGTAACGACCTGCTTTATCATTTGAACGAATATTTTGTTTTACTTTTTCTGCAACTAATTTAATTACTTCATCACCTTTAGCATGACCTAATTCTCTGTTAATTTTTGAAATGTTATTAACATCCATCATTATTACAGAAAGAGTAGAATTTGATTTTTCAGCTTTTTCTAATTCACTTGATAAAATTTCTTGGAAACCTCTGTGATTACTCAATGAGGTCAATGTATCCGTATTTGCGTGAGCCTTTGCTTGTTCTATCAAATCTGAATTATGCATGAACAATGCATAATGACTCGCAATTAAAGAATATAAATCAGAATGTTCTTCAACTTTATTATCGCCGATAATCATAACACCCAAACATTCTGTAACTGACATTAAAGGAATGATAGCAACCGTTGGGCATTGTAAATAAGATAATTTCAAGAATTTTGAATCATTTTTAATAACCATTTCTTGAGAATTAAAAGCTTCTACAATCGGATTTGTATCATCTGATAAAAATACTCTTGAAGAATAAGTTCCACCAACTTTGTCAGTTAATTTTATATTAATACATTTTGATTTTTCTTGATATAAACCTACCGCAGTAAATTGAGCACCCATTTTTCTTGTTAATAAAGAATTTAGAGAAGAATAAAAATCTGAAGGATTTGTTTTTCCCTTTAATGATGCACTTATTGATGAAATAATTTCACGATAATCTGTTGTTGCAAGAACAATATTATTATTCAAATTGTTATAACCGCCATACAATCTGTTTGATGTAGGACGTGTTGTAACATTCGCTCCAAATCTTGGCATAAATCCTGAACCTGAAATAGGATTTGAAGTCATAGTTTTGTTATATAAGATTTCTTTTTCTTGTTTAATTAATATGTCTTTGTTAATCAAATCTAAAATCCTAAATTTTAACTATATAATATTTAAAACTTGTGCACAAAAAAAATTGCTATTTATAAAAAATAAACGCATTAGTCTGTAAAGCAATTATATAGCTTTTTTTGAATAATTGCAAAAATTCTTTACATTTATTTACACAATAAAAAACATGCCGCATGCTCTATTTATTCTAATTCACTTAGTACCGAAAGAGCCTTTATTTTCTTTGTTGAATGCGACTGTATATAATCATTTAATAGATTAAAGCAAACTTCACAAACTTTTAATGTTGCTTTTTTATCATACTCACTTTCGTAATTAAAATCAAATTGCATCATTGCTTGTAAAAAATCTCTTATCTTGTGATGTAATTTTAATTTGACCCCTAAAGCATCATTGCATTCTTTGCAAACTACACCGCCCATTTGAATTGAAAAATACATATCTTCATCTAAAATTTGCTCTCTGCAACATAAACAACTATCCAGTTCTAATCCAAAACCTGCAACTAACATAATTTTTAATTGAAATTTTATCACAGCAAGCATTACATCCTTTTTAGAGGTTGAATTTGCTATTCTATCAAGTGCCTTGTAGAAAAGTTCATAAACTTCTTTACTTGAAGGATCCTCTTCGACCCCAAAAATAGAAATTATTTCTGAAATATACGAAGAATAAACTAATTTATCTAAATCTTGCCTTGTTTTTTGGAAAGAATTTAAAGTTTCAGCCTGACAAATTGTATCCATTTTTTTACCTTTATAAAGCATTATTTTATTTGCCATTAAAGAATCCATTCTTGCACCAAGGGAACTTTTTGTTTTTTTTACTCCTTTTGCAACTCCACGCATCAAGCCGTGTTCTTTTGAATACATCACAACGATTTTGTCAGATTCACTCAAATTATATGATTTTAGATTTATTGCATCAACTACAACGTTATTCATTTGGTTTTCTCATATTAGTACCGTGATAAACACCACGCATCATTTGTTCTAATTCATTTTTATTATCAGAAGTTTCTAAAGCAGTTTCTTTTGTAATTGCACCATCTTCATACAATCTAAACAACGATTCATTCATTGTTAACATATCGTTAAATGAACCTTTTCTAATTAAATCATATATACTTTCAACTTCGTCTTTTAAAATTAAATCCTTAATTGTTGATGTTACAACCAAAACTTCGCAAGCAGGAAATCTTCCGGTTCCGTTTGCCTTTTTGACAAGTTTTTGAGCAATTGTTCCTCTTAATGTTTGAGCCAACTGATTTTTAACAACATCCCTATCTTCCGGATTATACATATTTATAATACGATATATTGTTTGAATCGCATCATTTGTGTGTAATGTAGCAAAAACTAAATGCCCAGTTTCAGCTGCCTGCAATGCCGAATCAAGAGTTTCCAAATCACGAATTTCACCAATTAGGATAACATCCGGATCTTGTCTTAGAGCATATTTAATACCGGATGCAAAGTTTTTCGTATCAATACCAACTTGACGTTGAGTTATAATAGATTTTTTATCATTGAACATAAATTCAATCGGATCTTCAATTGTAATAATATGTTTTTGATATTTCGAATTAATATATTCAATAAATGCAGCAAGGGTTGTTGATTTACCTGAACCTGTCGGACCTGTAATTAAAACAATGCCGTTGTTGTAATCAGCAAATTGAGAAATTGCAACCGGCAAATTTAATTTTTCAAAATTACTGATATAATACGGAATAACACGAAATACTAAACTATATTCAGCTAAAGCTCTGGATAAATTAACCCTAAAACGAGCAATACCCTTCACTTCGTATGAAAAATCCAAATCTGTAAGTTCGTATAACTTATCTTTCAAAAATTCAGGAACAATACTGCTTACAATAGCATTCATTTCTGAAGATTGAATAGGTGGAGCATCCACTTTTAAAATAAGACCATCTCTACGAACTACCGGTCTTTCTCCAACCTTTAAGTGAATATCTGAAGAATTTGATTTAACTACCTTTTCAAGAAAAGAATCTAAATTAAATTGTTCGGTCATAATATCTCCTCTAAGAATATTATAATATCATCAAAAAAAACATGTACAATTTTGTTACAAAAAATAAGATATTATTGACATATTGTTACTTTGAATGCACAATTTTAATAGGAATGTGGGGTAGATTATGTTAAAAGAAACTTTGCTACACGATAATCACGTAAAACTAAATGCAAAAATGGTAGATTTCGCAGGTTGGCACATGCCTGTACAATATACCTCAATCATAGAAGAGCACAAAAATGTTAGGAATAATGTAGGCTTGTTTGATGTTTCTCATATGGGAGAAGTTTTTGTAACAGGAAAAGATTCACTTGCGTTTTTGCAAAAAATTGTGCCGCAAGATATTTCTAAATTATACGACTCAAAAGCTGTTTATTGCCAATTACCAAATAAAAACGGCGGATTGATTGATGACTTAATTATCTACAAATTAAAAGATGAAAAATATCTTATTATTGTTAATGCATCAAGAATTGACGAAGATGTAAACTGGTTTGTTAGAAATAGTATAGGATATGATGTATATATAGATAATCAATCTCATAACTATTCTCTTATAGCTATACAAGGTCCAAAAGCAGGCAAAGTATTAAAAAAAATCGGCTATAACGTAGAACAAGACTTTTTTACAATAAAATCTACTGAATTAAAAAATATTCCAGCATTCGTTTCAAGAACAGGTTATACCGGAGAAGACGGTTTTGAAATTTTAATAGAAAACAAATACGCTGAAAAAATGTGGAATTTACTCCTTGAAGAAGGAAAAGAATACTCTATTCTGCCAATTGGATTAGGTGCAAGAGATACTTTAAGATTAGAAGCAGCACTTCACTTATACGGAAATGACTTAACCGAAGAAACAACTCCAATTGAAGCAGGATTATCATGGTCTGTACCAAAAGATAAAAAAGAAGACTATAACGGAAAAGAAATTATCTTAAACCAAATAAAAAACGGTACAGAGAAAAAACTTATCGGGATAAAAATGAATTCACGTGCAATTCCAAGACACGAACACGAAGTTTATTTTAACGGAGAAAAAGTAGGTACAGTAACAAGCGGAGGATTCTCTCCAATGCTTAATGGAACTATCGCACTTTGTTATGTAAAAAATATTCCGGAAATAAAAACAGATACAACTGTTCAAGTATTAATCAGAGAAAAATTATATGATGCAACTGTTGTAAAAAGACCATTTGTAAAAAAACATAATAGCAATAAAGAAGTATAGAAGGAGAATTTATGAGTACAAAAGAAAAAATTTTATGTTCAAAAACTCACGAATATATTTTAGAAAATGAAGGAAATAATTATACTGTTGGTTTAACAGACTATGCTGTTGAACAATTAGGTGATATCGTATTTTTAGAATTACCTGAAGTAGGTGCAAGCTTCAATAAAGGTGATGTATTTGCAACTGTTGAATCTGTAAAAGCTGCATCAGAAATTTATATGCCAATTTCAGGAACTATTACTGAAGTTAATGAAAGTGTTGTAAATGCTCCTGAAACACTAAATGAAGATTCTTACAATGACGGTTGGCTTGTAAAAGTTGATTTTACAGGAAACGATGTAGAATTATCAGATTTACTGGATTACAACGATTATAGAGAAGAAGTACAATAATGGATAATTTTTTAGCTCTAAATGAAACAGATAGAAAAGAAATGTTGGAATTTATTTCAAAAAGTTCTATTGAAGACCTGTTTGAACAAATTCCTCAAAAAGCCAAAATGGTAAATTTGGATTTACCGGATGCTTTAAGCGAAATGCAAACACAAAAAACTATAAAAAATCTTGCAAAAAAAAATAATGCTGATTATGCATATTTTATAGGTGCCGGAGTTTATAACAAATTCGTACCGGCTGCAGTTGGTCAAATTGCACAAAGATATGAATTTTTAACAGCATATACTCCATATCAACCCGAAATTTCGCAAGGAACATTGCAAATTATGTACGAATTTCAATCAATGATTTGCAAACTTACAGGAATGGATATATCAAACGCATCTGTTTATGACGGAGCAACTGCCGCTGCTGAAGCTGTTATCATGGCAAAAAGAATTTCTAAGAAAAACAAGGTCATAATTTCTGATACAATCAATCCTGAATATTTAAAAGTTATTCAAACTTATGCTTGGGCAAATGATATTGAACTTGAAATGTTTGATAAGGTTCCCGAAAATGTTTCAGAATACGCAGGCGTAGTTGTTCAAAATCCAAACTTCTATGGAGAAATTAAAGAAATTCAACCTGTTGAAAACTCTTTATTAATTGTTATTACAGATGTTTCTTCTCTTGGAATATTAACTCCTCCATCAGAATACAACGCTGATATCGTTGTCGGAGATATTCAACCTCTTGGAATTCCAATGTCATTTGGCGGTCCGCATGCAGGATTTATGGCTTGCAGAGAAAAATTTATGCGTCAATTACCGGGAAGACTTGCCGGTCAAACATTAGACAAAGACGGAAAGGTCGCATACACTCTTACAATACAAACTCGTGAACAACATATAAAGAGAGAAAAAGCAACAAGTAATATTTGTTCAAATCAAGCCCTAATCGCTCTTTGCTCAACCGTATATCTAAGTTTACTTGGAGAAAAAGGGTTTAAACAAGCAAGTTTTCTTTCCAGTAAAAATGCTCACGATTTAGCAAAAAAACTTCAAGCTAAAGGAATAAAAGTTCTTTCTAAAGATTTTTATAATGAATTTTTAATTGAAGTTGAATACGCAGACAAAACTCTTGCAAAATTAAAAGAAAATAACATTATCGGCGGATACAAAGTTGATGAAAAAACTATTCTTGTTTGTACAACCGAAATGAACACAGAAGAAGAAATTAATCTTTACGTTCAATCAGTATAAAACATTTTATATTTTATATAAAAAATAGGACAATTTCAAAAAGAAATCGTCCTATTTTAATGCTTTTATCACAAAAACTAGAATTGTAAACCAGCTTCTCTTGCAGCATCTGCTAATGCTTGAACTCTACCATGATATAAGAAGCCTCCTCTGTCGAATACAACACATTCAACACCAGCTTTTAAAGCTTTCTTAGCGATAGCTTCACCAACCATTTTAGCTGCTTCAATGTTTCCACCGTGTTTCAATTTAGCCTTTAAATCTTTATCAAGAGATGATGCTGAACATACTGTTACATTCTTTTCATCATCAATTAATTGAGCATAAATATGTTTTGTACTTCTGTAAACTGCCAATCTTGGGAATTCAGTTGTACCTTCCAAATTAACTCTTAAAGATTGATGTCTCTTTTGAACTTTTGGTTTTCTAATTTCTTGTTTAATCATTTTTTTCTCCTTTACCCAAACCTTCTTGAAACCTTTTCAAGGGTTTATATGGGCTACTATTTTATACTATTTTATACTATTTTATTACTATTCTTGCTAAGATTTTGTCTTTGCATTCCTCCGCCGACTCACCGTCGCCGTACGAATGGCTACCTCATCTTGAATTATTGTTCCACTCGGACAAGTCGCTCATTTCACTTCCGTTGTCATTCGCTTTGTCCTCGATTCTTCGAGTTTCGGACTAAAGTCCTCACTCTACACAAAATTCAACTATTTCTTACCAGCTTTACCAGCTTTACGTCTGATGTATTCGCCTTCGTATTTAACACCTTTTCCTTTGTAAACTTCAGGTTCACGTTTGCTTCTGATTAATGCTGCAACATCACCAACTGTTTGTTTGTTTGTACCTTTAACAGTGATTTTTGTGTTAGCTTCAACAGAAATTGTAATACCTGCAGGTGGTTCAACTACAACAGGGTGAGAATATCCTAATGCCATGTTAAGTTTTGTACCTTCCATATTAGCACGGTAACCAACACCATTGATTTCTAATTTCTTTTCAAATCCGTCTTTAACACCTTTTACTGCGTTTGCAACAAGTGTTCTCATTAAACCGTGTAATGCATTAGTTTTTCTTTCATCGTTGTTTGTAGTTAATACAACTTTATTATCTTCAACTTTTACTGTTAATTCCGGACTAACTTCTACAACTTCTGTACCCAAAGGTCCTTTTGCTGTAACTGTTTGACCATCTATTTTAACTTCAACTCCTTGCGGAATTTCAATAGGTAATTTACCAATTCTTGACATAATTCTAATCCTTTCTACGAGCTTTTCTGTCAATTGAACTCGATTTTATTTTTAATAAAGTTCTTAAACTTTATTACCATACATAACATAAAATTTCGCCGCCTAAGTTTTCTTTACGAGCTTTTCTGTCTGACATCAAACCTTTGCTTGTAGAGATAACTGCAACGCCCATACCACCTAAAACTTTTGGTAAGTTTTTAGATTTGCTGTATGTTTTTAAACCAGGAGTCGAAACTCTTTGTAAGTTTGTAATTACTGGTTTGCGAGCTTCATCATATTTTAAAGTGATAACAATTTTATTGAATTTTGAAGAATCATCGATTTTGTAATCAACGATAAAACCTTCATTTTTCAAAAGTTTTGCTAATTCAACTTTCAATTTTGAAGCCGGGATTTCAACAGTTTCATGTGAAACCATGTTTGCGTTTCTAATACGAGTTAGCATATCTGCTATTGGATCTGTATTCATTCTTTTTTCCTTTTCTACTTGCGGACTTGCTCAAAACCATTTGAGTAGTATCCATAATGTACTCATCTCTTACCGAACTAATTATTGCTCATAAAAAAGCGTCTTTCGGCAGTTAGATATTTTATAGCTCAATCGTAATCCAAACATAACTATATTACAAGCATTATTTTGTAAAATTAATATATTTTAACTTATATAAAAATAAGTGAAGCCCTCAAATGAACTTCACTTATTTTTTACTTAAAACGATTTATTTACAACTAAATACTTTATTATCGACTGATAAGGTTTTATCACTATGGTTACATTTTCCTGATTATTTGTAGAATTATTTACTCCTTGTTTGTTCCTAATTTCGCTTTTATATACTACATTGTAGACATTGTTAAAACATAAAACGGAGGATGTTAAATTAATTAAACATCCTCTGCTTTTGAATCAAAATTTTAAAGCTTACCAGCTTGCTTTTGTAACACCAGGTAATAAGCCTTGATGAGCCATTTTTCTTAAGCAAATTCTGCAAAGACCGAAATCTCTGTGGTATCCGTGAGGACGTCCGCAAATACTGCATCTGTTATGTAATCTAACTGATGGGTATTTACCCTTTGCAGCTAGTGCTTCTCTTTTTGCTTCTTTGTTAATCATCGCTTTTTTAGCCACGATATTCTCCTTTATCTTTTAATTAGTATTATATCCTATTTTAAACCTTTAAATGGCATACCTAACAATCTTAGCAATTCTCTTGCTTCTTCGTCAGTGTTAGCTGTTGTAATAACAGAAACGTTCATACCCTTTACTAAATCAACTTCTTCGTAAGAAATTTCAGGGAACAAAGTTTGTTCTTTTAAACCTAATGTATAATTTCCACGACCGTCAAAACTTTTTGCACTTACACCACGGAAGTCACGGATTCTTGGTAAAACAACACAGATTAATTTTTGCAAGAAATCATACATTCTTTCACCACGTAATGTAACCATTGCACCAACCGGCATACCTTCTCTTAATTTGAACGTTGCGATTGATTTTTTAGCCTTTGTAATTACGGCCTTTTGACCTGCAATTTTTGTTAATTGACCTTGGATTACATCACCAATCTTTGTATTGTGAGATGCTTCACCAACACCCATGTTTAATACAATTTTGTGTAGTCTTGGAATAGTTAAATCGTTTTTATAACCGAATTTTTCAACTAATGCTTTTTTTACTTCTTCTTCGTATCTTGCTTTTAAGCTTTTTGTTACTGTCATTTTATTTTCCTCTATCTAAGATGAGTCATGCCAAGATATTTATCTTGCACTATACATCTAACTGTTCACCACATTTTTTGCAAACACGAACTTTTTTACCATCTTTCATTTCGTGTTTTACTTTTGTTACTTTTTCACAAGCAGGGCATACAATCATAACGTTTGAATTATCGATTGGAGCTTCCATTTTTACTAAGCCACCTTGAATGTTTGCCATTGGGTTTGCTTTTTGTGCTTTTGTAACCATATTTGCACCTTCAACCAAAACTTTTGATTCTGAAGGTATTGTTTTCTTAACGTTTCCTACTTTACCTTTGTCTTTGCCGGCAATAACCATTACTCTATCGCCTGTTTTTACTTGCAAAGATTTTTTCTTATTATTTGCCATTTGATTCTCCTTAGGCTTATCTTATTTCGTACTTCTATTTTACAACAGAATTTTCTATTGTAAAACACTAAATTACTTCAGGAGCCAAAGAAACAATTTTCATAAAGTTTTTGTCTCTTAACTCTCTTGCAACAGGTCCAAATACACGAGTTCCTCTTGGGTTGCCATCTTTGTTGATAATTACTGCAGCATTTTCGTCAAATCTGATTACTGAACCATCTTTACGTTTAATGTCAGCTTTTGTTCTTACAACAACGGCTCTAACAACTTCAGATTTTTTTACTGTCATGTTTGGAGTTGCATCTTTTACAGTTGCGATGATTACATCACCTACACCTGCGAATTTTTTATTTGAGCTGCCCATAACACGGATTGTTAATAATTCTTTTGCACCTGTGTTATCTGCTACTACTAATCTTGATTCTTGTTGTATCATCTTTAATCACCTTTTATTTATCAACAGAGAAAACTATTTTCTCTTTTCTACAATGTTCAAAACACTCCAACGTTTTCCGCCTGATAGTGGTTTTGATTCAATTATTCTGATTACATCACCTTCTTCACATTGATTTTGTTCATCGTGAGCTTTGTAATGTTTTGTTGTTTCAATAATTTTTTTGTATTTTGGATGTGGCTCATAGTCAGCAACTTTTACAACTACTGTTTTGTCCATTTTGTTACTAACTACAACACCTTGTTTTTCTTTCTTAGGCATTATTTTTCCTCTTTTTCTTTAATAACTGTTTTTATTTGTGAAATGTAGTGTTTTGTCTTCGCAATTAAAGCTGTGTTTTCTAATTTATTTGTTGCTTTTTGAACTCTTAAATCCAACAACTGTTTTTTGAAGTCAACAACTGCATTTTTTAATTCTTCAACTGTTTTTTCACGCATTTCTTGTAATTTCATGTGATTTTTCCTTTATTATTGAACAGGGTTCTTTTCTATTACTTTAACTTTAATAGGTAATTTTTGTGCTGCTAATTCTAATGCATGTACAGCTACATCTCTATCAAAATATTCAAGTTCGAATAGAATTCTGTTTGGTTTTACAACTGCTACCCAATATTCCAAGTTACCTTTACCTGAACCCATACGAGTTTCAGCAGGTTTTGCTGTAATTGGTTTATCAGGGAATATTTTAATCCAAACGTTACCGCCACGTTTGATTTCACGAGTCATTGCACGACGTGCTGCTTC
>CAKVCZ010000012.1 GCA_934726055.1 uncultured Candidatus Melainabacteria bacterium
TCATGCACACCGCTCAGCTGGACTAATGCAGACAAGCTGCGACGGTTACGCTCCTCGCTCACCGAGTGAGCTACGGAGGCATGTTTTGTTTGGTTATTAAATTTTCATGCACACCGCTCAGCTGGACTAATGCAGACAAGCTGCGACGGTTACGCTCCTCGCTCACCGAGTGAGCTACGGAGGCATGTTTTGTTTGGTTATTAAATTTTCATGCACACCGCTCAGCTGGACTAATGCAGACAAGCTGCGACGGTTACGCTCCTCGCTCACCGAGTGAGCTACGGAACCTATGTTCATGTTCTTTTTCCAATTAACAATTACTAGCCTTTTACGTAAATATCATCAATTGTTTTTGGTGGTTCGTTTGGAACATAATTCTGTAAATATTGTATCACCTCTTCAGGTGTATTTGCAAGATAAAATAATTTTAGAGTTTCTTTTCTTGCAAATTTTTGTTCTACAACCTGATTAAAAAATTCAAATAACTTATCATAAAAATGATTTGTATTTAAGAATATGATTGGTTTTGTTGTGTAACCCAAAATCTTTTGGTCTATTATTTCTGAAATTTCTTCTAATGTACCAAAGCCTCCGGGAAGTGTAATTGTTGCATCAGAATAGCTGTCTAATTTTTCTTTTCTATCTCGCATATTCTCTGTTAAGACAAATTCGTCGCAACTTCCGCCTTCATGACTGATTAGTTCATAAATTTTTTTAGGCATGATTCCACAAATTTTAGAACCGTTTTCTTTCGCACTTTTAGATACTGTTCCCATTAAGCCAAAATCTGAGCCGCCATATACCAAATCAAAATTATTTTGTCCCAAAAGTTCGCCTAATTTTTTTGCCTCTTTATGATAACTTTCGTCTAATCCGTCGCTTGCAGAACAATAAACACATACTTTTTTCATTTTCCAACCTTTCCTCTTATTAATAAAATAACACAAAGATATAAAGTTTATATAAATATTTTTAAAAAACAAAAATTTGTATGATATAAATAATATTGGAAAAATTTTGTAGGAGGGTATAATGAATAGCTACGTTTTAAGAGTATTAGAAGAAACAAAAAAGAAAAATGCAAACGAACCTGAATATTTACAAGCGGTTGAAGAAGTTTTAACTTCAATTGAGCCTGTTGTTGATAAACATAAAGAATTTGAGCAACTTGGAATATTAGAAAGAATGGTTGAACCTGAAAGGATTATTACATTCCGTGTTTCTTGGGTTGACGATAAAGGACAAGTTCAAGTAAATAGAGCTTTCCGTGTTCAATATAGTTCTTTAATCGGTCCATATAAAGGCGGACTAAGATTACATCCAACTGTAAATCAAAGTATTATGAAATTTTTAGGATTTGAACAAATCTTTAAAAATGCCCTAACAGGTTTACCAATTGGTGGTGGTAAAGGCGGTTCAGATTTTGATCCAAAAGGTAAATCTGATAGAGAAATCATGGCATTCTGCCAAGCATTTATGACAGAGTTACAAAGACATATAGGTCAAGATGTTGACGTTCCGGCTGGCGATATCGGTACTGGTGCAAGAGAAATCGGTTATATGTTTGGTCAATTTAAACGTATAAGAAATGCTTATGAAGGTGGCGTTTTGACAGGTAAAGGTCTTTCTTACGGTGGTTCTTTAGCAAGAACTGAAGCTACCGGTTTTGGTCTTTCTTACTTTATGAGAGAATTGTTAAAAGCTAATAATAATCAATCATTCAAAGGTAAAACTGTAACAATTTCAGGTTCAGGAAATGTCGCAATTTATGCTTGCCAAAAAGTTAAAGAAATGGGTGGAAAAGTTGTTGCAATGAGTGATTCTAACGGTTGTATATATGATGAAAACGGTATTGATTTAGATTTAGTAAAAGAAATTAAAGAAGTAAAACGTGGCAGAATTAAAGACTACTTGGAAAAACATCGTGATGCAAAATATATGGAAAGAACATCTGAAGATTCTCCAATTTGGACAATAAAAACCGATATTGCACTTCCTTGTGCAACTCAAAATGAAGTAACATTAAATTCTGCAAAAAAACTTGTAGAAAACGGTGTTATTGCAGTTGGAGAAGGTGCAAATATGCCTTGTACAAAAGATGCAACTGAATACTTCTTGGAAAAAGGTGTATTAGTTGGTCCGGCAAAGGCTGCAAATGCAGGTGGTGTAGCAACTTCTGCAATTGAAATGAGTCAAAACTCAATGAGATACTACTATTCATTTGATGAAGTAGATAAAAAATTAGATTGTATAATGACAAACATCTTCAAATCTTGTCAAAAAGCTGCTGAAGAATATGGTTTTGGCAATAATTATGTTGCTGGTGCAAATATTGCTGCATTCTCAAAACTTGCTGAAGCTATGAAAGCTCAAGGTGTTGTTTAATTAATATAATTTATAATTTTAAAGAAAGGTGCTTTTAAAAAGTACCTTTCTTTTTTATAAAATTTTCAAATTCTGCTTATGCTATAATAAACTTATGAACGAAAAGTACATTCCATTATACAGAAAATATCGTCCGCAAAAGTTAGATGAAATAGTTGGTCAAGAACATGTAAAAAAAGCACTGACAAATGCGATTAATCTTGATAAAATTGCACATGCTTATTTATTTACAGGTCCAAGAGGTACAGGTAAAACTTCAACTGCAAGAATTTTGGCAAAATCTTTAAATTGCGAAAAAGGTCCTACTATAAATCCTTGTGGAAAGTGTGCAAGTTGTGTAGATATAACAAATTCGACTCCAATTGATGTTATAGAAATTGACGCGGCAAGTAATCGTTCTGTAAATGATGCACAAAATATTTTAGAAAAAATTCAATATGCACCAGTTAATGGCAAGTATAAAATTTATATAATAGACGAAGTTCACATGCTTACAGTTCAAGCGTTTAATGCCCTTTTGAAAACATTAGAAGAGCCGCCAAAAAATGTTATATTTATTCTTGCAACAACAGAAGTTCACAAGGTTTTAGATACAATAAAGAGCCGCTGTCAAAGGTTTGATTTCAAAAGAATTACGACAGAAGATATAATAAATCATCTTAAAAAGATTGCTAAGTTGGAAAATATTAATATAGAAGATGATGCAATTGCGACTATTGCTAAAAATGCAGCAGGTGGTATGCGTGATAGCTTGGCGTTACTTGACCAATTAAGTGTTTTGGATACTCAAAAGGCTATTACAACGGAAGATATCAATTCTCTTTTAGGTCGTCTTTCTTTTGATACTTTGCATAAATTGTCGCAGTGTATAATAAAATCAGATGCTAATTCTGCGATTGAGGTGCTGGAAGATGTTTACAATTCCGGTAATGAACCATCACAAATTCTTTTAAACTTGCTGAATTATTTTAAAAATTTGTTGATTGTAAAAAATTGTAAGTCTGAAATTGTAATGGATTTGACTCAAACAACAGAAAGTCAATTAGAATTAATGCAAGGACAGACAAAAGAGTTAGAAACTCAACAGATAGTTTTTTTGATAGAAAGAACTTCTCATTATATAAACGAATTAAAAACAACTACAAATCCGCATATATGGTTAGAAGTTGCGATGATAGATTTGTCAAATCTAACAGAAAATACAAAGTTGATGGATTTGCAATCGAGATTGCAAAAATTGGAATCAGGAGAACCTGTTTCCGTATCTGTTTCAGCATATAAAACTCCGCCAATGCCGGTTCAAAAGCCATCTATGCGACCTGCTGGAGCGGGAGTTAATCCGCCAATAGTTAAGACGGTATCTTCAGATATAATAAATAGTTCAAAACCGTCTAATAATGTGGAATTGCCAACTGAAAAAGTTGAAATACAAAAAGTTGAAAAGGTTGAAAATGAAGTTAAATATCAAACTTCGCAATCGGAAGATTTTTCACCTGTGCCTATGGGTACAACAAATACTGCATCTAATAATATTGCAGAATTGTGGAAAAGTTTACTAAATAATATTTCCAGTGTTCCAACAAAACAATTACTTTTGCAATTGGCAAATCCTGTTGAAATAACACCTGAAAGTGTTGTTATTACAATGAAAAATGAATCATTTATAAGACAATTAAATGATTCCGGCAAAAAACAAACTTTGATAGAGGCTGTGGATAAGCTTTTTGGACAAACAAATTCAAATGTAACAGTAAGACTTCCTCAAGCATCAGATGCACAGGTTAAAGTCCATAGTGCAACGATTGAAGAAAAACCTGCTAATCCTGTTCAGAAGGAAGTTACTGTACAAAAGCAGGAACTGCAAGAAAATTTACAGGAAAAAGTTTCAAAACCTGAATCTGAAAAATCGGATTCAGAATCAAAAAATGTAGATGAAGAAGATTCTTCAATGGTTGAATTAAAGCCTGATAATGTTGAAAATACAGCGATTACAGGTAAAAAAGAGGAACAAACCTTGTCAGACCAAGTGAAGATGGTTAAAGACTTATTTGATGGAAAAATTGTCGAATAATGTAGCATTAATTACTCACCCCAAAAATCAAGACAACGATAACAAGTGTCAGCTTGTTTTACCTTTTGAAAGTTGCTGACACTATGGTTGAACGTTACAATTGACTAGAGAACGAAGTTCGGACTGTGTTTTTATGGAACTTTTTCTAAAAAAGTTCCCCTGCACGGAGTGCGTTTCTGACAAAGAAAAAATAAAATTTTACAAATGTTTTGCAAATATTTTTAATAAAAAATAAAAAGTGTTTGCAAAGCATGGTATTTGGGTATATAATTATTACGTACAAAAACAGAAAGGAGCAAATACTTATGAATAAAGGAATACGGCTTGTGGAGTTGGGTAGAGCTTAGTAATAACACTGGTTTTAACTTAATAAGCCCCTTTTTTGATAGATATACAAAGAAATTATTAGCATTTACTCTAGCTGAAACTCTAATTGTAATGGGCATAATTGGTGTTGTTGCAACCCTAACTATTCCAAATTTAAATAGTTCAACAAAACACAAAGAGAGTGTTACCAGATTAAAGAAAATATATGCTCAATTAAATGAAGCACATACACGTGCAATTGCTGTTTATGGTTCATTTGAGAATAGATTTCCGGCTGAAGTTGATTATAGACCAGGTGGTTGGCAATGTTATAGCTGTGCAGCTGTTTATACAGATAGAATAACAGAATTTTTAAAAGTTCAAAAATATTTTCGAGATCAATCAAGTCCAAGAGGATGTGCTGCAAATTCTAAAATTAAGAAAGTTGATTTAACTGAATAAAATTCTAATTATTATACACTTGCCTATGCAAATAAATCTCCTCAATTTGTTTTAGCTGATGGAGCTTCCGTAATATATACATTAATTGAATTCCCATATTGTGATCAAAACGGATATAATCTTTCTGATGCAATGAATTATTGTGGATATTTATACGTAGATATAGACGGACCAAATAAAGGAAAAAATGCCTACAACTGGGATATATTTCAATTCGCAATAACAAAAGATGGAATAGTTCCTTATATATCTTCAAATAAGCTTTCAAGTTCTATAAATAATTTAACTTATTGTATGGAAAACTTTTCATCTTCTCATGGTTGTGCCGCATGGGTGTTAGAGAAAGATAATATGGATTATTTAGATGTAAAAGATTTAGGCTTAAATATGGGATATTCAGGATTTCATTGCAAAAGTGATGGAAGCACTTTAACTTGGGAGCGTGGAAGCTGTAGATAGAATGTATGTATTGAAACTAAAAAGCCCACGGATGTAGGCTTTTTAGTTTGTTTTAAAATAATTAATTATTTTTTTACGCAAGTTGTGATTGTTTTTCAAAAGCTTCTTTAATTGATTTTTCGTAAGGAGCTCTTAAAATACCAACTTCTGTTATAATACCTGCAATTAATTCGTTTGGAGTTACATCAAAACCCGGATTTATTACGTTTACTTTGTCTGAACAAATAATCTTTCCGTTAATGTGTGTAACTTCTTCGTGAGAACGTTCTTCAATCGGAATTTCTTTCCCTGATTTAATGCTTGTATCGATTGTTGAAAGAGGAGCAGCGATGTAGAACGGAATATTGTGATATTTTGCTGAAATTGCAACTGTGTAAGTTCCTATTTTATTTGCAGTATCACCGTTTGCAGCAATTCTATCTGCACCGACACAAACCATATCAATCATACCTTTATTCATAAAATAAGAGTGCATTCCATCTGTGATAAGTGTTACAGGAATTCCATCCATAGCAAGTTCAAATGTGGTAAGTCTTGCACCTTGTTGACGAGGTCTTGTTTCATCTGCAAAAACTTGAATTGTGTTATCTTTATCAAATGCTGAACGAACAACACCCAATGCTGTTCCGTATCCGCCTGTTGCTAATGCTCCTGCATTACAATGTGTTAGAATTGTTGCACCTTTTGGAACAACCTCTGCACCGTAATCACCAATTTTTTTGCATCTTTCAATGTCATCGTTTTCAATTTCAACAGCTTTTTCTGTTAACTTTTCAATGATATCTTCTATATTTGTGTTTGTATTTTTTATAATATTTCTTTGTTGTTCACAAGCCCACATTAGATTTACTGCAGTTGGTCTTGAAGATGCCATATAATCAGTTTTTTCTAATAATCTTGTTTTAAATTCATCAAGCGATAAATTTTCTTTTGCAAATTCTTGTGCATACAAAACAACGCCTTGTGCACCGGCAATACCAATAGCAGGAGCTCCTCTTACTATCATTGTTTTAATCGCATCATACATTTGTTGTCCTGTTTTAATATCAATATATTTGTATTCATATGGAATAATTGTTTGATCCAACATTTTAGATACACCGTTATTCCATTGTATAGGTCTGATTTTTGATTCAAATGTCATTTTTATATATCCCTTCCACACTATCTGATTTCAAAATCTACACTTTCATTGCTTTCTTTTTTTAAACCTGTTAAAAGTTCATAAACATAAGATGTTGCTAATCCTGCAAATCCGTTCATCAAAGCACTTAACAACGCAATGAAAAATATTAACATAAACATAACAATTACGCTTCCAAAGCTGTTAAAGAAAAATCTCATAATAAAATGTGCTTTAAAAATTGGCAAAGGAATTAATCCCAAAATAATATCGCAAGGTACATACACAATTGCGGCAGCAATAAAAGAAACAAAGCCGATAACAGCTCCAAGTATTGCACCTTCTCGCATATCAAAAATTCCAATTAGATTTTCACGTTTCATGTAAACCAAAATTCCTGCTGCAAGGCAAATTACTAATATTGATAGTGAAAAAATATTTATATACGGGAAAATTGTTAAAAATCCCAAGGCAGCACCCGCAATTGCACTTAATATCGCGATTTGTTTTAATAATAGTTCATTTATCATAATTTTATCCTCTATACTGTTTGTAATATGTTATTTTTTCTTGTATGACAAATAGCAATTGCTATTGAGTCTATTGTATCATCAAGTTTTGGTAATTCATCACACTGTAAGGTGATTTTTACCATTTTTTCAACTTCTTTTTTGTCAGCTCTGCCAAATCCTGTTAATACTTGTTTGACTTCCATTGGAGTATATTCAAAGACAGGTACTTTAAATTTTTCAAGAGCCATGATTATAACTCCTCTAGCCTCAGCAACAGGAATAATTGTTGTTTGATTTCTGAAATAGAAAAGTTTTTCAATAGAAGCTATATCAGGTTTGTATGTGTCTATAATTGTTGAAATATCCTGAAAAATTTCGTACAAACGGTATGCATCGGTTTCGCCTTTTTGGGTTTGAATTGAACCTGAAGTAACCAATTCAAAGCTATCACCGTTTACCTCCAAAACGGAATAACCAACAATTGCCATACCCGGATCTATACCTAATATCTTCATAAATATATTATAAAACAATTTATATCTAATATGCAATTAATATGTAATTAAAAAAATAAAACTTTATATATGCACCAAAATTTAAAAATATGAGATGTAAATTTTTGTAACACATGACAGTAAAGTATGTTATACACGCATAAAATCTACACTAAAAAGAGTATTTATTAATTTTTGTAAAGTGTAAAAACAACACTTATATCTGTGATTCAGCATTTTTTCAAAAAAATATAAGAAACAAAGTGTTGACTTTGAAATTTATGTATGCAATAATAATCTTGTGCATTAAATAGTGTAGTCGAAACACTAAATAGCATTACATTTACCTAAAAAAAACATATAAACTCCTAAATAATAAACACTAAAAAAGAGACCATTAGGATGCAGAAAACACACACTCACTAACCTGAGTGTTTTTTTTTGCCTATGAAAAATTTTTATATTCGCTTATTATATAACAATATTAAAAATTTCTTTAAAATGCTTTTGTAGATTGAGATATGGCTATTTTTATAATAAGTGTTATGTGGACGATTAATGTTAAGGTGGTTTGAATAACCCATAAATTTTTTACATAAACCGTTGTTTTTTATAAAAACTTTGATTTATTTAAATAAAATTAATCATTGGTCTTTATTTGTGCTATCATGGTTTTAAAGATGAATGTTAAATTTGTCTTTCTACGGAGTATAAATAGTTGTTATGAATTTATTCAGCATAAAAATGCGTGCTTCTAAAGATATTGACGGAAAAAATATCCATATCTCAGGAGCAGAAAAGATAGTAAACGAAAATGATATTTCAAATTGTGCAAATACCCTTATAAAAAGAGCATTAAACCATGAAAATGGGCGTGCTGATTTTGTTAATGTTAAAGTTGAGGCAATTGAAAGTGATAATATCCTTAAATTGAAAGCGTTACCTGTAACTTGCAGAGTTGTAAATTCCAAAGAAGATGGCTATTTAGAAATTCAAAAAGAATTAGAAAAAATTGGTGTAAAAAGTACACAAAAAATTTTTGAGAGATTAAAAGAAGTTGAACCTATGCGTGGGGCTATGTTATTGGATATTAATACGTTTGAACGACTAGAGCCAAAGCAAGATAGAGGTATTCGGGCAACTTATATGGATAGTGATAAATATAATTTAAGTTCATCAAAAAATCATTTTAGAGAGGCTATTATCCTTGCAACAAAAGTTGCTAATGCACCGCATATTGTGGGTGAAATATGTATTTCTGATGATGTAAACTATACTATCGGTTATTTTGCATCCATTAAAAGTGGGTATGTCCGTATTACAAAGTTAAAAGATGTTGGTGAAACATTTGGTGGAAGAATCTTTTTATATAACGGAAAAACTCAAAAAGATTTGGAAGAAACTATTGATTTTATTGAAAATAAACCTGTTATAGTAACAGATGTTCCTGAATTAAATAAAGATAAAAATAAGTGGGAATATTTAGGAAAAAAGATAAATGATTTAAAAGAAAATCAATTATACAGAACGCAGAGTGTTATAGCGGAAAATTCAAATTCTGTTGTACAAATCGGAAACGAAAATTATAAAATGTTTGCATCTAATAATTATTTGGGTTTTGCGAATAATGAAGAAATAAAAGAATATTCTATTAAATCGGTAAAAAAATACGGAACAGGTACAGGCGGCTCCAGATTAGTTTGCGGAAATTTTGATTTGCACTCGCAATTAGAACAAAAGATAGCTGAATTTAAAAATTGCGAATCTGCTATCGTATTCAATAGCGGTTATTGTGCAAATGTTGCTGTGTTATCAGCTATGTTTAAAGAAAATGACGTGATTTTTTCTGATGAATTAAATCATGCAAGTATAATAGACGGTTGTAAACTTTCAAAAGCAAAAACTGTAATTTATAATCACAATGATTTAGCTGATTTAGAAGAAAAAATCAATAAAATTTCGTATGAACATGGTGTAATTGTTTCGGATGCTGTATTCAGTATGGACGGAGATATTGCAAATCTACCGGAAATCTTGAATTTGGCAAAAAAATACAATTTGTTTTCGTATATTGATGAAGCTCATTCAACAGGTGTCCTTGGAAAAACAGGTAAAGGAATCTGCGAATATTACAATTTAGATGAACATCCTGACATTTTAATGGGTACTTTAAGTAAAGCTATCGGGTCTGAAGGCGGATATGTTGCAGGTAAAAAATTACTTACGGATTATCTAAAAAATACTGCAAGAAGTTATATCTTTTCAACTTCAATTTCCGCTGCTCCTATTGCTGCAGCAATAAAAAGTTTTGAAATTTTACAAAAAGATAATTCTTATGTTGTAAATTTACACGAAAATATAAATTACTTTAATAAATTACTTCAAGAAAACGGAATTGATGTAGTATCAGAAACTCCAATATTTTCAATAATAATAGGAGATGAGGAAAAAGCAATGAGGGTTGCTGAGTATCTTATGGACAAAAAGTTTTTTATAAAAGCAATTCGTTATCCGACTGTAGCAAAAGGACAGGCAAGATTGAGAATTGCACTAAATGCTACACATTCAAAAAATCATATGAAAGAATTGGTAAAAGTACTTTCAGAGGTTATAAAATGAACTTAGAAGAATTAAAAAATAAAATTATAGATGGTTATAAAATTACGCAAGATGAAGCGTATGAATTGGAAAATGCGAATTTAGAAGATTTATGCAAATATGCTGATGAAATCAGAAAACATTTTTGCAATAATCAATTTGATTTATGTTCAATAATAAATGCAAAGAGCGGTAAGTGTTCTGAAAATTGCAAATATTGTGCACAGTCTTCTTTTTATAAAACAAATGTAGAAGAGTATGATTTATTGGATTCTGATACAATCGTAAAAGAAGCTATGAATAACAAACAAAAAGGTGTTTTAAGATTTTCAATTGTAACTTCAGGCAGAAAACCTTCACAAAAAGACTTGGATAATATTTGCGAAATAATAAAAAAGATTAAAGAAAAAACAGGTATTGAGGTTTGTGCTTCTTTGGGATTATTAAATAAAGAGGATTTGCAAAAACTAAAAGATGCAGGACTTACAAGAATCCATAATAACCTTGAAAGTTCTGAAAATTATTTTAAAACAGTTTGTACAACGCATACAACTCAAGATAAAATCAGAACAATAAAATACGCTCAAGAGTTAGGTCTGGAAGTTTGTTCTGGCGGTATTTTCGGACTTGGTGAAAATTGGAAAGACCGAATTGACATGGCTTTAATGTTAAGTGATTTGAATGTTTTATCCATTCCTTTAAACTTTTTGTGTGCGATAAAAGGTACTCCGTATGAGAATAATAAGCTTTTAGAGGTTGATGAAATCCTTAGAATTTGTGCGATATACAGATTTATAAATCCAAAAGCATTCATAAGACTTGCAGGTGGCAGGTATTTGACAAAAGATAACGGTAAAAAATGCTTGCAATCAGGTATAAATTCTTTAATTACAGGAGATATGCTTACTACAACAGGAGCAACAATATCAAGCGATCTTGAAATGGTTAAAGAATTGGGCTATGAGGTTAGATTATGAGTAAAAGCATTTTTATAACAGGAATTGGAACTGATGTTGGTAAAACTTATGTAACTGCATTAATCGTAAAATATTTAAAGGATTTAGGTTATAATTCAGGATATTACAAGGCTGCAGTCAGCGGAAACGAGAGAGTTAACGGCGAATTGGTTGCAGGAGATGCAAAATATGTAAAAGAAATTGCAAACTTATCAGATAATGCAAATGAGATGGTTTCTTATATTTATGAAGAAGCAATTTCACCTCATTTAGCAGCAATAATGGAAAATAAACCTGTTGAAATCGAAAAAATTAAAGAAGATTTTAAAAAAGTATGCTCTAAAAATGATTTTGTAACTGTTGAAGGTTCAGGCGGAATTTTGTGTCCGATAAGATACGATAACAAAAAAGTTTGGCTTGAAGATATTATCAAGGAACTAAATTTATCAACAATAATTGTTGCAAATGCTAAATTAGGTTCGATTAATGCCACAGGATTAACTGTTTCGTATTTAAAATCAAAAAATATTCCTATTAAAGGAATTATACTCAATAATTTTGATGAAAATGATTTTATGGAAAAAGATAATAAAAAAATGATTGAAGAATTAACAGGTGTAAAAATTTTGGCTTGTGTGAAAGACAATGCAAAAACTATTGAAATAAAAGGATTGGAAAATTTGTATGAATAGTTATGTTGAAAAAGATTTAAAATATATATGGCATCCGTGTTCACAGATGAAGGATTATGAAGAATTGCCGCCGATTGTTATTGATAAAGGGAAAGGCGTATATCTTTATGACATTGACGGAAATAAATACATAGATATTGTAAGTTCTTGGTGGTGTAATCTTTTAGGACATTCTAATCATAAAATTAATGAGGCAATAAAATCTCAGTTAGATGACATAGAGCACGTTATTTTTGCAAATTTTTCTCACAAACCGGCAATTACTTTGTGCGAAGAACTTATAAAAGTTATTCCTGACGGGTTATGCAAGTTTAATTTTTCCGATAACGGTTCAGCATCAATAGAATGTGCATTAAAAATGGCATTTCAGTATCATTATCAAACCGGTAATCTGCAAAAAATAAAATTTATGTGTCTATCTGACGGTTATCATGGCGAAACGATAGGTGCATTATCAGTTGGAACATTGGATTTATACGCAAAAATATATAAACCAATGCTGATGGATACAATCAGAATTCAAGCACCTGATTGTTACAGATGTCCGTACAAAAAGTGCAGAGAAAATTGTGATGTTGAATGCTTTAAACAAGCGGAAATTGCGTTTGAAAAGTATGGAAATGAAACAGCTGCAATGATTGTTGAACCTTTGTTGCAGGGAAGTGCCGGCATGAGAATTTATCCTGCTAAATATTTGACAAAGTTGAGAAAACTGTGTGATGAATACAATGTAATTTTAATAGCTGATGAAATTGCAACCGGTTTTGGCAGAACGGGTAAGATGTTTGCATTTGACCATGTGGGAGTTTCTCCTGATATAATGTGCATATCAAAAGGTTTGACTGGTGGCTATATGCCAATGTCTATAACGATTACAACACAAAAAATATATGATGCGTTTTATGCGGATTATTTAGAGGGTAAAGCATTTATGCACAGTCATACATATAGCGGTAATCCTCTTGGTTGTTCTGCTGCGTTGGCTGTTCAAAAAATATTAAGAGAAGAAAATATTATAGAAAAGTCTAATAAAACGGCAGAATACTTGCATAATCGGCTAAATGAAACATTTTTATCTCATAAAAATGTAGGTGAAATTCGTCATATAAATTTGATAAATGCAATAGAGCTTGTGAAAGATAAAAAAACAAAAGAGGACTTTGATTCCAAATTAAGACTTGGTTATCAAATATACAAAAAGGCACTTTTGAAAGGTCTTTTGTTGCGACCATTGGGAAATGTATTGTATTTTAATCCTCCATTGACAATCAATGAAACAGAAATAGATGAGGCAATTTCTATTTGCAAACAAGCAATGGATGAAGTTCTATAATTTGCTGTAAATCGAGTAAATGTAACGTTTCACAAAGGGTAATGTTTCATTTTTTCTCAGTATAGTTAAATGCCTGAGGGCTTTCTTCGATAGTATCCTTTAACTTCAGTTCCGTCGGTTCTTACATACGAATTTACATAAATCAGATTGCCGGCTTTTAACTCTTGTTTTGCTTGATTTTCCGACATTACATTTCCTGTTGCAATTTGTTGATTTATAAAATTTTCTAATCTTTTGAATTCGTCTAAAGACATATCTTTAATCTCTTCGTTTGTAAATACTCGATTATTATCAAAATCTTTAAAATCAACATTCATGCTAACTTTACCTTCCAAATAAGTCGGTTTGTATTCAACAGCATCTTCCAGATTGCCCATTTTCTCTATAAAATGATGTTGTAATAGTTTAGTTCCGCCAAGATAATCTCCGTAAGGACTTTTTGTTATGTATCCATTGATATTTGTTATGTTTCTATTGTCAATTATATAAGTATGTCCAAGTTGATTTCTTAAATTGATATTAAAAATCATATCATCTATATTTCCATAATTTCTTATATTTTCTCCGTCATTTTTTATGTTATCTTTTAGTATATTCTTTACTCCGTAGGCATTAAATGTAACTGCTTCACAACCTGTTTCATTTGCCAAAAGTTGTGCTAAACTGCCTCCTAAAGAGTGTCCGACAAAGACAATTTTATAATTAGGAAACTCTTTTTTTATTTGTTTATAAAACTTTTGTGCATCTGCATATTGATTTGGTAGTTTTTTCTTTGCCATATCTATATCATTTGCTAAATCACTTTTGTCATTAGTACCACGCATAGCAATTACTATTGTTCTATCTTTATAAAAAGCTTCACAGTGAAATCCTGTTTTGTCGTTATTACTTTCAGTAATATTAATCCAGTCTTTTGGGATAGTTCCTTTGTTCTTTTTATAGACACCCATAGCAAGATTTGCCATTTCTTTGTCAAATTCAATTGTTTGTGATATTGTCATAAATTTTCCCTTTCTTTTTAGTTCTGTTTTTTGTATACTATAGCTATGTTTTTAAATTGTTTAAGACAGACGTATGCATTTAATTTTTTTATAATATACAATATTTGTATTTTTTCCATATGCCTGTATATCTCTCTCGCTTGTATTATTTCTGATGGAGTTAAATGTATATATCACTTAATATATATATATTACCTTTGTTTAGTTCCAATTATTTTAATAAAACTATTTGGATTACTATTAGCTATTTTTATATGGATAATGGAGATGATGTTTGATAAGAAGATTAACAATCAAAAATTTTTAACTAATAAAGGTATTTTTGCAACACAAATTTTGGGTATTATTTTGTTTTTGTCCCAATATTTATTTTTTTGTTAATAAATTGTAAAATATAAATATCAATTGTTTGTGATATTGTCATAAATTTTTCCTTTCTTTTTTGTTGAATATAAATGTATGTTCTTGAATTATATACGACAATCTTATGCATTTAATATCTTGTGCGTATGTGGCTTATTAGTGTTAATGCTATTTACAATTTTGTTAACAATAGGCTTACTCACAAGATCTTCATTATTTGGATTAGTTTTATTGTTTCACATAATAGGTATATTGTGTTTATTGATATTTTTATTATGCATCTTGATATACATTGCTGAACTAATTTTTTCTATAAAAATTAGCAATCAAAAATTCCTCTGCAATAAAAAAATTACAATAATGCAGAATCTTGGTATAATAACATTTATGCTAATTGTCATATTTGATTTGGTAATTTTTGGTTCACAATATATGGAACCAATTTTGTATAATTTGAAATTTTAATTAATTTTTGCTATTTATATTTGCCTCCTTTATTTTTAAATAATTGCCTAGTGTAATTTGTTGCCTTGCATAAAACGGAAACTTTCGCAATTTGCCAAAATATTTATTGTTCATCTTTCGCTATCGTTCATTTCTCTGCTCGGCTCTGCTGTTTATTCGGTTCATATATTCAACTTCAGCATCAATAAATTTTTGTTGAAGTTTTTCTGTTTCTGCAATTGCATAGAATGCCATTTCGATTATTTCTTGTAATCTTTTTATTTTTTCTCCAAAGTGAATTTCAATAGAATCTTTTCCTTGTTTGGTAAATTACTTTGAGTAAAATATTTGTAATTAATTCCTTTAAGTGGTATAAAATATATATTGGTAGAATAGTGAAAGGAATTTTTCATGGAAAAGAACAATGAAACTTTGCATGTGTTAAGACACTCAGCTTCTCATATTATGGCTCAAGCTGTACAAGCATTATTCCCACATGCTAAATTAGCAATCGGACCTGCTACTGATAGCGGTTTTTATTATGATTTTGATTTAGATGAACATACATTCACGGAAGAAGATTTAACCAAAATTGAAGAAAAAATGAAAGAAATTTTGAAACAAAATCTTACTTTTGAAAAATATAATGTTGAAGATGTTGATGCAAAAATTGCGGAATTCAAATCTCAAGGTGAAATCTACAAAGCAGAACTTTTAGAAGAACACAGAAACGACGGACCTACATTATATTTAACAAAGGACAAAGACGGTAATGTTTTATTTAACGACCTTTGTGCCGGTCCTCACGTTCCAAATACAAGTTATATAAAAGGTAATGCAATTAAATTATTGAAAGTTGCAGGTGCTTACTGGAGAGGTAATGAAAAAAATAAAATGCTTCAGCGTATTTATGCTACTGCATTCTGGACAAAAGAAGAATTAGCTGATTATTTACACATGATGGAAGAAGCAGAAAAACGCGACCATAGAAAACTTGGTGCAAAGTTAGATTTGTTCTCAGTAAGAGAAGAAATCGGCGGTGGATTGGTTCTATGGCATCCTAATTTATATACAGTAAGAGAAGAAATTGAAAATTACTGGAGAACTGAACATAGAAAACGTGGTTATGTAATTGTTCAAACTCCTCAACTTGCAAAATCAAAATTATGGGAAATCTCAGGTCATATCGATCATTACAAGGAAAATATGTTCTTTATCCAAAAAGAAAATGAAGAAGATGAACAATATATTGTAAAACCAATGAACTGTCCGTTCCATATTTTGATTTATCAATCACAAAGACATTCTTATCGTTCTCTTCCATTGAGAATGGCTGAATTAGGAACTGTTTACAGACGTGAAAAATCAGGTGCATTATCAGGTTTAACTCGTGTTCAAGGCTTTACTCAGGATGATGCTCATATCTTCTGTACTCCTGAACAATTGGTTGATGAAATTAATGCAATTATTGATTTTGTCGCTGATACAATGGCTATTTTTAAGATGGATTTTGAAGTTGAATTATCTACAAGACCTGAAAGTTATGTAGGCAAACTTGAAAATTGGAATTTAGCTGAGGCTGGTTTAAAAGAAGCAATGGATAAACGTGGAATGAAATATGACATCAATGAAGGCGATGGTGCATTCTACGGTCCTAAAATTGACTTCAAAGTTAAAGATGCTATCGGCAGAACTTGGCAATGTGCTACAATTCAATTAGATTTTAACTTGCCTGAAAGATTTGATATCAAATATCAAGATAAAGATGGTCAATTGAAAACTCCTGTAATGTTACACAGAGTAATTTTTGGCTCTATGGAAAGATTCCATGGTATTTTAATTGAACACTTTGCAGGTGCATTCCCAACTTGGTTAGCTCCTACTCAAGTTTCTGTTGTTCCTATTTCAAACGAAAAACATGCAGATTTTGCGGAAAAAGTTTATAAAAAGCTAAGAGAAAACGGTATTCGTGCATATTTGGATGATCGTTCAGAAAGTATGAATTACAGAATCAGAGAAAACTTGCAAGATAAAAAAGTCCCTTATGTTGCAGTAGTAGGTGATAAAGAAATTGAGGCAAATTCTGTTGCAGTTCGCCAAAGAGGTGTTGGTCAAATTGGTGTAAAAACTGTCGATGAATTTGTTGATATGGTATTGGAAGAAATTAGAACTAAAAAATGCTAATTAAAGGTTCTGTTTCATCAAAAAAAACTCAAATGTTGGTTGAAAAATATTCTGAATTGCTAAATTCGGGTATATCTTCAACCGACATTTTAGTATTGGTAAACAATTCAACAGCAAAAGAAAAATTTATAAATCAAACTTTTGAAAAATTAAATGTAGATTGTATTGAAAGATTGCAGGTATATTCCTTTTTTGGGCTGGTTTACAATACGATAATTGATAATTGGGCATTTTTAGAAAATAAATTATCGAGTGGAAATGCAAAAATAATTCCGAATATGATAGGGTTGGAAATTTCTCAATTCATGCTAAAAGACATAATCAAAGAAATTAAATTTGAGGGATATAATTCTAAAAAATCGTTATTGCAACAGCTTTTTAGACGTTATTCTTTAATAATTCAAAATAATTTAACTGAAAAAGATGTGGATTGGCGTTCACAAACAGTTTTAAGAGAGGGTTTTTCAGAGGATGCAAAAACTGCATTAAAACTTTTGATGTCAAAAACTCTGAACTATCGAAGTTTTGACTATTTAAGACAAGGGTTACTTTTTAATTATATATATAAAAACACAAATGTTTTCAAAAATATAAAATATTTGTTGGTTGATGATGCAGATGAAATTACTCCAATATGTTATGATTTTATAAAATTTTTAGTTCCACAATTAAAAGACTGCGTAATTGCGTGTGATGAGTTTGGTTCAAGTCGTTCAGGATATTTAAGTGCGGATAAAAATATTTATTCAAAGTTAAAAAATCTTTTGAATAATGAAGAAAAAGAATTAGTGTCTGAATCTAAATTGGCAAAAGAGGCACAAGTTTTGTATGAAAATGTTTTAGCGGATAAAGTTACAAAACTAAAATATTTTTCAAATATATCACCATCAAAACGAGCAACGATGATAGATTTGGCTGTTTTAAAAATTCAAGATTTGCTAAATAAAGGTGTTTTGCCAAGTGATATTGTAATTATTTCTCCATTAATTGATGATATGCTAAAATTTTATTTAAAAGAAAAAATTACAGATGCAAAGTTGCTATTTTTATCCGGAAATGAAAAGCTTATTCAAAATCCTTATGTGTATTCTTGCTTGACGATATTAAAATTAAATACGGATTTAAAACATTTATTAACAGAATTTGATTTGAGAATTATATTATCAAATATTTTAGAAATCCCAATAAGGCATTGTGAAGAAATTCTTGTAGGTTTTGAAAAAACTAAATCTTTAATTGATTATGAATTTAAGTTAGATGAATATACTCAAAAATATCTAAAGTTAAAGCAAGTTATTGAAACCTTAAAAAATACAGATAAAACTTTATCTGAGCAAGTTTTGTATATTTATAATGAATTATTTGATTTTAGATTACAGGATAAAAATGTTATAAATAAATTTTCATTTTTTGTTAAGGAACTACAAGATTTTGAGAGTGTCTTTTCAAAAGATTTTTTATCAAATAAATTAGAAGATATAATCAAACAAATTGAAAATTCTGTCATATCAGAAAATCCGTATTCAACAATTGATATTCAAGAGAGAAATTTGGTTGTTGCTACTCCACAAAAAATTATAGATAATCAAATTCAATCAAAATATCAATTATGGTTGGATATTTCTTCGGGAGAGTGGATAAAAAATGATATTGGTCCATTGTATAATTCTTGGGTATTTCAGTCTGATTGGGATAAGGAAAACTATACAATTCAGGATGATATAGAGTTATCACAGCAAAAAACCGCAAGAATTCTCCGCAAATTGGCATTATGTGCGAATGAATTCATATATACTTATTCAAGTTTGTTTGATAGTACAGGTGTAGAAAATTTTGGTGGTATTGAGAAATATTTTACAAGTGATGAAGTTAATACACAAACTAGTTCATTTAAAATTACACCTAGAGAAGATCAAATGCCTGTCTTAAACTATAAAAGCGGGCAAATGGCAATATCAGCTGTTCCCGGTGCTGGAAAAACAACAATTCTTTTAGCTTTAATTATAAAACTTTTAAAGGATGGTATAAATCCTGAAAATATTTTTGTTTTAACTTATATGGAATCTGCTGCTCGTAATTTTAGAGAGCGTATAAAGAATATTAATCCTGAAAATTCAAAATTACCAAATATTAGTACAATACATGGTTTAGCATTAAGAATTCTGAAAGAAAATTCTAATTTTGAGAGATTATCATTAGCTCCTGATTTTGATATATGCGATGATTCCCAACGCTCAACGATTATTCAAAATGTTTCTGTGGGTTTGAGTTTGAAAAAAACGGAAATAGATGAATTTGACAGAGCTATTTCAATTCATAAACTCGGCAGTGGAATACTGCCAAAAGCCGTTACTGATGTAAAAATTCAAAAGTTTATTCAGTTTTACAATTTATATCAAAATCAATTGAAAGAAAATAACTTAATCGACTACGATGATATTTTATTATCTTCTGTTAGATTGTTGGAAGAAAATCAAGATATTCTTGAATATTATCAAGATATTTGTGAATATATTATAGAAGATGAAGCTCAAGATTCTTCGGCAATTCAGCAAAGATTAATTGGATTATTAAGTCAAAAACATAGAAACCTAATTCGTTGCGGTGATATAAACCAAGCAATAACTACGACCTTTTCAAACGCAGATGTTGAAGGGTTTAGGCAATTTATAAAACAAAGTCAAAGTGTTGAGATGAATTGTTCTCAACGCTGTTGTGAAGATGTTTGGAAATTGGCAAATAGTCTTGTTGATTGGGCAGAAGAAAAAGAAGATTATAAAAATTCATTTTATAAAATATTTATGAATCCCGTCGAAGGGAAAAATCCAATATCAAAGAATGCATTAAATGCCTTTATTTTTGAAAATAGTTTGTCTGAAAAAAACTATATTTTAAAGCAGATAAAAGGTATTCTTACAAACAATCCGAAATCGACAATTGGAATATTATTGAGAAGCAACTACCAAGTTTCATCGTGGCTTTCATTTATTAATGATGCAGGATTTAAAAGCATTTCCCGTTCTGAATGCTTAGAGCAAAAAAATGTTTATAGGACAATTTTTTCAATTTTAAATATAATTGCACATCCTTTTGATAACGAAGTTGTTGCAACTTCATACGAAATTTTGTCAGAAGCCGGATTCTACAAACCTCGACTCAATTCAGAGATAAGAGCTTGTGTAAAACCTTTTGTATTAACAGATGTAGATTATATGTGTGTTGATTTGGCAAGATTTTACTGGGATGTTTTGTATTGGTTAGGGTTCTCCGCATTGCCTGTTGAAGAATTAGCTATAAAAATAGGTCTTTATTATTATAAAAGCGAAATTGAAAAATCAAACGTTTACTTAATTTCAACATTGATAAAACGGCTTTCAAGTTCAAATAAAGGATTATTATCAGTTTTGGAAAAGCTTGCAGCACTTGCAAAACGCCCAAATCTGAGTGGTTTTAAATTCTTTTCAGAAGAAGATGAATCCGATAAAGAATTTCTGGAGGGTAAAATTCAGGTTATGACGTATCATAAATCTAAAGGAGATGAGTTTGATTTCGTATTCCTTCCTGAATTTACAGAAAAACTTCTTCCGCTTGATTTTGTACAAATGGAATTAAAGAAAAATACAGACTTTATTGAAAAAATCAGAGAATTTAATCCAAACTATGCAAAAAAATCTGAATTTGATTTAAAGAAAGTTCAAATAGCCGAAAATTTGAGGCTATTGTATGTAGCTATTACAAGAGCAAAACGAAGTTTAGTTTTTACAGTGTCTAAAGAAACGAAATCTTTTGGCAGAGTTCAAAAGCAAATTCCAAGTATTATTTTCGATGAATTGCTAAACGGAGGTGAAGTGTTATGATAATTTCTCCAGCAATGTTAAAAACTTTTGAAGAATGTCCGAAAAAGTATGAATTTTTATATTTAAATAAAATATCACTACCTAAAAACAAATATTTCTTTGAAAAGGGCAAAAATATTCATTCAATTGCAAATTATTTTATAAAAGGCTTTGATATAAAGAAATTAGAAAATGTGTTGACGAGCCAAGAAATTCCTCTATGGAACTATTTAAAATCAACTGCATATTTTAAATATGATTTATTGCAAAGTGAGTATTCGTTGTCTATTAAACTTGATGATTACTGGATAGGCGGACGATTAGATGCATTAGTAAAAAATAATGCGGATTATTATGTTCTTGATTATAAAACCGGTGCTATTCCTAAAAATCCCGAATATGATTACCAAACTATGATATATTTACTCTGTGTGGATAAATTAATAAAAAACTATGATTCTCTAACTTTTGTTTACCTCGATTTGAAAAACAAAACAGAATCATCTGTAAAATTAAATGAAATATTGAAGAAAGCTTATAAAGAAAAGATATTATCGGTATTACAAAAAATAAGCTATATTGAGTCAAACAATAAAATATTAAGAAATAATAAGTGTAAATGCGACTATTATTGCATATGTCAATAAAAAATGTTAGAATAAATTTATTACTTTTGTAGTATATTCAAAAAAAGAATTGATAATAAATATTACAAAAATGTTACAAAGAGCCGAAAAAAGGCATTTTTCATGCAAAAACGGACTTTTATAACATGTATAGGTTAAATAATATTATATTGTAGTGAAAAAAAATGGCAAATTATGTCGCATCATTGTTATCGTTAGCAGGTAACATACATGCAGCAAAAAATGGAAATATATTAAGGCACATATCCGTACTTGGACATGGTACTAAAGTTATAACAAAACTTGCAGCAGGACAAGGTCCTGATGCTGCAACAAAGTTTTGTTCTACGGTTGTTGATCAGTATATGAAAGCAACTGAAGGCAGTAAAATAGGTTCTGCTGTTAGGGGGGCTGTTCATTTTTCAAGATATACGGATGAAATTTCAGCAACGTGTGCGATGATAAGGGCGGTAAAATCAAATTCTCCTGCAAGAAGGTTTATTGAAGAAAGTGCCTCTATATTGGGTATGTTTGTTGTTGAAGGTTCAATGATAAAATATGCCAAAGATATAGCAAATATAAAAGGTATAAAAACATTGAATGATACAATGCTAAAACATTGTGGCAAATCAAGCGGACCATTGCAAGTTATTCCTGCAATTGTTTATGGTGTATTGTTCTCGGTAGGTTCCGATATAGGTTCAGGATTATTCAGAAAAGCAGGTTCTTGGATTGCGGATAAATTAGGTTTGGAAAAATGCAATGATAAACGTCCAAATAGTGATTTAAAACCAGGGGAACCAAAGAAATATTATTTTGGATAAAAGTGTGAAATAAAATGCAAGCAAATTATATATCAGAAGCAATATCAGTTATACGAAGCGGTTATAAGGCAGCAAAAGGTGATAAAATTGCACCGTTTGTCGCTTTGGGTCATTTGGCAAAAGGTGCAAGAAGTTTTGCGGATTCAAATGCTCCTTTTAGTGATTCTGTTAAAAATTTAGCAGATTCTTTTACGAAAGGTGCACAAGAAAGTAATTATGTAAGAAGTGCAAAAGAATTAGTAGATGTTACTAAAAGATCTGATGAAATAGGAATGTGTCAATCTGCTATTTCATTATTTTATTCAAGCTCTCCTGTAAGAAAAACTATTGAAGAAGTTTTAGGTTGGGGAACAAAGTTATTGGGAGATTATTTAATGTTGAATAAACTTCCGACTGCGGTTAAAAACAATGGTTCTTTAGCATCTATTTCAAATAAAGTAAGTGATTTTGCAAAGAATTCAAAAGTATTTGGTCAAGTTCCTGCTGTTATTTCAGGGCTTGCTTATTCTGCTGTATCAATTGCAGCTCCGGTTTATGCAAGAAAACTGGGCAACTGGGTTTCTGACAAATTAGGTATAAAACCATACAAGGAAGATAAACACGCATAATTAATATTTAAATGTTGTAATTTGATAGATATTCTATTCGTTGTTACAAATTAACTTTTTTGCAGATTTGATTTATAATACTGTTTGAGGATAGTTGTTATAAATCATGAAAAAATTAGGGATTATTGTATTTTTTATTTGTTTTATAGTGTTTGCAACTCCAGCTTATGCTATAAAAGTTGGTTTATACACAAATGTAGAGTCAGTCCGTCTTGGGGCATCGACTCCTGCAACTATTATAAATGCTCAAACAAACAGAACTATTTATACATTGGATTCCATGCGTAATTATGAGTTTAAAGCATATAAGAATGACAATATTTTATTGAGAATTGGAAGTCAATATTATAAATTGAATACAAATGAAGTTACGATAAATCCTCAGGAAGATGGTTTTGTGAGTTCAAAAAATCGCTGGTATCGAGGAATTTTTATTCTAAAAAACCGAAATGGGCTTTTGACTTTAATAAATAAATTGGATATAGAATCATATTTACAAGGTGTTGTTCCTGCAGAGATGCCTTCAAGTTGGGAATATGAAGCACATAAAGCTCAGGCAATTGCGGCAAGAAGTTATGCCTTGGCGAACTTAGGTAAAAGAGCCTCATACGGATATGATTTAAAAGATACACCGGAAGATCAAGCATATAACGGTGCTTCGGCAGAAACAGAAAGAACTAATCAAGCGGTTTCAGATTCTTATGGAATTGTTCTTATATATGATTTAAAAATTATTCCTGCGTTCTATTCTGCTTCAGCAGGTGGTCATACTGTTGGTGCAGGTGATGTTTGGAATAGAGATTTGCCCTATATAAGAGCTGTACCTTCGTATGATGATAATATAAAAAAGAATGGTCATGGTGTCGGCATGTCGCAACATGGTGCTAATAATTTGGCAAAACAAGGATATAATGCATATCAAATATTACAATATTTTTACAAAGATATTCGTTTTGCAAGAATAAATCAGGATTATTATAAGTAGCTGAAACTATTGATATAGTTGAGTCTTAGCGATTTTTGGATAGCTGTCGGATTGATAATATATTGAAATATTAAAAATAGTAAATTTTATTTTGTCTAAAAGGCTTGCAAAAATTACCTTTAAGGGTATAATAATAGTTGTAAAGCTTATTTTATAAGTTCAAAGGGAGCATGGTATCCTAGGTAGGTATTCGTATTGTACTTTGAGCGATTATATTGTAAGAAGTGTAGTTTATGGAAAGGGGTTCAAAATGAACAAAGAAGAATTAGTAAAAGAAGTTGCTAAAAAAGCAAAAACATCTCAAAAAGCAGTTGCAGACGTTATCGCTGCTACATTAGAAACTGTTGAAAAAACAGTTGCTAAAGGTAAAAAAGTTACTTTAGTTGGTTTTGGTACTTTCGAACCAAGAAAAAGAGCTGCTAGAATGGGTAGAAACCCTCAAACTGGTAAAGAATTAAGAATTGAAGCTAAAACAGTTCCTGCTTTCACAGCTGGTAAAAAATTCAAAGAATTAGTAAAATAGTTTCATTCTATACAAATTCTTATTTGGTGCGAATTTTATTTATAAAATTCGCACTATTTTTTTATATTCATAAATTATCCAAATAAAATGCAGATTTGTATAACAAATCTGCATTGATGTCTAAGAATTTTCCTTATTAAATTTCCCCTATTCTTCTTCCTCATCATCAGAGGCTTTTACCGGTTCTGCAACTTCTATACCCATTGCTCGAAGTGAGGTTCTCGCTTTTGGTGCAAGTGCAGTATCTGCAAAATTTTCAAGAATTGTTTGAAAACATTCAACCGATTCTTGTTTCATTTCTCTCATCTTATATAAATAGCCAGCCTTATAGTATAGCGGAGCTAAACTTACATCAGGTGAAGATAACATTTGATTATCTAATTGAATTTTTACATCAATAAGTTTTTGATTATCTTCAGGAGATAACAAAGCTCGTCCATAAACTTTTTTTGTTAAATTATCTATTGTTAAACTTATTTCATCCATTGCTTCAGCAGACATTTTCTTAGATGATTTTTTTGCTGCAGATGCATCCATTGTGAATGCAATAATCACAAATATAGCTGCTAATGCCAATGTTAATAATTTTTTCATTACCCGTCCCCTACACTTTGTGTATATATATAATACAAAAAAACTTGCATTTTGACCTCAATTAAATGTATGATTATTTATATGGAAATCATTCAAAAAGTTTATCAAATGTTTGTTCTCGGTTGTAAAGGAAATAACCTTAAAATGGCTTTAAATAAAGGCTTAGGTGGCATTATATTCTTTACAGACGATATACATTCAAAAGAGGATTTTAAATTATTAGTTAAGAATTTGTCATGCCTGTCAAAAATTAAACCATTTTTATCAATTGATCAAGAAGGTGGTCGTGTTGAAAGAACTCAAAATATATGGGGCGGAAAAAAATATTTGTCTGCAAAGTTTGCTTTTGAGGCGGGTGAAGAATTTTTAAAAAATCAAACACAGGCTATTTCAGATGAGTTAAATGAATATGGTCTAAATTTAAATTTTGCACCTTGTTGTGATACAAATACAAATCCAAATAATCCGATAATTGGGGAAAGAGCTTTTTCTGACATTCCTGAAGATGTTATAAAAGGTGCTAAAATTGTTTTAGATATTTATGAAAGGAATGGTATAATTCCATGTATAAAACATTTTCCTGGGCATGGTGATGCTGATTGTGATAGTCATTTAATGTTGCCAAAGATAGATTTATCACTTGAAAAAATGGAAAAAACGCATATTAAACCTTTTAAAGCTCTAATAAATAGAGGTGTTGATATGGTTATGGTTGCACATTTGCACTGTACTTGTTTTAACAAAGAAATTTTACCGACATCTTTGAGTCAAAATGCGATTGATTATCTTAGAAAGGATTTTGATGGAGTTATCTGTTCTGATGATATGGTTATGCAAGCTTTAGATAATTACGAGAATGCCTGTGAAATGGCGATAAGAGCAGGTGTAAATTTGTTTATATACAGATATTCAGACGATAAAACTATTAGTATTATAGAAAATATTGCACAAAAAGCTAAAACGGATAAGACACTTCAAAAACAAATTGAAGTGTCTTATAATAAAATTATTAATCTTAAACAAAAATATGGTTTAATTTAAGTTTTTCATATAGTTGTAAATAGTTTTTGATGCTTGTTGAATAAAATCTTTACCGAGTGGTGAGTTAAAACTTCTTTTGGCCATTATAGCAATGATATATTTTCTTCCGTTAGGTAAATATACAATACCTGCATCTCCGAGCATTGTTCCAATATCGCCTGTTTTATGGATTATTGATGCACCTTTATCTAAACCTTGTGGAATTAATCTATCGTTTTTAACGTGGCTCATGTAATCAATTATATATTCTCTTGAATTTATGCTTAAAAAGCTTGGATTATCAAGATTAAACAACATTGTTGCCATATCATTTGTTGTTGTATAATTTGTTCCTTTTAAATCAGGTAACCAGGTTTGAACGTGTGTTTGTTTTATTCCCCATTTTTTTAGTGAAGAATTAACTGCAGTCATAGAACCTAGTTTTGCCATAAGCATATTTGTTGCGGAATTATCCGAATCAATAATCATTGTTCTTGCAAGTTGATCAACTGTTAATTTTTTGCCTGTTGAACTATATTGAAGATTACCTGAACCTGGTGCTTTATAGTAATTTGTAAGAATCATTTCATCATAAATAGATAAAGCATTTGTTTCTATTGATTTAAAAAGATTAATTAATACAGGAATTTTTATGATACTTGCCGCAGGCATTATTTCTGAACCATTAATATCTATATATTTTCCTGATTCAAAATCCCAAACCGTAATTGCAGGATGCACTGTCGGATATTTTTTCATTAAATCCAACAAATCTTTTTCAAGACTTTTCATTTCAGTCGTTTTATATAACGGTGTCATTAGAGGTTTTTTTGTATTAGCCTCAGCCATTAATCGTCTATTATTAAATGTCGTATTAGATAAATAATTTCTTGTAGGATACAACATATTGTAATAATCAGCTTTTATATTCTCATAATTTTGTTTTCCTGTGAACATTGGAATACAAATATCATGAAAAGTTGCAGGTAAAACAAAATACCCTATGCAAAATAAAAAACTAAGTGATATAAGTTTTGAAATAAAACTTTGCTTTGGTTTTACTGCAGGTCGTACCGTTTTATTTGGTAAAGCTCTTAGATTACTTTTCTTTGGAACATCTACATAAGAATATGCTTGTGGATAGCTATAATCCCTTAAATGTCTTATTTCTCTAGCCAATTGCGGCATTTCACATCCCCCATATAAGTCTGATATAATATAAGTAGATATTACTATTATAATAACATTTTGAAAATCATTCAAATAATGTATTTTTTTTAAGATTTTGAAATTTTTATTACAAACTTGTTTTTATATAATTGTTGATGTTATATTAAATTCAATCAAAAAAATGATATAAACGCTTGCTAAATCACCTAAAAGAGTGATTGAAAATTAATATATCGGTTTTATTCTATAATAACAGATGCATAAAGGATAAAAAATTGAAAAAGACTGATCTAAAAAAAGCTATTAGAGAAAAAGAAATCCAACTGTTAAAGTTAGAACAGCATATTGAAAAATCTGAAACCTGTGCTGAAGTGTATAACAAAGTTATTTTAGAAAAAGCTATTTTAAATAAAGAATTGCAAGATTTATCTAAGAATAAATTTTTAGAACGTGCAAAAAAATTAATTCCGCACAAAAAAACAAACATTTGTGATTATTTTAAATCTAAATAAGTTTTTATAACTTTTAAATCATCCTTTGTTTCTTCTATTTGATGTGGTTTTGCGTATTGCATTAAATATGAAGGATGATATATGGTTATTGCCTTATACATATTTGAGTTTATTTCTATATCAAATATTTTGCCTCTAACCTCCCCAATTTTAAAACTTTTCTTATTAGTAATCGCTTTGTATGAAGTTCCTCCGCATAAAACAATTAATTCAGGTTTTACTATATCAATTTCTTCAATTAAAAAATGTATGCACGAATTAATTTCTTCATTATCAGGTTTTTTGTTTTTATTTGGATTATCTAGTGGTGTTGGTCTGCATTTTACAACGTTTGTGATATAAAGGTCATTTTCTCTGTCAATGCCAACTTCTTCAAGGTAAGATGTTAAATTCTTTCCGGCTGCACCAACAAAAGGTTTTAGCTCTTTAACTTCATCTCTGCCGGGGGCTTCTCCAATAAACATAACTTTTGCATTACAATTTCCGCAGGAAAATACCTGTTTTTGTTTGCAAATAGCACATTTTGAGCAAGTTAAAAGTTTGTCTTTTAGTTTATTCAACGATGTCTGTTTCATCTGTTGCTCCTACAATGTTATCAACTTTAAATAATCCGACATTATATTTCTTGCAGTATCTTTTAACTTCTTTTACAACTACGTTAGATAAAATAAATAGAGCAAACAAATTTGGAACAGCCATAAACAAGGTTACGGCATCAGATAGATTAATTATACTCTTAAAGTTCATTGCAGAACCAACTACAATACAGATACAGTATAAAATTTGGAAGAATCTTGTTTTAATTTTTGAATTTCCGAATAAGAATTGCCATCCCTGTAATCCGTAATATGAGCCGCAAAGCATAGTACCCATTACAAAGCAGCTTGCCATAATTGTTAATAGAATTGGAAAGAAATTAAATGCTGTGGCAAAGGCTTTTGAAGTTAATTCAATGCCTGCAATTCCTGTTACATGAAGATATTCTCCAGATACGACAATAACAAATGCTGTTGCGACACCAACAATACAAGTATCAACAAAAGGTTGTAACATGCCGATAAAGGCTTGAACAACAGGTTTATTTGTTTTTACTGCAGAAAAAGCTGTTGGAGCAGTACCAAGTCCTGCTTCATTAGCAAACATTGCACGCCTGAATCCCCAAAGTGCACAAGCAAAAACTCCTCCTGCCATTGCTCTTGGGTGGAATGCTTCTGTTATTATAACTCTTATTGTATGAGGAATATTGTGAATATTAATTATTGAAATAATAAGGATACTAATAAGATACAAAACACACATTAAGGGTGTTACTTTTGCAGTAAAGCTTCCGATAGATTTAATTCCGCCAATAATCGTAATCCAAGTGATTATAGCAACTACAAGTCCTAAAATCCAAGCGTTATGGTAAAATATGCTATTATTAGCTCCTGTAACTTCTATGATTTGTGTTGTCATAGCATTTATTTGAAATAAATTCCAGCCGCCAATTACGGCAAGAACACTGCATAGAGCATAGATTTTGCCTAAATGGGGTGCAATTTTACTGAGTATAGGTCCTTTTAGTCCTTTAGATATATAATACATCGGTCCACCTGAAACGGTTTTATCATCATTAATTTCCCTAAGTTTAACCCCGAGTAGAACTTCGGAAAATTTTAAAGCCATAGAAAATAGACCTGCAATAATCATCCAAAATATTACGCCTGGGCCGCCAACAGAAACAGCTGCGGCAGAACCTGCAACATTACCTATTCCTGCTGAGGAAGAAATTGTTGCTGTTAAAGCTTGAAAAGATGAAACTTCTCCGTATTTTTTGCGTTTAATTAAATCTCTATGTCTGAATTTATGAAAGATTAATTTTATAGCGTGTTTAAACCCCCAAAAACCTATAAATCTTAATCGGAGAGTAAAATAAATAGCCGAAAACATTAGCAGAGCTATTAATAATTGAACATCAACCCCATGTATATTAATAGAATAGAATATTATAGATGAAATTTTATCGGCTATTGGTGATAAAAAGCTATCGATTGCTGCATCTAAGTTCATAACACAATGATAGTACAAAAAAGTTTATTTTATAACAAAGAGTTACAAAAATTTAACGTAATTGAAAAGAAAAAATTTTTATGCTAGTATGAATAGGAACTTAATACATGGAGAAATGGCCGAGTGGCTGAAGGCGGCACCCTGCTAAGGTGTTATATGGAGCAATCTGTATCCAGGGTTCGAATCCCTGTTTCTCCGGATTTTAAAAAGCTACATATATATGTAGCTTTTTTAGTGCGTAAAATTTTTTACAAAATATTATTTATGAAAGATGAGATTTAAAGATTGTCTGCATTATAAATGCACTCTACTAATATTCTATTTACATTAATTTGATTTTGATGTTGAATAATGTTATTGAATAATTGTTATTGTTAAGAATAGGATAAATTAATATGGTACAAAAAATTATAGGATTAGTTGGAATATTTGTTTTCCTTTTGGTTGCATATATTTTTAGCAGCAACAAAAAAGCTATTAACATTAAAACAATTGTAATTGCTCTTTTCTTTGAATTAATTACAGCAATGGCAATTTTTTTGTTACCTAAAAGCAGAGAAGTGTTATTAGCATTTAGTAATTTCTTTACTAAAATTATTGAAGCTGCGAGAGAAGGTATTGTATTTGTTTTTGGTTCTTTAGGTGCTGCAAATTCCGAGCAGGGATTTATTTTAATATTTCAAAGCTTAACATTTATAATAATTTTTTCTGCACTTTGCAGTTTATTATATTATTTGAGAGTTTTGCCGTTTATTATTGTAACAATAGCCAAATTTGTAAAAAAATTCTTTGGGATAAGTGCTGTTGAGGCAATATGCTCTGCAAGCAATATATTTGTAGGTATAGAATCTTTTACCAGCATTCGACCATATTTTCGTTCAATGACAAAGTCGCAATTATTTTTAATTTTTACCGTTTTTATGTCAACAATAGCTTCTTCAATGTTGGCATTATACGTATCGCTTCTTAGCGATAAAATTCCAACAATCGCAGGTCATTTGGTTGGTGCAACAGTTTTATCCATTCCGGCGGCAATTATGATAGCCAAAATTATGGAACCTGAAACAGAAGCACCTGAAATAAATGAAATAAAAATGGAAATTCCCGATAGTGCAAAAACTTTTACAGGAAGTATCGTTAATGGAGCAACAGACGGTGGTAAAATGGTTCTGGGAATTACGGTATTGCTTGTTGCCGTAATTGGAATATTAGGTATAATAAACTTGTGTTTAAGTTATTTTACGGATATTACAATAGGTCAATTTTTGGGATTTTTGTTTAAGCCAGTTGCCCTTTTGATGGGAATAAATCCGCAAGATGCAGCATTTGTGGGAGAACTGCTGGGTACAAGGTTAATTATGACAGAGGTTCCATCTTATGTAGCCCTAAGTCAGGCTATGAATGCCGGTAATATTTCTGCACATAGTGCAATGGTTGCTTCTTATGCATTATGTGGCTTTACAAGTATTGAATCTTTAAGTATAGCAATTGGAGGAGCGGTTTCTTTAGTCCCTGAAAGAACTGAATTAATAACATCAATTTGTTATAAAAGTTTGCTTGCAGCGACAATTACAACACTAATTACGGGAACTGTTGCAGGATTATTTTATATTAGTTAGTTATAGAAATCTTAATATGGATAGCAGTCGTCTTTGATGTTTAGAATTTCAGGCGTTATATATTCAACATCAAAATTGTGTAGGCTTGCAAGTTTTTTTACTCTCTTAAAATAAACCATTTCTTTTTCAGGGTCTTCTAATATCAGCACTACTTTTCCTTTTTTGCCTGTCATATATTGATAATGCAGTGCCTGTCCTATGCTTTCAGCCCATTTGTTTGCAAAGTCGAATTCTACCGCATGTGTTGATGTAAGGCAGTCTACTCTTGTATAATCTTTGTTTTGATATTCTTCAATTCCTTTATGTGTCGAACACCATGCATGTTGATACGAATGTTCAGGATGCTTATGTTTTACATATTTAAACCCACTTGAAGTATAACCGTATTCAAAGGCTGATACAGGTTGCATAAATATTAACGATATGAAAATTAAAAAAAGTTTTATCATAATAGTTTATCTGTTGTTAAAAAATATTTATAGCAAAAGATCGTTTATATAAATTACCCAACTGTGGGTAATTTTGTTATAATTTAGTGCGTTCTAACTTGTATTTTACTCTTTACTGTGATATAGTCATGGTGTTTAATCTGCTTGTATTGCAGTATAAAATGTTTAGTATTTAATAACTAAAATAGATTGGTTTGAGTATGTTTAAAAATTATATATTTGATTTAGACGGAACAATTATTAATTCATCAAATGAAGTTTTGTTGTGTATGGAACGAGCTTTTGATAAAGCAAATTATGTCATTGATAAATCTATGTTAACTCCAAATGTAATTGGACCTCCAATAAAACAAATTATTCAAACAATTGCTCCGGATTTATCTGATGAAAATAAAATTAATGAAATTATCGCAAATTTCAGAAGTTTCTACGATAATGATGAAAAAGATATTTCAGAAATTTATGAAGGTATATACGAAGTATTAGCGAATTTGAAATCTCAGGGTTGTAAGTTATTTATAGCTACTTTTAAACCTGAAAAGCCTACATTGCGTATAATTGAGCAATTTAATCTTAAATATTTTGAAGATGTTTATACGATTGACAAGTTTAAAACACATATAACTAAGGAAGAGATGATTAGTCAGATTATAGAAAAATATAATTTGGATAAATCTCAAACTGTTATGATTGGCGATGCAAAAACCGATATGACAGCTGCAAAGGCTGCGGGTGTAATGGCA
The DNA here is from genome assembly GCA_934726055.1 of uncultured Candidatus Melainabacteria bacterium. Classification (GTDB taxonomy): domain Bacteria; phylum Cyanobacteriota; class Vampirovibrionia; order Gastranaerophilales; family Gastranaerophilaceae; genus UBA6984. Next base: position 32,942 of record CAKVCZ010000012.1, read on the forward strand.
GTTGGTGCTCTTTGGGGTTACGGAGATGATAAACAACCATTAATAGATAATGCAGATATTACAATTAAGGAAATAAAAGAATTATGTCAAAAATTAAATTGTCAGACTACATAGCAAAAAGATTAAAAGAACATGGTGTAGAACGTTTCTTTATGGTATCAGGTGGCGGAGCTATGCATTTGAATGATAGCTTAGGACATGCAATTTCTTACACTGCAAACCACCATGAGCAAGCTTGTTCAATTGCGGCAGAAGGTTATGCAAGGGTAAATCAGAAGCTTGCTGTTGTAAATGTTACAACTGGTCCCGGCGGATTAAATTGTTTAAATGGTGTTTTTGGTCAATGGACAGATAGTGTTCCTGTTCTTTATATATCAGGTCAAGTAAAACGCAGAACAATGTTGACTTCTTTTCCTGAAGCAAATCTAAGACAACTTGGTGATCAGGAAGTTGATATAGTTTCTATTGTTAAACCGTTGACAAAGTATTCTGTTACTGTTGAAGATCCTATGGAAATAAAATACCACATAGATAGAGCAATTTATGAGGCTACAACAGGTAGATTCGGCCCTGTTTGGATAAATGTTCCTATTGATGTTCAAGCTTCTATCATAGAAGAAGATGACTTAAAAGAATTTATTAAACCTGAAAAGGCAAAATATGATTTAAAAATTGAAAAGTTTATTGAAAAACTTCAAAATGCAAAACGTCCGCTAATAATTGCAGGACATGGTATAAGATTATCCAATCAGATTAGTAATTTTAAAACATTATTGGATAATTTAAAAATTCCTGTTGTTACAACATTTAACGGAATGGATTTATTAGATTATGAAAATCCATATTATGTTGGAAGAATTGGTACAATCGGACAAAGAGCAGGCAATTTTTCACTTCAAAATGCAGATTTGTTAATATGTTTAGGTACTCGTAATAATATCCGTCAAGTAAGCTATAATTGGGAAAATTTTGGTAAAAATGCTTATAAAATTATGGTAGATATTGATGAAACAGAATTAGAAAAACCTCTTGTTGTGCCTGATTTAAAAATTAATGCAGATTTAAAAGATTTTATTGAAATTTTAAATAATGCAAATATTAAAACTCAAATTGAATGGAGTGATTGGTTAGATTTTTGCAAGAATCTTAAAACAAAGTATTCATACGAAAATCACCCGGAACAAGAACAGGGTGAAAGGGAGATTAATCCGTACTATCTTACTTATACGTTAAGCAAATGTATGGGTGAAAATGATATTTTTGTTATGACAAATGGGTCTGCCTGTGTCTGCCCATTCCAAAATGCAATTGTAAAAAAAGGTCAAAGATTTATCTTAAATTCAGGAAATGCATCAATGGGCTATGGGCTACCTGCAGCAATTGGTGCTTGTTATGATGCAAACGACAGAAATGTTGTTTGTCTTGAAGGCGATGGCTCTATCATGATGAATATACAAGAATTACAAACAATTGTTCACAACAAATTGCCATTAAAATTGTTTGTAATAAACAATAGCGGTTATTCGTCAATAAGACAGACTCAGCGTAATTTCTTTGACGGCAGAATGACAGGCTGTGGTGAAGACAGTGGTGTTAGTGTTCCTGATTTTGTAAAAGTAGGACAAGCTTTTGGTTTAAAAACAAAACGCATTGAAAATCCAAAAACGCTTGAGGAAGAAATTAAAGAAGTTTTAAATTCAAATGAGGCTGTTCTTTGTGAAGTTATGACTGAAAAAGAATATGCGTTTTTGCCAAAACTTTCTTCTAAAAAGCTTCCTGACGGTACAATGGTTTCACCAACATTGGAAGATATGTTCCCATTTTTGGATAGAGAGGAATTTAATAAAAATGTTATTGCTTAATGTTAATTAAGTGTAATTCTTATTTATAAAGAATATTAAACTATGTTTATGTTCTCATAGACATAGTTTAATAGGTTTTAAGGGGTATATTTAATGCTGGACAAGTATATTTTTAATAAAATAGACATATTTAATTTTCTGAGAGGAATTGCTATTTTATGTGTGTTAGGTCTTCATACACCTATTTTAGTTGTGAATAATTTTGATATAAAAACATACCCTTTTTATTTTAATACTCCGGCATGGCTTGCTATGTGGATGTTTTTCTTTTTATCAGGATATTTATTGGGTAAAGGGTTTTTCAATAATAAATATGAAATAACAAAAAACGGTATCTTTAAGTTTTATTGTTCAAGATTAATCAGAATTCTTCCTCTATATTTTTTATTATTGTTTATTGTCTTTATATTCTACAATCCAAATTGGTTTATAGATAATCCTATAAGTGTGTTGCACATATTTACTTTTACTTATAACGGAATACCCGGAATAAATGGAGTCGGACACACTTGGTTTATATCTGCAATCGTACAATTGTATGTTCTTGCACCATTTGGATATAAACTGTTTTCATATTTTAATAAAGGCAAAAAGAATTTACTTATTCTGTTCTTTTTATTGATTGCAATTGGTATCGGATATAGATTATTAACAGATTTATTCAAATTAGATTATTATAAATATGTATATACATTTTCTCTTGCAAATATTGATTTGTTCTTTTGTGGAATGTTGTTGAATTCTATTACAAAGAACTCTTTGGACAATAAATTAAAAGAAAATCTAAGACCAATTTCTTTGTGTTTTTTGTTTACGTTAATTCTTACATATATGTTGCCTGTGATAAAATTATCTTGGTGGGTGTATAACTACATATATCCGTCTTTAACTTTGTTGTCTATGGCTCTGATAGTTTATGCATTTGATTATGCAAAAGAAATAAGACTAGAACCCTTAACACTATTGAAATTAATCAAAAATCCACTACGAATAATTGAATATATAGGGATAATTTCCTTTAATATATACCTATTCCATGGAAATATTATGGAAATGGTTGTGAATATTTTTAAACAGCATAAATTAAATTCCATATTTACTGGAGATAGTTTGTTTGTTGCTATTTTTGTATTGATGTTTGTCGTCGCATTTGTATTTGCAACGTTTTTGCATTATACAATTGAAGTTCCAATGAACAAATTGAGAAGTAATATAAAATAAAAAAAGCAATAAAAAATAGCAATTACTACAATTGTAACAATAAATTAAGTTGAATTTTTTCTTATTATTGCTGATGTAGAGCCATATTTGTAAAACAAGTGTGAATTTTACACTGGCTATTTTTTGAAAAATATGATAGTATAAATTCATCGGATATAAGAAACAAGGAGGTATAAAATGAACGTAAAAGGTGTAAGTGCTAATTTTGTTACCAAACAAAATAATTTAAAATCAGATAATAAAGTTGCAAATGCAATTTTACCTGCAAAAGTTTTAAATGCTCCTGCTGCTGATACTTTTGAAAAAACTTCAAATAATAGTGTGGCAAATGGATCTGCTGCAAATGTTTCTTTCAATGGTGCTGTTGGATTTTTTATCGGTATGTTGACTCCGATTGCAGCATTAATTTATGCGATGGCTGAAAGCAGTAAATTTGTTATAAAATAGTTATAAAAACTAACTTATTATAAAAATGTATCTATTTGTGTTTGTGTGTTTTGCAGCTTAAAGGCAACTCAAAGCCTGTTTAAGATTAAGTATTTATACTTATTTAAACAGGCTTTTTATTTTATTTAAATTTATCGAGTTTGATTATTTTAGGATATTTTTCACATCTTCGCAGATTTGTTCCTTTGTTAAACGGAATTGTTTATACAATTTATCAACCGGAACTCTGTCGGTGAATAATTTTTCAGCACCATAGTTAAGCACTTTCATATCAGAATTACCATAGTAGCTTGCAATTTTTTCACCGAATCCGCCATTTAAAACTCCATCTTCAAGTGTTATAACAACAGTGTGATTTTGTTTTAAGTTGTCTAACAGATCTTTATCAATACCTGTTAAGAATCTAGGATTGATAACAGTTGCATTACAGCCTAATTGAGTTTTTAATTCTTGAGCAGTTTCTTTTGCAAGTTGTAACATGTTTCCAACTCCAACAATTGCAACTGTATTTCCGTTTTGTTCAATTTTGAATTTGTTTAGTATTGAATAATCTGTTCCATCTTTAATTCCGGTTGAAACTAATTGAGTTAGTGGAACTCTTATAGCAACTGTGTGTTCATTTTGTTTGTATGCATATTCAAGCATTGCGAGGTATTCTTCTTTATTTGTAGGTGCAAGATATACCATATTTGGAATATTAGAAAGGAATGGTATGTCAAAAACACAAAGGTGAGTAGCATCTGCACCTGAAATTGAACCCCAGTGAACTAACATAGTCATTGGTGAATTATTCAAACATGCATCTTGGGAAATTTGATCATAAGCTCTTTGAACAAAAGAGCTCATTATATTCAAGAAAGGCTTAGCTCCTGTTTTTGCTATTGCTGAGCAAAATGCAACCGCATGTTCTTCTGCAATACCAACATCTACATATTGTTTACCTAATTCATTTCTATAAGTTTTATCAAAACCAAAAACTCCAGGTGTTGCAGGATTTACTACAACAACAGATGAATCTTGTTTCGCTTTTTCTAATAGAAAATCTCTGGTTAAAGTTGTATAAGTTTCAGTATTATCAGTAGTAACAGCGTTATTCTTATCTGCTTCTAAATATCCCGGATTAACCCAGTGATAAGATTCTTTATCTGCAACTGCTTTATCATAACCTTTACCTTTTATTGTATGAATATGAACTATTGTAGGGCGATTTGTGTCTTTAACTTTATTAAAGATGTTTATCATAGATTGAACATCGTTGCCGTTTGATTCGTAAAAATAATCAAAGCCCATAGTTTTAAAGAAATTATTTTGGCATTGTCCGTTAGTTTCTCTTAATTCTCTTAAATTAGAATAAATTCCGCCATGGTTTTCTGCAATAGACATTTCATTATCATTTACAACAATAATAATATTAGAACCTAAAACAGAAGCGTTGTTTAATCCTTCTAAAGCTTCTCCGCCGGTTAGTGATCCGTCGCCGATAAGAGCTACAACATTGTATTTTTGGTTTAATAAATCTCTTGCTTTTGCAACGCCCGTTGCCAAACTTACAGAGGTTGATGTGTGTCCGACTTTGAATAAGTCGTGTGGAGTTTCTTCAGGTGCAGTGTAGCCTGTAATTTCAAAATACTTATCAGGATTTAAGAAACCTTCTTTTCTTCCTGTTATCATTTTATGAGGATAGCATTGGTGAGAAACGTCAAAAACGAATTTATCTTCAGGGGAGTTAAATACATAATGCATTGCGATTGTGGCTTCTGCAATACCTAAATTTGGTCCTAAGTGCCCACTTGTTACATTAACTTTTTTTATAATAAGTTCTCTCATTTCATTTGCAAGAGTTTGCATTTCTTCAATACTTAGTGTTTTTAAATCTTTCGGACTGTTTACTTTGTCTAAAATCATAAAATTTCCTCCTACATATTCCTATTTACTATTTTTATTTTTTGTTTCACAAGTTTGTTTTTTATCATTCCAATTCCAACCGTTATCTTTGCAGGTTTGAGCGTTAATTATAATTTTTCCTGAAACAGTTTTTACTTCAGTTCCTTGTTTGCAAGAGCCCATATTTACACACATTCCGCCACCTATTTCAGGTAACATTTTTGGCAAATATAGCCATCCGCAAAATACAATTATAAGGATAATAATAGCCATATTTCTCAAAAATTTTAAGAAAGATATAAACCAAATGATTACAAGAATAACAAGTGATATTACCAAATAAGTGAATACTTGATTCCAGTCTGCATTTGGTGTTTTGAATGCATTTATTATTGACATTATGTTCCAGTAAACAATAAAGATAGTTACGGCAGTGTTAATAAGCGACATTGCTAATTTTTTTACCAAATTTTTAATCATTTTAAAACTCCTGTTTTGGTAATATTATATAGCAAAAACAGAAAATTTATAAATTAAATATTGTAAATATTATCGTTTAAAAAGCAAGATACATAATGATTTTGGCTAAATGGTTTTAGTTGAGGTTCTTCAACCTTGCATTTATCCATGCAGAATCGGCAGCGAGTATGGAACTTACAGCCATCAGGTAAATTAGCAGGAGATGGAATATCCCCTTGCAAAGTTAAGTTAGATTTTTTATAAAAACTAGGAACTGCATCCATTAACGCTTTGGTATAAGGATGTTTTGGAGAATTAAATATTTGGTTAGTTTCTCCGAGTTCAACAATTTGTCCCAAATACATTATTGCTACTCTATCTGCTATATGTCTAATTACATTCATATCATGTGAAATAAATAGAATTGTTAGATTATAATCATATTTCAATTTCAACAGCAGATTAATAATCTGTGCTTGAATACTAACATCAAGTGCACTAACAGGTTCATCTGCAATAATAAATTCAGGTTTAAGGATTAATGCTCTTGCAATAGCTATTCTTTGTCTTTGTCCTCCTGAAAATTCGTGTGGATAAAGTTCCATTGCTCTTTTATCCATGCCGACAGTTTCAAGAACTTGTTCAACAATAGAATTGACTTCTTTTTTTGATAATTCATGAACAGGTCTAAAATCTTCTGAATATAAACAAAGTTCATTATTAACCATTAGCGGTTCTCTTAATATTTCGCCAATTGTCATTTTAGGATTCAAACTTGCGTATGGATTTTGGAAAATCATTTGCATAGCTTGTCTGTAAACCTTTAATTTTTTACCTCTGAGTTTTAGGGTATTAACTCCATGAAATAATATTTCTCCTGATTTTACAGGTGCTAAATTGGTTATAGCACTTGCAAGTGTGGATTTTCCGCATCCTGATTCACCTGCTATTGCTAAAACTTCTCCTTGTTGAACATCTAATGACAAGTTATTTACAGCATTTATAATTTTTTCTTTATTAAAAATACTACTTTTTGTTTTATATTCTACATTTAAATTTTTAATTTCTAAAATGTTCATAGAAATATTATAAATAAAATTATTTATTTAGTCTATAACTCGGGTTGCTATTATATGTTAAAATGTATATTTTCAAAATAGGTTTTCGGTCGCAGGAACTTTTTTCCTTGCACTGAGTGAGTTTCTGACAAAGCTAAAATAATGTGCAAATTGGATTTTAAAAACTGGAAATATGGATTATATTGATTATTCAATATTTACTACTTTTAATTTAGAGTCAGGTGAATGTAAAAATGTTTATCAATTGGCAATTGATGAAACAACTTGCAAGTAGTCTAAACTTCGTGTCTGCCTTCGATGGCTTTGGCAAGTGTGATTTCATCTGCAAATTCAAGGTCTGTTCCAACCGGCAAGCCAAATGCTATTCGTGAAACCTTTATTCCAAACGGTTTTACAAGTCTTGATAAATAAAGACTTGTTGCTTCTCCTTCTACGGATGGACTCAATGCCAATATCAATTCTGTTACGGTTTCATCTGTTAATCTGTTTAAAAGTTCTTTTATTCTTATATCATCTGCACCAATTCCATCTATTGGTGAAATTAGTCCTTGTAATACGTGGTATAAACCTTTGTATTCATTTGTTTTTTCAATTGCAATTAAGTCTTTTGTTTCTGCAACAACACAAATAGTGCTTCTATCTCGTGAAGTTGAAGAACAAATTTCGCAAGGACTTGTTGATGATAAATTATAGCAAATTTCACATGCTACTGTGCTTTGCTTTGCTTCAACAACTGCCCTTGCAAATTTTTCCACTTCTGTTACAGGCATTTTTAATAAATGAAATGCCATACGTTGAGCAGATTTTGGTCCGATTGACGGAAATTTTTGAAACTGCTCTATCAATGTTGCAATTGATTTAGGATAAATCATTAAAATAATCCCGGAATGTTAATACCGCCTGTGATAGCTTTCATTTTTGTTTCCATTTCTTTTACAGCTTTTTCACTGGCTTGTTTAATTGCAGTTGAAATAACGTCTTCTAACATTTCTAATGTGTCATCATCTACTGAGGCAGGATTTTCAGGATTTATAGCTTCTTTTGATAATTTGATAGCTTTGAATTTTCCTTGACCGTCGCATGTTGCAACAACATTTCCTGTTTCAGCAGTATATTCTGTTTGTGCTAATTCTTCTTGCGTTTGTTGTAATTTTTTTTGAATAGTTTGTGCTTTTTGCATCATTTGCATCATATTCATGTTTATATTCTCCTTTTTGACGACTCGCTATTGTCGGATATTGTAATCCGGTACGAAATATTATACAATAAAATTATGGAAATGAAAACATACTTAAGTGAAAGTTTTAAAAATGGCCGTCTTATGAGATGGACTTTCATGCCGCTTAATGTTTTTATTTCACCTATGAAATTCTATTCTAAACAAGGTCAAGATCATATCTATCAGTCAATGGTTATTAAAGCTTGTGAAGAATGGGAAAAAGCAAGTTTGGGTAAAGTTCAATTTAAACTTGTAGATAACCTTTTGGAATCTAATATAAATGTTGTTTGGCGAAGAATTGACAGAAAGGCTCTTGGACATTGTCAGTTTAACTATGATGCAAGCAATAGACTTTACGGAGCAGAAGTTTCAATTGGGTTATCAGATGGTGTAATTTGTCAAAAATATATGGCTGAAGGAGAGGTGTATCATACAATTTTGCACGAATTTGGTCATGCTTTGGGATTAGGTCATAGTCCTTATGATACAGACATTATGTACACCCCTCATAAGTATGGTGTTGTGAGTCTTTCTAAGCGGGATGTAAGAACTTTACAGTGGCTATATAAGCTTAACCAAGGTACTACTGTGAATGATATGGTTACTCAATATAAATTCGGTTCTCAAAATCCTGATGAAATTGTTACAAAATATTTAATGCAAAATAATCCGTCAGAATTTGATAAAGTTGCAGGTTCTTTATCAGGCTCTGAAAAGAAAGATTTGCTTAAAGAACAAATGAATATAGCAGATTTGAAAAAATATAATTTGGCAATCCAAAATATTCAGCTTTCAGATAATGTTATGAGATATTTGGGTAAAAAAAATAATAAAAAGATTGACTAATTTCAGTTTGTAGTATAATGTTGTTGGTTGATATTATAAATTAGCACGTAATATATTTGCAAATATAAAGGATATATAATATATGAGTATACAGGAATGGTTTGATAAGAGAAAAGAAGCTCAAATTGAACGAAGAACTGCTGAAGTTAAAGTAGAAAATGTTACATTTCCGGGTTTGTGGACAAAATGCGTTCATTGTGGTGCACAAATTACAAATAAAGATTTAAGTGAAAATATGATGGTATGTCCTGAATGTGATTATCACTTTAGAATCGGAGCAAGAGAAAGAATTGAACAATTATTTGACAAAGATAGTTTTGAAGAATTGTTCAAAGACGTTAATCCAACTGATCCTTTGAATTTTAGGGATACAGAAAAATACAAGGACAGATTAGTTAAAGCGAAGAAGAAAACAAACCTTAATGATGCTGTTGTTACAGGTATCGGAGAAATAAACGGATATAAAGTTGCAACTGCCGTAATGGATTTTGAGTTTATGGGCGGTTCAATGGGCAGTGTGGTAGGTGAAAAAGTTACAAGAATAATGGAAGAAGCTATTGCTCATAAACTTCCTATGCTTGCCATAACTTCTTCAGGCGGAGCCAGAATGCAAGAAAGTGCTTTGAGTTTGATGCAAATGGCAAAAACTTCTTGTGCTTGTGCAAAAATGGATAGTGAAAAAATCTTATACATTTGTTTATTAACAGAACCTACCTTTGGCGGTGTAACTGCAAGTTTTGGTACTTTAGGCGATATTATTATTGCAGAGCAAGGTGCAAGAATCGGCTTTGCAGGAAGAAGAGTTATTGAACAAACTATTCACCAAAAACTTCCTTCAGGATTTCAAACTGCCGAATACTTGTTAAAATATGGACAAATTGATATTATTGCAAAAAGAAAAGATTTAAAGAGTAAGTTGTCAAAAATCTTTGAATTACACGGTTATTCTACCGTTAATGAATCCGCTGCAAAAGAGGACAATGAGGTAAAATAATGTTTGAATTTGAAAAATCTTTAATTGATATACAAACAAAAATAGAGGAATTAAAATCGGTAAGTGCGGAGTCTGGCATGGATTTGAGTGGTGAAATTGAAAAATTTGAGCAACAGGCTGATGAATATAGACAAGAAATATATAAAAACTTGAAACCATCAGAAAAATTGCAAATAGCAAGACATCCTAACAGACCGTCATTTTTAGATTACGTAAATTACATGTGTTCAGATTTTATTGAAATGCATGGTGATAGAGAAGGTTCTGATGACAGAGCTATAATTGGCGGTATTGCTAAATTAGGAAATTATAACGTTATGCTTGTAGGAACTCAAAAAGGTTCTACAACAAAAGAAAATTTAGAATATAATTTTGGTATGCCACAACCTCAAGGGTACAGAAAGGCAATGCGTTTGTTTAATCATGCAAACAAATTTAATTTGCCGATTATTACGTTAATTGATACTCCGGGGGCATATCCGGGAATTACAGCAGAACAAACAGGTCAAGGTATTGCTATTGCTCAAAATTTAAGAGATATGGCAAAATTGGATGTGCCTGTTATTGCAGTTATAACAGGTGAGGGCTGCTCAGGTGGGGCATTAGGTTTAGCTGTCGCAAACGATGTTAAGATGCTTGAATACGCATATTATACAGTTATTTCACCTGAAGGGTGTGCTTCTATCTTGTTTAGAGATTCTAATCAAGCAGCAGCAGCAGCAGATGCTTTAAAAATTACAGCATCAGATTTGTTAGATTTAGGTATAATTGATAGTTGTGTGAATGAGCCTTTGGGTGGTGCTCATAATGATAAAGCTGAAATGGCTAAAAATCTAAAAAAAGATTTAATTTCAACTTTGAAAAAACTATTAAAAATGTCGCCTGAAAAATTACGCGAACAAAGATATAAAAAATATCGCAAGATGGGATGTTTTTTAAGTGAATAATAGTTATTATGAATTAATTATTGCAATAAATCCTGAAATGTCAGATATAATTTCTGACATTTTATTTGAATCTTTTGATTGCGAAGGGGTTGTAGAAGTTGAAGAAGGTTATAAAGATTTAGAATTAATTTCTACTACAAGAGGTTTTTTAAAAGTGTTTATTCGTGGTGAAAAACCAGATTTCGATACAATTTTGAAAAATCAAAGACAATTGCTTATTGATAGAGGTTTAACAGAGTCAGAACTTGGTTCTTGGAAGTTTAGTGTAACAGAAAAAGAAAATCAAGATTGGTCTAAAAAGTGGAAAGAAAAATGGGATGTAACGCATGTAAGTGAAAAAGTTACTATTGTTCCAACCTGGATTGAATATTCACCAAAATCAAAAGAAGAAATTATAATAAATTTAGATCCGGGGTGTGCATTCGGCACAGGAACCCATCAAACAACTCAATTGTGTATGAAAGCTCTAGAAAAATATTTCAAAAGTGGTCAAACAATGGCTGATATTGGTATGGGTTCCGGCATATTATCGATTCTTGCAAAAAAAATGGGAGCAAGTGATGTTTACGGGTGCGATAATGATGAAACCGTAATAGAAGTTGCAAAAGAAAATGCGAAATTGAATCATGTGGCTTGCACATTTGAACTTGGCACTGCTGATATGATAAAAAATAAAAAATATGATTTCGTTTGTGCTAATATTTTACACAATGTTTTGTATGAAATTATGGGTGATTTAAAAGTTTTAATGCACGATGAATCAAAAATGAGTTTGAGTGGAATTCTAAAAGAAAAAGCTCCAATTGTGTTAGAGGCTTTGAATCGCGAAAATTTAACCGTAATTGATGAAATCCAACAAGATCAATGGACGTCATTTGTTGTTGCAAAGTAATATAAAAATAAAAAAGAAGGTATAAAGTGTCAGATAATAAAAAAACAGCAATTATTATTCCTGCAAGGTATGGTTCTAGCAGATTAGAAGGAAAACCTTTATTAAAAGTAAATGATAAACCAATTATTCAATGGGTATATGAAGCGGCATTAAAAGTTAAAACTGCGGATAGAGTGATTGTTGCAACGGATGATGAACGTATATACAATGCGGTAAAAGATTTCGGTGGCGATGTTGAAATGACTTCAGTTAATCATAAATGTGGTTCAGACAGAATAAAAGAAGTTGTTGACAGACATGATGATTTTGAATATATTATTAATCTTCAAGGCGATGAACCAATGATAAAGGTTGAAAATGTTGAAGCTGTAATTGATGGGGTAAAAAATCATAATGCGGATATATCAACGTTAATAAGACCAATTGAAGACAAAGACGAAGTTGAAAATCCAAATTTAGTAAAATGTGTTATAGATAATAATGGATATGCATTGTATTTTTCGCGTTCAAAAATTCCATTTGAAAGAAAAGCAAATCCGGCACCATTTTATGGACATATAGGAATTTATGGCTATACAAAAAAAGCTTTAACACTTATGACAACCGCACCTCAAACTCCACTGGAAATATCAGAAAGCTTAGAACAGTTGAGAGCTTTGCAAATGGGGCTAAGAATAAAGACTTCAATTGTAAAAGATAAACCTTTAGGTATTGACACAATTGAAGATTTTGAAGAATTTAAGACAATAATGTCAAAATCTTAAAAATAATAGTAAATTTCGAAAAAATTTAAAAATTTTGCTTGCAATTATTTTATGATTATATTAAGATATATTTATAACATAAATTTATATTTTATAAATTGGTTAAGTATTATAAAAAAACTTAAGAAGGTAAGGTACAGACCATGACAGATGCAGAAATGCTAAATGAAACTGACGATCGTCAACGAATCTTAGTAGCGGATGACGAAGCAAGTATCAGAAGAATATTAGAAACAAGATTAAAGATGGTTGGTTACGATGTTGTTGTAGCAGAAGACGGCGAAGAAGCAATCAGCGAATTTAATAAAACAAATCCGGACTTAGTAGTATTAGATGTAATGATGCCAAAAGTTGACGGATATGGAGTTACAAGAGAAATCAGACGTACTTCAGACGTTCCGATTATTATATTAACAGCTCTAGGTGATGTATCAGAAAGAATTACAGGCTTAGAATTGGGTGCGGATGATTATGTTATAAAACCATTCAGTCCAAAAGAGTTGGAAGCACGTGTAAAAGCTGTTTTAAGAAGAACAAACAGTCATGAATCTGTAGTTCCAACGGGCAAAGTGGCAAAAAATGTTATTACAACAGGCAATATAAAAATTGACACAGCAAGACGTCAAGTATTCCGTAAGAATGAACGTATAAGATTAACAGGCATGGAATTTAGTTTGTTGGAATTGTTAGTGAACAATTCAGGTCAGGCATATTCAAGAAACGAAATATTGCAACATGTATGGGCATATCCGCCTGATCACAGAATTGATACACGTGTAGTTGACGTTCATATTTCAAGATTGCGTTCAAAATTGGAAACAGACCCTGCAAATCCAGAGTTAATATTAACAGCTCGTGGCATAGGTTACATGTTCCAAAGAATAAACTAGAAAATAGTAGATAAAAGAATTAGATGGCGGGTGTCGTCAAGTGGTTAAGACCTCGGATTGTGGTTCCGATATACATGGGTTCGAATCCCATCATCCGCCCCATCTTTTACCCATTAACAAAATCTTATGTACCCATTATGTACCCGAAGCAGTAGCTCATAAAATAATATATTGATTCATAAAATACTTTCTAATGCTGCTGTACTTTTTCAGGACAGTGTATCTGTACGGTTAATAGTACTATTTTGCCGCAAGTTGACTGTCTGTAAAGGGTTTGGCGGTTGGAAGTTTCCTACGAATAGTAACATAGCTCAGTCCTAAAAGTCTATATTTTGAACCAACGAGTCTAATTAGTGAGAAATTGCGTCCTAATTCTATCCTTAAGAGGGTTTTAGCGTTTTTGCACCTTTCCGGCATTTTGTACGCTTGAAAGTATTATTCGTTGGTTTTGTTGAACTAAAAGTTTTATGTTTTTAGTTAAAAATTTTTTCTTGGTAGGAAATTTTTTATAAAAGGTCGGAAGCTCAACTATTGCACTGTGATAAAAACCGATTTGCTCATATTTACTCATTATTTCTTTAGAACCAGAAATACAGGAGCGGATTTTGGTAAGACGATGTCAAACGTAAGAAAGCAAGCCCGTAAGATACCAGTCGGACATATTACCTCTCGCAAAAACATTCACTGGATGTTTTTGTTCGGCAGAGTGCCGAAATCCCAAATAATCGAACGGGTATTCTTGGAAATTTCCGTAAAACATAACTAAATAAATACTCTTGGAACTTAAAGAACGACAATTCTTTGAAGTTTAATTTTTATATTTATGAATAAAAGCACAACTATATATTATATTTTAAATGTTTATGTTAGAATTAAAATAACCGAACTTAAATGAGCTTATTCTGCACAAATTAAGTTAAATTTAAGCGAGGTAAATATGAACATTAATGAAAATTATAAAAATTTAAACGAGAGTTATCTTTTTTCAACTATTGCCAAGAAAGTCAGCGATTTTTCTTCAAAAAACCCGAATATGGAAATAATAAAATTAGGCATTGGAGATGTTACGTTGCCTCTTTGCCCTGTTGTAATTGAAGAATTACATAATGCGGTTAATGAAATGAGTTGTAAAGAAACTTTTAAAGGTTATGGCCCGGAGCAGGGTTATGATTTTTTAAAAACTTCAATTCAAAATTATTATAAAAATTTTAATATTACGCTTAAGCTCAATGAAATCTTTATATCAGATGGTGCTAAAAGCGATTTGGGAAATATTTTGGATTTGTTTTCTAAAAACAATATTTGTTTAATACCTGACCCTGTTTATCCCGTTTATGTTGATACAAACCTTATGGCAGGAAGAACAATAGTTTATATTAATGCAAACGAAGAAAATGATTTTTTGCCCTTACCTGATGATAAAGTCAGGGTGGATATAATCTATATTTGTTCTCCTAATAATCCGACAGGATCTGTATATAATAGAAAACAACTTAAAAAATGGGTAGATTATGCAATTTTAAATAATGCCGTTATTCTTTTCGATTCTGCTTACGAAAGTTTTATATCAGGAGATGAATTTCCAAGAAGTATTTATGAAATAGAAGGTGCCAAGTCTTGTGCAATAGAATTTTGTTCTCTATCCAAAACAGCAGGTTTTACCGGTACAAGATGCGGTTATACAATTGTTCCCGATAATTTAAATTATGACAATATAAACCTCAATAAAATGTGGCTTCGTCGTCAAACGACAAAATTCAATGGTGTTCCTTACATTGTGCAAAAAGGGGCAAGTGCGGTATTTAGCGAAATCGGACAAAAACAAATTCAAGAAAATCTAAATTACTACAAGCACAACGCTAAAATTATAAGTGATACTCTTGATAAATTAAATATCAAATATACGGGCGGTAAAAATTCACCGTACATCTGGTTAAAGTGTCCAAATAATATGAATTCTTGGGATTTCTTTGATTTATTATTAACTAAAATCGGTATTGTTGGAACTCCGGGCAGCGGTTTTGGCAAAAACGGCGAAAATTGGTTCAGATTAACCTCTTTTAATACAATTGAAAATACAACTAAAGCTATGGAAAGATTTTATAATTTTTTCAAATAATAACTTCTCCAAAGAAAGAATAATCAGCTCTGCCTGTCATAAAAACAGAATGTTTTATGTCATCTGAGCCTCCTTTCCATTCGATTTTTAACTCTCCGCCGGGGAGATTTGCTTTTACACAATTATTCAAATAACCGTTTAAAATCCCTGCAACAACTGTTGCGCAAGCTCCGGTTCCACAAGCAGACGTTATTCCGCATCCTCTTTCCCAAACATTAATAATAACTTCATCTTTTGATAAAATTTCAACAAATTCAACGTTTGTTTTTTCGGGGAACAGACTATCGTTTTCGATTATTGAACCGTATTTTTTAGCAAGCTTTTTACTGTCTTTTTCAACAAAGATAATACAATGGGGATTGCCCATACTTATCATATTCAGCAAAAATTTATCATTATCAATGATATAAGGTATGTTTAAATTTGTTTTGGTTTTGCAAGGTATTTTATTCGGTTCTAAAACGGGTATTCTCATATTTACACAAACTTCGTTTTCTGAAATTATTTTGGGAACAATAATTCCCGCTTTGGTTTCAACGGAAAATTCTTTTTTATCGATTATTTTATTATCATAAATATACCTTGCAAAACACCTCATACCGTTTCCGCACATTTGAGCTATTGAGCCGTCTGAATTATAAAAAATCCAGGAAATATCAGCTTTATCGGTATTGGGATTAACAATAATAAGACCGTCTGCACCAACACAGAAGTTTCTGTTGCATAGTTTAAGAGCTAATTTTTCAGGTGATAATTTTGTTTTTTGATATTCGGAATAATCAAGAATAACAAAGTCATTCCCAAGACCGTTCATTTTAGTAAATTTTATATTTGTCATAATTCTAATAATAAAAAAATATATCCGATATTTAAACTTTATTAATTTGTAAACAACTGTAAAACAAGAAGTTTTTTAGAATTTTTTGTTTAAATTAGGCTTATTTTTATCTAAAATCTTCAAAAATATCTGAATTTTTAATCAAAATTATAAAAATTTAATGCAAAATTATCAAAAATTATCTAAAAATAAAAAACTTTAGAAAACTTAATAAACCCTTAAAATTGACGATAAATAGCAGAAGTATAATAATTAAACTATGTGCAGAATAGGTTCAATTAAGTCGAAACATTATATACATCCGAGCCTTGCTTTGAAATTAATGCGCTCTCAGCAAAAAGGACATGATAATTCAGGTTTTGCATTTATTATGCAGGATTTGGGCGGTATTTTTGAAAATTATAAGGATTTGCCGATTTTATCAATGGCAGTAACTGATGAAGGTATGAAGTACGCTGAAGATTTACTTCATAAAATCGGGTTTGTAAGGGTCTTTCAATATACGCCCGTTGTATATCCAGATAAATCATTAAGAATAGAAACTATGCCAAATTATGTTTTTGAAGTATTCCAATATCCGAAAACATATAAAAGTGCAACTCAAGAAGAAAAAGAGGAGTTACTCCTTGATACAAGATTAAAATTAAGAGCATATTTAGAAAAAAATGAAGAAGGTTTTGTCTATTCTTTTTACCCTGATATTATTTCTCTTAAAGAAATAGGTGATCCTAATGACATTGGGACTTACTTTAATCTTTGGAGTGAAGAAGTTAACCTTAAAGCAAAGATTATAACGGCGCAATGCAGACAAAACACAAATTATGATATTGTTCGCTATGCTGCACACCCGTTTTTCTTACAAGGGTATACAACTTTAACAAATGGCGAAAATACATTCTATGAAAAAAATAAACTAATGCAGAAAAAACTGTTTAAAGGCTATATTGGGTTTGAATCAGATTCACAATGCTTTTTATATACACTTCACTATGTTCATAAAATTTTAGGTTGGCCGTTAAAATACTATAAACACGTTTTAACCCCACTTCCGTTTGATGAAATGGAAAAGAGAGATAATAAAAACGTGCTTGAGAGAATTAAATCATCTTTACAAAATTTAGAAATCAACGGGCCTAATACGACGATTGGGGTTCTTCCTGACGGAACAATGTTTAATGTAATAGATTCAAAAAAATTAAGACCTACCGTTATCTGCAAAGACAAAGATATTGTCATTATGACAAGCGAAGTAACAGGGGCCAATGAAATATTACCCGATAGAGATATTGCTAAAGACATCTACACAAATGAAAGAGAACTTGTCGTTGTGGATAATGATTTAAATATTCAAAGGATTGCTCAATGAAGGAAGAAATTAATATAAATAGTATTTCAAAAGATGACTTGCCATGGATTATTGAATACGATAGCAAAAAATGTATGCTCTGCGGTCATTGTGTTGCAGCGTGTTCATTCGGTGCCATTAAAGTTGATGTTCAAAAAAGAAAAAAAGTTAGAGCAATTTCAAATGAAGAAGGTTTTCAAATAGACGAGGACCAAAAAGCAATTCCTGTCATAAAACAAGTAATTGACGCTAATAATTTTTGCAGAGGCTGTGGAATTTGCACAAAAGTTTGCCCAAACGGCGCAATTAAAGTAGTTAGAAATCGAACCGAAATCTTTGGAACAAGATATAGAGCTAAAACCGCTAATTCCGTAAAACGTGGCGGAAGAAATAATGTGCATACAGAAGGCAGAACCCTTGATAAAATCAAAGTCGGAAGAATTTCTCAAATGACAGACCCTTCGCTTGACGCTCTTCGTCACACCTTTGATTTAAGAACCAACTTAGGCAGAGTCGTTAGTGCCGATAACCTTGATTTTGATATAGTAAACGGCGAATTACAGGAAAAGAAAAATGAACACCTGCCTGTTAATACTTCAATTTACCCCATTATATTTTCTGATATGTCAATTGGAGCATTATCGCCCAGAATGTGGGAAGCGATAGCAATAGCAACAGCCTACTTAAACGAAATTAAAGGTATTCCAATTAGAATGTGCTCCGGTGAAGGCGGGATTCCAGATAAACTTTTGCGTTCAAAATATCTAAAATATATGATACTTCAAATTGCTTCAGGACATTTCGGCTGGAATAGAATTATAAACTCTATGCCTTATATGGTTGAAGACCCCGCAGGAATTTTAATTAAAATCGGTCAAGGTGCAAAACCTGGGGATGGCGGACTTTTAATGGCTGAAAAAAATGTAAAATTAATTCAAGAGATAAGAGGTGTTCCTAAAGCTGATTTACTTTCTCCTCCTAATCATCAGGGGCTTTATTCGATAGAAGAAAGTGTTCAGAAGATGTTTTTATCCATGAACTGTGCTTTTAAGTTTAAAGTTCCCGTTGCAATTAAAGTTGCGGCATCTTCAACAAGTGTTAGCGTATATAATAATCTTCTTCGTGACCCCTATAATATCGTGGGCGGATTCTTTATCGACGGTATCGCAGGAGGAACGGGAGCCGCTCACGAAATATCTCTTAATCATACAGGGCATCCTATTGTTTCAAAGTTAAGGGATTGTTATTTAGCAGCAGTTCATCAGGGAAAACAAGGTCAAATCCCTATTTTTGCAGGTGGTGGAATAGGAATGAACGGGAATCTTGCGGCAGATACTTTTAAAATGATATGTTTAGGCGCAAGCGGAGTGTTTATAGGTAAATTGATACTTCAAATTGCAGGGTGTGTTGGAAATGATTTCGGTAAGTGTAACGGCTGTAATACAGGCAAATGCCCAATCGGAATTACAACGCAAAATCCAAAATTAATGCAAAGGCTTGATGTTGATAGGGTTGCCGAAAATATTGTTAATTATATATGTGCAACTGATATTGAACTTAAAAAACTTCTTGCACCTGTGGGTAATTCAACTCTGCCGATTGGAAGGTCTGATGCTCTTGTATGTGTTGATAAAAATGTTGCGGAAAGGTTAAATATTCAATATGTGTGCTAAAAAAATAATAAATACAATTGAAAATGATAAAAGAACTTCTACGCAGAATTTAATGCAAGATATTTGGAATGCAATTGATGAGGGTATTACCGATTTTGAGATAAGTGCTTGCGGACAACATAATATCGGAGGTTCAGTTTGGTCTAAAAACGGTGAAGATTTAAACTTTTATATCAAAAACCCGGGACAAAGAGTTGGCGCTATGGGAGCAAATGGCACAAATATTTATGTGGAAGGCTCCGCTCCTGCTGATACAGGTTGGTTAAACAGCGGTGCTAAAATTGTTGTAAATGGCGATAGTGGAGATACAACAGGGC
Organism: uncultured Candidatus Melainabacteria bacterium; assembly: GCA_934726055.1. GTDB lineage: Bacteria > Cyanobacteriota > Vampirovibrionia > Gastranaerophilales > Gastranaerophilaceae > UBA6984. Next base: position 52,738 of record CAKVCZ010000012.1, read on the forward strand.
ATTGTGCGGCATCAGGTAAAATTTATATAGGCGGAAATGTAGGTACAAGGTCAGGTGCTTTAATGAAAAAGGACCCGAAGTTTACCACTCCCGAATTATGGGTTTTGGGTTCAACGGGGTCATTTTCATTTGAATTTATGGGTGGTGGAATTGCAGTTGTTTGCGGTTTAAATTGTGAAAATATGTCATCGGTTTTGGGTGACAGAGCCTGTGTAGGTATGGTTGGCGGAATTGTCTATGTAAGAGGGAATATAAAAAATTTATCTGATGACGTTTATTTGCTTGATTTAGATGAAAATGACAGGGAATTTTTAATAACAGGCTTAAAAACCTTTTTGTCAGAAATTCACAAAGACGAATTTTTTAATCAACTGTGCGATTTCGCGCAGACTCCTAATACATCTGCCCCTGCCATATGGCATAAGATAGTTGCAAAAACTTATGAAGAAAGACAGAAACATAATGATATTTCTTTAAAAACATTTAGGGTAAACAAATGGTTTGATGAAATTGGCGGTTCAATATTTTCCGATTTAATTAAAGATGATTTCAAATCCTATGATTTAGTTCAAACAGGTATTTCAAGATTGCGTAAACCGAATTGGAAGAATTATGCATATTCTGCACCCTGTGAATACAATTGCCCCATTAAAATCCCGACACAAAAAAGATTTTCGCTTCTTCGCTCAGGACGTGTTAAAGAAGCACTTGAATTGGTTTTAGATTATAGTCCCTTCCCAGCTTCTGTTTGCGGTCAGGTTTGCCCTAATTTGTGTTTAAGTCATTGTTCAAGAGGGAGTTTTGATGAACCGCTGGACGTTAAAATGCTCGGTTCTTTATCTAAAGATATAAAACCGAATCCCGTTGAGATTAAACATAAAGAATGTATTGCGATAGTTGGTTCGGGTGTAGCCGGTATTTCTGTCGCATGGCAATTAATAAGACATGGTTATAAAGTTGATATGTTTGAAGCGGATGACAAAATCGGAGGAAAATTATCTCAGGTAATACCAACTGAAAGACTGCATAAAGAAATCTTAGAAACAGAGTTAGAAAGATTTAAGGGAGTAAACGGGGAAGGTAAAATTCATACCTCAACAAAAATTACACCGGAGCTATTTAATAAAATTGAATCCGAGTTTGATGCAATTGTACTTGCAATAGGCGGACATAACCCTGTTGTAATACCATTTGAAGGATATGAAAGATTAATTAAAGGGCTAAACTTTTTAAAAGATTGCAAAAACGGAAAAAAATATAATTTAGGCAAAAAAGTTGTAGTTATTGGCGCAGGAAATGCCGCAATGGATGTTATAACAGAAGTTTATAAACAAGGTAGTGTTGAAAGTGTTACTGCAATAGATATTCAAGAACCAAGTGCATTTGAAAAAGAAATCAAAGCAGCGGAAAAACTTGGTGCAAAAATAATGTATCCCTGTTTTACACAAAAAATAACCGATAAAGGTGTGTTACTAAAAGACGGAAGATTTTTAGAAGCTGACAGTGTTATTATATCTGTTGGCGATAGACCCATCTTTGATTTTGTACCAAAAGATTATTTAGATGAAAAATCAAGAATTCAAATAAACGAATTTATGCAAACTTTTAATCCGAAAGTTTTTGCAATAGGTGATGCTATAAAGCCCGGCTTATTTACAAATGCAATAGCAGACGGAAAACATGCAGCAGAGAATATTATTAAATTTCTAAACAATGAAGAATTAACTCCAATTAAGGAAAAAGAGTTAATTCCTGCAAAAAGAATTAAATCAGAATATTACGAATGCTATAATTCAAATTGTGACAATGAACAAAATAGGTGTATGTCTTGCGGTTATTGCAGGGATTGTGGATTATGCAAGCAAAGTTGTCCGCAAAACGCAATATCAAGAATTGAGCATGAAGATAACAAATTTGAATACGTTTCAGACCCAAACAAATGTATAGGTTGCGGAATTTGTGCAGGTCTATGCCCATGCGGCATTTGGGAAATGGAAGATAATAAATAATTGTCTCTCTATATTTATTGAATTAAAAAAAAGGTGCGTAATGCACCTTTTTTTAATATGTTCCAAATATAACTTTCAATTATTGCATATTAAGATACATATCTACTTCAAGAGGTGTTACATAAGTTCTGAATTTATCACATTCTTTTTCTTTTGCAGAAACAAATTCTTCATAAATATGTTCACCCAATGCATCTTTAATAATTTCATCATCGTCTAGCAAGTCAAGAGCTTCACTTAAACTTGCAGGAAGTGAATCAATTTTGGCTCTTTTTCTTTCTTTTTTTGTCATTTGGTAGATGTTTTCTTCAATTTGAAGCGGCGGCTCAATTTTATTTTCAACACCATCTAAAATTGCACCTAAAATAACAGCAAGTGCTAAGTATGGGTTACAAGATGGATCAGGTGAGCGAAGTTCAACTCTTGTTGAATTGCCTCGTTTAGCAGGAACTCTGATTAAAGCCGAACGGTTTGCCAAACTCCAAGCTAAATACACGGGAGCTTCATATCCGGGGACTAGTCTTTTGTAACTATTTACAATAGGATTTGTTATAGCCGTAAAAGATTTAACATGTTTTAGTAATCCTCCTATTGAATACAATGCCTCTTTTGATAATTGATAAGTTTTTTCAGAATCAAAGAATAAATTTTTACCGTCTTTAAATAGGGAAATGTTACAATGCATACCTGAACCGTTTATTCCAAATATCGGTTTTGGCATAAATGAAGCAACTGCGCCATTTTGTTCAGCAATTGCAGTTACTGCATATTTGAAAGTCATAATATTATCGGCAGTAGTTAAAGCATCCGCGTATTTAAAATCAATTTCATGTTGACCTCGTGCTACTTCATGATGGCTTGCTTCAACTTCAAATCCCATTTCTTTTAAAGTTTTTACCATTATTCTTCTTAGGTTTTCGCCTTTATCGACAGGAGCTGCACTGTAATAACCGGCTTTATCAAATGTTTCCGTTGTTGCAAAACCGTTTTCATCTTGTTTAAATATAAAAAATTCTGCTTCGGGGCCTACGTTCATTGTGTAACCTAATTTTTCAGCTCTAGCTATCATCTTTTTAAGATTACATCTGGGGCACCCTTCAAAAGGGGTTCCGTCTGCGTTATGAATATCGCAAATAAATCTTGCAACTTTTGTCTCGTCGTCACTTCTCCAGGGAATAATTGCAAATGTTTTAAGGTCTGGATAAAAATACATATCGGACGTTTCAATGCTCCTAAAACCTTTAATAGAAGACCCGTCAAGCATTATTTCATTATTCATTGCGCTTTCCAATTGCTCGGATGGAATTGATAAGTTTTTCATTGTTCCGTTTATGTCACAAAATTCAAGTTTTATAAATTCAATGTTGTTTTCTTCGACTATTTTAATAATTTCTTCTTTAGTCAATGTTTTCTTGTAGTCGATAATGCTTCGTGTTGCCATATTTTATTTTCTCCCATTTTTGTTTATGATGTAAATTATATATTGAGGTATTTATGTATGTCAAAAACTATACAGAACAAGGAATTGTAAAGTTTTTAAAAAATGAACCAAAATATTGATTTTGTATTTTAAATATCATCATTTTTCTAATTTTTTCAAAATTTTAATAAAAATTTTTGTTTAAAATTGATTTTTTAAGAGCAAAGAATAAATTTTCTATATACTTTACATTTTGTAATATTAACAATAATATTTAGCAAAATCAATAAATTGGCAAAAATGTTAAGAAATTTAGATTAGAAGCTAATCTATCTCAAGAAAGTTTGTCTGATATTTATAATCGAGAGTTTCGGGTTCGTTTTCCACCACCTGCCCCATGAAAATAATCATTAGTACTGATAATTATTATCAACCTGCATGCGAATGTATAGCTGCTTTCTTAGAACCTTCAACTAAGTGAACATACTTCATTGTAGTTCTTATATCACTATGTGCAAGTATTTCCTTGATAACATTTATTGGAATACCTTTTTCAGCTAGTCTTGTTCCTACTGTATGTCTTAAATCATGAAATCTAAAGTCTTTTATATCAGCTTCCTCTAAACAATCCCGCCAGCATCTATCTATCTCATAATACCTTGTCCTTGTCTTTGGATTTGCAAAAACATACTCATCTGAATTATTTTCCTTCTTTAACCTATTTAAAATTATTTCTAAAGGTTTCACAATTGGTATTATTATATGTTTATTACTTTTATTTTCTAATATCTCTATATTTTTTAACTGAAAATCAACCTGTTCACATCTTAGAGAAATAATATTCTCTTTCCTTAAACCTGTGTATAAAGCTGTATGTACTATGTCTTGCATATATTCAGGTAAAACTTCAAAAAGTCTAGCTTCTTATTCCTCTGTTATACTTCTTTAGCATGATTGCTATTAATGCAGTATTTATAATACTTTGCAAATATTCCCTAATACTAAATTTTTATTATAGAAATAGAGTAATAGATATTAGAAAATGACTTGCTATAAACATTCAAGTCCTAAAATTTGACGGATATTATAGTAGGTCTGTGTACACTGTTTCATAATACATACAAGATTTTTATATGTGTATTTACCTTTATCAGGAAGAATTATTGGCATTTCATCTTCTCCAAATAGTTCTATAACACCCATATCATCCGCCCCATAAAAAAGCAGATAACTTTTGTTATCTGCTTTTTTATTATGGACTGACATATTCTTTTATTCTATCAAGTTTATTCAGGCAATCGGAAATACCCAAGTTATATATACTTTGTAATTTATTTTTATCTTTTTCTATTCGTTTTACTTCGATTAATTTAGATGGACGTATAACAACAATTCTATCCTCTGTTTCATTCTTTTCTATTAAATCCATTGTTTCATTATATCTTTTGTAGCAATTATTTGCTGTTTCAACAAATTTAGGAAATTTTCCGTAAAAAAGTTTGTAAGGAAGGTGTGATTTTTTCTTTCTGTATCCTAGTGGTCTTGTTAATACAACAATAATTTTTTCATAATTTGTTTCGAGTACCTTTTTAATGGGTACCGCATCGCTTATGGCTCCGTCCAGATATAAATTTCCATTTATTTCAACCGGTTGTGATACAAATGGCATAGAGCCTGATGCTCTAAAATATTCCATATCCTTTTGTGCATCATCAACTTTGATGTATTCCGGCATTCCGGTTTGTAAATTAGTTACAACCGCATAAAAATCAATTGGGTTATTTTTATATGTTTCAAAATCAAATTTATCAAGTTCATAAACAAGTTTTTTAAAACAAAAATCCTTATTCATTATATTACCTGTCGTAATTAATGAATATAAACCCATATAATTTTTTTCATTCGCATATCTTAAATTGTATCTTAAAGCTCGTCCTATTTGACGAGATTTGTAATTTATTCCGAATAAGGCACCTGCTGATACTCCATATATAGCATCAACATTTATATTGTTTTTCATGAAAGTATCGAGTACGCCTGCCGAATACAGACCTCTCATCGCACCACCTTCTAATACTAATGCTGTTTTGTTATTCATTGTCATAAATCTTTCTGTAAACTATTTTATAATAAAAATTTTTTATTTTTCTTATATCTTTCATTTAAACTCATTAATTAAATCTAAAGAGTGGCTTTTTGTAGAAAATGCTTAAGTTTAAAGTTAATTTTCTTTGTTTTTGTATATGTTTTGTAGAATTTGAATGAAATCTTTTAGTGTTTCTCTTTTGTCGTAGGTATGAATGCATAATTTACATTCAAATTTTTCATCGCATTCAAAAGGAATCCATGCAAATTCATCCGTAAAATCTTGGAAAAATCCGGGAGTCAGGCATATTCCTTTGTCTGAGAGAATATTTATTAGTGTAGTATCATGATTTTCTGAATTAAAGTAATCTATGTTTATAGAATTAATTATTTTTTGCTGAAGATTTTTTAATTGTGGAGGTGAACCTCCGCCTATCATTAATGTACGTCCTTCCAAGTCAGAAATTTTTGCAGTTTTTAATTTAGCTAATTCATCATTTTTTTTGGTTATTAAATATATTTTACTTGTATATAAGTGTATGAGTTTTGTTTCAGGCACATGTTTCATTTCATTATCAAATGTAAAAAATATATCTTGATTTCCTCTGAGAAATTCTTCAGGATGGTAAAAGTTATTAAATATTGGTGTGATTGATATATCCGGATATTTTTTATTAAACTCTTTTATTGCTTGAGGTAAAAAATAAATACATGAGCGAACAGGTAATCCGATGGTAATGTTATCTGAGTATTTTTTACTAAAATTCTGTGCTTGTTCAATTGCTCTTTGTAATTGTTCTTTAATACTCTTTAACGTAGTACAAAATTGTTTGCCAGCAGGAGTTAAAGTTGCCCCTCTTCCTGATCTTTCAAACAGTTCAAATTTTAATTCTTTTTCAACTTCCTTTATTTGATATGTAAGTGTAGATTGAGAAATAAAAAGGTTTTCTGCGGCTCTGTTAAAATTCTTTGTTCGAGCTAGTTCTATTATATAGTCTATTTGTTTTATATTCATATTACAAGTATAGATTAATCGAAAATTTAAATCAATAATTAAATATTTCAATTTGAAATTTAATTAATTGTTTTTTAAAATAAGAAAAAAGGAGAATTTATATGCAGTATGTAAAACTTGGCAATACAGGTGTTGATGTTTCAAGAATTTGTTTAGGATGTATGAGTTTTGGAAAGCCTGGGAAAGAAAATGGAGTTTTTCCTTGGGCTAAGGATTATGAAGATGCAAAACCGATTTTTAAAAGAGCAATAGATTTGGGTATTAACTATTTTGATACGGCAAATGTATATCAATTGGGAACAAGTGAAGAAATAACAGGACGATTAATTAAAGAATTTAATCTTGACAGAGATGAAATAGTTGTGGCTACTAAAGTTAATTTTGCAATGCGTGAGGGAAGACCGAATGGTGCAGGATTATCCAGAAAAAATATTATGACAGAAATTGATCATAGTTTAAAAAGATTAGGTTTGGATTATGTTGATTTATATCAAATTCATAGACTTGATCATGAAACTCCTATGGAAGAGATTATGGAGGCTTTGCATGATGTTGTAAAATCAGGTAAAGCAAGATATATTGGGGCTTCTGTTATGTGGGCATGGGAATTTGAAAGATTAAATCAAATTGCAGAAAAAAACGGTTGGACAAAATTTGTATCAATGCAAAATCAATACAATTTAATTTACAGAGAAGAAGAAAGAGAAATGATACCATTGTGTGTGGACAGAAAAGTTGCAGTTGTGCCTTGGAGTCCATTAGCAGGTGGAAGATGTGCTCATCCTTGGGGAACAAAAACAGCAAGAAATTCAATAGATGAAGTTTCTCCTATGGTATGGGGAGCAACTGATACTCAAGATAAAATTGTAGTTGATAATTTAGAAAAAATATCAAATGAGTTAGGTTATTCAATGGCACAAGTTTCACTTGCATGGATGCTGTCAAAGCCTTATATAACTTCTCCGATTGTTGGTTTTACTGATGTAAAACACGTTGAAGAAGCGGTTAGTGCACTTGAAATTAAATTGAGTAATGATATTATAAAAAGATTAGAGGAACCTTATGTTCCACATATTAAAACAGGAGCATTTTAGATATGAATAATAGAGTTGATAGAAATAAAGAATTAATGAAAAATTTTGAGAAGATGATAAACACTGGGGATGATGAGTTGGCAGAAGAATTAATTTCGCCAAAAGCCTCATTTTATACTCCGGCAAGTCCAACTCCGCTTTATGGCGGAAAAGGTTATTTATCTGTTGTTCATTGGATGAGAAAAGGGTTTTCGGATGTTCAATGGAAATTAGAAGAAATGGTTGCGACAGAAGATAAGGTTGCTGTGAGATGGACTTTAACAGGAACTCATGATGGTGAATTTTTAGGTTTAAAAGCTACGGGAACAAAAATAAAAACAACTGTCATGAATTTTTATTATTTTGATAGTGAAGGTAAAATTATTAATGATATTGCTGCAGAAGGAATGATAGGAATACTAAGACCGCTTGGTTTATGTAAGTAAAGGAGTAAAGATGAAAGTATTATTATTTAATGGTTCGCCACATAAAAATGGTTGTACATACACAGCATTGGAAGAAATTGCAAGGACTTTAAAAGAAGAAGGTATTGATTCTGAAATATATCAAATTGGAATAGGTTCAATAACACCTTGTAGAGGCTGTGGAGCTTGTTCAAAACTTGGCAGATGTGCAATAAATGATGATGATGTAAATAATTTTGTTGATTATGCCGCAAAGTTTGATGGATTTATTTTCGGTTCTCCTGTTCATTATGGTTCTGCGTGTGGCGGAATCACCGCATTTTTAGATAGAGCATTTTTTGTTGCCTTTATGTCAGGCAGAGGTGAAGTATTTAAGCACAAACCTGCATCAGCAATTGCAAGTGCAAGACGTTCAGGGACAACTGCGACATTAGATCAGTTAAATAAATATATGACAATTTCAGAAATGCCTATTATATCAGGCAGATATTGGAATATGGTGCATGGTCATACTCCTGATGAGGTAAAGCAAGATTTGGAAGGTATGCAAAATATGAGAATACTTGCACGTAATATGGCTTGGCATTTGAAATGTCAGGAAGCAGGTAAAAATGCAGGTATAGAACTTCCAAAAGAAGAAGAAATAGTGTTTACAAATTTTATAAGAGGGTAAAAATAATGAAGGTAAGAAAATTAAGAAATCTTGAAGTTTCATCTATCGGGCTTGGATGTATGGGGTTTTCTCAAAGCTATCCGCCTTTTATTCCAAAGGAAGAAGCTATTGATGTTATAAGAAAAGCGGTTGAATCTGGTGTATCTTTCTTTGATACGGCAGAAGTGTATGGACCTTTTAAAAATGAGGAATTAGTTGGTGAAGCGTTAGAGCCGTTGAGGGATAATGTTGTTATAGCTACAAAATTTGGTTTTGAAATTGGCAGCAATGATGACTACAAGGACGGATTCCGTCCGATAGGACTTTCAAGCAAAAGAGAACATATCATTAAAGCGGTTGAAGGTTCTTTAAAGCGGTTAAGAACTGATCATATTGATTTATATTATCAGCACAGAGTAGATACTGAAACTCCGATAGAAGAAGTTGCACAGACTATGGCAGAATTAATGAAACAGGGTAAAATTTTATCTTGGGGGTTGTCAGAAGCAAGTGCAAAAACAATAAGAAAAGCCCATGCAGTTTGTCCGGTAACGGCTGTACAAAGTGAATATTCAATGTGGTGGAGAGAGCCTGAAACAAACGGAGTTTTAGATACTTTAGAAGAGCTTGGTATTGGATTTGTTCCGTTTTCTCCTTTGGGAAAAGCCGTTTTGACAGGAAGATTCGGTAAGGATACAAAATTTGAAAGTAATGATTTTAGAAGTACAATTCCTAGATTTTCAAAAGAAAATTGGGAGCAGAATGTTGCATTGGTGGATTATGTAAATGAATTAGCAAAAAATAAAAATGTAACTCCTGCTCAAATAGCATTATCTTGGTTGTTACATCAAAAACCATTTATAGTTCCAATTCCGGGAACAAAAAAGATTTCCCGAATTCAAGAAAACATTTCATCAGAAAATGTAATGTTTACTCAAAAAGAGTTGTCAGAAATTCGTACGCATCTTGATTCAATTAAAATAATTGGACACAGATATAATGATGCTCAAGAAAAATTGATAGATAAGGCCTAATAAATGAATATAAAAATATTATTAATATCAATAATTGTTTTAAGTATAATTTTATGTGGATGTTTCTTATTTAAATTTGATAATGGAGGTAAAACTATGGCAGAAGTAAAAGCTAATCACAAAGTTTTAATTGCATATTTTTCACGTGCAGGAGAACAGTATGGTGTAGGTAACATTTCTGAAGGTAATACTGCTATTATTGCAAAAATAATTGCTGCAAAAACCGGTGGAGATTTATTTGAAATTAAAGTGGTAAATGATAAATATCCAAAAGGATATACAGAATTAACAGAATATGCTAAAAAAGAGTTACAGGCAAACGAAAGACCTGAAATTATTGGACAAGTTAATGATTTTGATAAATATGATACAGTTTTTATCGGTTACCCTGTATGGTGGGGTGATAAACCAATGCCTGTTTATACTTTCATAGATAGCTATAATTTTAACGGTAAAAATATTGTGCCTTTCTGTACTCACGAAGGTAGTGGTTTTTGCGGAACACAGGGTATGGAAAAAACAGGTGCTAAAATTTTGAAAGGACTTGCTGTGTATGGTCATGTTGCACAAAAAGACAAAAATCAAGCAGAAAATTTAGTTACAACGTGGCTGAACGGCATAGATTATTAGTAAGTCAATATAAAAAATAAAGGAAATATTATGAAGATTTTAAAAACAGTTGCTTTAATAATGTTATTAATAATAGGAGAATATGTAATGGCAGAAGAACTTTTAACACTAAAGGATAAAGATATCGTTATGATATCATCATATACAGCAACGGGAGATTTAGTTAATCTTGAAGCTTCTATAAAAAAAGGTTTGGAAGACGGTTTAACAATAAATGAAGTTAAAGAAGTTATTGTGCAATTGTACGCATACTGTGGTTTTCCAAAAAGTTTAAACGGACTATCTACTTTGTTGAGTGTAACAAAGAAGGGAAGATATGAAGAAGGTGAAGCCGGAAAACCTTTATCAAAAAATGATGATAGGAACAAGATAGGAACAAAAACTCAAACAGAACTTTGCGGTGCTCCTGTTAAAGGTGAACTTTTTGAGTTTGCTCCTGCAATTGATGATTATTTGAAAGAACACTTATTTGGCGATATTTTTGCAAGAGGTGTATTAACTTATAAAGAAAGAGAAGTTGCGACAATTGCAGCTTTATCATCAATGGATAGTGTTGAACCTCAATTAAATGCACATATACAAATAGGAAAGCATAACGGATTAACAGATAAACAAGTTAGTGAAATTTTAATTTTAACTTCTCAACCAAAAGTGAATGTATTTAAAATTGGAAACAAAAATGATGCTTATGCAAAATATTTTAAAGGTCAAAGTTATTTGAATATGCTTACAAAAGAACAGGTTGTAACAGCTAATGTAACTTTTGAACCAAAATGTAGAAATAATTGGCATATTCATCATAAAGGCGGCCAAATTTTGTTAGTTACTGGTGGTAGAGGTTACTATCAGCAATGGGGTAAACCGGCTCAAGAATTGAAAAAAGGCGATGTTGTAAATATTCCACCGGAAGTTAAACACTGGCATGGTGCAGCAAAAGATTCTTGGTTTAGTCATATAGCGATAGAAGTGCCAAGCAAAAACGGATCAACAGAGTGGCTGGAAGAAGTAAGTGATGAAGAATACAATAAACTAAAATAATAAAAATTCAGTAAAAAGCCTTAACGATAAAAAGTTAAGGCTTTTTTTATTTTAAATATTAGATATAAATAAAAATTTAAAAATCAATTATAAAATGAAACTTACATTTTTAACAACTCTTCCAATAATTTTAAAATTAAATTTTTTAAGTTCTTCTTTCGTGTAAACAACATTTCCTGATTCTTTATTTTCAAACCAGTGTACGTCAACACTTCCATCAATTTGTAGTTCAAGTTCTCTTACAAAAAAGTGTTCTCCATTTCTTGTTGAGAAAAAATAAACTCCGCTTTTAGAAAGCTCAGTTACGCTGGTATCAATAATTAAAATATCTGAATTTCTCATAGGATACCAATATCCATCCATTCTGTTACCTAGCATAGGAACAATTCTCAGGTTTTTATAGTTTTTGAACCATGATTTTTCTATAATTTCAAGATCTTCCCACTTACTGGTAAGTCTTGGTAATTTAAACTGTTCGGGTAAACCTTCCCAATATTTAATTTCTACATATTCTCTGTCCATAAAATTGTTTTTGATTTTTGATGGCTCGGTATTTTTAATGTTTAATTCATTAATTATGGAAACATTAAAATAATTTTCAATCAATTTTAATTCTTGCACAGAAAGTTCACTGTTATGTTTAATCCTTAAAGAGATGTTAGAACGACCTGTTTTTAATGCTTTTCCAATTAATGTTTGTGTAACTTTTGACTTTGTCTTTTTTTGCAACAACTCTTGTATATCCGGTATTGTAGGCATAATTCACCTCCATTCTTTTGCTTATTATGTTTTGTTTAATCAATATTAAATTTTTGCTTGACATATTAAACAATGTTTAGTATAATAAACAAGAAATTAAACTTTTTTACTTCCTACATGTAAATTGTAAACAAAGTTTAATAAAATTTCAAGTGATTTTAAATATATATAAACTATTGTAAAGGAGAAATATGCTTACAGAAAGAGAACAAGAAGTTTTAAAGTACATTTGCTTAGGTTATTCAAATATTGAAATTGGAAAGAAATTATTCATAAGTTCACATACTGCAAAGGCTCATGTGCAAGCAATATTAAGAAAACTAAAATTAAAAAACAGAACACTAGCTGCGTTTATTGCAGGAAAAGATAATTTAGTTAATATTGCAGCATAAGTAGATATCCACGTTTAGAAGAATTATGCAATCATTATAAGTAAGATAAATAAATTAAGATGTAACATTTTTAATGTAGTGTTTACTTTGTTTAATATAATATTTAATGTTTGAGTTTATAACTTTTTTGTCAAACGATAAAAGTGCCTTGCTTTAAGATTCAAGGCAAGGCACAAATGCATTTATTTAGTAATATTATAAATTACTTATTGTTCATTAAATTTGTATGACGGTGTCTTACTTCTGTTGGTCGACTAGTTTTTCCAAACATCTTTCTGCCGTGATATTCGTTATCTGTAGAATATAAATCATCAGATACTTTATTACCATCTGCATCATATTTAGTTTTTTGTGTGAAGAATGTATCGTGTTCTTCTATTGTAGAGTGTCCAATGAATGGTAATGATTCTCTATGTGTTGAATGAGTTTGTTCTTCATATCTTAGAGTTCCATTATTGTCATAAATTCTTTTATGATTTTTACCATCAGCACCTTTGTAAGATACTGTTTTATTACCGTTGTCGTCTGTTTCTAGAATATAGTTTTTTTTGTCATTGTTTGCAACAAATTTATCAAATGCAGATTTTGGTGCAGCTTGAGAATCCAATTTAGTGCTATCAGTAGGACAATACTCTGAACTTACATTATTACAATCTATACCATCAGGCATTTTAGATACCAAGTCTTCTCCGGAATCCGGCATTGATGATACAACACCTTCAGGAGCTGTTGCAGATGAAGTAACGGTTTTATTACGAGCAGAAGAAGGGTTATCTTGAACTTCAACTGCTCCGCCATAAGGTCCTAATTGGTGCATTTTCATTCCACCTTTGAGCTTTCTTGGCATATTTTCTTCATAATTTGTAGGACTATTTTCTTTTGGAGCCTCTTTTGTAGAGGCAGTAGGATCTTGTGTCTTTTGAGTGTTATCAGTTTTTGTTTCTTGGCAAAGTGATTCATCTTTTATTAAAAATTCTTTACCAGAGCCTTTACCAAAGAAATCGTGATTAAAATCTTTGTATGAGTCATAACCGTTCAATTTTGCAAGTCTGTTCATTTCTGCCATAATTTCTTTATTGCTTGCAGCTTTTCCATCAGCCTTTAAGTTGTTTGCTGCAACATTCCAAAGGGTTTCACCTTTTTTTACTCGATGCATACATTCATTACTTGGAGCTTTATCTACATGTTTTCGATGCGTGCTATGTTTCTTTACAGGTTGTTTGTCTTCAGTTTTTTGTTTATCTTTAGTTGTTTTGTCATTTTCTTCTGCTGGTTTACTCTTGAAGTTATGAGGCATTCCATCTTCATCGAATTCGTATGTATATTCATGACGTACCCCTTTGCCATCAATTGTAAATCCATCAACTCTTTCGCTTCCTTTTTTTTCAGGGAATATTGAAGAAGAATCAGGGTTAGATGTACTACTGATATTATGTCCTTTTAATCTTGGTAAAGCAATTCTATCACCTTCAGGACCATAACTGTTTAAAGGTAAATTGTTATTGATATCTGTCATAACACACTCCTTTCTGTGTGTATATATTTTCACCTACACACACAATAAATCAATCTCTTTTATATATCTCCCTTGTCGGTTTAAAATTTAAAAACTTTAAATAAAATAAAAATTTGTTTACAATTGTTCATATATTATTTTTATTCAATCAAATTGTTTAGTTGTATAGTTAAAAAATGTTTGTGTACAAGTGTATAATATTTATGTTTTACTATTGAAAAATGGCACTATATATTGTATAATAAAAGATATTTTATTTATAAATAAGATTGGTTAAGAGAATATTCCAAATTTAGCTTGGATAGAAAGAGACAATTTTATAAGGTTTTAAGAATTAGCATTAGAAAGAATTTTGTAGCACTAAAATAAATGATAATTTTGTTTTCTAACATGTAGCAAAAAAAATTTTTACACTTTTTGTATAAAGTAAAAACAAAAAATATGGTCGAGGTATTTAATGATAAAATTTCATTTAGCAAATTATATAAATGTGGATGAGTTACAATCGTTATTCAACTTATTCAGAAATTTTTCAGGAATAATGGTTCATCTTGTTGATTCACAATATAACTTTGCTGAAGATGATTTTTCGTGTGATTTTTGTGCAAAATGTATAAAGAAATCTTTAAAAGGTAGTAAGTTATGCCATGAGTATTTTAGTGCATATTTAAAACAAGTTACGACGATAAAGCAGTTTGCAGAATTTAGATGTCATGTTGATTTAATTGATTTTGTTGCTCCCATAATGATTCAAGACGAAATTGTTGGATTTTTGCATGCAGGTCAAATTATAGATAAACCTCATGATTTTGAAAAAGCAAAGCAGTTTGCAAAAAATTTGTATATTGATGAAAATGAATACCTTGAGTATTATAAAACAGTTAAATATTTGAATCCTGACGAAAAATCGAAAGCTGTCGAAATGCTAAAAATGTTGGTAAAATATATATCTGACAGAGTAGCAAGTGTTTATGAAAGCAGTATGCAACAAAAAGTTGTTGAATTAACAGGTTTTGTTTTTGATAATGTAAATAATTCATCTATGCAGCAAGCTGAAATATTGCAGATTTTATCTCGAGAAATTTCTTCAATGTTAAGCATTCCGTCAATCAAAATATTTTCATTTTATAAGAAAACTAAAAACTTTAAAACAATCTCAAGTTTTAAGGTGAATAATAATGTTCCGGATTTAACCATATCTTATGACAATAAAGAATATATGGAAAAGATAATGACCTTTTGGTGTAACAACTTTCAATATGAGGCTCAAGACGAAAATGTTGTTGTATATGATATGACACAAAATGAGCATTTGCCCAAAGCTTTAGCTCAAATGTATTTGAAAGCTGGAATAAAAAGTTTAGTTGCAATGAAAGTTTATGAATCTGATGAGGTATTCTCTGTTTTGGCTCTTTTGAGTAACGTAAATTTATCATCAAAATTTAGAAGAAACATGCATTTTTTGAATTTTTTGGCAAAAAATATTTCTTTGATAATAGATTACTCTTTGAATGTTGCCCCGGTTAATAAAGAATTTATGGAAGCATATAAGAATATTAGGGCAAAATATAACAAGGCTATTTTCCCGGCTTTATTTAGAGGATATAGACTAAAAAAAGATGGTATAAAATATAAAAATAATGTTTTGCAGTGTGAAAATATAGATAGAGCTTGGAATTATATAGATAATTTTAAGCCAAAACGCTCTCAAATAATGCATTTTATAAATAATGCGGATAATATATCTACGGTTTTGGCTGTAACAATTGGAAAAGAATTAATAAAAAAGGGTTACAATGTAAGATTTATTCCGTTCTCAAATGCTGTAAAAATCTTTAATAATATATCTTCTGCCGGTGATATAATGATGGCAAATGACCAGTTAAAGTTTTTTAGAAATGTAGATTTTTGGATTTTTGTCGGATTTGGAAGAACTGAAATTAGTGAAGAAAATATAGCAAATTCTTTTGAATTCATTGATATGTTATGTCAGAATAAATCTAATTTTATTTTGCTTTCTGACAAAAATCAAATAGATAGAATGGCAGCTTCTCCAGCAAATAAAGCACTAATTGAGAGATTCAACAGTGTTGCTGACGAAATTTATTTTAATAAACCTGCAAGTGTGGCAAATAAAGAAAAAGAAATGCTTGCACAATAGAAAATTAATTTTGTCTGGAAAAAATATATATAGCTTTTTTGCTATTAGGAACAAACAGTTTCTTCAGGTTGTGGCATTGTTTTATTCATTATAACTCCAAGTTCAGTCATTTTTTCAGCGTTAGTTATTAAACTATCTCTGCCATCCAGTTGTTTTAGTCCTAAATCTATTTTTTCTCTTGCTGCTCGAATGTTTTTAACCATATCGGAAAATTTATCAAGCATTTTTGTTGCGAGTCGTGAAATTTCTTGTGCATTTTTGTTTTGTCTATTTACCATTAAAAATGAATTTATTATTTTTAAACTTGCAAGAAGAGTTGATGGTGATACAGGCATGATTTTATTTTTCCAAGCGTAATCCCAAAGAGTATTATCATCACAAAACATTAATGAATAACAGCTTTCTATTGGAATAAACATCAAAATGTATTCCGGTGCAATTGTTTCTCCATTTGGTGTGTAATCACGTTTTGCAAGTCCTGCAATGTGTGCTTTTGTAGAATCTTTAAATTCGTTTAAATGCATAAGTTTTTCTTCTTCTGTTTTTGCTGTTAGATAAGAAGAAAAAGATGCTAATGATGTTTTTGCATCAATCATAACGCACTTGTTTTCAGGTAATTGAACAATGGCATCAGGTCTGCCTTCTACGGTGTTTGCTTTTTGAATTAAGTATTCTTCGTCTTTTCTTAATCCTGAGGCTTCTAATACTCTTTCTAAAACAATTTCTCCCCATTGACCTTGGGTTCTGTTGTCGGATTTCATTATTTTTGATAAATTGCTTGTGTCTTGTGCTATTTTAGAACCGGCTTCTATAAATTGTTTTATATTTTCATCAAATTTAATAAAATTTTCATTTTCATTTTTAAATTTTTCGTTCGTCCTTTTTTCAAAATCTTCAATTTTTTCTTTGAATCGGGTAAAGAAATCTTCCAGTTTTTCTTTATTGGAGGTGCTTAGTTTTTCTGAATTTTGTTCAAATATACGGTTTGCCAAATTCTCAAAATTCAATTCCATTTGTTTGGTTAGTGCCTCATTTGATGTTTTATTTCTGTTATACGTAACAGTAAGTATTATTGCTGCTAATATTGCTCCGATAACAAATCCTATTGCAAAAGTTATAAATTCCATCACACATCTCCTTTTATAGTGTATATTATATCATGAACTTGTATGACTTGAGTGTAGTATAAAAACGTATAAACAGTTTACATTTTATGGTGTAGTAAAAAATCATACTCATTTTTATGAATGATTTTCTGAAATAATTATTATAACAGGCTTATAGTTCCTTCTAGATCTTTTGGTCTATATCATTTTATAGATCCTTTTTGATGCGTTTTTTAATCTTTTTGTCGATGTAACATCCTCTAAAAAGATGTAATATAAACAGTGTAGAAAAGCTAAAAACACATAGGGACATAAAAAAGAATTTGGGGGAACAAATGAGACAATTTAAAAAGCAAGCCAGAGTTATTTTGATTGATGATAACTACGATCATTTGACTGGTGTAAAAGAACTGTTAACAATGGAAAGTTCTTTTGATGTTGTTGGTGCTACAACAAGTGCAAATGCAGGTATTAATTTAATCAAAAGACAAAAACCGGATGTTGTTTTGATGGATATGAATATGCCGGAAAAAGATGGTTTGCAAGCTATTCAAGAAATTGAAAAACTTGATATGGGTGTTAAAGTGTTGGCTTTGAGTGCTTATGATGATGCTGATTTAATTTTTAGAGCTATGAAACTTGGTGCAAAAGGTTATGTTTTAAAAACAATGGCATCTGCACAATTGATATATGCAATTGATGAAGTTGCAAATGGTAAAATTTATATGCCACCAATGTTAACTGCAAGATTCTTTGATTATTTCCAAAAATCTTTCAAAGAAGAATCTATGGCTCATCAAAAAGCTCAAGAATCAAATCTGTTATCAGATTTAACACAAAGAGAAGAAGAAGTTTTGGATTTATTAACTCAAGGTGTTACTTACAAAGGTGTTGCTCAACAATTGTTTATTTCTGAAACAACTGTTAAAACACATGTAAATAATATTTTCCAAAAGTTGCAAGTAAATGACAGAACTCAAGCTGTTTTGTATGCAATTAATCACGATTTTGTAAGCAAAAGACAAGCAAGAATGGGTAAAAAAGCTGTAATTGCTTAAGATTTAAAAGAATAACTCCTTTCGAATTTAAAAGATTGTCGTGTTATGCTTTATAGAACGTGTAACACGACAATCATTACATTAAAAAGTGTGTGTGAGAGATGGTAAAATACATTAAAGGTAAAAATAGATTAAAAGATTTAATATATATACAAGAAAACAAACCTTGCAGTGAAAAGGCAATACAAGGTGTTATTCGATCAATGGTAGAACCATTATATGAAAATCCGGAAGCTAAGGGAGTTGTTTTATATCGTTTTAAAAATAAAAATGATTATGAGGGAATGTTAAAACGTCTAAATTATACATCTGTTGATGTTTATGACTTCTGTGATGGCTCTGAATTATTAAAAGAAGATGTTTGGGAAGATACAGAATTTTTCTATGTTTTGACAAACAGATACGGTGCAAGCTTTATTTTTGATTTTGAAACTGAAGAACTCGATGGTTTTGCTGGGTATTATTTATTATACAATTCTGTTTCGTTAAGGAATTCATTTGAAATTATAGAAGAAAATTGCACATCAGATATATCGGCATACAAGGAAGAATATAAACCTGACAGACGTGATAATATTATGATGAATGCATCAATCAGAAAAATTGTTGATTTGATGGCAGAATCAAGTCAAGAAGCAATGATTGTTGATATGGAACGCAGTGCATTATCAAAAAATGATGATTTAGCAAAACGTTTAGAATTTCTAAATACAAAATCAAGATATGTTGTGCATGAAATAAGAAACCAACTTTCTATTTGTGAATTATATGCAAATATAATAGAAAAACATTGTGAACGAAATGATAATGCAGATTGTACAAATGCTACAAATTGTATTAAAAGTGCAATTAAAATAGCGAGCAGTGCGTTAATGGATTTAAAATCTCTTGATAATAAAGATTTACAAGTTTACAGTGTTAAAGAATTAGTAGAAAAAGCAGTACTTTTATCAAAAGTTTATGCTGGTAAAAAATTAATAGAATTTGAAGTCGTTTTGAACGATAAAAACAGTTCAATATTTGCTGATGAATCAAAATTCTTGGCAGCATTAATAAACTTAATAAAAAATGCAGTTGAAGCAATTGATGAAACGGGAAAAATTACCTTATCAACATCACTAAAAGAGGATTTTGTTTCAATAGTTGTTTCAAATAATGGCAAAAAAATTCCGGATGATGTTCAATCAAGGATATTCAATGACGGATTTACTACAAAATCAAACGGTAGCGGTGTTGGACTATATGTTTGTCAGCAAACATTAGAAGAACAATTTGCAAGATTAGAATTATTAAAGTCAGACGAAGAATCAACTGATTTTGAAATTTTAATAAGTATGGTATAGAGGTGAAAATGGATATATTATCATCAAGAACTTCAAAAATAAATCATTTAGCATTAGACGGTTTGCAAGAACGTCAAAGAGCAATTGGTGCAAATATAGCAAACGTTGAAACTCCAGGTTATATAAGAAAAGAAGTTGAATTTGAATCGCAACTTTCAGAAATCATCGAAAGAGAGGATTTAAAAGATTTCATAAAGGGGCAAAATAGTATTAAGCCAAAGTCAGCAACTTATGATGATTTCATGAGAATGCAATATGCTCAAGATAACAAAAGACCATTGACAATGCAAGAAAAAAGATTTTTAATCTCAAATTCTTATGGTCAATATGATCCTCAAGTAATGGATGATATTTTTTCAGAGGGTACATTAGACGGTAATAATGTTGAACTTGAAAAAGAAATGACAGATTTAAGCAAAAATGGTGTGAAATACGTTACAATATCAAAGTTAGAGCAAAAATACTTTAACGGTATTGCGGATGTCATAAGAGGCGGCGGACAACAATAGTAAAAAGTAGTTATTAAAAAAGGGTGGAGAAATGAGTTTAAACACATTTGATGTAGCAGCATCGGGAATGATGGCACAAAGAATAAAAATGGATACGGTTGCAAGTAATATTGCAAACGTAAATACAACTCGTAATCCTGATGGTACAAAAGGTGTTTACGTAAAAAAATCTGTAAACTTCAGAGCAGTTTATGAAGATGAATTATCAAGAGGTGCAAGAAATTTTGCTGCAAATCATACAGACGCTCAATTTCATCCAAAAGACGGAAGTTTAACAATTAATACAGGCATAGCAATGAATCAGGGCTTGATTTCAAATGGTGTAAGAGTTGAATCTATACAGGAAACGGAGCATCCAACAAAGATGATATATGATCCATCTCATCCGGATGCTGATGCAGAAGGTTATGTAGAACTTCCAAATATCAATGTAGTTGAAGAAATGGTTGATATGGTAACTGCATCGAAAGCGTATGAAGCAAATACAGTAGTTGCAGAAAACGTAAAGACAATGATTCAATCGGCATTATCTATATAGGTAAATAAAATATAAGGGGTGTATCAAATGGAAATAAATGCATATAATCCAAATTTATCAGGACTTCAAACACAATTTAATCCAATCAAAAACTATAACAATTTTTTAAAAGGCAATGCATCATTTGAAGTAAATAATGATTTTCAAATGGATTTTGATAGAGTGTTGCAAAAGGAAATTGAAGAAAGTTCTGCTTCAGCACAAAGCAAATTAAATAAAATGTCATCATCACCTGTCCAGATGTTTATGAATTCAATAGAAAACGGGATTAGTAATGGTTTGAATGATGTAAATGAAAAAAGATTATATTCAGATGAATTGCAGGAAGCATTTGCAAGAGGCGAAGATGTTAGTGTCCATGATTTAATGATTGCCGCAGAAAAATCTACATTAAGTATGCAACTTGCAATGCAAATTAGAAACAGAATGATTTCAGCATACAATGATGTAAAAAATATGAGTTTATAGAAATTAGAGAAAGTATAGCAATATTGAAAAAAGCCTTAAAATCAGACAGATAAAAGTTTGATTTTGGGCTTTAGTTTGATTTTATTGCTAAATTGCTATTTTATTTAGGTTCTGTATTTGTATAAATCGGTTTTCTTTATGCTACAATCTTATTAGTTGTAAGAATTAGAGGTAAATATGGCAAGGATTGCGTTAGTTAATCACGGTTGTGCAAAAAATTTAGTTGATTCTGAGTTAATGCTTGGGTTATTGGCTGAAAAAGGACACGAAATAACATTGGATGAAAGTCGTGCTGATATTGTTATAGTCAATACTTGTTCATTTATTCATGATGCAGAAAAAGAATCCGTAAGTTCAATTTTAAAACTTGTTGAGAAGGATAAAAAAGTTATAGTAACCGGATGTTTGCCACAAAAACATAATGAAGAATTAAAAAATGCAATTCCTGAAGTTGTAGCAATGCTCGGTACAACCGATTTTATGAAACTTCCTGAAATAGTTGATGAATTACTTGGAAATAAATTTGAATATCAATCAAACGTTTCAGAATGCCCAAATTATGTGTATCCGGAAAATGTTGAGCGTCAACAAATTACCGTTGGTTCCAGTTCTTATATAAAAATTGCAGATGGTTGTAATTACAGTTGTGGATATTGTATTATTCCAAAATTACGTGGAAAGTGCCATTCAAGAAAGATTGAAGATATTGTTAAAGAAGCTAAAAATCTTGCAAATAAAGGTGTAACCGAGATAGTTTTAATTGCACAGGATACAACAAGTTATGGTATTGATTTGTATGGCAGAAAAATGTTGCCAAAACTGTTGGAAGAGCTAAATAAAATTGAAAATATATCTTGGATACGAATAATGTATGCATATCCGACAAATGTCGATGATGAACTTTTAGAAAAAATAAATAATTTGGAAAAGGTTGTAAAATATATAGATTTACCGCTTCAACATTCAAATATAGAGATGCTTGAAAAAATGAAACGTCCGGCATTTGATTATCGCGAATTAATTGAAAATATTAGAAAAAAAGTTCCAAATATTGCAATCAGAACAGCTTTTATTGTTGGATATCCCACAGAAACAGAAGAGCAGTTTGAAGATTTGTACAAATTTGTTGAAGATATGAAATTTGAAAGAATGGGTGTTTTTGAGTATTCAAGAGAGAAAGGTACGTATTCAGATACCCTGAAAGGTCATATTATTGCAAAGCTTAAACATGCAAGATATAAAAAATTAATGGAATTGCAACAAAAAATTTCGCTTGAAAATAATGAAAAAAAAGTGGGACAAATTTTACCTTGTATAATAGAAGGATATACAGATGATGGCTTTGTAATAGCTCGATCTCAGTATGATGCACCTGAAATTGACGGAATGGTATATTTAAAAACAGATAAATATGTTGTCCCTGGAGATATCGAAAATATAAAAATTACGTCAGCAACAGAATACGATTTATATGGCGAAATAGCTTAAACCTTAAATTGTTGCTGTTTAAGGAAGAATTTCTTTTAGAATTCTTGGTTTTTGATGTTTAGAGTTCTGATGGAGATATTTTTATTATCATATTTTCAGAGAATTTTATAGGAACTCCGATTTCTTTTTCCAAATTTGCAAATGCCAAATTATAGTTTAATATAGCATTATAAAAATCTAATCTTGCATTAAGATAAGTGTTTTCACCATCTTTTAATTCAATTGCATCTCCAACTCCGGCTTTATATCTTCCCGTAACTTGTCTATATTGTTCTTTTGCTTGATCCAGTGCTAATTTTGCAATAATTATAGATTCCTTATCTGTTTGTAAATCTAAATATGCTTTTTTTACGTTAAAATATACCGAATCTTTGATGCCGTCATATTGGGCTAAACTTTTTTCATATTCAGCTTTAGCTTCATTGATTTGTTTTTTTAGTCGCAGAATATTAAGTTCATTATAATTTAGTCCAACTCCGACTTGTGCCGAGCTTAAGTTATAATTATTTCCATATCCGTAAGAGTATCTGCCAAATGCGCCTAAATCAGGTGTAAATTCTCTTCTGATTGCTCGTAAATTCATTTTTGCCGCATTAGCTCTTTTTTCTGCAGAAATTAATTCCGGACGAACATCCATCGCCATTTTTATTGCATTTTCCGAGGTAATATCAAATGTATTTAAGTTTAAATCATCCGATAATTCGTAATTTGTATATTCCGGAAATCCCATTATTCTAGACAGTTCTACACGAGCAACTTCTAAAATATTTTTTGCTTTAACAAGATTTAATTTAGCTTTACCCAAATTGTAGTCCGCAGTTACAACATCTAATTTAGCTTTTTTACCGAGTTTATAGAAACTCCAAGCTTGATTTAATTGAAGCTGATAATCTTTGACAGTATCTTCATATACTTTAATTTGAGCTTGTGCAAATAGAATATTAAAGTAGGCAGATTTTATACTATAAATTATTGTATTTATATTTTCTTTTGTATTTTCTTTGCTTGCCAGATACATATTCTTTGCCATATCTGCATTGGCTTTAGTTTTTCCAAAATCAAATAGCAGCATATCAGCAGAAACAGTAGGGATATATCCCATTGTAGTGTACATTGTTTCATATCCATACGGTAAATTCTTGGCGTGTGAATACTTATTGCCGGTTCTTGAAACTTCCACCCCTAAACTTATTGTTGGAAAGTAATTTGCCCAGGCTTGACCAATCTTTGATTTATATGCTTGTTCATTATATATAGATGCCCTTATGTCAGGATTATTTTCAATTGCGACATTTATACAATCTTCCAGTGAAAATACAGAATGAACTTCATTTGTATAGACAACATTTTGTTGAGGTCTTTTGTTATCTTGAATAGCATAAGCCGTCCCAATTGTTAACGATAATACGCATATTAGAGTTATTATTTTTTTAAATTTCATTATCCTCACACTCCTGTTTACTATTAAAATGTTTATCAATGGTTTCTTGAACTATTACATAAAAAGCCGGAGTTAATACAGTACCAAGAGTTGCTGCAACAATCATACCTCCAATTACAGTTGAACCTACTGAAATACGGCTATTTGCACCTGCACCTGAAGCAAATAATAATGGCAAAATACCTAGAATAAATGCAGCTTCTGTCATCATAATAGCTCTGAATCTCAAAAGAGCTGCTTTAATTGCTGCATCCTGAATAGTTAAGCCATTTGCTTCGTGCTCTTCTTTTGCAAATTCTACAATTAGAATAGATTGTTTTGCGGCAAGACCTATTAATGTAATCAAACCAACTTGTGAATACAAATCAAGTGCCTGTCCCATCATCAATTGGAATATTAATGCACCAACGATTGCGACCGGTGAAATCAAAAGAACTGCAACCGGAATCATCCAACTTTCATACAATGCTACCAAGAACAAATAAACAAATAACAATGCAAATCCTACGACAAGTCCTGTTTGACCGGATGATTCTTTTTCCTGTAAAGATGTTCCTGACCAAGCAAAAGTGTAATCTCTAGGTAAGATTTTTTTAGATAAATCTTGCATTGCTTTCATTGCAGCACCTGAGGACTTACCACTTGCAGGAGAACCCTGAATCTGTGCTGCTCTGAATTGGTTAAATCTTGTAATAGAAACTGCACCGACAATTTGTTTCGGTGTAATCATTGTCATAATAGGAACAGGCTGCCCTTTTTTATTCATAACAAATATTTTCTGCAAATCTTCGATTTTGTTTCTGTAATCGCCCTCAGCTTGCATAAATACTTTGAATACTCTGCCTAATTTGTTGAAGTCATTAATATATGAATAAGATAAAGTTGAAGCTAGCGTGTTGTGAAGTTCTGACAAATCAACACCTTGTGCCAAAGCCTTTTCATAATCAATATTTAGTTGGTATTGTGGAACATTTGCTTGAAATTGAGTATAAACGCTTTGTAATGAAGGATCCTGATTTGCTTTTGCAATGAATTCTTCTGCAAACGCTGCGATATCTTGTACACTTGCATTACCCGTTGACATTAGCTGGTATTCAAAACCACCCATCATACCCAAACCGTCGATAGCCGGAGGAGAGAGCGTAAATATTGCAGCTTCATTTATATCCGCAGTACGTTTATATATTTCATTCAAAATTCCGTTGTGAGAAAGATCAGTTTGTCTGCCTTGAATTTTACGGATAATCCAACTTAGCGGATTAACTTTTCTTTCACCCCATTCGGTTAACTGAATAACAATACTTGCTTGGTTAGAAGGTCCCATACCGCCGAAGGCAATAACTCTGTCTTGATCAATTCCTTCTATTCCGTCTATTGCTTTTATAAATTTTAAACAAACATCTTTTGTTCTGTTTAACGATGCCCCGTCAGGAAGTGTTACAACCGAAATCAACATACCCTGATCTTCATCTGGAATGAAACCTGTCGGAATAATTTTAAATAAACCTAGCATCAAAAATACTATTGAAACGTAGGTAATTATTGTCAATTTTTTATCAAGAACGAATTTTTTAACAACATCAATATAATATTCAGTTATTTTATCAAAGTATTCATTGAAAATGGCGAGTCCTTTATTCAGATATTCTTCAGCCTTTTTTATCCAAGGATAGATATCAAAATCTATCTTTTTCTTTGAGGGTTTTAGAATAATAGAACACATTGCAGGCGACAGTGATAGTGCACAAATTGCAGAAAATGCGATTGACACAGCAATACAAACTGCAAATTGTTTATACATAGTACCCGATAGCCCACTCATAAAGCACATTGGCACAAATACTGCCATAAGAACGGCTGCCATTGCAATAAGTGATCCACCAACTTCGCCCATCGTAATTTGAGTAGCTTCAAGAGCAGATTTACCCTCTTCTATATGACGTTTTACATTTTCTATTACAACAATCGCATCATCAACAACGACAGCTACTGCAAGTACAAGGGCAAACAACGTTAACAGATTCAGCGACATTCCCAGAGCTTTCAAAGCGATAAAAGTACCTATTAATGATACAGGAATTGTTACACAAGGAATTAAGGTTGCTTTAAAATCGCCCAGAAATACAAATATAATCAAAATAACGATTAATGAAGTTAAAAGTATAGTAAATTCAACTTCGGACATAGATTCATTGATAAATGTTGAACTGTCCATCATAATATCAAGTTTCAAAGAATCAGGAAGTGTTTGTGAAAGCTCATCCATTGTTTTATAAATATTATTGCATATTTCAACGGTATTTGCTCCCGGAAGTGGCATTACCTGAATCAAAGCTGCAGGTTTAGTATTAACAATTCCAAACATTGAATATGATTTTGCACCCAGTTCAACCCTAGAAAGTTCTTTTAACTTTAAATTTGAACCGTCAGAGTTTGAACGGACTATGATATTTCCAAATTCTTCCGGAGTTTGCAATCTGCCTTTTGTTAAAAGAGAAAGTTTTAAACTAGGATTAGCATTTGTCGGTAAATCTCCCAATGCACCTGCGGAAAGCTGAATATTTTGGTTTTGAATAGCTTCTCTGATTTCAGAAATAGTAACTTTATAACTTGCAAGTTTGGCAGGATCTAGCCAAATACGCATACTATAATCATCAGCCCCAAATACATTAACAGAACCTACGCCATTAATTCTTTTTATTGCATCTTTTACATAAATATTTGCATAGTTTGTCAAATCCAACTGATTCCAAGAGTCATTTTCAGAACCAAGATTTAAAATAATGGCACCTGCACCACCTACTTTGTTTTCAGCAGTAACCCCCTGTTGCATAACTTCTTGTGGTAGAAGTGATTGAACCTGTTGAAGTTTATTCTGAACATTCATCAGGTTTATATCATTATCTGTACCGGTTTTGAAGAATATATTTAAAGTATATGCGCCATCATAGCTTGTTGATGACATATAAATCATATCCTTAACCCCGTTAAGTTGAGATTCAAGCAGTGAAGCTATTGAAGATTCTATAACTGCAGCACTTGCTCCCGGATAATATGCTGATATTGTAACTTGTGGTGGTGTGATATTCGGGTATTTTTCCTGTTGTAAACCAAATAGTGAAAGTAGACCTAATATTACAATTAAAGCAGATATTACAACAGCAAATCTTGGTTTTTTAATGAAGAAATATAAATCTTTTTTATTAATAGCCATCCTAATTCCTTTTTGTTATTTTTTCTTTTCGGTTTTTTCATCTGGTGTGTACGGTTTTGTTTTTAAAGGTTGTCCTGATTTATAAATATCCTGAATCCCTTTCATAACAACAACGTCGTCATAATCAAGTCCGCTTTCTACAATCCAGTGATTTTCATAATTATCGTTTACAATGATATTCTTTTTAACAGCCTTTCCGTCTTTAACTGTCCAAACGTAATATCCTGTTCCGACATCAGTTTTTGTAGCAGATTGCGGAATTAGCATAACCTTTTGCGGATGATTAACTCTTAATGTAACATTAACAAAATCTCCGGGAACTAAGAGTTCATCAGGGTTTTCAAAAACGGCTCTTAATGTTACAGTACCGGTATTTTCATCTACTTTGTTATCGACAAATTCAACTTTACCCTCTTTTTCATAAGTTGAACCATCAGCAAGTCCCAATATTACAGATACAGTGCTTTCATCATTTGGATTTTCTTTATAATATTTTTTTAGTTCAATGAAATCTCCACTTTTTAACGGGAAAATAACTTTCATTGGGTTAGTTGTATAAATTTGAGCAATAACCCCTGTTGATGGAGTAACGTAATTACCAACAGAAACGATTGCTTTACCGATTCTGCCATTCATTGGAGATGTTATATTTGTGTAGCTCAAGTTTAGGTTAGCTTTATTCATATCAGAGATAGCACCGTCAAGTGCCGCTCTGTTTTTGTTTCTTTGGGTAAGAGCATTGTCATAATATTCACGGCTTACCAAATCTTCTTTTAAAAGTTGTTCTGCACGTCTTAAATCTGTTTCAGAGTTTTTATATACAGCAGAATTTTCATTAACTCTTGCTCTTGCTGTTCTTGCAGCTAAAGTATATTCATCGGGTTCAATTAAGAATAATTTTTGTCCTTTTTTAACAAGATCTCCTTCCTGAAAATATTTTTCTTGAAGCCAGCCGTTAACTCTCGCTATTATGTCAACGGATTTTTGAGCTTCGATTCTTCCCGTAGTGGAAAAAGTTGGATTAATATCTTTTGATATTGGATTTGCAACTTCCACAGTTTTCGGTTGCGACATCATATACGAGGATATAAGTCCTGTAACAATTAGTTTTACTTGATTATAAACAATTGGTATTATAACTATTGCAAGCAAAATCGCAATAACTCTAGTTTGTTTCGACTTCCATTCTATTTTCATAACATGCTTCCCTTTTTACGACTAATCCCTTGATACTATTTATTACAAAATTATAGCACTAAAGAAATCTATTTGTTATTAACAGGTTAAAATTTGTAAGATTTCAATATAAATAAAAAATTTTTCTCATTAAAAAAACATGCCAAACACTTGATAAATCTACAAGGTAGTGGTATTGTAACGAAAATGTAACAAAG
>CAKVCZ010000013.1 GCA_934726055.1 uncultured Candidatus Melainabacteria bacterium
ATGTTCTCGAGCATTTTCGTTTTTATCGTATTGTTTTTTGTTATTACCCCAAATCTTTTTATCATAAAAATCTTTACATTCAGGTTTGGATAACATTGACAATAATCTGGTTTTATCTAAATTATTTAAAGTTACCGGTTTTGCTATTTTCCAAGTTAAAGAATTGGAATCCAACGCATTATGCATGGTTTTGAACCCTCCAATTAGCTGTTGCTGTCTAATGTCAGCTTCAACTTTTTTTTGAGTTTCTTCATCAGCTCTAAGTTTTAAAATATCCAACTCATCACCGCCACCTTTTTTCAATTCTTCTTGAGAAATAAATCCATCTCCGTTTTTATCAAGTTTATCAATCCAACCTGCAACATCGGATATATCCATTTTTTTACCGTTATTTTCGATGTATGCATTGTCGCCATCACCTTTATGCCCTGAAAAATCTATTATTAATGCCTTTGCTGTCATTTCTAATGCAGATTCTCTTGCATATTTATCTGCAAGTTTGTTATCTTGTTTGTGATGAAATTTTAAACCTGCACCGTTCAATGTTGCATCATTACCCATAATTTATACCTCTTGAATACAGTTAACTTAATACACATGTATTGTCGTCATTACACTCAAAGTACTTTAATAATATTTTTTGATTTTAACATAATTTAACATTCTACACAAAAAACTTGTAAGAATTTTTCTGGATTGACGTATAATTATATTATTAATGGAAGTTTAAATATTAAGAATTAAAAAGGAGAAGAAATGAAAAGATTATTACTTTTACTATGTTTAGTATTTTCAATCAATCAAGTAAGTGCATCAAACGTAGATAATTTATCCGCAGAGCAAGCACTTGAAAAATTAAAAGCAGGAAATAACAATTATGTAGTGCAAAAATTAAAACATCCGAATCTAACAGCACAAAGAAGAGCAGAAATGAAAACCGGACAACATCCTTTTGCGACGGTTTTATCATGTTCAGATTCACGTGTACCGGCAGAAATTATCTTTGACCAAGGATTAGGAGATATTTTTGTAATAAGAAATGCTGGTAATGTAATTGATGATGCAGTATTAGCATCTATGGAATATGCTGTATATCATTTAGGAACAAAATTGGTAGTGATTATGGGACACCAAAATTGTGGTGCTGTTGCAGCTTCAATGTCAAATAATAAAGAAACACATTACATAGAATCTTCAATTAAATCCCCAATCAAACATTCTGTAAAAAAATGCGAAAAAGAACATAAATTAACAGCAGACAATGTTACTGTTGAAAATCTAAATCACGATATTGACTTAATTAGTCAAAAAGATGCAAAACTTGCAAAATACATGAAAGAACATAATGTAAAAGTTGTCAAAGCTTATTATAGCATTGATACAGGCAAAGTAACATTCTTAGATTAATTATTCTTATATAATTACATTGATAATAAAAGACTCAAACAATTATTGTTGAGTCTTTTATTTTAAGGAATTACAATCAATTATCCATACATAAATCAGAATAAAAGTCCAAGACAAAATTTTTCATCTAAAGACAATGTCTTGTTATCGTTTTCGAGAGGGGAGAACTAAGAATAAGGCGACAGCCTTATTTTGGTGAGATTCCGAACTCAAAAAAAAACATCCTCACGGATGTTTTCTTTTAGTGGTGCCGCGTCTCGGAATCGAACCAAGGACACAGGGATTTTCAGTCCCTTGCTCTACCAACTGAGCTAACGCGGCATTCATTATTTAATTTTCAAATCTTTTTTCGCTCAGTTGCTAGAGCAAGCTCTAACTTTATTGAACTTCGGTTCCGTTCCACTCACCGCGACTGAGCCACGCGGCACTTCTATAATCATTCTACATTATAAAAATTTTTCGTCAAGTGTTTTTTAAACTTGAGGTCCAATCAATAATGTAACGTTTCTACCTTCCTGCATAGGTTTCTTTTCAATTGTCATTTGTTCGTCTTTTAAGTCCTCAACAAATCTGTTTGCTAAATCAAATGCCAATTTTGAGTGCTGCATTTCACGTCCACGCAACATTACAATAACTTTTACTTTATTACCTTGTGCAATAAATTTTTTTATATTATTAATTCTCACTTGGTAATCATGTGTATCAATTTTATATCTGATTTTTATTTCTTTTATATCAACAGTATGTTGTTTTTTCTTAGCCTCTTTAGCACGTTTTTCTATTTCATACTTATACTTTCCGTAGTTCAAGATTTTTGCAACAGGAGGTTCTTGATTCGGATTAATTAATACCAAATCTAAATCAGCATCTTCTGCCATTTGCAATGCTTGTGATGTTGGAACAACACCATGATTTGCTCCGTCTTCTCCTATTAATCTAACTTCCTTTACACGAATGCGTTCATTCATGATTACTTTATCTTTTACGTCTTTTTTCTGACCGTATTTTTCTTCGCCTGCTATGACTAAGTCTCCTTTATTTTTATATCCTACTTGTTTATAATAACACAAATATTTTGAATTTTAAAAATATATCTTTACATAAGTTAAAACTTTTCTTGCAAAATATCATGATTTGTTGCATAATAAACTTATTAATAATATAAAGCTCTCTCTTCTTATTTAAACGGACAGACCTTATCTTGTATTCCATAAGGTCTTTTTTTTTGTCAAATTTATCCCAATTACCCTTAAATTATTTGACACTTTTCTCTATTTTCAGTAATATTGTTGAAAAGGACAAATATGAAAAAATCAACTATTTATATATATATTATACTTTTTATTTTTCTTATTTTTTTTGCTGTAAAACTTTATTCCGGCGAAAAAAAATATAATGGAATTAATACCCTCAATTTAAAAACAAGTATAAATTATAAAGAATTCATAATAAAAGGTCATCCTTTTTCTCAGGAAAATAAATACAAACAAGAAACATATTCAAAACAAAAAGTAATTGAACATGAACTTTTAGCTAAATTCAAATTAAAGCCCGAAGATAAAACAGAAAAAGAAATTTATAAAATCATAAAAAACGACAAATGTGGATTATTAAATGAAAACGAAGAAAAAATTACAAAAATTATATATGACGATTTTTTGAACTTTGATGAAGAAAAAGGTATATTTGTTTCTATCCTAAACGGGAAAAAAGGATTAATGAATTACAGAGGGAAAATTCTTGTTCCTGCCGGATTTGAAACAATTAAAAAAACTGAGTATCCACATCTTGTTATTGTAAAACGCCCTAAATTCTACGGACTTTATGATATAAAACTTGCTAAAGAAGTTATAAATCCTATTTATACGAGTATTACTCCGTATGATGAAAAAAATTGGAAAATCGAATCGAACAATAAATTTGGTTTCGTTCATTATGAAAACGGAAAATCTTCCATTACAAAACCAAAATATAATGAAATTGAAGCTTTTTCAAAATATTTGGTTACAAGACACCAAAATAAACTGGGATTAATAGACCTAAAAACCGGAGAAACCATTTCTGACACAAAATATGATGAAATAAGTTTATTAAATAAAAATACCATAGACACAGATAATATTTATATTTACAAAACAAAAATAGATAACCGTTATGGACTTATATATTACACTCCAAAAGAATTAACTATTATTGCACCAATATATGATGAGGTTAAATTTGATACTCATGTAAACGTTCTCTCACATGGTTATTGGAGAACTCTTGATAACAAAGGAAACGTTATTTCAAGGAATTCTTATGCAACAAGATAATTTAGCACTAAAAAATATTTTGGATTCAAAAACATGCTTCAAACTTGTTTGTGGTGCAGGAAATGAAAATCTTGAAGAAATTGAAAAGTTAGTATATGTATATTCAAAAGCTGGCTGTAATATTTTTGATATCTCCGCAAACTTAGATGCTCTAAAAGCAGCAAAAAGAGGTTTAAATAGAGCCGGGATAAAAGATAATCGTTTTATTTGCATATCCGTTGGAATAAAAGATGATCCTCATACCAATAAAGCCTTTATCAATAAGGAAATATGCAAATCCTGCTTTAAATGTGAAAAAATCTGTCCTCAAAATGCAATTAGTAATTTTTTAGTTGATAAAACAAAATGTATTGGTTGCTCAAAATGTTTATCTGCATGCAATTTCTATGCCATTGAAATGAAAAGTCTTCCAACAGATTTAAACAAAGTTCTTCCTGATTTAATAACAGAAGGTTTTGATTGTCTTGAATTTCATGCAATCAGCGATAAAGAACAAGAAGTTTTTGATATTTGGAATACATTAAACAAACTTTTTAATGGATTTCTAAGTATTTGTATTGATAGAGCACTACTTTCAAACAAGACTTTATGCTCACGATTAAAAAAAATGCTTTCAATACGAAAAGATTTTACAACAATAATTCAAGCTGACGGTTCCCCAATGAGTGGAGGAAATGATGATTACAAAACAACTTTACAAGCTGTTGCAACAGCAGAATTAATCCAAAAAGAAAATTTCCCCGCATACATAATTCTATCAGGAGGAACAAATTCTAAAACTAAAGAATTGTCTAAACTCTGTAACGTTCAAATTAATGGAATCGCCATTGGTTCTTTTGCCAGAAAAATTGTAAAAAATTATTTACATGGTAATATGAATGAAGAAGAAGCAGTAAAAATTGCAAAGAATTTAGTTGAAAGTACATATTAAAGGATTATTTTTATATGGTAAAAGTTTTAGTAACCGGTGCAAACGGTATGTTAGGTCAAGATTTATGTCCAATGCTTGAAGATTGCGATTTTATAGATGAAGTAATTGAAACAGACAGACACAATCTTGATATTACAAACGAAATTGAAGTTAATAAAGTTTTAAATGAATATAAACCGGATTATATAATCCACTGTGCAGCATACACAAATGTTGATAAGGCCGAAACTGATCTGGAAAATGCTGAAAAAATAAATGTACATGGAACTGAAAATATTGCAAAAGCTGCAAATAAAATAAACGCGACTCTTATATACATTTCAACCGATTACGTTTTTGACGGAACCAAAAAAGAAAAATATTTACCAATAGATGCAACTAACCCTTTAAATAATTACGGAAAAACAAAATTACAAGGAGAATTAGCTGTTCAAAAATATTGTAAAAAATACTACATAACAAGAACAAGCTGGTTATACGGTCATCACGGTAAAAACTTTATCGAAACAATGCTAAAATATGGAAAAGAAGGTAAAGAGTTAAAAGTAGTTAATGACCAATTTGGTTGTCCTACTTGGACAGTTGGTTTGTCTGAAGGAATTTGCGATATTATAGAAGAAAATCCCGATTATGGAATTTATCATATCTGCGGAAGCGGTGAAACAACTTGGTATGAATTTGCAAAAGAAATTTTTAAACAGGCTAATGTTGATGCAAAACTTTCTCCTTGCACAACAGAAGAATACCCTGTTCCTGCCAAAAGACCAAAGTATTCTGCTATGGAAAATGATGGAATATGCGAAAATTGGAAAATTTCACTAAAAAAATATTTAGAATTGAAAGTTGACTAATAATTTATAGAAAGGATTTTAAAATGAAAGGTATAGTTTTAGCAGGTGGAAGCGGGACAAGACTTTATCCATCTACAATGGCAGCATCAAAACAATTGTTACCAATTTATGACAAACCTATGATATATTACCCAATTTCAGTTTTAATGTTAGCAGGTATAAAAGATATTTTGATTATATCAACACCTCAAGATTTACCAAATTTTAAAAGAATGCTTGGCGATGGTTCTCAATTTGGGGTTAAATTCAGCTACAAAGAACAACCATCACCTGATGGTTTGGCTCAAGCATTTATTTTAGGTGAAGAATTCGTTGGAAATGATAATGCCGCACTAATTTTAGGTGATAATATTTTTTACGGTCCAAATTTTTCCGGTCAGTTAAAAGATGTTTGCAGAAATATTGAACAAAACGGCGGAGCAACAGTATTTGGCTATGAAGTTAAAGATCCTGAAAGATTCGGTGTTGTAGAATTTGATAAGGATAATAAAGCTATTTCAATAGAAGAAAAACCTAAACAACCTAAATCAAACTTTGCAGTAACGGGTTTATATTTCTATGACAATTCTGTTGTTGAAAAAGCTAAAAACTTAAAACCATCTGCAAGAGGCGAACTGGAAATTACCGATTTAAACAGAATTTATTTAGAAGAAAACAAATTAAATGTTGTAAAATTAGGCAGAGGATTCTCATGGCTTGATACAGGAACCCACAGTTCTTTATTAAGAGCATCTATGTATGTTCAAACTATTGAAGAAAACCAAGGAATTAAAATTGCTTGTCTTGAAGAAATTGCATACAGAATGGGATTTGTTGATAAAGACACCCTAAATCAAAGTATTAGCGGTTATAAAAATAATGAATACTACGATTATGTAAGAAGATTAATTCAAAAATAATGAAAATAGGCATAAAACAATTTTCAAACAAATTTGATAATTACAAAGATTACTTAATTGAATATTGGGAAAAACAAAAATATGATTATATTGAATTATATGTTGCACCAAATCAATTAGATAATCTGCCATTGTGGTATGAATTAAAAAATAAATATGGAATAAATTACACAATACATGCACCACATTTCAGTCAAGGTGTAAATCTTGCAGATAAAAATCTTTTTGATCATAACAAAAATGTTTATCAAGAGGTAAATACTTATGCAAAAGAATTAGATGTAGAATATACAGTAGTTCATGCCGGAATGGACGGAAGTATTGAAGAAGTTGCAAAACAGATTAATTCAATAAAACCTTATAAAATAAAAATTGAGAATAAACCTTACGTAGCCCCAAGAAATCCTGATAAAATGATATGTAGAGGTGCCACAATAGAAGAAATTAAGTTCGTTATGGGAAATTGTAACTGCGAATTCAATTTGGATATAGGACATGCTTTTTGCTCCGCAGTTTCTCAAAAATTGAACCAATTTGAATATTTGGATGAATTTTTACAATTAAATCCAACCTCATATCATTTAAGCGATGGTATCTTCAATGATAGAATTGATATTCATTATCACCTAAATTGTGGGGATTATGATTGGAATAAAATATTTCCAAAATTAAACAATAACATAAATTGGACACTTGAAACCATTACCAAAAAGGATACTGACGGATTTGATAAAGTTCTTAATGACATAGCATTTTTAAATCAAAATTTGTCGATAATAATTAACAAATAATTGCAAATAAAAATTTATTTGTTAAAATCAGGATTGTAGTGTAAGTAAGAGAAAGGATTTAAAAATGAAATTTGTATGTACTATTTGCGGTTACACACATGAAGGAAATGAAGCTCCAGAAAAATGTCCTGTTTGTAATGCAGCAAAAGATAAATTCAATAAAGTAGAAGAAGGTAATAAAAATTATGCAACAGAACATGTTATTGGTGTTGCAAAAGATGTAGATGCAGAAATTCTACAAGGATTAAAAGATAACTTTAACGGTGAATGCTGCGAAGTCGGAATGTATCTTGCAATGTCAAGACAAGCTGAAAGAGAAGGATATCCTGAAATTGCAGATGCATTCAAAAGATATGCTTTTGAAGAAGCTGATCATGCCGCAAGATTTGCTGAATTATTAGGCGAAGTTGTTACTGCTTCAACAAAGAAAAATGTTGAAATGAGAGCAGAAGCTGAATTCGGAGCTTGTGCAGGTAAAATGGCAATCGCTAAAAAAGCAAAAGAACTTGGCCTTGATGCAATTCATGATACAGTTCATGAAATGGCTAAAGATGAAGCTCGTCATGGTAAAGGTTTTGATGGAATCTTAAAAAGATATTTCGCATAAAACTTAGTCAGATATAAAAGCGGCTTGGTTATATAACCAAGCCGCTTTTAGTTATATACTTTTTACAAAGATAAGCCATCTATTACTAATTTTTCATTTGAAAATGCTAATTTTTCAAAATCTGCTAAACACATCGGTTTTGCATATAAAAAACCTTGAGCGATATCGCAACCGGATTCATTCAAAAAGTTTGCTTGTTCAACAGTTTCAATACCTTCAGAAACAGTTTTTAAATCAAGATTTTTTGCCATTGATAAAACAGATTGAACAACAATTTTTCCTCGTTCATTATACGTTGTATCATTGATAAAACCTCTATCAAGTTTCAAAATATCACATGGAATTTGACGTAACATATTCAACGAAGAATATCCTGAACCAAAGTCATCCATTGCAATACAGAATCCACATTTTTTCAATTCATGAAGAATTTTTAAAAATTGAGGAAAATCTTCATATCCTGCTGATTCTGTCAATTCTAATTCTATCATTGAGGTAGGTATATCATATTTTTTAACCATATCTTTTAAATCTTCTATAAAAATATCGTTATTTAAATGTAATCTTGAAACATTAACAGAAATTGGAACCGGAGTTTTACCTTCATCCATCCATTTTCTAATTGTAGAACAAGCTTGTTCCCAAATATATCTGTCAAGATTTAATATAAAACCGTTTCTTTCAAACAAAGGAATAAAATCACAAGGAGGAATAAATCCGCGTGTAGGATGAATCCATCTTACTAGAGCTTCTGAGCCAACAATTTTTAAAGTTTTCATATCAAATTTTGGTTGCAAAAACATAACAAATTGTTTTGATTCAAGAGCCTGATGCATTTCATCTTCTATATTTTTTTCATCCAAAAGTTGTTTTCTTAAATTGTCGTCGTAATATGAAATATACTTATTGACATCACCTGAGATAGTTCTTTTTGCAAGACTTACTCTATCACACATAATATAAATCGGTACGGTAAAATCATTAACCAAATATACTCCAAACTGCGGAACTATTTTTGTAACAACTTTATTTGTCAAAGACTTCTTAAATGCAAGCATATTTTCATCATTGTAAAAATCTACGCTTTTATGTATTCTATCTACCAATTCATTTATTTCTGAATCATTTGAATATTTTATAATAAACAAATACGATGCAGCAAAGGAACGAGTTAGCAAAGAACCTTCAGGCAAATGCTTTTTAACAATTTCATAAATATCTTTCAATATAACATTTGCAGCATCAAAACCATACAACTCATTTATAACTTTAAATTTTGTTATATCCATTAAGATAATAGCATATTTATCGCTACCTAATGCATTTTTAAATAAATTTTGTGCATCAATTATAAATTTAGCTTTATTTGAACCTCCGGTAACTTCATCACTGAATGCGAGTTTCATCATTTTATCATAAAGTTTATTTTGCAAAGATTCTACTCTTTTTAAAACAAGAAATAAGAAGCAATTTATAGCTAACATCATGCCGATTGAAATTAAAAGAACCTTGACAATATTCAATGTCAAAACTTTTGCAGGAATAAATAAAAGTACTGACCAATTATCAAATAAAATTGAAGAATATGCACCTACCCATAATTGATTATCAAATACAGACCAAAAAATACCACTCTTTCTGTTTTGTAAATTCGTTTTTATTGAATCTGATTTTTTTGATAAAAACATCCCTTTTTGTTTAAAGAAATTTTCTGAATTTTGAACGGATTTATGTTCTGAACGTAATACATAATCTCCGTTTGATTTAATAATATGACTAAATGCCATATTATTAAAAGAACTAAAATCTAATATGGTTTTAAACATATCTGTACGAGTTTGACCTGATAAAACGGCTGTAACTTTACCATTTAAAGTAATTGGCACAGCATATGTATTTTTATATACACTTATACCTTGCGTTTCATCTTTTTCTCTGTCAAAACAAACATTACCTGATTTAGCTTTCAAAAAACAAGCATTTTTACTTACATTAGATGTCTGCATAGATTCAAAATCTCTGGTTGCTGTGTAAGCAATACCATCCAAAGTTATGTATGATATAGATTGAAATGTCGCATTATTATTTTTTGAAGATAAAATTTCTTTTAATAAATTCGGGTTAAATTTTCCCTCTTTGAAATATTCGGATTTTGTGATAGAATCCAATATTTGTAAATCACTAAAAATATTATTATGTACATTGTAAGCTAATTGTTGAGCAATTTGAGAAGTTATTTTTTCAGAAGAACTAATTTGTGTCGGTATTAAATAAATTAAAGCAACAAATCCGACAAAAGCTAAAATAAATATAGAAGATATAAAAGTTGAAATAACTTTATCTATATTTTTTATATTTTTCATTGTATCATCTGCCATAAACACTACCTCATTTCACGCACCTACATGCAATATAAACCAAATTCAAGATGCCAATTTCAAATTTTAAAAAAATCTTAACAAACTTTACATTTTCTACTGAATAATAATACTCTCATTACTTTTTAAAGAAATTATACACTAAAAAGACCAATTAGTAAAGTAAATGAGGTTTAGTTAAACCCCACTTACTTGTTCTTGATTTTTAAATTGCATTTCATATAATGATCTATAATGACCATCTTGAATAGCCATCAATTCATCGTGGGAACCTAATTCAACAAGTTCACCATCATTTATAACCGCAATTCTATCTGCATTTTTAATTGTTGACAATCTGTGAGCTATAATAAATACCGTTTTATTTTGCATCAAATTATCCATAGCTCTTTGAACAATTGCTTCTGATTCATTATCAAGAGCAGAAGTTGCTTCATCTAAAATTACAATCGGAGCATTTCTAATAATTGCTCTTGCAATGGCGATACGTTGTCTTTGTCCACCTGATAAAGATAAACCTCTTTCACCAAGTTCGGTATCAATACCGTTTGGCAAATCCTTAACAAAATCCTGTAAATGAGCGAACTCTATTGCTTTTTGTAACTCTTCTTCAGTTGCTCCGTAATTACCCATTAGAATATTGGATTTTATAGAGCCTGTAAACAAGAAATTATCTTGAAACACCATAGCAATATTTCTTCTCAAAGAATCTAATGAAAAATCGCGAATATCTACATCATCAATCTTAATCGAACCTGATTTAATATCATAAAATCTTGGAATTAAGTTAACTAATGTTGACTTACCGCCACCTGAATTACCAACAATTGCAAGGGTTTCATTTTTATAAACAGTTAAATTAAAATGTTTTAACACCGGTTGATCATCTACATATTCAAAGTTAACATCTTCAAATTTTATATTGTTATTAAACGCTTTTAATTCAACTGTATTTTCCTTATCAACAATTTCAGGTTTCAAATCAAACAATTCAAATACTCTGCCCATAGCAACAAATACGGCTTGCAAAGTACCTAAAGCTCCACCCATACTTTTTATAGGTTTATAAAGCAATAATAAAGATGTAACAAATGAAGCAAAAGAACCGGCAGTCATTTGACCTGAATTAATCAAATATGTACCGTACCCAAGAACAATAGCAACACCAAAAGATGCAATCAAATACATTACAGGACTCATCCAAGCTGCACGTTTTGTTAAAGACATACTTACTCTAAAAGCATCCCAAGTTTGGTTTATAAAATATTGTTCTTGTATTTGTTGTAATCCATAAGCAGCCATAACTTTATTACCACTGTAAGTTTCATTAATATTAGTTGTAATATTACCACCTATAACCATATTTTTATTAGAAGCATCTTTAATTCTTTTTCTAATTAGAACAACCGGTAAAAAAGCAATACAAAGAACAACAACACCAATAACAGCTAATTTCCAAGAACTGTACAACATAACAACAATTAAACCCAATGCTCCGCAAACAGACACAACTAGTTCTTTAATTTGGCTAACAATACCTGTTGATGCCAATGTTGGATCGCCCATATATCTTGAGATAACTATACCTGAAGAATTTTCGTCATAAAATTTTGGATGCATATATACTAATCGGTGAAACAAGTCAATTTTCACATCATTAGTAATTCTTTGACTTGTCCACGTGGTAATATAATCATTCAAATATCTTAGAACCCCTTGTATAGCAGCGAATAAAACAACTGCAAAAGGAATAAGCAGAGCCATCATGACACTTGTAAAAGATATAGTGTAGCCATGAAAAGTATATTCAAATCCTTTTCCACTAATAACATAATCCATATAAGGTTTTAGAGCAAAAGCCGTAACACCGTCTAGCAAACCTAACGGAATTGAAATAACAAAACCCATCAAAATTCTAAACGTATATGGTTTTATATATGGGAAAATTCTTGACAATAACCAACCATATCTATACGAATTATTTGCTTGAGTTGCATCTAGTTTCATAATAAATCCTCGTATAACAAATATTAACCTGATACTATTATACTATACAAATACGAAATACTGATGTGCACATAGCGTAAATTTAATTTCTTGTTACAAAAGGAAGATTATAAATGCAAAAAATATATTGACAACAAAAATTTTTTTTGATAATATTTAGACATTGATTTCAAAGTCTTGTGTATATTACGAGATTTTCGGAATTAAATATCAGTATTTCAGTGGCACTCTGCCGAACAAAATGATTAAGTATCATTTTGTGAGAGGTAAGGTAGACAAGGTCTACCGATTCCGCTGAAGCAAATTGAAAATTGAATAGAACCGTGCTCCAGTGGCACTCTGCCGAGCAAAATGATTAAGTATCATTTTGTGAGAGGCAAGGTAGACAAAGTCTACCGATTCCGCTGAAGCAAATTGAAAATTGAATAGAACCGTGCTCCAGTGGCGGAATCGGTAGACGCGTCGGACTTAAAATCCGATTGGGCGAACAACTCAGTGCCAGTTCAAGTCTGGCCTGGAGCATTTAAAAGACTCACTCAGGTGAGTCTTTTTTAATGTAAATTATCTTTTACAGAGATGTTGAATATTGTACATAGTGTCTAAATCACTAACTCAAAACCTCTTTATATGTTTTAAAATGAGTTTTGCAAACTTCATTCAAACGATTTGAACCGTGCATGGAAATAAATTCAGCTGCAGCAGTTTTAACCAGAGAACTGCAACCTTTAGGGAACTTGCATCCAAAATCCTGTTCCATTTTTGCCATTTTTTGAACAAAAGTTGCACGAGCAAGAACACTTGCAGCAGCAACAGCGATATCACTTTCGGCTCTAACCATTTGTTTTAGAGTAATGCCTCTGCCCTTTGTTTGGAGTGCGTTTAAAATCAAACTTTCATCACCAAATTTGTCAGACAGAGCATATTCACAATCATTTTTTTCTAAAATATTTTCAATAACTTTTGCATGACCCCAAGCCAGCAATTTATTTAGGTTCGCAAAATTTTTGTATAATTCATTGTAGCGGGCATTTCCAATAGCAATTACAGAGAATGCCGAGTGTTTTTTAATATGTTCAGACATTTCCAAGATTCTTTTATCTGTAATTGTTTTAGAATCTTTTATTCCTAAACTTTTAAACAATTCTGCTGATTTTTCGTCAACAAGAACACCTGCTATAACCAAAGGTCCAAAGAAATCACCTTTTCCGGACTCATCTGTTCCGATATGTGCAATATATTTTTCATCCATATAAAAATTTTAACATATATTTGAAAAAATAGTATATTTTAGGTAAAATTAAAAAATAAGAGGTATGAATTATGATAAAAGTTGCCGTATGCGGTGCAAACGGAAAAATGGGAAAAACTTTAGTTGAGGCTGTAAACAATGCCGAAGATATGGAGCTTTGTGCAAAAATTGACATTTTCAACGGAGAATTTACAACAATTGAAGAAGCAGCAAAGAATAAAAATATAGATATTTTAGTTGATTTTACACAACCTAAATCCATTTATGAAAACGCATTATATTGCCTTAACAACAACATTAATATTGTAATTGGCACAACGGGATTGAAAGATGAACAAATAGAAGAATTAAAACAACTTTCAGACAAAAATCATCTTGCATGTTTTATTGCCCCAAACTTTTCAACAGGTGCAGTATTAATGATGAAATTTGCACAAATGGCGGCAAAATATTTTGATAATGCAGAAATAATTGAACTTCATCATAACCAAAAGAAAGATGCACCTTCAGGAACAGCAGTAAAAACCGCTCAACTTATGGCTGAATCAAATAAATCTTTTACAACAGGTAACTGTGAAGAAATTGAAACAATAGAAGGGGCACGAGGTGCAAATTCGTACTCAAACATTCATATTCATTCGGTAAGAATGCCCGGATATATGGCTTCACAAGAAGTTCTTTTTGGTTCAAACGGTCAAACATTATCAATCAGGCACGATTCAACGGACAGAACTTGCTACATGCCCGGAGTTTTAATGGCAGTTAGATATGCATTTGAACATAAAAATTTCACATACGGACTTGATAATATTTTATAAGTAAAAGGAAACAAAATGAAAAAACCAAGAATCGCAGTTTTAGGAGCAACAGGAGTTGTAGGCAGACACATTTTAGGAATTATGAAGGAATTACAAGTTCCTTACGAAAGTATAAAACTTTTATCAAGTGCAAAAAGTGCTGGAACTACAATGAACTTTGACGGAAAACAATATACACTTGAAGAAGCAAAACCCGAATCATTTGATAATATTGACATAGTTTTAGCTTCAGCAGGAGCAACAACAAGCAAAATGTTTGCCCCTGAAATTGTAAAACGCGGTGGACTTATTATTGATAACTCAAGTGCATTCCGTATGGATAAAGATGTTCCGCTTGTAATAGCAGGAGTAAATGATGAAGATTTAAAAAATCATAAAGGAATTATTGCAAATCCAAATTGTTCTACATCACAATTAATTCTTGCACTTAAACCTCTCCACGAACTTGCAACAATAAAAAGAATGATTGTTTCAACTTATCAATCAGTTAGCGGAGCAGGACTTGCAGCCATAAACGAACTAAAAGAAAATACAAAAGCAAGATTGGACGGTAAAAGTTTTAATCCTGTAAAATTTACTCAAGAAATTGCATTCAATTGTGTACCGCAAATTGACGTATTTTGTGAAAACGGTTACACAAAAGAAGAAATGAAAGTTACAAACGAAACAAGAAAAATTATGCACTTTAGAGATGACATGCCTATTTCTTGTACCGCAGTTAGAGTTCCTGTTTTTGTAAGCCACTCTGAAGCAATAGACTTAGAATTTGAAAACCCGATCACGGCAGAAGAAGCAAGAAATGCATTAAAAAATGCATACGGAATC
Organism: uncultured Candidatus Melainabacteria bacterium; assembly: GCA_934726055.1. Taxonomy (GTDB): domain Bacteria; phylum Cyanobacteriota; class Vampirovibrionia; order Gastranaerophilales; family Gastranaerophilaceae; genus UBA6984. The sequence continues at coordinate 15,079 of CAKVCZ010000013.1, forward strand.
GAAGTTGTTGATGACATTGAAAACAAAAAATTTCCGACAGCTATTCAAGCAGAAGGAAAAGACCCTGTTTATATCGGCAGAATAAGAAAAAATATAGCATTTGAAAATGGTATTTCATTCTGGTGCGTTGGGGACAATTTGAGAATTGGTGCAGCACTTAATACTGTTAGAATTTGCAAACGCGTTATTGAAATGGGGTTATTTTAATGGGTAAACTTGTTTCACAAGAAAAAATAGTTCAAATTGTAAGACAGTTACAAGAAGAAAATAAAACCGTTGTAACAACAAATGGCTGCTACGACATTTTGCATGTTGGACACGTAAGATATCTGCAAAAAACAAAAGAAATAGCAGATTATTGTGTTGTTATGCTCAACTCTGATCGTTCTGTTAAGAAAAATAAAGGCGACAATCGCCCCATAAATACAGAATTAGACAGAGCAGAGATATTATGTGCTTTATCTTGTGTCGATTATGTGGTAATATTTGATGAGAAGTCGCCTTGTGAATTACTTGATAAAATAAAACCAAATTTCCACACAAAAGGTGCAGATTATACATTAGACACACTTCCAGAAGAAGAAAAAAATGTAATAATCAAAAACAATATAAATGTAAAATTTATTGAATTTGTAGAAGGAAAATCTACAACAAACACAATAGAAAAAATGAAACAATCAAAATAATAGGAGATAAAATAACATGAAGGAATTTTCAGTAGAAGAAATTTCACAAATAGTAGGCGGAATTTTAACAAAAGCAGAAGATGCAAAAATTCAAATGATAGCACCGCCATTATTATGCAGTGAAAACATGCTTGCTTTGGCATTAAGCGAAGAAGAAATTGCAAATTTAGCAAAAACAAAAGCAAAAGCTGCATTAGTACCATTGGGAGTAAGCTTTGACGCCTTAACTACTATTGAAGTTGAACGTCCAAGATTGGCTATGATGAAATTATTAACATTATTCTACGAAGAACCTCGTGTAAATGACGGTTATCACCAAACAGCCGTAATACATCCTGAAGCAAAAGTTGCAGATACAGCACAAATCGGTGCAAACGTAGTTATTTCAAAAGGAGCTGTAATTGGTGAACATACAAGAATTTTGCCAAACTCATACATAGGTAACAATGCAAAAATCGGCGACAACTGTTTCTTCCATGCCGGAGTAAACATCGGCGACAGAGTTGTTGTTGGTAACGATTGTATTCTACATCACGGAGTTTCATTAGGTGCAGACGGATTCAGTTTTGTAACAGAAAATCCTAACAACATTGAAAAAGCCAGAAATGACGGAGAAATAAAAGAAGAAAATGTTGAACAAAAAATCTTCAAAATTCCTTCACTTGGCTCAGTTGTAATAGGAAATAACGTTGAAATCGGTGCAAATACAACAATTGACAGAGGAACAATTGAAAACACTGTTATTGGAGATGATACAAAGATTGACGATTTGGTTATGATTGGTCATAATTGTAGAGTCGGAAAAGGTTGTATGATTGTATCACAAGTTGGTATAGCAGGAAGTTGCGTTATAGGTGATAGAGTTGTAATCGCAGGTCAAGCAGGTTTGGCTGACCATATCAACATTGGAAATGACAGTATTGTTGCAGCAAAAGCAGGTGTAACAAAATCATTCCCTGAAAAATCAATCATCGTAGGTATTCCTGCAGTTCCAAGAAAAGAATTTATTAAACAATTAAAAACAATGAAAGATGCAGGCGATTTAATTGCTAAATTTAAAAAGTATGAACCAATGCTAAAAACATTCTTAGAAGACAGCGAAGAAGTATAATAAAATGGGTACAATAAAAAAAGAAATTTCAATAACAGGCAACGGCTTAATGAAAAACAAAGAATGTCATGTTCTAATTAAGCCCTCAACTTCCGGTAAAATAAAATTTTATGTAAAAGACAGCACAACACCGATAGTTGCAGATGTGGATCACGTAACATCTACAAGTCATTGTGTTTGTGTTGGTAATGGAAGCGAAGAACTAATGCTCATTGAACATTTTATGGCAGCATGTGCATTCTGTAATATTCAATCAATTGATGTTTACACTTCAGAAGCCGAAATGCCTATTTTGGACGGAAGTTCTTTAGAATGGATAAACGCATTCAAAAAAGCAGGTATTGAAAAAAGTAAAGAAATAAAATACACTCTTTTAGAACCTGTATCATACCTAAATGGAAAAACTCACGTAATAATTGTCCCTGATGAAAAATTAAGAATTTCATACGGAGTAAATTATGACCATCCGGATTATAGACAACGTTGGGCAGAGTATGATACAAAAAATGATAAAGAAATTATCGAAGCAAGAACTTTTGGATTTTTAAAAGATTTGAAGAAATACCAATTCTTTGGATATGCAAAAGGAGTTACAGTAGAAAATACCGTAGGATTTAAGGATGATGGCGGTTATACAACAGCTTTGAGAAGTGATAAAGAACCAATTAAACATAAAATTCTTGATATTATTGGAGATTTATATTTAACAGGAGTAAATCCTCTACATCTAAAGGCTCAAATTGTAGCAAAAGAGGCAGGACATGCTGTACACGTAAAAACAGCATTAAAATTAAGAGATAAACTTATCAAATGCGAGTAAGGAGATTGCTAAATGACAGATACAGAAAAAACAATACTTTCATACGATTCAGTACAAATATTAGATTTAATCCCTCATCGCTATCCATTCTTATTAGTAGATAGAATTACTGAATGTGTAGCAGGAGAATATGCAGTAGGATATAAAAATTTAACATGGAATGAACCTTTTTTCCAAGGACATTTTCCAAATAACCCTGTAATGCCTGGGGTTTTACAAGTTGAAGCAATGGCACAATGCTCTGCACCAATTATTTTAACAATGGAAAAATATAAAGGTAAGTTAGCCTTATTTGCAGGAATGGATAATGTAAGATTTAAAGGAATAGTTCGTCCGGGCGATAGACTTGATATGAGAATTGAATTATTAAAATTAAAAGGTCCTGTTGCCAAAAGTCATGGTGTTGGTACAGTGGACGGAAATGTTGTTGTAGAAGCAGATATGACAGTTTGTATAAAATAAATTTTAATAAATAACAAAAAAAGATGTTCTGATTGTGTTACCAGAACATCTTTTTTGTATCTTAATTATGTATAAGTATATTACTTAATAATTTTACCATTTTCATTAAATCTGATTCTTTTTAAAACTTTTGTTATTTCAAATTCACCATAATTCTCTAACTTACGAACTTCCTTTGTTGTTTCTTCGTATAAAATTATTTTGTCATTTTTATACAACGTTGTTGCTGTTATTTTGCCCAAATTTTCTACTTCCATACGGTAAGTATTATCTAAACAACTTTTTATTTCTATATCTGAATCCTTATCCAAAATTCTCGTGCACCTCAATTAACCAAATCTTACTTTTTTATCTTACTACATTTGTAGCATTTTTGCAAGAAAAGTTCTTTTTTTGCATTGTTAAAAACTCCTGTTTAACAGATATACATTGCCAAACAAGAGTTTTTAATATTTGTAATATTTTATATATTTTAAATTAATTCACCTCTTATATACCAAGTCTTTGCACCAGTAATTTTTACTTTTACAAATTCTCCTGTAAGATTTTTTTCACAAGGGATGTGAACTATTTTGTTGTTACGAGTTCTTCCGGTTATTATGTTTTGTCCTTTGTGATTTTCAAAATTTTCTATTAAAACATCCAATTCGCGACCTACAAATTTTTCATTCGAACGTAAGCAACATATCCTGTTTTGTTCATTTAATCGTGCAAGTCGTTCAGTTTTTACATCTTCATCCACATACAAATCAACCCATTTTGCCGCAACTGTTTTCTCCCGTGGTGAATATGCAGCTGTATTAGAATAATCAAGGTTTAATTCGTCCATTGCAGTAAGAGTTTCTTTGAATTGTTCTTCTGTTTCGCCCGGAAATCCTGCAATAAAATCACTTGTTATTGTTACGTCAGGAACCATATCACGAACTTTTTTTGCTATTTTGAAATAAGTTTCTCTATCATAGCGTCTGTTCATTTTCTTTAAAACTTCACTTGAACCTGATTGCATTGGGATGTGGAAATATTCACAAACCTTATCCAAATTTAATGCAGTTTCAATTAAATTATCCGTAATATCTGTCGGATACGATGTTACAAACCTTATCCAAAAATCACCTTCAATTGAGTTTAGTTCTGTTAATAGGTCTGCAAGACGATATTCTCTATCCTTAAAATCCTTACCATAACTATCTACATTTTGTCCCAATAATGTAATTTCTTTAAATCCTTGTGAAAGAGCATCTTTTGCTTCTTTGATAATAGTTTCCGGCAATCGTGAACGTTCTCGACCGCGTGTATATGGAACAATACAATATGTACAGAAATTATTACATCCTTCTGTAATTGGAATCCATGCATTGACACTTTTTACACGCTTAATTTCTATATCATTTTCTCCATAAGGAGTATCAGGACATTCACAAACTCTTGTTTCTCCATTTTCAATACGTTTGATTAAATCTGGCAATTGATAAATATTGTGTGTACCTATTACTAAATCAACATAAGGAGCTCTCTTAAATATCTCCTTTTGCTTTTGTTGTGCAACACAACCACAAAAAGCTATTTTAATATTTTTTCCGCGTTTTTTCCATTGTCCCCATGTGCCAATCTCACTAAACGCTTTATCTTCACTCAATTGACGTATTGAGCACGTGTTAATCATTAATAAATCTGCATCCTCAGGTTTTTTAGTTTCGTCATAACCAATACAAGATAACATACCTAACATTCTTTCGGTATCCGACTTGTTCATTTGGCAACCCATTGTATCTATAAAAACTTTTTTATCCATAATAAAATTTTAGCATAAACCAAAATTGTAGTATAATAAATTTATGGATAATAAGAAAAAAAAGAAAAAGAAATTTGTTATTGATACCAAAAACATGGGTATCAACATTGATAAAAATGAATATTACGAGATTATTTGCTCAAATTCTGCTCATCCCGAAGATTTTTATAAAAATAAAAAATATTAATCCTTATACCAAGGTTTAAAAATTTGTAAATCTGATAAAAGTTGCTTAAAATCCCCCCTAAATTGTATGCAACGATCATCTATATATACCAATGCAATTTCTTTTTTGTCCGTAATATCGTTTATAAAGCTATCTAATTCGTTTTCTATTAACCACTTCGCTGCCTGCAATTTGTTTCTTGTTGTAAAAATTTTTACTTCGTATGCCTTTGATATTTCTTGTAAAAACTCCTTTGCACCATTTAAAATCGGAGGTATAAAATCTTTATTAAAATCTCCTTTATATTCGTTTAATACTCCATCTAAGTCAATTAATAGCGTTTTTTTTAACATATCCTTTCCTTATACCGATATTTTATTTTATGTTATAAATGTTTTTTATTTTTTACAATTACCAATTTGGAATTCTCTTTAACTAAAATTAGAGTTTTTATTAAATTAAAAAGGCATGCAATTATATATAATGGTTAATAACCATTATATTATAGTTATTAACTATTAGAAATAGTTTGTTAAAAAATATATACTTGTTATTAGTATGGAAAATAATTTTGAACTTGAAAAAAGATTTGGTGCAAAACTTGCTTACATAAGAAAAGCTAAAAAGCTTTCTCAGATGGGTTTGGCTGAAATGGTTGATATGAATTTTAATTATATCGGACAAATCGAAAGAGGCGAAGCTAATGTTACAATAAAAACTATTAAATTATTGGCTAACGCTCTCGATGTCGATGCGAAAGATTTATTTAATTTTTCATTCTAATTCTCCATGCTAAATTTATATTTGAATTTGTTTTGTTTTAATATTTCTCTTGTTTAATTTCATTATTAATGATAATGAAATTAAAGTTGTGCTTAGATACTGATATAAAACTGCAAATTTTAATATTTTCTATTAATTTTACCACTTTTTTCAAAATATTTTTCATATATTTGCCTTTTTATTCATTATAGAAAAAATAATTTTACTTGTCCAGTCATTTATCAATATTTACAATCTTTTGTTTTTAATTAAAAAATAAAAAATTTATATCTAAATAGTGCTTATGTAGCAGTGGTGCTTATAAAGTATAGTTCTTAGAATAAAAGAATGTCAAGGATTCAAGATGAAACTTATAAAACAATTGGTAAAAATGTTAAAAAATACAGATTAAAAGCTAACCTTTCACAGGAAAAGCTATCTGAGATTTTGAATGTAAATTCTAAGTTTATAGGTCATGTAGAAAGATTTGAACGATATATCAGTTTGAAAAAACTTATTGAAATCGCTGAATATTTTAATGTTCCTGTTAAAAATTTTTTTTGAATAAAAGATAAGTTATTTAATTCAATATAATTATCACAGAGCCAAAAATCATTATAAGTGTTCCTATGATTTTTTGTTTCATATCTGTTTCGTGGAAAAATCTATACCCAAACCATAAATTTACAAGAGTTGACAGTTGAAATAAAGCAAGTGCATATCCGACATTCATGTACTTGAATACAAAATTTGTACTTAATTGCATCGTTGCAAGCATAGAACATACAACTACAAATTTTGAAAAGTCCTCTTTTGATAGAATTTTTAAAGGTTTTTTGAATATAAGTATTAATAATAATCCAAAAAATGCACCTGCCCAGCACCAAAGCATAAATGAAATTACCGGTGAAGACAGCAGGATAACTTTTTTTAAAAATACTGCTTCAATTCCCATTAAAATAAGTGCAGCAAACCTTAATAAGATATCTTTGCGTTTTAATAATTGTAGTGAGAATCCTTCTGTTTGAGTTTCAAAAACAAACCAACTACCCCAAATTACTAAAACAACACCTAATATCCCTAATAAAGAAGGGATTTCGTGTAATACAATAATTGCAATTATCATACCAACAACAGATTTATAAGAATTTATCGGGCCCAAAACTGATAATTCTCCTATTTGTAGAGCTTTTATTAAACATGCATTTCCAACTGAACATAAAAATCCGGCAGATAATGCAAAAATCCAAAATTCTTTTGGCAAAATTTGCCAATCTACTCTCATTGCAAATGGAATACAAAAAATACCCAAAAGAAAATAGGTATAAAAATTACATATTAAGGACGAATTCTTTTCACAAAATTTTTTTTGATAAACATTTGCTAAAGGGTTTGAAAAAATTCTTAAAATTAATGCAAAAAGTAGTTTAATCATGGTTATGACGCAATAAATATATTATTTTTAAGTCCAATAGAATTAATATATTCTTCTGTTATATTCAATGTTTGAGCTAGCGTAGGATGAATAGAAATAAAATGCCTGTTTGTAGCAGCTATTAAATCTTTATTGTCTTGAAATAAATTTTTTATTTGTTTTTCTATTCTTAGCAAAATATTATGCCAAATTTGTGATTGCCAATTTGTTTCTTGAAGAAAAGTCGTTACATTATGCAAATAAATTTTATTTACATCCAATGTTAAAGCCCATTTTAAAAATTCAGGAATATCAACAATATTTGATGGCATTGCCAAAAATTTTGGTGAGAGTTCTACTTTTTTGTTTTTGTACAAAGTCATAAAATTATTTAAAACTTTCTCAAAATCTAAATTCATGTGTATTTTATATGATTGTTTATCAAAACCAAGCATTGAAACAGTAATTCTATCAAAGATTTCTTCTGCTTGTTTTAATCTTTCTTCACCTACACAAAGATTACTAATAGTTCCAATCCCCATTTTTGGATATTTTTTATGTAAATCTGAAAGCATATTAAAGGCATTTTCTTGAACAAGAACTTCTCCCCCAATAGCAACAATATTCTCAGGTTTATAATAATCTATAAGTTCTCTTAATCGTGCCAAATGTTCTTTCTCATTTGTCATTGGTTCTTTTGATTGATAGCAACAAACACAAGATGCCTGACAAGTATTTGATGTTTCATAGTGGATGTATTTTAAATTTATTTCATCATCTTCTTTTTGTTCAACAGATTTAAACAAAGAACATTCACATAAAATTTTTGCATTTTTAATTTTTTCAAATATATCTTTGTCAAAAATATTACCTATAAATGTATGTGAAACAGTTAAACAACAAGGATAAACATCTCCATTATAGCAAATTTTTAATTTATGATAATGACAAACTCTGGTTGTTTTTTCGGTCATTTTACACCTTTTAGTTAAATCTTGTACGAGTTAAATCAGCTTTACGCATTCTTACAGATTCAGGTGTGATTTCTGCCAATTCATCATCTGCAATGTAATCTAAAGCTTCTTCCAAAGATAATATTTTAGGAGCTTTCAAGGTAACCATAACATCTGCAGTTGACGTACGCATATTTGTTAATTTTTTAGTTTTACAAACGTTTATTGCGACATCTTGTGCTCTATTACCTTCACCAACAATCATTCCCTTATAAACCTTTGTTTTTGGTGTAATAAAGAAGGTTCCTCTATCTTCAAATTGAGCCAGAGCATAAGGAACAGCTTCACCTTGTTCAAATGCAATTAGAGAACCCATTCTTTGCTTTGGAATATCGCCTGCAAGTACATCATACTTGTTAAATGTATGATACATAATACCTTCACCACGAGTTAATCTTATAAATTCACCTTTAAACCCTATTAAACCTCTTGCAGGAATCAAAAATTCCAATTTTGAACGGGTACCTGTTGACTGCATGTCAATCATTTGGGCTTTTCTGCCTGCCAAACGTTCAATGCATGTTCCGGTACATTCATCAGGAACGTCTAAAAATAAGTTTTCATAAGGTTCCATTTGAACTCCGTCAATAGTTTTATAAATTACTTCAGGCTTAGAAACTTGGAATTCAAAACCTTCACGACGCATTGTTTCGATTAAAATACTTAAATGTAATTCGCCGCGACCTGAAACAACCCATTTATCTGTGTTTTCAGTATCTTCTACACGCAAACTTACATTTTTTTCTAATTCATCATATAACCTTTTTCTCAATTGACGAGAAGTTACAAATTTACCTTCTTGACCTGCATAAGGGCTGTCATTTACAGAGAAATTCATTTGAAGAGTAGGTTCGTCAATGTGAATTAAAGGTAAAGCTTGAGGATTATCTAAAGATGAAATTGTTTCACCAATTTGTACATCAGGAAATCCTGCAATACCTACAATATCACCTGCAAATGCTTCTTCTATTTCAACACGACCTAAATCGTGGAAACCAAATAGTTTTGTAATTTTGCATCTTTGAATTGAACCATCAGCTTTTATTAAAGACAATGTTTCTTGAGATTTTAAATGACCGTTTTTAATTCTGCCAATTGCAATTCTTCCGACATAATCGTTGTAATCCAAAGTAGTTACGTGGAATTGAAGATTAGCATCAGGATCGCCTTCAGGATGTTTAATATTTTCAATGATACAATCCATTAAAGGTGCAATATTATCACTTTCATCTTCCAATTCTTTTTTTGCAAAACCTTGTAAAGAACTTGCATAAATTACAGGAAAATCAATTAAATCTTCATTATCGGTTAATTCCGTAAATAAATCAAAAACCCTGTCTAGTGCTAAATTAGGCTCAGCAGCAGGTTTATCAATTTTATTTATAACAACAATAATTCTTAAACCAAGTTCTAACGCTTTTTGAAGAACAAATCTTGTTTGAGGCATAGGACCTTCAGCTGCATCAACAATCAATAAAGCTCCATCAACCATTCCTAAAACACGTTCAACTTCACCACCAAAGTCTGCGTGGCCGGGAGTATCAACAACATTGATATGATAACCTTTGTAGTCAACTGATATATTTTTAGAAAGAATAGTAATACCACGTTCTCTTTCTAAGTCATTTGAATCTAAAACACAAGCTTGGACTTGTTGGTTATCTCTAAAAACACCACTTTGCTTCAACATACAATCAACCATAGATGTTTTACCGTGGTCAACGTGGGCAATAATAGCAATATTGCGTAATTTTTCTATATCCATAATTCCGTCTTCTTTTCTTTTTTTATTTCGTCTGTGTACAAATATATACATAACACAAACATGTTTTGTTGAAAAGATAAAAAAGCTTTTTGATAAAAAGTATTAACATCAAATTACTGTTTCTTTGAATATTTTTGTAATATAATAATATCGATTATGAAACAAAGTTCTTTATTTGATTCTATTTTACCTATTATGATAGGACCATCCAGTTCGCACACAGCAGGTGCCGTTCGTTTAGGTTTGTTAGCTAAAAATATTTTTAACAGTAGTATAAAAAATATAACATTCAAATTATATAACTCTTATGCTTTAACAGGTTTCGGACACGGTACAGACAAGGGTTTACTCGCAGGTATTTTAGGCTATGGTGTTGATGATACAAGAATTAAAAATATTTTTAATTCTAATGAAGCTAAATCTATTAATTATTCGTTTCAATATGCAGAAGATTTTAACAGACACCCTAATTCTGTTGATTTTTTTATTGAATCCGATAATGAAAAAATGTTTATCTCAGGTAACTCCATAGGTGCCGGAAAAGTTAGAATAATTAAAATTAATGATTTCGCTGTTAAAATATCAGGAAAATATAATACGCTTATTATTAATTATAAAGATGTTATGGGTATGATTTCCAAAGTTACAGGACTTATTCAAACAGAAAATGTAAATATCGCATCACTTGTGTGCGATAGAAAAGCTAAAGGCGAAGAAGCATCTATGTGTATTTGCCTTGATGGAAAACTCAATTCAAATATTATTGAACAAATTAAACAAATTCCTGACGTTTATTTTGTTAAAAATGTAGAAAAATTAGAAAGTTAATATGACATACGATATTAGAACCTTCAACGATTTGATTGAAGCTTGCTCAAATGAAAATAAAACTATTTATGAAATTTTTGAACAACAAGAAGCCCATTTTCAAGAAATTTCAACAGATGAAGTCCGTCTAAAGGTAAAAAAAGCTCTTGATGCAATGAAAAATGCCATAAAAATTGGGCTAAATTCACAAGAAAAATCTATATCGAAACAATGCGGTGATGATTGTGTAAGGCTAAAAAACAGATATAAGCAAAAATCTGCTATTTTCGGCAAGTGTTTTGAAAAAATTACAACGTATGCTCTCGCTACAAGTGAAGAAAATCTTAGAATGGGTAAAATTGTTGCTTGTCCAACAGCAGGCTCTTGTGGAATTGTTCCTTCAGTTATAATCGGAATTAGCGAAGAATACAATCTGGATGAAGAAACACAAATAAATGCTCTCATTACAGCCGGAGCAGTTGCGACAATTATATCTTACAAAATATCTTTAGCGGGTGCAGTTGGCGGATGTCAGGCAGAATGTGGAGTCGCAAGTGCAATGAGTGCAGCCGCTGTAACTCAAATGTTGGGAGGCTCTACAAAACAAATCCTAAATGCAGTAGCTCTTTGCCTTAAAAATATTATGGGTTTAACTTGTGATCCAGTTGCAGGGTTGGTTGAAATTCCATGTGTAAAAAGAAATCCATTTTTAGCTATAAATGCTATTACAGCTTTTGAATTTGCTATATCTGATATTGAAAGTAAAATTCCGGTTGATGAAGTTGTAGATGCAATAGTTCAAGTCGGAGAATTAATGTCACCAACGCTAAAAGAAAGTTCTCTTGCAGGGCTTGCCAAAACAAAAACCGGTATTAATATAGAAAACTATTTAAAACAAAATTATAAGGAGATGTCATGAATTTAAACATTAAAGATTCTTTTAAAAAAGTATTTTCACTAAAATTTTTCTGGATTTATCTATTCATTTTTGCCGTTATAACAACTATTTCAAACATTTTTCAAAAAGCTGAAAATATTCCAAATTCTTCATTTATTTCCAGTTTTATATCTTGTTTTTCCTATATTTCACTCGGATACTTGTTTATCATGATTAACAAAGTTATCAATAATGATAATGAAAATTTTGAAGAAAATTTTTGGACAAATTTTGTTGAATCAACAAAACAAGGATTTAAAGCTCTTGTAGGGATTTTTTGCAACATCTTAATCTTACTTTGTTTCGATACAATATTAATGATAGTTGCAATTGGAACTCATTTTTTTGCAACAAAAAAACTTGTAAGTCCAACCGAAATAATGAATATCCCTGCATTTATTGCTCTAATTGCAGCTATTGCATTATTTACAATTGTTTCAATTTTGTTAATTTCTCATCTTTTGCCTGTTGCTTTTTCAGAAAAATATTCTATAAAAGATATGTTCAACTGGGTTAAAGTTCTTAATATCTTTTTCAAAAAGGGATATACTAAAAGAACTCTAGCTATATTCGGAATTTATATATTGGCACTTATTATAATTATTGGCTTTATGTTTTCAGTAATGTTTATTTTTAATTTTGTAATATTATTCTTCGCAAAGACATTATTAGTAAACCATTATATCGCAATGGCTTTCTTGATAAATTTATCTTATGTCCTAACACCATTTTTAATAGCAATTTTAAACTTCATGCTATCAGGCGGTATTTTCAGAATGTTTGCTAACGTATATAAAGAAAGCTTGAATAATATAGAAATACAAAATGCATAATAAAAAATAATTTATTCTAAAATATTTTTACCGTCATGATACATATTAGAACGTTTTTCTCTAATATCACAAATTTCATGACGGTAATCATTTTTAATTAAATCTCCAACAGATGCATACAATTTTAAAATAGCATCTTGTATATTTTGGTAATTCATATTAACCATATCATCTGCCATTTCATCGCTGGAAAGAGCTAACCTTGTCATATCCCTAAATCCGCTTGATGCAAGTTTCAGGGCAAGTGAGTTTGATTCTACTGATTTAAAAAGAGCCTGAGATAGTACCATTGGCATATGGGAAATTAATGCAACTGCCTCATCATGTTCTTTTGGAGATGCATAAATTATTTTAGCACCCATTTGCTCTATAACCTTTTTTAAATTTTCAGGACATTGTTTTTTGCAAACAACCCATTTTGCACCCACAAATAAGTCTTTAAATGAATTTTCAAAACCTGTTTTTTCAGTACCTGCCATTGGATGAGTAGGAATAAAATTAAATTTGTATTCTTTTTGACATACAAATTCTTTTAAAGAACAAACATCCGCAACCACATTATCTTCATCCAATATATCATTTAATTTATCCAAAACAGATATCGTTTTATTCATGTGTGTTGCAACAAATACAATATCGCAATCTTTTAATATATTCATATCATCTGTTATATTTGGCTCGATTCCTTTTTGAGATACTGAAATACCCACAACATCATGAATATCTTTTAATGCCTTGAATATAGAGCCGCCAATCAAACCTAAACCAATAACACCAATTTTCATATTTATAAATCCTTATGATTAAAAGTTTTTACACCATCAACATAATCTTTTACAGTTTGTCCTGAACCTATCAATTTATATTTATATATTGTTAATCCCTCCAAGCCGACAGGGCCTCTTGCATGTGTTTTATTTGTAGAAATTCCAACTTCTGCACCAAAACCATATCTAAATCCATCTGCGAATCTTGTTGAAACATTTTGATACACACCGGCTGAATCAACTTTTTGCATAAATATTTTTGCATTATTATCATCCTCTGTAATAATACAATCTGTATGACCTGAACCATACATGTTTATATGATTTATTGCATCTTGAATACTATCAACATATTTATATGCCATCGTTTTACAACCATATTCAAATGCCCAATTATCAGGAGTTGAAACCAATTCAATTTCTGCATTTGCTAAATTCTGCAATAATTCATCGGCTTTTACAAAGTCTTTATGGATTAATAAAGTTTCCACAGAATTGCAAGCACTTGGATATTGAGTTTTTGAATCAATAACTACATTTTTAGCAATTTCAAAATCTGCAGTTTCATCAACAAAAATATGACAAATTCCATCAGCATGACCTAAAACAGGAATTTTTGTATTTTCTTTTATATATTTTACAAGCTTATTGCTTCCTCTTGGAATAATTAGATCCAAATATCTATCACATGCCAGCATCTTTGCAACATCTTCATGTGAAAAAATTTGTGAAATTACATTTTTTGGAAATTCTTTTACTTTCGAAAGAGCTCCGTTTATTACGGATAACATGGCTTTATTCGTATTTACCGCTTCTTTTCCGCCTTTTAAAATAACCGCATTTGAAGATTTTATTGCAAGAGAAGAAATTTGTGCAATTACATCAGGTCTTGCTTCAAAAATTATACCTAAAACGCCAATTGGACAGGATTCTTTATATAAAATCAAATTATTATCCAACTGTCGTTTCAAAAGAATTTTTCCAACCGGATTTTCTAATTTCACAACATCTTTTATCCCTTGGATAATATCACGCATTTTATTTTCATTTAGTTTTAACCTGTTAAAAACAGATTCAGAAACATTTTCTTTTGCCAATTCCAAATCTAATTTATTTGCCTCTAAAATTGCTTGATAATTATTTTCTAAATCTTGAGCCATTTGTAAAAGTGCTTTATTTTTTATTTCAGCAGATAATTCTGCCATTTCAAGACCGGCTTGTTTTGCATTTTTTGCAATTAATTCAAAATCCATTTATAACCTCTATAATGTTGTTATATTATCTCTAATTATAATTTCATCATACGTTTTGTATCCCAAGATATCAAAAATTTTATCTGAATAACAACCCTTTATTTTACGGCACGCATCTGAACTATAATTTGTAATACCTCTTGCAATTTCTTCACCATTTTCATTTAGGATTGAAACAACTTCACCCTTTTTAAACTCATTTTTTACATCAACAACACCAATTGGCAAAAGACTGGATTCCTTTTTTGTAATAGCATTCTCTGCACCCTTGTTTACAACAATTTTACCAATTACATTAGTGGCATATCCTATCCAACGTTTTTTACCTGATAGACATTCATCCGTTGGCAAAAACATTGTGCCATAATCCATTCCATCAAAAATATTTTTTATAATATTTGGAATCTTACCGTTTGCAATCAAAACTTTTCCGCCAAATCTTGTAACTTGTTTTGCAGCCTCAAGTTTTGTTCGCATCCCGCCTCTGCCACCGTCAGAAACTCCTTTTGCAAGATTTATTATGTCATCATTTATTTCTTTTACTTCTTTAATAATTTTTGCATCAACATTTGTTTTTGGATTTTTATTATACAAACCTTCAACATCAGATAAAATAATTAACAAATCTGCATCCAATTCGCTGGCAACAAGTGCAGATAACTTGTCATTATCTGAAAAACAAACTTGTGCATCTTTATATTCCGCTTCCAATTCAGATGTACCGACAGTATCATTTTGATTAATTACCGGAACCATGCCAAGCTCTAATAATTTATTCAATGTATTTCTTAAACTTAAATATCTTTTCCTTTGAGAAAAATCATCTTCAATTAAAAGAACCTGAGCTACACCAACACCATAAGATTCAAAACCTTCTTCATATATAGACATCAGTTTTGATTGCCCAATTGCAGCACATGCCTGTTTTAAAATAGTATCATCAGATTTTTCAATACCAATTTTTTTTCTACCTAAACCAACTGCACCGGAAGTTACTAAAATAATTTCTTTTCCACCTTTTACAAGCTTTGAAATATCTTCTATATAAGAATATAAGCGAGGCATAGAAGCCTCACCATCATCATTTCTTAAAACATTTGTTCCAAGCTTAATTACAATTCTGTTTGCTTTTATAAAATCTGCTCTATTCATTTATTTTACTTATAGAATTTTGTTATTTCTTCAAAATATTTATCTAATGCTTTATAACCGTTATATATTTCATTAGGAATGTTTGCATACGCACTTGCAGTAATATTTTTTAATTCTTTTGCTCTTATTAACATTATTTTTTCTGCATCCGCCTGTATTTCCAAATTATCAGAGAAAGCAGAAGATTTTAAAAATTCAATTTCTTCATTAACTTTTTGAATAGTTAATCCTTCCAAAGGCATAAAATCATATTTTTTCAATAAATCATATTCGGTTAATGTAACCGTAGCTTTTACAGCATGGAAATTATACATCCTTTTTATAACTACATAATTATCAGCAATTCTTTTATGAGAATAAGGTACATCATTCTTAGCAAGAACAATAGTTCTTAATAAACCTGCACCAATATCTTCGTTGTAATCTATTATATTATTTGTTAAAATAGTTTCTTTCATAGATAACACATATCCCTCAATATTATATTACCCTGCTAAAATCGATTTGTCATTAGAGTATTTATTAATGTTACGAAAATTATTTGTAACAAAATCTTAACAAAAGAAACAAAAATCTAAAGTTTGAAATTACGTATGACGATATAAAATTTGTGAGCGAAAGCAAAACAAAAAAAACTAAATAATGTGTAATGAAAGGGATATCGCGTATGTTAAAAAGAATAGAAGAACCAACTTGCAATATATATAACGGTGTAGAATTCATATTAAGAGGTGCTAAAAAACGTCGTTCAATGGCAGCAGCAAGTGCAAAAATGTTGAACAACAAAGAACAAAGATTTGAACAAAAATTGGTTGCGGTTAAATAGATAAAACCAAAAACATACAGTTTAAATGAGATATGTGTAAGAAATAAGCTGTATGTAGATATTAAGAGATTGAGATAGTTATTAAGTAGATGAGAGTTTTATTATTAAAAAAGTGGACATAAAAGTCCACTTTTTATTTTTAAAAATTAATTTTTTGACTTGTTATCTTATATCAATTTATATTAATCAACAGAGAAGATTTCTTTAATATCATCAATTGTAAGTGATTTTGTAATATTTCTGTCAACAGATATTACGCTATCAACAAGATTTCTCTTGATTGATTTAAGTTTTTGAATTTTTTCTTCAACCGTATTTTTAGTAATAATTCTATATACAAACACTTTTTTCGTTTGACCTATACGATATGCACGGTCTGTTGCCTGATCTTCAACAGCCGGATTCCACCATGGGTCATAGTGAATTACATAATCTGCACCTGTTAAATTCAAACCAGTACCACCGGCTTTTAAACTTATTAAGAATATAGGAATACTTGGAGTAGAATTAAATCTTTCAACAGCACCTTGTCTGTCTTTTGTTTTACCAGTCAAGTATTCATAAGGAATACCCGCACGTTCTAACCAATCTTTTATTAAATCTAACATATCAACAAATTGGCTAAAT
Organism: uncultured Candidatus Melainabacteria bacterium; assembly: GCA_934726055.1. Classification (GTDB taxonomy): domain Bacteria; phylum Cyanobacteriota; class Vampirovibrionia; order Gastranaerophilales; family Gastranaerophilaceae; genus UBA6984. The sequence continues at coordinate 32,272 of CAKVCZ010000013.1, forward strand.
AACAGAACTCTATGTCCTTCTGAAATAATTTGTTCCAACATTCCTTTCAAATGTTCAAACTTGCCTGATTGAATATCTCCCTTGACCATATCCTTGTCATATAAACGAGGATGGCAACAAATTTGTCTTAAGCGTAGTAACGCAGAGAAGATAGACATCCTACTCTTTTCAAGACCATTTTGCTCAATAGATTTAAACAATTCTTCTTTTGTACTATCCAAAACTTCAAGATAAAAGTCTTTTTGTTCAGGAGTCATTTCACAGTATGCAATATTTTCAACCTTATCCGGTAAATCTTTTGCAACATCACGTTTCATACGACGCAAGATGAAAGGATATATTTGCATTTTTAAACGTTTTTCAACCGTTTTATCCTGACGTTCCATAATAGGATTTACATATCTGTAATTAAACTCAGCAACATTGAATAAAAATCCCGGCATTAAGAAATCAAATACAGACCACAGTTCTTCTAATCTGTTTTCAATCGGAGTTCCAGAAAGAGCAAGTTTGTGTTCTGCATCTAACAATTTTACGGATTGAGCAGTCTGACTCATAGCATTTTTAATATTTTGTGATTCATCCAGAATTACATATCTGAATTTTATATTCTTCAATTCTTCAATATCACGTCTTATTAAGGCATAACTTGTAATTACAATATCGTAATTTGGGATATCCTCAAATAAATTTTTTCTATCAACACCCGCAAGTTTTAAACAAGTTAATTCCGGTGTAAATTTTTGGATTTCAGACTCCCAGTTAAATACAATCGATGTCGGACAAACAACCAACACAGGCATTGGACCATCAACTTCTTTTGCTTTTTGAAGCAAACTCAATGCTTGCAAAGTTTTACCAAGCCCCATATCATCAGCCAAAATTCCGTTTAGACCATATTTATACATAAACCATAGCCAACTGAAACCTTTTACTTGATATTCACGAAGCTCTGCATTTACATTCTTTGGTATAGTCAAATCTTCATCTGTTGAGAATGTAGAAATTTGTTCCCAGAATTTTTGGAATTCTTCACTCAATACGAGCTCGAATCCTCTTGATTTTAATTCTTGTACCAAACCTGCACGATATGTTTTTACCAAAAACTTATTTTCGTCATTTCTATATGCATCAAATGAATTAAAAGATTTCATCATTGCATAAATATCTTCAGCAGGATATTCAACAAAACCTAAACTTCTTACACGACTGTATTTTTCATTATTTTGAATTGTTTCATAAATTTCATCAAAATTAATTACATCATCGCCAACTTGTCCATACAATTGAATTTCAAAACTATCTTTTGAATCTTCTGAAAAATCAATTTTTGCACACATTTTAAAAGGTTCTTCAATTAATTTAAAAAAGCTTATATCATCCTTTTCTTCAAAAACCCAACCATCACCGGCTTTGTTCATATAATAGTTATAAAAATCAATTGCATTTTCTTTTTCTAGAGCCAAATTATTTGTTTGCATAGGAACAAATTTACAAGCTAAAAGCATTTGATATGACTCAATTTCGTGTTTGATATTACGTTTAATCCAATAAACCATATCATTTTCTTTGCTTTTTACCGTTATATAAGGAGTTTTATCAGCAGTTTTTGAAAACGGTACTCTCACTCCATCATATTCAAATTCCAAAGAAGCTTTCAATGACTGATCATAATCTATTCCTAATGTAACAATCTTTTTTGGAGGCCTTTGTTCTAGGAATAACTTACTTATAGTTTCAGAAACTTCTACATCAATTTGCTCTTGTAATTTTGGCAATTCTTCATATATAAATTTTCCGCCTTCTGCATCTTTTAAATCCGTAAATGTTGATTTTAAAAGATTTTGAGGAACAACATTCATTGATACATTTGTCGGAAAAATTACGTTTTTATAACGTCCCCACTTAATTTGTCTTGAAAAATATCTAACTTCTTCAAACGGAACAATATCATCCTTATCAGGACGTTTCCAAAATAATTCAAGCATTATATTCCCAGTAGGAGAACTGTTTACAGATAATACCAAACGCCATTCTTCATTTTTAAAATTAATTCTGTTCTTTGTTTTTTCATCTAAAACTTCATCAGCCATTGCCAATAGAGGAAACATTGGTGCAAATTTTGGAATCGGAATATCATACCAACCTGCTTTTTTGTCCTGACGTGCTGTTTTAAGTATTTGTTTAAAAATTTCAACTTCTACTAATTGAGAATTATTTAAAATAAACGTTGAATCATTTTTTTGAGCTTCAATTAAACCCAACAAAATTGGCTCTATTGCTCGCACAACTTTTCCTGTCGCTCTTGACATTACAAGAATTGAAAAGAAATTTGGTTTTCTTTTTGGATTAAAATGGAAAATGTAATTGCCCTTTGGCGGTTCTTTCATTTCTACATTTTCATCGCTGTAATCTGCTTCTATGTTGTATTTTGTTTCAAGCCAATCTTCATAAGCATGTTCGTTTATTGCTTTAATTGCAACTGCAACAGCATGCTTGCACCATTCTTCCTTTAACGGACAATTACAACGTGCCTCAACTTTATTTTTTTTAAAAATTAAATCTGTATTATAAGAATCTTGAAAACTGCCCTTAACCTTACCCATATAGAAATTTTTGTTAGGATAAGATTCAAGTATCATATCTTTTGTATAATACTCATAGCCGCGACGCCAACTACCGGCACTTGCATTCTCTTTTAAAAATTTAAAATTAAATTCAGGATTGCTCATTAATTATGAGATACCACTTTCTTTGCTTACTTAGGAGTGTAACAACGGTTTAAAGTATATTTCAATACTAATACTCTTAAGATGACCGTAATTAAATTATTACACGAAAATTTTTAAATGCAAGATATTTTATAAATTTTTACGAATTTTTTCTTGCTAACAACAACCCTGCGGGTAAATCAAGTATTTCTACCTGATAATTTGGATTTGCAGAAATCGCATCCACAAAAGTTTTTACCTTTTCTGCGTGTGATGTAATATTATCCGCAGCTATTATGCCACCAACTTTCAAATGTTTATCTATAATGTTATAATACTCTACATATTGTGCCTTATTCGCATCAATAAATGCAAAATCTATAACTTCATCTTGCGGAATTTCTTCCAAAACTTCAATTGCTGAACCTTGTTTTATATCAATAATATCTGCAACACCGCATGTTTTAAAATTTTCTTTAGCAAGAACAATTCTTTTTTCATAAAATTCAATTGTTGTAAGATGCCCTCCGGTTTCTTTAAGAGCTTTTGCAAGCCAAATACCTGAATATCCGTTTGAAGTGCCGACTTCTATAACATTTTTTGCCTGCGTAATTTTTATCATCATATTTAAAAAGTTCGCAGTAGGTCTGGATATATTCCAAAAATCATGTTGAGTTTCTTCCAAATTTCTTAAAACTGTTTCTGTTGTTGAATCCATCATTTTATCTTTTTACCTTACCTGCAACGACAACTTCACTTACAGGTACATCTATCTGCATTGTTTTTATAACTTGTCGTTTGTCTAAATTTACAACATAATATTTTCCGGCAACTGCACTTGTTAATAAAGCCAACGGTGCATTCGGAACTTTTGTTATTCTTGTTGTAAATAATTTTGAATTTAGTTTTATTTTAGAAATAATTTCATCCGTTTGAGTATTCAAAACCTGTAAAACATTATCTTGTGCACTCAAAATATATAAATAATGTCCATATACCAACATATCAGTCGGTTTTTTTGCAACATCAATTTCTTCTAATTCTGATAGAGTTGCATAATCAATAACCGCAACTCTGTTTTTTGTTCTACTTGATAAATAAATTTTATTATCTGCATAAGCTATCGCTGAAACATTAGGGAAAATACCCACTTCCTTAATTGCATAACCTTTATTTAATTCAACTGACCAAACATCACTTGTATTTTTATCAACATAAATTATTTTTGTGCAATCGGCTGTCAAATACATCTTTTCACATACACCGTTAACTTGAATTTTTTGTTTCAAATACATAGTATTCAAATCTATCACATAAATTGAAGATGATTCCGGTGTTGCAACATAAGCAATGTTATTTTTATAGTCAATTATAATTTTTTCGCCTTGTGCATCAAAATCAAATTTTTTAATTACAGCTTCATCTGCCAATGAAATTACATCTAATTCCGGAATATTATATTGAGTTACTAATAAAAATTTATCTTTATAAACCTTCAAATCAGATGGAATAGACTTCATAGATAAAGCATATTCAGGATAAGTTCTATTTGTAGGCATAACATGAATATTTTTTGATTTACATGAAATTAAATATAAATTTTTATCTTTCAATTGTGCAACTGATGCGACTAAATCATTTTTAACGGTTGTATTTGTAACTTTTTCATTTTTTAGTTCAGATTTAACTTTTAAACTTTTATCTTGTGCTGTCGCAATTTTTAAACCACCTATAATTGTTCTGATATTTTCAGGAATTACTAAACCTTTCGGAACAAGTAAATCTTGTGGTAACAATCCTGATTTAACTTCTAAAAAGGGATTGTCCTGATATAAAACTGTTCTTTTTCCGTCTTTTCCTTCTATAACTCTTAATAGAGCAAAATCATTATTAAAAACAACTATATCAGGAAGGTTTTTTAAAGTTTTATTTGCAGGTGCTGTCTTTTTTATTGCCAAAGTTTGCGGAGTTACAACTTTTGCCGGAAATAATGGCAAGTATAATGTATTACCAATTATAACTAACCCGTCAAATCTGATTTCAGCTTTCGGAAAGTCTTTTTTAATATATTTTGATACATCTGACGGAAACTTTGCTGCACTTGCAGAAAGAACATTTATACATATAACAATAAATAAAATTAATATTTTACGCATTAACGGAATACCCCTTTTACTTTATCTCTTAGAGTATCTTGAGATTTTTTACCTGTATTTATTTCATATAATCTTTTATATAATTGACGTTCTTCATCAGATATTTTTTCAGGTGTACGAACGGTTACAACAATTATGTGATCGCCTCTGTGAGATGGTTTATGCAAGTGTGGAACACCTACACCTTTAATTTTTACCATATCTCCACTTTGAATACCTGCATTTATTTGTATTTTTTTAACTCCATCCAGTGTCTGTATTTCAATTTCATCACCCAATACAGCTTGAGCAGGAGTTATATTTAAAGTGGTAATGATATTTAAACCTTCTCTATTATAATATTCCGAAGGTTTTACATGCAATACAACATACAAATCACCGGCAGGTCCACCATTTATACCACAATCACCTTCACCTGATAAACGAATTTTTGATAGATTATCTACCCCTGCAGGAATTTTAATTTCTAATTTCTTTTCTGCATTTACTCTACCTTTTCCATGGCATACATCACAAGGAGTGCCAATTTTTTTACCTGTTCCATGACAATCTGGACAAACAGTAACTTGAGTAAACTGTCCTAGAATTGTTTGAGTTGTTTGCTGAACTTTACCATGACCACCGCAAGTAGGACAAACTATTGGCTGTGTACCTTTTTTAGCACCACTACCGCCACATTCACTACAAACTTCCAAATGATCTATTTTAACATCTTTTGTGCAGCCAAATACTGCATCTTCAAAATCTAATTCTATATCTAAGCGTAAATCCTCACCCTGTCTTGGAGAATTTGGATCTCTTTCCCTTTGAGAAAACCCAAAATCACCAAAGAATGATGCAAAAATATCATTCAAATCGCCAAAGCCGCCTGCAAATGGTCCTTGTGTGTCAAAACCAGCATTCTTTAAGCCATCTTCGCCAAACCTATCATAAGTTGCACGTTTATCATCATCCATTAGCGTTTCATACGCTTTTCCAATTTCTTTGAATTTATCTTCCGCACCAGGATCTTTGTTTACATCAGGATGATACTTACGTGCCATTTTACGAAACGCACTCTTTATCTCATCTTTCGATGCATTTTTTTCTATCCCTAATATTTCATAATAATCAGCCATTCTTTAAATTTAACCTTTCAATGCGTGGTTCTTTACTATTTATAGCATATCACTATTATTCGGCAGTGGCAACATTTACCAATGCAGCTCTTAATATTTTATCACCTATTTTGTACCCTTTTTGAAGCTCATTAATAATTGTTCCCTCTTCATACTCACTTGTAGGTGTTTGCATTACAGCCTCATGAAAATTAGGATCAAATTCCTTGCCTTCAGTTTCTATAACTTCTAAACCAATTTTTGTTAATGTATCGTTCATTTGTTTTAACACTAAATTAAAACTATCTTTTATCTGTTGAGCATCTTCAACATTCTCTATCGCTTTTTGACCTCTGTCAAAATTATCTAAAACCTCAATAAGTTGCTTCAAAGTATTTTCTGCACCATATTTTAACAAATTTTCACGTTCTTGTGCTTGACGTTTTCTAAAATTATCAAAATCAGCAGCTAATCTGATATATTGGTTGTTTAATGTATCATATTTTGCTTGAATTTCTGCAACCTCAGAAGATTTATTTTCTTCAGTTTCAGCTTTATCTTCACTATCAGTTTCTTCGGGTTTTATTGTAGTTGTTTCCCCATTCAAATTCTTTTCAAGATTTTCCTTAACCTTATCCAAATCCATTTCTCCATTGAATGGATTTACTTCGCTATGTTGAATTTCATCTTTTTTATCTGACATGATATTTCACCCTACCTAACATCTTATACTTATTTTAATTATACGTTATCAATTTGTATAAACAAGTTAAATTTATTTTTTCTTAATTATTCACTTAAAATATTAATTTTTCATTAACAAATCTTATTTTTCTTCATATTTGGAGTATAAATATATATACAAGGCTGACTTAAAGTAAAAATAGGAGGTTAATTAATATGAAAATCAGACCAATAGGCGACAGAATCGTTATTAAAGTTATTGAAGATACTGCTCAAACTGAAGGTGGAATATTTATTCCTGACAGTGCAAAAGAAAAACCACAAAAAGGTGAAGTTGTTGCAGTAGGTGAAGGAAAAACTTTAGACAGTGGCGAAAAAGCACCTGTATCTGTAAAAGTTGGTGAAACAGTAATTTACGAAAAATATGCAGGCAGAGATGTTAAAGTTGACGGTGTTATGCTAAAAATCTTATCAACATCTGAAGTTTTAGGCGTATTAGAAGCGTAAATTTCAATAAGGCATTAAATACAAGTACTGCCTAAAATTAAAATAATTAAAATCAAAAAGAAAAAAGTTATTACATTAATTATAAAGGGAAATTTAAAATGGCTAAGAAAATTGTATTCCAAGAAGATGCAAGAAAAGCATTATTAAAAGGTATCGATGCAGTAGCAGATGCCGTAAAAGTTACACTTGGACCAAAAGGTCGTAACGTAATTTTAGAAAAAAAATACGGTGCTCCTCAAATCGTTAACGATGGTGTTACTATCGCAAAAGAAATCGAATTAAAAGATGGTTTGGAAAATGCAGGTGCACAATTATTAAAAGAAGTTTCTTCTAAAACTAATGATGTAGCCGGTGATGGTACTACAACAGCTTCTGTTTTAGCTCAAGCTATTGTAAGAGAAGGTTTGAGAAACTTAACTGCAGGTGCTAACCCAATGAGCATTAAACGTGGTATTGACAAAGCAGTTGAACTTTCAGTAGAAAAAATTAAATCTATGTCTAAAGCTGTTGCTACAAAAGAAGAAATTGCACAAGTTGCAACAATTTCTGCCGGCAACAACTCTGAAATTGGTGAATTAATCGCTGAAGCTATGGAAAAAGTTGGTAACGAAGGTGTTATCACAGTTGAAGAAAGCAAATCTTTCGGAACTAATTTAAAAGTTGTTGAAGGTATGCAATTTGATAAAGGTTATATTTCTCCATACTTCGTAACTGATACAGAAAGAATGGAAGCAGTTTTGGAAGATGCTTATGTTTTATGTGTAAACAAAAAAATCAACTTAATCCAAGACTTAGTTCCAATTCTTGAACAAGTTGCAAGAGAAGGCAAATCATTACTATTAATTGCTGAGGATGTTGAAGGTGAAGCTTTAGCAACATTAGTTGTTAATACAATGAGAAAAGTTATCAGAGCAGTTGCAGTTAAAGCTCCTGGTTTTGGCGACAGAAGAAAAGCTATGTTAGAAGATATCGCTATTTTAACAGGCGGTCAAATGTTCACTGAAGAATTAGGAACTAAATTAGAAAACTTAACTATCGATATGATGGGTACTGCAAAACGTGTAACTGTTTCTAAAGATGAAACAACTATCGTTGTTGGGGAAGCAACAAAACAAGCAGTAATGGAAAGAGTTGCATTAATTAAGAAACAAATCGAACAATCTGATTCTGATTACGATAAAGAAAAATTACAAGAACGTATCGCTAAATTATCAGGTGGTGTTGCAGTTATTGAAGTTGGTGCAGCTACTGAAGTTGAATTAAAAGAAAGAAAATTAAGAATTGAAGATGCTCTAAATGCAACAAGAGCTGCTAACGAAGAAGGTATCGTTCCAGGTGGTGGTGTTGCTCTATTAAGAGTTCAACAATACTTAGAAGAGCAATTAGCTTCAATAGAATTTGCATTAGATGATGAAAAAATCGGCTACAAAATCCTAACTGCGGCATTAGACATTCCTCTAAGATTAATTGCTAACAACGCAGGTGCTTCTTCTGATGTTGTTGTTGAAACTGTTAAATCAGAAAAGAACTCTTACGGTTATGATGCATTATTAAATACTTACACTGATATGTTTAAATCAGGTATTGTTGATCCTGCAAAAGTAACTCGTTCAGCATTAGAAAATGCAGCATCTATCGCAGCTATGTTATTAACTACTGAAGCTGCAGTTGTTGATATTCCAGAAGAAAAAGCAGCTGCTCCTGATATGTCAGCTATGGCTGGTATGGGCGGCATGGGCGGTATGATGTAATTTACATAAATTACAAAATACTGACTAAAATATTAAAATCGGGCATTTTGCAAATTGCAAAATGCCCGATTTATTTAAAATTTCTACACAGTCTGCATGTGCGAATTTTTTACAAATGCTATTGCCTGTTCTTTTGTTGTAATGTTTCCATTTAACTGTTCTTCATGCAATGAATCTAACAAATCTCCCAACTCTTTCGAAGGTTTTATCTTAATCAATTCCATAACTTCTTCACCTGAAAGCAATTTTGGTAAAGGTTTTAGAGTTTCTCTTACTCGCAAATAATAAGACAGAAGCTCTTGAAGTCCTGAAATATTTTTCTTTACCATTTCGTCTGTTACTGCTTCACCTCTGGCAGAAAGCCTATCTGACATTGCAAGAATAATATTATCTATAACATTATTTTTCATTTTTCTTATATATCGTAACTTTACTTTATCGCTTAATCCTTCTGTTGCAATAACATGTGATGGGTAAATATGATATTTTATCATATCCGAGATATATTCTATTTGTTTTTTGGAAAATTTTAAATTTCGCAAAATTTTTGGACACATCTCTGCTCCAATATATTCATGTTTAATAAATCTATGTCTTCCGGTATTTTCTTCTATTGTCCAACAGGAAAATTTGCCTATATCATGCATAAATCCTGCAAGCTTTAAATATGCTAAACGCCTAAATGCACCAAAATCAACAGAATCCAGATGTGTTTTTACATCCTTGTTTGCTATTTTGTAAAAATTTTCTATCTGCCTAACTGTTTCAATTAAATGACCAATTAAAGGTAAATGATGATGAGAATTTGGCGGAACTTTTTTTACATCCAAAAATATTGGCAAAATTTCGCACAAAAGCTCACATTCATCCAAATTTTTCAATGCTTTAACTGTATCTTTCGCATCAAAAAGTTTCATTATTTCATAATTAACCCGCTCTTTTGCAGGATTATTTATAAGTAAATGATGTTTCTTTACTATTTTTTTTAATTCATCAGTTATATCAAAACCTGTTACAGCTTGAAATCTAAATATTCTAAGCAATCTTAAAGGATCATCAACTAAATTTTGTTCATCAATGATATTTATTTGTCCATTTTGTATATCATCAAAACCACCAAACAAATCAACAAACTTGTTATCGGATAAATCAAAAGCTATCGCATTCATTCTCAAATCCCGACGAGCTAAATCTTTTTCAAGACTGTTTTCAATAGGATTTGTTATATCTATGCAATTAACTTTATCTTTTAAAACCAGCCTATAAATTTTATTCTCTTCATCAAGCGAAATAAATGTTGCACCTAAATTTTCAGACAAACCCTTTGCAAAAATTTTTGCATCTTGATTTACAACAATAATATCTTTATCAAAATTGTTTTTACCTAAACAAAAATCTCTAATCACTCCACCTACAAGTAAAACCCTCGTTTTACCTGCATATTTACGAATTTTAGATATTAATTCATCATTTTGTATTTTATTAAATATTTGAGAATTCATAAATAATATTTCCAAGTCCGACAATAACTGCCGTTTCTGCCTTTAAAATTAATTCGCCGAGTGTCAACATTATGATATCATTTTTTTCAAATAATTCAAACTCTCGTTTTGAAAAACCACCCTCCGGTCCTATTATAACTAATACCTTTTCATCTTTTTTAATTGGATTTTCCTTTGCAAATTCTCTTAATGTCTTTTTATAATCCCTTTCACAAAATGCTATTATTTTATCGAATTTTTCATTTTTTATAACATCTTCTAATTTTATCAAATCAAAACATTGCGGAATATCCGCTCTTTCACACTGTTTTGAGGCTTCGTACATTATTTTTTGCCACTTTGGAATTTTCTTTTCAATAACATTTTTTGCAACTGAACAATTATCTGTTAATGTCGGATAAATCCCTCTTACACCCAATTCGGTCGCTTTTTCAATAACCAAAGATTGAAAATCACTTCTTAAAGGAGATTGAGCCAAGTACAAATTAAATTTTAAACTGTTTTCTGAAGGATACTTCTTTTCAATTTGAACTTTTATATCTGCTTTTGTTATATCAACAATTTTACCTTCAATTTTTATTCTGTTTTCATTTACCATCAGAATTTTTTCGCCAATTTTTGCACGCAAAGACCTTGCTATATGCTGATAATTTTCTTTATCATCAATTATAACAAGGTCATTTACAATATTTTCGTTTTTTATAAAAAAATGCGGCATATTAATAATCTGATGGAGTTGAATCATCTTCATCTTTTAGAGAAGACAAATCATCGCTATAAGTTGAATCAAAATCTTCAGGTAACATATCAGAATCCGGCCATACTGTTTCATCATCAAATCTGCATGCACCCATATTTAGAGAAGCTGAAAAATCTGAATTTGACAAATCACTTTCTTCAAATACACAACCGGCCATATCTGAATCATTAAACACACAATAATTTACAACTGCATAAGAAAAATCTGCACTTGGTAAAATCGCATCTGTAAAATCACATTCAACTAAATTTGAACGAGTAAAATCAACTGATGTTAAATCACAATTGTTAAACTTAACTTCAGTTAAATGAGAATCCGCAAAAGAACTTGAGTTTAAATCAACATCTGTAAAATCAACTTCTGTTAAAATAATATTTGAAAAATCAACTTCACTTAAATCAATATCTTCTTTGCCTTTTTTCCATTCATTAAATTTTTCCGGATCTTCTTGAATTAATTTTATTAATTCGTCTTTTGTGTACTCACTCATAATTGTCTCCTATATATTTACTGTTCTATTAAATTCATTTGCATACCCAAAAGAACCGCCTGAGTTCTGTTTGTAACTTTTAATTTTTTAAAAATACTGTTCATATGAGTTTTTACCGTAACTTCTTTTAAAAATAGTTTTTCGGCTATATCATGATTACTTGCACCCTTTGCAACCATAGTCAAAACTTCTTTTTCTCTTTGCGTTAATGGTTCTGCTTGCTCTTTTGAACCAAAAGAAATATCTACATTTTTAATTTCTTTTTTATTCCAATTAGAACGCCTTAAAACAGCCTCAATTCTTGCTAATAAGTTTGGCAATACAAAAGGTTTTACAACATAATCATCTGCACCAATTTTCAATCCTGACACAATTTTTTGTTCTTCACTAACCGCTGTAATCATAATTACCGGTATCATTTTTGTTTTTTCTCCGGCTCTTATCGCTTTTAATGTATCCCATCCGTTCATATTCGGCATCATTACATCCAAAAGAACCAAATCTATTTTATCAGAATCTTTTGACAAAACCTTTAGAGCCTGAAGTCCATCTACTGCTGTTACTATTTCATAACCATACATTGGAAGAGCATCTTCAAGATATTTAGGATTATCATCAACTATTAATATTTTTGCTAATTCTGACATTTTACCTCTTGTTATACAATTTTATTTTTTAACGCTTTCAGTGCTGCTTGAAGTCTATCATCAACTTCCAATTTTTGCAAGATACTCGCAACATGTGCTTTGGTTGTATTTATACTTACACTCAATTCATTAGCAATGTCCGTATTACTGTATCCCTCTGTAATAAGCTTTAATATCTGCAATTCTCTTGCTGTAAGATTATAATCTATTTTCAAAACATTTTCAGATTGATTTTGATTTGTTGTTGCAGCTCTTAGAACAATATGTGCGATAGAAGGATCAAACCAAGCTGCTCCGTCTAACACGGATTGAACAACAGCCATCAACCTTTGCGGATTAATTTCTTTTGAACAATATGCATTTGCACCGGCTTTTATACTTTCTAAAACTTCATTCTCATCATTATGAGAAGTTAATATAACTATTTTTATGTCTTTATTCTTTGACCGAATTACTTTTGCTGCTTCTATACCGTTCATATTCGGTAAACCAAGATCCAAAATAATTAAATCTACAACAAAATTATCTACAATTTCAATACCTTTTTCAGCAGAACTTGCCTCATAAATTTCTCCGACAAAATCCACACCTTCAAACGTAGTTTTTAAGCCAAATCTTGTTAATTCGTGATCTTCAATTATAAGTATATTGTATTTACTCATTATAAATTTAATTCTTTCTTTGCTTCCTGACAATTAGGATTTAATTTTAAACATTTTTGAAAATATAATGCTGCTGTTTGAATATCATCATGGCTTTTGTATATAAGTCCTTGATAATAGTAGTATCTGTAATCATTTTGATTTAAATAATAAACGGTTGATAAATAATCTTGTGCAAGACTAAAATTATCTCTGTTAATTTCATACCTTGCCAAACCAAGCCATGCATCCGTATATGTTATGTTTATACCAAGAGCCTTTTTTAAATAGTTTAATTGTTTAAAAGGTTCTGTCATTGCAATATTATAATATGCTTCAACAGATGTTGATGAAGTTTTTAAAGCTTTTTCAAACATCGCTTTTGCAAGCTTTTCTTCCCCTTGTTTTTGGTAAATCTCTGCAATTTTAACTTGAGCATCAGAAGAAACAGATTTATCCTTTTCAGCTTTTTCAAAATCCTTCAACGCATTTTTATAATCTTTTTTAATAAAATTTAATTTACCTCTTGTCATTCTTGCATCGGCTAAATTTTTATTTTTCTTAATTGCTTTTTGTGCTGAATCTTGAGCCTTTTCATATTCATTCATTGCTAAATAAACTTTACTCATTAAGGAATTTACTTTTGCATTATTTGCTTTATTCTTTCCTAATGCATTTTGTAAGGCTCTTATTGATTTAGAATATTCTGATTGATAAAAATAATAATATCCTAAGTGATAATTTTTCAACCAATCTTTTTCCGCAGACTTATAAAGAACATATTGCTCAATTGAATTTACACGTCTTTGAAGTTCAGATTCAGTCAATGGTTCCTTTTTTATATGACTTACTATTTTTAGTGCGGTTTGCGGTTTTGCACCATCTGCATAAATTTGTGCCTGCAATATTTGATAATTTAAATTTTGTGGATTTTTTGAAACCGCAGAATTTATATATTGTCTTGCAACTTGAAGATTGTTTGATTTATAAGCTGCCAATGCGGCTATATAATTTGCATAATCATAGTTTTTTAACAAATCTGACTGTTTAATTATATCATCCAAAGATTCTTTTGCCTGATCGTTATACATTATATTTGCATAAGCTTCTGCCAAATATATTTCTTCTTTATAAGTAAGTCTTTTATTAGGATAGAAGAATTTTTTTAAATTTTCAACATGATTTGATGTAATATCCTTATCTGACATTTTTTTTGTTGCAAATTCTGAAAGATAAAAGAAACCGTATTCAGCCAACTTATTTGCCATCAAGGTATATCCAAAATCATTTGTTTCTACTTTATCCAATACATTTTTATATTCTTCATAAGCAACTTCTACATTGCTTTGTTTAAATTTATCAGTCGCACTCAAAAAGTCATTAAATGCTTCCATTTGAGATAATGTAATGTTAAAGTTGACAGACAACTCATTAACCTTCATTGTTGGATCTAAAAGATTAATTGCGTAATTACTAAAATCTTCATTTGTTTTAACTTTGCTTTGTTCTTCTTTCGCAAAACACAATGCCTGCACAAATAGAGTTAGTGATAAAATTGTTATAAACGAACACAGGTATTTTTTAATCATTATTCATGTCCCTCATCGTTTCATACCCATAATAATATCTGTTAAACATACTTACAAAATTCTGTTGAGTATTATCAAGAGTATCCGGATCTAAGTTTAATATATCATATAAATTTTTCATTGTATATAACGATAAAAATTTACTATCTGCATCATTAATATTGAGATGATTTTCTGTTAAAAAGACCTCAATAATATCGTTACAGCGTAAATTCATAAATACATCAACAACAGCACCGTCAAAATGTGTTCCGCTGTCGTTCAATAATATATCCATTACTTTTTTTATAGGCATTTTATCGCGATAATGTCTTTTAGATGTAATTGCATCAAAAACATCAGCAACGGCTAAAATTCTACCGCCCAAAGGAATTTCATCGTGATTCAAAAATCTGTAATAACCGGAACCATCAAGTTTTTCATGGTGAGAACAAGCTATTTCGGTTACTTTTTTGAAATCATCAGACATATGAATTTTTTGCAATATGTCATGTGTAATTTCAACGTGAGATTGAATATGCTCATATTCTTCAGGAGTTAATCGACCTTCTTTTTGCAAAACAGAATCTCTAATACCAATCTTACCTATATCGTGCAAAATTGCTGCTTTTTCAATTATATTAACTTCTCTTTCATTCAAATTCATAGCCTTTGCAATTAGAGAAGAATACATTTTAACCCTTGTTGAATGACCTGCTGTAATCTTATCCCTAGCATCAATAGATGCAGCCAAAGTTTCAATAAAGCTTTCAAATACAATCTTTTGTTCTTCTAACATTTTTTGTTGAGTTTTAAATAATTGTGCATTTTCAAGTGCAATTCCCGCAGATGAACCGATTGCAACCATCAAATCTTCATCCAAATCGGAAAAACAACCTTCCAATTTATTTAAAACCTGAAATGCACCAATAATCTTTTGTTGCAAATTTTTAATTGGCATACACAAAATTGTTTTTGTTTTGTAACCGGTTTTCAAATCTATTTCAGGATTAAATCTCGGGTCATTATAGGCATCTTTAATATTGATTGTTTCTCCTGTTTTAACACAATGTCCTGCCAAACCTTTATCCGCAGGGAAACGGATTTCTGAATTTTCTAAACCCAATGCAACCTTTGACCAAATTTCATTTTTTTCCTCATCGTATAAAAAAACAGTACATCTATCAGCTTGTATAGCCTCTTTTGTTTCTTCCGCAATTGTTTTTATCAATTGATCAATATTTGTTTCAGCAGATATTGATTGACTTATTTTAACTAATGCAACTAATGGATCTGCTCTGTTTGCTAATAATCCGTTTGAAATTGACTGTAATTCTGTTAAATTTTCATTTATTACATTTAATAAATTCAACTCATCATTTTTAAATGCCAAATTTTTTGCACAATCAAATGACAATTTCGCCAATTCATAATTTTTATCCGATTTGTATATAAACCCTAAAACAAACTCTACAAATATACGAACAGTCTTATCATCCAAATAAGTAGCCAAATATTTTGCATCACTTATTACAGATAGAGCTTCTTGATAATTGGATTTGTCTTTGATATATAACAATACACCTTGCAAAGCCAAACATAAAGCAAAATTGGCACTATCTCTATTATCTTTTAATGTCGGTAATGCTTCTTTCAATAAATTTTCACTCATTGAATAATTATTTTTAATAAACTCTTTTATAGCTGTATTTATTAAATTACAAGCATATTCAACACTATTATTCTTTTGTTCGTCAATTAAATCCATATATTTTAATTACCTTTATTATTGATATATTTTATTGTACAATATTTATCATAATATTTCAAAAAATTTTTTTATTATACAAGGTATAAAATATTAATGCAAAAAATCACAATTTTAATTCCGGTATATAATGAAGTTAACACTTTGGAAGAAATCCTTAATAAAGTTGAAAATACTGATTTTTGCGGATTAGAAAAAGAGATTATTTTAATAGATGATTGTTCAACAGACGGAACAAAGGAAATTTACTCTAAGTTTCCATATAAAGTTTTGTATCACAATGTTAACAAAGGAAAAGGTGCCGCACTTAGAACCGGATTTAAAGAAGCAAACGGCGACATAATTATTATTCAAGATGCTGATTTAGAGTATGATCCAAGAGATTACAAAGAGCTTATAAGATTAGTTCTTGAAGATAAAGCAGACGTTGTTTACGGAACCAGATTAACCGGTGTAAAACCATCAAGAGCGTTTATGTTTCACCACCTTTTGGGAAATAAATTTTTAACATTTGTAACTAATTTACTATATTGTACAACACTTACAGATATGGAAACATGCTATAAATGCTTTAGGGCAGATTTTATAAAAGACATAAAAATACATTCTAACAGATTTGATTTTGAACCTGAAATTACTGCTAAAATACTCAAAAAAGGTGCAAGATTATACGAATTACCAATTTCTTATTACGGAAGAGAGTACAAAGAAGGGAAAAAAATAACGTGGAAAGATGGTATTTACGCACTTTGGACTCTTATAAAATATCGTTTCGTTGATTAGATTTGAAATTTAACTTTTTTCATGATAAGTTTAACGCAGACAGGAGTTAGATAAAACATGAAAAATTTAGTTGTAGGTGCAGGATTAACCGGAGCAATTATTGCTGAAAGAATTGCGACAGTTATGCGAGAAGAAGTAACAGTTATCGACAAAGCCTCACATGTTGGAGGTTTGCATTACGATTACATTGATAAAGGTACAAATATCCTTGTTCAGCCTAAAAAAATAAATATTTTACACACAAATCATAAATTTATATGGGATTATTTGTCTAATTTTGCAAAATTAGATCCATTAACATTTAGGCCCAGCGTTTATATACAAGGACACACAGCATCGTTACCATTATGTTTAAATACTTTACACGAAATTTTTCCTGAAGATTTTGCAAAAATGCTTGAAAACAAACTAATCGCAAAATTCGGATACAATAAACAAATAACTCTTGCAGAAATGCAACATAATCTTGATGAAGATTTAAAATTCTTGTCTAACTATTTTTATGAAAACGTATTTAAACCATATACAATGAAACAATGGGGTATTTCAGAAAATGCAGTACCACCTTGTGCAGAAACATATTATCCGTTCTATATAAGTACAGATAACAGATATTATAAAGAAAAATATCAAGCAATACCTAATAAAGGGTGGTCTGATTTAATAAAACAAATCTTATCTTCAAGAAAAACTATAAAATTAAAATTGAACACAGATTTTGCAAAAATTAACGCATCTAAATATGATAGAATTTTTTATACAGGATCAATAGATGAATATTTTGATTATAAATATGGGGAACTACCGTACAGAAGCGTTCATACAGAGTTAGATTATTCTGTTAAATCTGATTGTTATGACGCTGTTTATAACTATCCTTATGAGTTTGATTTTTTAAGAACAAACTTTTACAAACATACACAACCTGATAAAATATTCAAAACAAATAGAGAAATCATTGGTTATGAGTATTTTGAAAATTTTGAATTAGGTAAAAATGAAAGATTTTATCCTATAATAAACCACAAATCTCAAATGATTTATGAAAAGTATAAAAAAGAAGCAAAAGAACTTGAAAATGTATTTTTCGCAGGAAATTTTGGTGAATTTAACTATTATGAAACAGACGAACTTGTAAGACGCGCATTAGAAATAGTTGCAAAACTTGTATTAAACAAAAATAAAGATATTGAAGAAAATAGCAATATTGAAGCAGAAAGTGAAAGTGAAACTAAACAATCACAGGAACAAGCAGAAAGTACCGATAATGAATGAAGAATATTTGTCATATTATGACTATTTAAAATCTATTAATTTTGAAAATATTTTAGAAAATCTAAAAAACAAATATAAAAACCAAAAAGTAATTCTTTTTGGTATGGGTGCACTACTTGATGTTATTATAGATGAATTTCATATACAAGATTTCCTAAATATTATTGGTATAACTGACTCTCATATTGAACATGAAAACGAAAACGAAGTAGAAAATAGTGATAAAGAGTACAAAGGAATTCGAGTTTTTAATCCACTGGCATTAAGAAGCATTAATTACAATGTTATACTTGATACAACTACCATGTTGGGTAAAACAAAACAATTTTTAAGAAAAAATTATTACGTAAAAAAGAATACTGTAATAAAAAATCTTATTCAAATTCCAATTTTACAAATTATAAAAAGCTTTATTCACAGACAAAAGGTCTTATTTAATTACATAAAAGAAAGCAAGAACATAATTAAGTCCGTATATTACGGAATTACTTGTAATAAAGAAGAATTAATATCAAAAACAAACTACATAAAAAAATTAAGAATTTTACAAGAAAAAAATGATAAAATAAGAGTTGCATTTTTGTGTTCTGATATAAAAAATACAGACTTTATTACACTTTATAATTTAATGAAATTTGATAATAAATTTAATGTATATCCTGTAATTTTAATTCCAAATAATTTAATAGAAACTAAAGAAATTGATGAAGAATTAATGAAAAACAGTTTATCTCAATTTAAGAATTCAAATGATATAGACATAATTGACGGCTGGGACAGAGATACAAATGACTTGGCATGTTTGCATGCTTTCAAACCTGATATTGTATTTTATCAAGATCCTATATATATAAAAGATAATTTTAGTCCATTAAAAATGTCAGAAACCGCACTTACTTTTAATATTCAATATGACTTTGACAAAAAAAGTTATAACAAAATTTGTTCAGGGTACTACAAAAAGCAAGCTGCAAATTTCTGGAAAATATTTGTAAAATCAGAAGAAGACGAAAAAGAATTTATCACATGCACTAATCTGCTTGGAAAAGACATTGTAACAAACACGAACGGCAAACCTCATCTAAAGATTTTGGAATATTTAAAATCGCTGTAATAAATTTACTTACAACTTGTAACTGTTGTGGATAATACTTTATCACTATTATTACATTTTCCTGCTGTACTTTCTTCATGTGATGCATCAAGATAGTCCATGTTGCCCGTATTTATCACCCAAGCTGCACACATTTTGCCATAATAAAAGCATTGTTGCTTTAAATTCCAATAACCTGTATCAGTCCATCTAGTACCACCACCATATGGATATATACCATCTGTTGTTACTAAAAACCAAAACAAATCTACACCCCAAGTGTTTTTTCCCTTGTTCGGTCCGTCTATATCTACAAATATCGTTCCTGCACTGCCATTTGTTTTATACCCTGAAAATTCAGTTGTAGAGTATTGTGTAATCATCTCTATTATACTAAATGACCACCCGCCGGATAATACCCCCCTCGCGTAACTTGTTGAATCATAAGACTGATCAGTATTACCATACAAAAATTTATAATTATTAGCCATACAACCAGAACCTGTAGTCCCACAATTTTTAGTTATCTTCATAAATTCTGTTATTCTATCAAAATAGCGTGTTCTTGCTGCAGCACAATTTAAATTAGCTTCACAACCGTCATTTATAAACCAGGCGTTTAATGGGCCATATACAGCTATCGCCCTATTTTGTGCTTCGTTTAATTCTGCATATATTTTCTTTACTTTTGCCATTTTTTCTGCATTTCCTGTTGAACTGTTTAAGTTCGGAATAGTCAACGCTGCAACAACACCGATTATCCCCATTACAATTAGGGTTTCTGCAAGAGTAAATGCTAATATTTTCTTTGTATATCTGTAAAAAAAGGAGTTTAATAAGTTAAAACCAGTATTATTATTTGATTCTACCCTACCGCATAGCTGTATTCCTTTACTCATAAGCATTTGCTCCTTTCTATTTTGTTACGTAATAATTATATACCCAAGTTCCATGTTTTGCAAACATTTTTTATTAAAATATTTGTAAAATATTTGTAAAATTTTATTTTGGCTTTGTCAGAACAGTCATCCGGACAGGGGAACTTTTTTAGAAAAAGTTATCTTCACCCAAATTATTGAGCAGTAAGCGTAAATATTTCGTAAATTTCTTCGTCTGAAAGTTCTGTAATAATCTTTTCACCTTCGTAAACAGCCAAATCTGCCAATTCTTTTTTAGACTTAAGCATTTCGTCAATTTTTTCTTCAAATGTTCCTAACGTAATAAGTCTATGAACCATAACGTTTTTGTCTTGTCCAATACGATATGTACGGTCAGTTGCCTGATCTTCAACAGCCGGATTCCACCATAAGTCATAGTGAATAACATTTGTTGCACTTGTTAAGTTCAAACCTGTACCGCCGGCTTTCAAAGACAATATCATAACCTTGTTATCAGGATTTGTTTGGAAATCTTCAATCATTTTTTCACGCTGATTTACATTCAACGAACCATGGAAAAATACAGGCGTTATTCCACATTCTTCTTCGATTACATGAACCAAAATATCACCCATTTCTTTATATTGAGTAAATATTAATGTCTTTTCATCATTGTTTATAATATTTTGAACCAATTGAATACATTGTTCTAACTTGCCTGATGCTTCTTTGTTCATATCACCTGATTTTAGGAATTGATATGGATGATTACAAATTTGTTTTAGAGCAGTAATAAGCTTGAAAATATTGCCACGTCTGTTTACACCCGTAAATCCGCTTATCTTTTCCATCATTTCATTTAATGTTTTTTCATAAAGAATAGCTTGATTTTTAGATAGATAACAGTAATCGTTAAGTACCATTTTTTCAGGTAAATCAGAAATAACGTGCTTATCTGTTTTTAAACGTCTTAGAACAAACGGAGAAACAGACATTTTTAGTTTTGCAGCACGAGAATTTTCTTTGAATCTTTCAATAGGAATTGCATAACTTTTTTGGAATTCTCTCAAAGAGCCCAAATAACCGGTATTTATAAAATCAAATATACTCCAAAGTTCAACTAATCTATTTTCAACAGGAGT
The DNA here is from genome assembly GCA_934726055.1 of uncultured Candidatus Melainabacteria bacterium. Classification (GTDB taxonomy): domain Bacteria; phylum Cyanobacteriota; class Vampirovibrionia; order Gastranaerophilales; family Gastranaerophilaceae; genus UBA6984. The sequence continues at coordinate 53,725 of CAKVCZ010000013.1, forward strand.
ACCTGTCATTGCAATTTTTATGTCTGATTTTAATATCTTGATAGAAAGTGTTTGTGCTGTATCAGGATTTTTAATATTTTGTGCCTCATCAACAACAATCATACCCCAAGTATGTTTTTTCAATTCCTCAATATCAATTCTCATAATTGCGTATGTTGTTAAAATAACATCAACATCTGTATTTAATTGTCTTTCTGCACCATGATACGTTGCAACTTTTAAACTTGGAGCAAAAAGTTGCATTTCTTTCATCCAGTTACCCATTAATGTTGTAGGGCAAACAACTAACACAGGTTTTTGAAGTTTGTCTTCTTCTTTTAATTTTAAAATCAAACTGATAACCTGAATAGTTTTACCTAACCCCATATCATCAGCCATACAACAGCCAAAACCCTTCGAAACATTTGTCCAAAGCCATTTTAAACCTGTTTGCTGATATGGTCTTAATTCTCCTTTTAATTCTTTTGGCGGTGTTACATCAACAGGTTTTGTAAAATCTTTTAGAATATTTGCAAACGCTTCATCGTAATCAAAATCATATTCATCAAGTTGCCCTGACATAGAAGCATGAATTAATTGCATTCTTGTCAACTTGCTATGATCTGCTTTTGCAATTTTTTCAAATATTTTTTGACTTTCATCTTCATCAATCAAAATATATTTATTTTTGTATTTTACAAGACCTTTAGAATCTTTTACCAATTCTTTAAATTCTTCTAAAGACATTTTGTCATTACCAAGAGTGATTTCGTATGAAAATTCCAAAATATCATCCAAAGAAATTGCACTTGAAGATGTTGTATTAAATATATCTAACAAATCACCTGAACGTGCAGCTTTTACTTTTGCATTAATAGAAGCTCTCGGAACAACAACATTGACAAGTTCATCCGGTAAAATTACTTCAATTTGTGCTTTTTGTAAGTAATATGCAGTTTGAGTAATTATTTTATACACTTCACCTAAATCTAAAGTCAAGGACAATTTATCCTCATCTTCAAATAAAGTTTCCAATTCAGGCATATAGCGAGTTGCATAATTTAATTGTTTTTCTACAATTTTTGCAATGTCTGATGAGTTAACTCCAAACACTTCATCTTTTACATACAAATCATCAATTAAAGCATCTTCTCCTGTTTTTCTGTTCTTTATATGAACTTTTAATTCAAACTGTTCATCATTAATTTTATTAACTTTGAAGAACGGAATTACATCATACTTACCTAAATACAATTCATCAAACCATTGAGCAAAATTTTCGGCATAATCATTGCCTTTCATTACCGATTTTTGTTCTTGGTCTTTAATCAAATATGTACCTGATTTAACATTTTTAAATTTATACGCTTTTATACTTAAAAATTTGTATAGGACATAGTTCAAATAGTTGTATATAAAATCAGTTACAAAATCCTTTGGCATTTCACCCTGAATAAACAAGTCTTTTGGTAAGTTTTCTTCAAACTGATTTATAATTCTTGCTAACTGTTTGTTTGAAATAATCGGTTCATAAACAATTCTGAACATCTGTCCGCGAGTTTTTACGGTTGGAATAAAATATAATTTTTCAATCAATTTCAAAACAAATTGAGTTAATTTATTCAGATAAATAAATGAGTATGAAATATCTTCAAAATCAACAATTTCTCCGAATCCGCCAAAATAATCCAATACAAAACCCAAAGGCAAAGCATATCCGACTTTTGTTCCCAAAACACTGGATGAACAACGGAATAGAGAACCTTTTGATTTTAGATAATACTGAAAATTGTTTGTCGGTGTTACAAAAAATGACTGTTTTCCTGCATTATTAACCAAATAGAACTCAGTATTTCTAACTGGTGCATTAGGACTCAAAAATACACCTTCAAATTCATCTTCAACTGTTTGATAAATTAAACTCAGAGTATAGCGAAAATCTTTATTTTTAAATCCGTTCGGATTTTCACTAAGGTTAAAAAACAGTTCATCAACATTATTTTTCTTAAAAGATAAATCTATGTCTAATCTTTTTGATTCTTCAGCCATTTTGTTTCCCTACTTGATTAAAGATTCACAATCCATTTCTTGTGGTTTTTCAATACCCATTAAATCCAAAACTGTTGGTGCTACATTGCATAAAGCTCCTGTTTCTTTTAATTCAATGTTTCTATCTGCATTTATTACAATTAATGGAACTTCATTTGTAGTATGTGCCGTATGAGGTTTATGAGTTTCTGTATTAACCATCATTTCTGCATTACCATGGTCTGCGGTTAAAACCATTGTAACATTCTTTTCTTTGCATTTATCGGCAATTTTACCAACACATTCATCAACAACTTTACAAGCCTTTGTTGCAGCTTCTATAACACCTGTATGACCAACCATATCAGGATTTGCAAAGTTTACTAAAATAAAGCCGTATTTTTCATCATCCAATGCCTTTAAAACATTCTCACATACTTCATACGCACTCATTTCAGGCTGCATATCGTAAGTCGCAACTTTTGGAGATGGAACTAATTTTCTTGTTTCCAACGAATTTGGTTCTTCAATTCCACCATTAAAGAAGAACGTAACGTGAGCATATTTTTCTGTTTCCGCAGTTCTAAACTGATTTATGCCATTTGCCTCTAAAACATCACCTAAAATATTTACCATTTTTGTTTTTTCAAAAGCAACTGGGAAAGTGAATGTTTCATCATATTTTGTAAATGTTACATAATAAATATTTTTTCTTACAGCTTTTCTGTTAAATCCGTCAAAATCTGCAAAATTTATAGCTTTTGAAATTTCTCTTGCTCTGTCAGGACGATAATTAAAGAAAATAATTGCATCGTTATCATGAATTCTTGATTCTTCCCCACCGCAAACAATTGGTTTAACAAATTCGTCAGTAATGTCTTGGGCATAAGATGCCTTAACACCTGCAATTGCATTTTCAGCCTTATTACCTTCCCCTAAAAGTAAGCAGTTATAACCTTCTTCAACACGTTCCCAACGATTATCTCTATCCATAATCCAATATCTTCCAATTACAGATGCAACTTGTGGAAGATTATATTTTTTCAATTCATCCTCAACTGTTTGTAAGAAAGTACAAGCACTTGCAGGAGGAGTATCACGACCATCCAAAAATGCATGCACGTAAACTTTTTTTAAACCGTTTTCCGCAGCGAGTTTTATCAATGCTAACAAGTGGTCTAAAGATGAGTGAACACCGCCTGTTGAAACCAATCCATATAAATGCAATGCTGAATCATTCTTTTTAACATGTTCTACTGCATTCATAAACTTTTCATTTTTAAAGAAACTACCATCTTTAATACTTCTATTAATTTTAGACAAATCTTGATATACAATTCTACCTGCACCTAAGTTCAAATGACCAACTTCACTGTTACCCATTTGACCTTCAGGTAATCCAACATATTCTCCATCTGCATGAATTGTCATATATTTTTCTGTTTCTTTTAGCTTGTAAAAATTAATCGGATTTGCAAGTTTTACAGCATTTGTATCATCAGCTTTGTCTGTCAAACCCCATCCATCCATTATGCATAATAAAACACGTTTCATATTTTTTCCCCTCATTTGTTTGTATTTATCTTGATAATTCTAGCAAAAACACGTCCCAGTTTCAATACGAAAATCAAAAATTTTCTATTAATATTTCTTAACAAAAAGGCAATAATTTTAAGGTTAGTGTTTTAATAATAATGTAAGAAAGGATTTTGATTTTGGATATTTCAATTTTAAACAATAACCCATTTGCAAAACCAATCAAAGGTGTTGAAGGAGTAAACAAATTCCAACCTGTATCAGCAGTAAAAAGAGCTGGTGCTGATGGTGGAAATCCTTTCGCTAACGAAACTGCATACGTTGGTTTAGGCATTAAAGACGGAGCTATCCAAACAAGTGCAGCTCAATTAGGTAAAAAAGCAATGGAAATGCGTCAAATCGGCATTGCATAGATTTTAATTAAAAGTTTTTATAATAGTATCGGGTTCGATAAATCGAACCCGACTTTTTGTTATACTTTATTATTAGATTTTTGTATAGTGTTACTTGACAATATACAAAATATATATTATAATGAAAATATGATTAAATCATTCAAACATAAAGGTTTGGAAAAATTCTTTTTGACTGGTTCTACTAAAGGTATTCAATCGATTCATGCTAACAAATTGAACCTTATTCTTACCGCACTGAATAAAGCTCGTAATATCCAGAACTTAAATATACCAGCTTTCAAATTACATCAGTTAAAAGGTGATATGAAAAATTTATGGGCCATAACCGTTCAAGCAAATTGGCGAGTAACGTTTGAATTTGATGAAAAAACATCAGATGTTTATATTGTAGATTATCAAGATTATCACTAAAAGGAGTACTATATGGAAATGTTTAACCCTGCTCACCCTGGAAAATTATTAAAAGAAGGTTATATTGATGAACTTAATTTATCAGTTGCAGAAGTTGCACTAAAAATTGGGGTTTCAAGAAAAACTATTTACGATATATTAAATTGTAAATCTGCAATTTCACCGGCAATGGCATTAAAAATTGAAAAAGCATTTAACTCTGATGCACAATTTTGGTTAGATTTGCAAACTCAATATGACCTATGGCAAGCAAAACAAACAGTTAACCTTGATAATGTACAAGTTATGATTGGATAAATTTGTTTAAAAGTTTATATAATAGAGACGGGTTCGATAAATCGAACCCGTCTCTTTATTATACTTTCCTCTGAACATGGAGACTTTTTTAGAATAAGTTCCTCCGCCTGAAAGACTGTTCTGACTAGGGCTATATAAATTCAAAAAAATTTTTGAACCTTTTGGCGGCAAAAGGTTCGTTTAATTTAATATTTATAAAATAAAAGAAACGACCTGTATTTCTACAAGCCGTTTCTTATTTATGCTATATCAAAATTTGAATTAAGCTTCAATTTTATCTACAACACCAGCACCAACTGTTCTACCACCTTCACGGATAGCGAATCTCATACCTTCTTCGATAGCAACTGGAGCGATTAATTCAACTTTCATTACTACGTTATCACCAGGCATTACCATTTCGCCGTCAAATTGGATTGAACCAGTTACGTCAGTTGTTCTGATGTAGAATTGTGGTCTGTATCCAGGGAAGAATGGAGTATGACGTCCACCTTCTTCTTTTGTTAATACGTAAACGTTAGCTGTGAATTTTGTGTGTGGGTGAATTGTACCAGGTTTTGCTAATACTTGACCACGTTGAATATCAGTTTTGTCAACACCTCTTAATAAAGCACCAACGTTATCACCTGCTTGACCTTGGTCAAGAGATTTTCTGAACATTTCAACACCTGTTACAGTTGTTTTTTTAGTTTCGCCTAAACCAACGATTTCAACTTCATCACCAACTTTAACAATACCACGTTCTACTCTACCAGTTGCTACTGTACCACGACCAGTGATTGAGAATACGTCTTCAACAGGCATCAAGAATGGTTTGTCTAATTCACGTTGTGGTTCTGGGAAGTAAGAATCTAATGCATCCATTAATTCCCAAATTTTGTCTGACCATTTGTCATCACCACGTTTGATTGATGGGTTAGCTTGAACAGCTTCTAAAGCTTTTAAAGCAGAACCGTGAATGAATGGGATGTTATCGCCATCAAATTCGTATGAAGAAAGAAGTTCTCTAACTTCCATTTCAACTAATTCTAATAATTCAGGGTCATCAACCATATCACATTTATTTAAGAATACTACTAAGTTTGGAACACCAACTTGTCTTGCAAGTAGGATGTGTTCACGAGTTTGAGGCATTGCACCGTCTGTTGCTGCAACTACAAGAATTGCACCGTCCATTTGAGCAGCACCTGTAATCATGTTTTTAACATAGTCAGCGTGGCCTGGGCAGTCAACGTGAGCATAGTGTCTTGTTGTTGTTTCATATTCTACGTGAGCAGTAGAGATGGTTATACCTCTAGCTTTTTCTTCTGGAGCAGCATCGATTTCATCAAATTTTTTCAATTCTGCTTGTCCAGCTGCTGCTAATGTAGCTGTAATTGCTGCTGTTAATGTTGTTTTACCGTGGTCAACGTGACCAATAGTACCAACGTTAACGTGCGGTTTGGTTCTTTCGTACTTTTCGCGTGCCATTTTAGTGGTCTCCTTTTTTTTACTTATTTACTAAACTAACTTATTATAATACTAAGCTATATTACTATTCTAATATATGAAAAATCATTGTCAACTAATTTCAAACTTTATTGTATCATGTAACAAAAAAGCAGCATACAAAATTGTAAGCTGCTTTTTCGATTTATTCATATTTTAAATTATTTTAAGTCTTTATATGACCCTTTTCTTAAATCACTATATGTTGTGTGCAACAATTCATGTGCTATATGAGAATTTGGTTTTTCTAAATATTCATCATATAGTTTTTTGATATCCGGATTGTCATGAGATCTTCTGAATTGTAAATCTCTCATATCTTCAGCATACAAGCCTTCTGCTCTACGTTTTCTCAATTCAGGAGTATTGCAGCTGATTGGTTGACCGCCACCGTTTACACATCCGCCAGGGCATGCCATAACTTCAAGTAATTGGAAGTTTGCTGTACCATTTTTAATTTCTTGGATTGCTTTTTCAGCTTCATTTAATGTTGATACAACTCTTACACCAACTTTTGTTCCTTTGATATCTAATTCAACATGTTTTGAATATGCTGATTTATCAACACCTCTCATGCCTTCAATATCATCACTTGGTAGATTTTCACCTGTAACCATATAGTAAGCTGTTCTTGCTGCTGCTTCTGCTACACCGCCTGATGCACCAAAGATTGTTGCAGCACCTGTGTATTGACCAAATGGTGAATCTGCTTCTTCAGGTTCTAATTTGCTTAAATCTAAACCTGCTGATTTAATCATTTGTGCAAATTCTTGAGTTGTTAATACATAATCTGTATCGTATTTGCCATCAACTGTTAATTGTGGACGTTTAATTTCTGCTTTTTTAGCTGAACATGGCATTACTGAAACAACTACCATATTTTCTTCTGTAAATCCTTCACGTACTTTTGGTACAATGTGTTTAATTACTGAAGATAACATACCTTGAGGTGATTTACATGTTGATAAGTGATTTATCATTTCAGGATGTTGAGTTTCAACATATCTTACCCATGCTTGACAACAAGATGTAAATAATGGTAAGTTTTCACCTTTCTTCAATCTTTCTAAGAATTCAGTTGCTTCTTCCATAATTGTTAAGTCAGCAGAGAAGTTTGTATCAAATACTAAATCAAAACCAATTCTTCTCATAGCTGCATATAATCTACCAATTACGTTTTCACCGGCAGGCATATTAAACATTTCACCTATTGCAACACGAACTGATGGAGCAACTTGAACAACTACTTTTTTATTAGGGTTATTAATTTCTTCCCAAACTGCATTTACATCATTTTTAATAGTTAATGCACCGGTTGGACAAACTGCTTTACATTGACCGCAAAATACACAATCAACATCTGATAATTTTCTTCCGTTCATTGGTTGAACTAATGTTTTTGATCCGCGGTTTGCAAATCCTAAAACTGCATGTCCATGGTATTCTTTACAAGCTCTTACACAAGCACCGCAAAGAATACATTTGTTAGCATCTCTTACTATTGAAGGATTTGATGTATCAATTTCTTTCAAATCTTCTGGTTGAAGAGTAGGATATTTAATATTTCTTACACCATATTCTTCTGAATATTTTTGTAATTCACAAGTACCTGATTTTTCACAAGTTGTACATTCTCTATCATGGTTTGCTAATAACAATTCAAGCACTGTTCTTCTGATTCTTCTAACTCTTTCAGTATTTAATTTTACATTAACACCTGCTTCAGGAGGCATTGTACAAGATGAGTTTACAATAACTCTGCCGTTTGGATATTCAACTTCTACAACACACATACGGCAAGCACCAAATTGTGTTAAATCCGGACGATAACAGAATGTAGGTACATTCATACCTGCTTTTCTGATAACTTCCAAAAGATTTGGCTCATCAGTAAAGGCTACTTCTTTGCCATCTATAAATAATGTTTTTTTATCTTCTGACATTTTATTTAATTCCTTTTTATTATCATTATATTACTACTTTTATACTCGGGGCAAAATTTGCCCCGATAATCAAATTATATTATTCTTTTACAATAGCCTTGAATGGGCAGTTTGTTAAACAAGCTTCACATTTAATACATTTAGATTGATCAATATGGTGAGGTTGTTTAACTGTACCTTCAATAGCTCCAACCGGACAAGTTCTTGCACATTTTGTACAACCTTTACACAAATCTTCTCTGATTTTAATTGTTTTAAGTGCTGTACAAACACCTGCCGGACATTTTTTGTCAACAATATGAGCAATATATTCATCTTTGAAATATTTTAATGTTGATAATACAGGGTTTGGAGCCGTTTTACCTAAACCGCATAAAGAACCATCTTTAACTGTATTTGCTAAATCTTCCAATACTTCTAAATCTGAAAGTTCACCTCTGCCGTTTACAATTTTTTCTAAGATTTTTAACATGTTCTTAGTACCTTCACGACAAGGAACACATTTACCACAAGATTCGTTCTTTGTAAAGTTCATAAAGAATCTTGCAACTTCAACCATACAAGTATCTTCAGCCATTACAACTAAACCGCCTGAACCTACCATTGCTCCAGCTTTTGTTAAGCTTTCATAATCCATAGGTAGATCTAAGTGTTCTTCTGTTAAGCATCCGCCTGAAGGCCCACCAATTTGTACAGCTTTGAATTTCTTTCCGCCTCTGATACCACCACCGATATCAAAGATGATTTCTCTTAAAGTTGTACCCATTGGAACTTCGATTAAACCTGTATTATTAACTTCACCTGTTAAAGCGAATGTTTTTGTACCTTTTGAAGTTTCTGTACCCATTGATGAGAACCATTTAGCACCTTTACGCATAATTACTGGTACGTTTGCCAATGTTTCTACGTTATTAATCAATGTAGGTCTGCCAAACAAACCTTTATTTGCAGGGAATGGCGGTTTTGGTCTTGGCATACCGCGTTCACCTTCAATTGAAGCAATTAATGCTGATTCTTCACCACAAACGAATGCTCCTGCACCTTCTTTAATATGAAGAGTAAAGGAGAAATCAGTTCCTAAAATATTTTTACCTAAGTAGTGAGCAGCTTCTGCATCTGCAATAGCTTTTCTTAAACGTTTAATTGCAAGAGGGTATTCTGCACGAACATAGATATAACCTTCATCTGCTCCGATTGCAAATGCTGCAATTGCCATACCTTCTAATAATTTATGAGGATCACCCTCCATAACAGAACGATCCATGAATGCACCTGGGTCGCCTTCATCACCGTTACATACTACATAAGATTTTCCACCTTTATTTGCAGCAGTAAATTTCCATTTTAAACCGGTAGGGAAGCCTGCACCACCTCTACCTCTTAAGCCTGAATCTAAAATTTCTTGGATTACTGCATCAGGATTATTTTCTTTTAGAGCATTTGCTAATGCTTCATATCCGTTTACTGCAATTGCTTCTTCCAATGATTCCGCATTTATATGGCCACAATTTGCTAATGCTGTACGAGTTTGTTTTGCATAGAAATTGATATCATCATTTTTTTGTACGTGTTCATGAGTTTTTGGATCAACGTATAAAAGTCTTTCAACAGGTTTTCCGCCAACAATGTGTGAATTGAAAATTTCTTCAACATCTGCCAATTTAACTCTTACATAAGTTGTGTGTTGTTCAGGTAATACAACCAAAACACCCTGTTCACAAAAACCATGACACCCTGTTGGAACAACGGTCATTTTGTCATGTGCCGATAGAGTTGATACGTTTGCACCTAATTCTCTAAATTTTGCCATTACATCCAATGAACCGTTTGCTACACAACCGGTACCACCACAAACAAGAACTCTAAATCCTTGATCTTTTATATGTTGTTGAGCAGTTTCTTGCTCTTTTTTAATATCAATATTTAATTCCATTATTTATTTTCCTCCTGAAGAATTGTATCTAAAACTACCTTGATAGCATCAGAGGTCATTTGAGGATAAACTTTTTCGTTTATTACAACAACCGGAGCCAAGCCGCAAGCACCTAAACAGCTTACTGTTTCAACTGAGAATAAACCATCATCAGTTGTAAATTTGCCGTCTTCTAAGTTTAATCTTGCCTTTATTGCATTTAATACAGGCATTGAACCTCTAACGTGGCAAGCAGTACCGTCACAGCATTTTACCTCATATTTTCCTTTTGGATCTAAAGAAAATTGAGCATAGAATGTTGCTACACCAAATACTGTTGCAGGAGAAAGTCCTTCAATTTTTGTTCCGATGTAAATCATAGCATCTTCAGGTAGGTATCGGTAAACTTCCTGAACTTTTTGTAAAATCGCAATCAAATTTGATTTCTTACCGCCACATTGTGTGATAATTTCATCAATCTTTGAAAAATCGACTTTTGTTTGACTTCCAGTCATCATAATCTCCTTTTAACTTATATATTAATGTATCTTTTTTGATTTCTTGCTATTTTATATTTTGTTTATTATCAATAATTTAAAAAAACCCTTTATAAAAATTATGCCATAAATAAACTTGAAATCAAGTAATAAAAATAACCAATTTTTACAAGTTTCTAAAAAAATATATTAATCAAATTGGTATGGAAATTTTGTTAAAAAATATTTTATGATAAAATAGACAATGAAAAAACTAATAAAAGACAGGAATAAAAAATGAAAAAATTATTGTTTGTTATACTATCTGTTTTACTTATCAACCTTGCAGCATTTGCAAGTGATTTAGATACAGCAAAGATGAAATTCAATGCATACGTTAGTGCAGCAAATTCATACAGCCCGTCTTTATTAAATTTTTATTCGCCAAGAGCAAAAATAATTCGTCAAGTTGTAAAACCGGATGGAACCACAGTTAATGCAACAACCGATATGGCAACATACGCAAAACAAATGAAAATTAGCCAAGGTACAGCTAAAATTAGAAATTACAGAAATAAATACAAAAATGTAACTGCAACTCAAGTTGCAAATGGTGTAAAAGTAAGTGCATTAAGACAACCAATGGACGATAAGTACTGGTTAAAAACTTACCAAATATGGCAAAAACAACCATCCGGAAATTGGTTAATAATTGAAGAAATGATGCAGACAAAACAGCAAATATTTTTGAGATATGCTGATAAATAAGCAATAGTAAACAGGAAGCTATGGAAAAATTTAGATTTTTAACATCAGGCGAAAGCCATGGAAAATGCTTGAATGCAATTATAGAAGGTGTCCCTGCGGGTTTTAGAATTAGCGAAGAAGAAATAAACAAAGACCTAAAACGACGACAAGGTGGCTATGGCCGCGGAAAACGCATGCAAATTGAAACAGACAAGTGTGAAATAAAGTCTGGAATAAGACTCGGCAAAACAACCGGAGCTCCAATTTGTCTGGAAATATCAAATAAAGATTTTGAAAATTGGAAAATTCCAATGAGCACAAGCGAAGTAGATTTAAAAAACAAAGAAATACTAAAACTTGTAGCTCAAAAAGCTTTTACAAAAGTTCGCCCGGGACATGCTGATTTTGCAGGTTCTGTAAAATATCAATTGGAAGATTTGCGTGATGTTTTGGAACGTTCAAGTGCAAGGCAAACTGCAATTGAAGTTGCAGTCGGTTCAATTGCTAAACAAATTCTAAAAGAATTTTCTATTATTGGTTTTTCTCATGTAACACAAATTGGCAAAGTTAAAGCTGAAGTAATTCCGCAAAGTTACACTCTAATAAAAGAAGCGGCAGAACATTCCGAATTGCGTTGTGCCGACGACGTTGCAACAGATATGATGAAAGAAGCAATTGATATTGCAAAAAACAATGGCGATACCCTTGGCGGCAAATTTGAAGTTATTTTTGGAAACCTTCCAATCGGTTTAGGTTCGCATGTTCATTGGGATAGAAAAATTGATGGCAGAATTGCTCAAGCTATTATGAGTATTCCTGCTGTAAAATCCGTTGAAATTGGTGCAGGAGTTCAAGCTGCAGAAATGCTTGGCAGTAAAATGCACGATGAATTATTTATTTCAGATAATAAAATTTATAGAAAAACAAACAACGCCGGTGGTATTGAAGGTGGAATGACAAATGGTGAACCTATTGTTGTAAGGGGAGTTATGAAACCTATTCCAACAATGAGAACTCCGCTAAAAACTGTTGATTTATACACTAAAGAACAAACAGAAGCTCACTTTGAACGGTCTGATACCTGTGCCGTACCTGCGTGTGCAGTTGTTGCAGAAGCTCGAATTGCTTGGATTATACTTGATGAATTTTTACAAAAATATGGTGGAGATTCGTTTAAAGAAATACGAAAAAATTATGAAAAATAATATTATTTTGACAGGTATGATGGGAGCAGGAAAAACTCTTATCGGAAAAAATCTAAAAGAACACTTAAAAAATGTTAATTTTATTGACATTGATGAATATATCGAAAATAGTCAAAATCTAAAAATATCTCAAATTTTTGAAAAATTCGGAGAAAGTTATTTTAGACAACTTGAAACAAAAGCAATAAAAGAAGTTTGTAAAAAAAATAATTTAATAATTTCACTTGGCGGTGGGGCTTTTGAAAATTCTGAAAACAGAGAAATTTTAAATAACTCAGGATATACAATTTATCTAAAAGCTTCTGCACAAACACTATTTGACAGAATAAAAAATGAAAAACACAGACCTCTTTTGAAGAAAGGATTTAATGAAAATTCTATTTTAGAAATTTTAAACAAACGTGAGAAAAATTACGAAAAAGCACTAATTACAATTGACACAACAAACAAAACTCCATATAATATCATAGAAGAAATCTTAAAAAGGATAGCTGAGTATGACAGACACAATTAATGTTAACATTGAACAAAAACCGACAAAATATCCGATTTATATAAATTCTGATCCTGTTGATGAATTATCAACACGTATTTTGAGCGATTTTAATTTTCCAAAATTTCTTGTTGTTATCAGTCAAAAAGTTTATAAACTTTATCATAAAAAGCTAAATTTCGAAAAAGAAGAATTATTTATTTTGAAAGATGGAGAGTCTGAAAAAAATATTGAAAATTATCAAAAAATATTAAAACGTTGCGAAGAAATCGGGCTGGACAGAAAAAGTGCAATTATAGCTATTGGCGGCGGTGTTGTTGGAGATATGGCAGGATTTGTTGCAGCAAGCTATATGCGAGGTATTAATTTTATTCAAGTTCCAACAACTTTACTCGCATGCGTTGATTCCTCCGTTGGCGGAAAAGTCGCAGTTAACACAAAATATGGAAAAAATATTGTCGGAGCTTTTTATCAACCAAAAGCCGTTTATATTAATTTGAATTTCTTAAATACACTAGACAAAAAACAATATAAAAGCGGACTTGCCGAAGTTATTAAATATGCTTTTATAGAAAAAAATTGCGGTGCAGCATTTGATTACGGTTTGTTCGATTTCCTTTCAGTACACTACTCAAAAGTTTTAAACAAAGATTTAAGATTTTTAGAAAAAGTTATTAAGGTTTGTATTGAACTAAAAATTGCAGTTGTACAAAAAGATGAAAAAGAATCAGGATTACGAAAAATACTTAACTTTGGACACACGTACGGACACGCTTTGGAAAATATAACCAATTATAAAAAATTTACTCATGGCGAGGCTGTTGCCTATGGAATATTTTTTATCCTAAATTATGCACAAAAAATAAGATATATTGACGCAAATTACAAAGAACTTGCAATTGAACTTTTGAACAAATTCGGATTTAAAGATTGCAAATTAGGATTTGCCTCTAAAAAGCTTATACAAATTATGCAAAAAGATAAGAAAGCTGAAAACAGTACTATTAAAGTAATTGTACCAACTCTAAAAGGACACGTAAAAGAAAGCGACTTAGATATCCAAGTCGCAATCTCTAATAATTTATTTTAATTAAACTTTAAAAGCTTATAAACATTATTACAAGAAACTATATGAAGAACGCATTGATGAAATAATTTGTTCCATATTGTTAAATTGTTTTTGCAATCTTGCTTTATACGAGTCTATTTTAGTTTGTTCTCTCGTAATTGAGGAATCATAGCTTTTAATTGTTTTTTCATAAGAAGATGCCTTATTAGCAAAATAGCCATGACCAACATCTAATGCTTGCTCTGTTATATCTTCAAGTTTGTTCAAAACACCACCTGAAGTTGAATTACCTTTGTTATCACCCACTAAAAGTTTCTTAACAGCAGCAGGATCTTTTGCAAGAGCATCTTTTAATTTTGATTCATCTAATTGCAACTTATTTACACCTGACGTATCTGTCGTATTTGATGCACTACCTGTTGTAATACCGATATCTGCTAATAGTTTATATGCACCATCTACATCAGCAGAAACAGTAGCGGTTCTTCTCAAGTTATTTCTTAAAGATGTCAAAGTTGTTTCACCATATAATTTGCTACCATAAGCAGTATTGCTATCAACTTTTTCAATAGTAGTATTAAACGCATTTATGAATGATTTCACAGCACCGATAAAAGCATCTGTATCTTGGTTTACATCAATTTTAACCGGTTCAATAACACCGTCTTCATTTTCTTTTGACACAGATTTTAGGCTCAATGTCAAACCTTCAATACCTGAAATATCACTTGTTACAGTGTTTGAAGAAGAAATAATTCTTGTTCCATTAACTGTTAATGATGCATAATCACCCAAAACCTGTGAATTATCAGTTAACTTACTTTGTTTTTGACCTTCACCATCCTCAGAAGATTCAGTGTAACCTAAAAGATCAGTTAATGAACTAGTACCAGCTTCAATATTTATATTGAAAGCACCTTCTGTTTTTGAAGTTAAAACCAATTCACTTTTTGCTGCATCCCAGTAAGCATTAACACCTGCATCAGCTTTAGTGTTTAGACTTGTAATAAAGCTTTTGAATGTTGTATTTTCATCAATCGTAAATTCTTGATTTCCAACAGTTAAAGTACCTTTAGCAGAGTCGCCAAAAATATCTACAAGAGTAGAGTTCAAATCGATAGCAGAAACAGGAGTGTAGCTTTCATATTCAGTACCTGAATCACCACGAACTAAGCCCATTACAGATGCAAAGTTTGAATCATCCATAGTTGAACCTATAACGATATTGTTTATAGAGCTATCCGCATTAATACCTGAAATATTAATTTTACCTTCTGCGGTAATTTCGGCCTGAACACCTTCAATTTCATTTATTCTGTCAAGAATAGTTCCGATAGATGCAGAATTTTCTTTAGCCAATTCTTTATCATTTTCATCATCCAAAGTAGGGTCTTTTTTGGTACTTATAACATGTTTTTCACCATTTACAAAGATGCTGAAATCTCCATCAACAGCTTTACCGGATGCAAGTGTATTAAAAACGGTATCTCTGTTAACAAGACCTCTTGAACCTAAGTTGGATGTTGCAACCGTTGCAGAAGCCAATTTGTCAACAACAACTTCAACCGATTGTCTTATTGCATCGGAAGAAACTGTTGCAGCAACTGCACTTTCATTTGATGAAGTAACAGTATTTTTGGCAAATATATCAAAAGATCCGCCCAATTTTGAATCGGTTATCTTTTCAATAGAAGAACGCAAACTAGAAAAATTAGATTGCATGGCAGATAGCATGCTCTTAGAAGATTGCGTTTCATTTTTTTTAGTATTTAAAGAGTTTAAGTTTTTGGATTTAATTTGAACAAGAGCATCTATCCATGAACTCGTGTCCATACCTGAAGCTAAACCTGTAAATGATATTGCGCCCATATTAAAATCCTCCGTAATTTTAATTCAGCTAATTCGTCATAAAACTATAAAATATATCCGTATATACTTTATAATTACCCATTATACCAGATTTTGAAACATATTACAACCCCCATGTTACAAAATAGTATCATGTTTTGAGGCTATCTACAGCTTGGATTAGACCACGATAAACCTTTATCCGATTTTGGACACTTTCCATCTTCATCGACTTTTAAATAGTCCATATTGCCATGGGTAATAATCCATAATGTAGCTCCATAAAAATTATCCTCCACGTTTTGTGGAACTAGCTCTATTGTGCCTTCATTAGATGCTACTTCACCATATGTATTAGGTACAATAACTCCTGTAGTTATATCAAAATCAAATTGATCTATTCCCACTTTATTTTTACCTTTATTTTCACCATCTATTTTTTCTTTGTTAGAAACGCACTCCGTGCAGGGGAACTTTTTTTAAAAAAAGTTCCTCCGTCCGGAGGACTGTTCTGACTAAATTGAAAATAATCTTTGATTATTGGATAGATTCTGAAACAAGTTCAGAATGACATGGTGAAGCTTTTGGGAACCTTTTGCCAACAAAAGGTTTGTTAGATTAAAATTTAAAATTTTTGAAAAACTTTTGCGTCAAAAGTTCCTCCGCCTGAAAGGCTATTCATTGCTATTACTTACTTTTTCGTTTGAATTTTATTTCGTCGTTTTCTGCATCTATCACAAGAATATCGTCTTTTGCAAACTTTTGAGCCAAAATCAATTTAGACAATGGATTTTCTACTAATTGACGAATTGTACGTTTTAGTGGTCTTGCACCGTATATAGGATTAAATCCTCTGTTTGCAAGCAATTCTTTTGCTTCAGGTGTAATTTCCAAACCAATTTCTTGTTCTAGTAGGCGTTTGCCCAAAGATTCCATTTGAATATCGACAATTTTTTGCAAATCACAAAGAGTAAGACCTCTAAAGAATATCGTTTCATCAACCCTATTTAAAAATTCAGGTTTAAATCTTTCTTTCATAATGTCCATAACTTTGTCTTTTGTATCTTCAAAATTACCCTTTAGTGAATCTTCAAGAATAACATCACTTCCTATATTACTTGTCATTATAATCAGGGTATTTTTGAAATCAACCGTACGACCTTTAGAATCTGTCAAACGACCGTCATCAAATATTTGCAACATAAGGTTGAAAACATCCGGATGAGCTTTTTCTATTTCATCAAATAACACAACCGAATAAGGTTTTCTTCTAACAGCTTCTGTTAATTGACCGCCTTCATCATATCCGACATATCCTGGAGGAGCACCAACTAATCTTGCAACATTATGTTTTTCCATATATTCAGACATATCAATTCTTATCATTGCATCTTCATCATTAAACATAAAGTCAGCCAAAGCCTTTGCCAGTTCAGTTTTACCAACACCAGTCGGACCTAAGAATATAAATGTACCTATCGGACGTTTTGGATCTTTTAAGCCAGAACGAGCACGACGAATTGCATCAGAAACAGTTGTAACAGCCTCATCTTGACCAATTAACCTTTGATGAAGAACATCTTCCATCGAAATAAGTTTCTTCATCTCACTTTCCATTAATTTTGTAACAGGAACACCTGTCCATTTGCTTACAACTTCGGCAATATCATCACCATCAATTTCTTCCTTAAGCAATTGATTGTCTGTTTTATCCATTCCTTGCAAATCTTCTAATTGCTTTTGCAATTCCATCAATTTGCCGTATTTCAATTCAGCGGCTTTTTGTAAATCTGTACTTCTTTCCGCTTTTTCTATTTCAAGCTTAACTTGTTCTATTTCTTCTTTTATTGAAGCTTCACCTTGAATTGATGCTTTTTCTTTGTTCCATTGTTCCTTCATTACAGAAATTTTGGACTCTAATTCATTAATTTCATTCGTAATTTCAAGAATTTTTCTTTCGCAATCAGGATTGTTTTCCTCTTTTTTCAAAGCTTCACGTTCAATTTCTAATTGAACTTTTTGTCTTGACATAATATCAATTTCTTCCGGCATTGAATCAATTTCAATACGCAAAGACGATGCAGCTTCGTCTATTAAATCAATAGCTTTGTCAGGTAAAAATCTGTCTGTAATGTATCTATCTGACAATTTTGCAGCCTGAATTAAAGCACTATCTAAAATACGAACTCCATGGTGAACTTCGTATTTTTCTTTTAAACCTCTTAAAATACTGATTGTATCCTCAACAGACGGTTCTCCAACCAAAACAGGTTGAAAACGTCTTTCTAATGCAGGATCTTTTTCAATATATTTTCGATATTCATTTATTGTTGTTGCACCAATTGTTCTTAGAACACCCCTAGCAAGCATTGGTTTTAACAAGTTGCCTGCATCCATAGAACCTTCTGTTGCACCAGCACCAACAACGGTGTGTAATTCATCAATGAACATAACTATATGACCATCTGATTCTTCAACCTCTTTTAATACGGCTTTTAAACGTTCCTCAAATTCACCTCTGAATTTTGCACCTGCAACTAATGCACCCAAATCAAGTGAAATCAATTTATCGTTCTTTAAACTTTCCGGAACATCACCACGAACCATACGTTGAGCTAGACCTTCAATTATTGCAGTTTTACCAACACCCGGTTCACCTATCAAAACAGGATTGTTTTTTGTACGTCTGTTCAAAACTTGTATAATTCTTCGAATTTCTTCATCTCTGCCAATTACAGGATCTAACTTACCCTTTCTTGCAAGTTCGGTTAAATCTGTTGAATACTTTTCTAAAGCTTTCATATTTTCTTCGGCATTTTTATTATCCACTTTTTTATTACCTCGTATTTTTTTCATTGCATTTAAAACTGTGTTTGTGTTTACACGAGCATTTGAAAGTAATGTTTTTATATTGCTGTTTTCAAGTTTTGTCATTGCAAGTAAAACACTCTCAATAGACACAAAATCATCTTTCAGTTCATTTGATGTTGTTTGTGCAATATCCAATAATGCGGATGAATTATTTGAAAGATATACCTGTTGAGAGTTTTGAACTCCACTTACTGTTGGAAAGCTGTTAACAGCCTTTGTTACAGCCGTTATAAAATCCTGATTTAACAATTTTAATTCAGTTAAATAATCTCTTGACAACCCATTATCTTGAATCATTGCAAGCATAATGTGTTCAGGCTCAATTTGAGTGTTTTTTTTCGACATTGTTAATGCACTTGATGCCGAAAGAATTTCTTGTACATAGTTTGTTAAATTATCAAAGTTTATCATATTATTATTTTAACTCCATTTTTCTATTTTTAAAAAAAATTCATATTTTATTAATTATTCATTGATAAATTGTATCATTAATCATATAATTGATGTATTATGGAAAAGATTAGAAAATATTATATACAAATTATTTTGTTATTACTGGTTTTAGTTGGATTTGAACTTAGATTTGCAGTCGCTAATGTGCCTTTATGGTATGACGAAGGACATTCCGTTTTAGTTGCAATACAAAATTTTCCTTTTGGAATAGACAATTTTCTGTTCACAAAAGATTTTCAACATACACCATTTTATTTTTATTTTCTACATTTTTGGCTAAAAATATTTGGCAATTCAGAAATTTTGATGAGAATGTCTTCTGTAATTTTTGGACTTGCTTGCATTCCTATGGGCTACATTTTAGGGAATAAACTTTGTAACAAAAATGTTGGATTTATATCGGCTTTACTTATTACAGTAAGCCCACTTATGATTTATTACTCTATTGAAATCAGAATGTATGCAATGGTTACTCTGCTTGCTATGGTTTCAATGAACTATTTGCTTGATTTTGAAGAAAAAGGTGATAAAAAATCTTTGGCAAAACTTTTGGTCGCTAACACCCTAATTCCATATCTTTTGATTGGAGGCATTGTATTTTATATCGGACAAATTTTTTCTTATTTAATGTATCTTCTATTAACACAAAAAGAAAATACGAAAAAATTATGTTCATATCTTACTTACCAAGTATATCAGCTAGTTTTATTAATCCCATACTTTGTAATTGCCATATATTATGCAGTTAAACGAAGCAACTTTATTATGTTTCACATTCCTCCGTTTTCATTTATGCACTTTATCGGCAATTTACAAAATTTCTTCTCTACAAGAGTTGGTGCATTGTTTTGGGTAAATTACACACCTTGGTATATTGATTTTCTATTCTTTGTTGCGGTTATTATTCCTATAATATACTTTATTAATGCTCTTATTCGCACCTTTAAAGAAAAAGATTCAAAACTATTTATGCTATTTTCAATTGTAGCAATTTCATACTTTATAATTCTTTTATCAGCAATATTACAAGTTATTGTTATTGTACCAAGGTATATAATTTTTGTTGTACCGTTTATTTTTATCCTTGCAGCCGTAGGATTTTCTAAAATGCCAAAATGGCACATGACATTATTTTTGGTGTTTTTCTCTGTTTTAAGTACATTCTATTTATTTAAAGATGATGCTTATTACAAAACAAAATATAACGCAATTTATGATTCGATAAATTATTATAAATCTCGCAATTTAACTAATGAAGATATCGTATTTAAACCATTTTCTTCAAGTGTTGCATTCATTTACGATGATGGAACAACTCCAAAAACACCACCATTTGAACTTTTACACGAAATGAGAAAACCTCACAATGAATTAATATATGACGGATACCAAATTGAACAAATGAAACAGGGTTTTGTAGATGAAACATGGTTTAATATTGTTAGAAGTGAAGGTCATATTTCTCAAAATTATTATAACTTTATGAAAAAAACATATATTGATGCTATTAAACCCGGAAGATATATCGTAATGGCAATATATGGACCAGATAACCAAGCTTTGGCAGAAAGAGAAAATTACTTAAAACAAATTCAATCTCCAAAAGATGTTCATAATGATAGAATTTTGGCAGCATTGTTTAAAACTTTTGATGACTCTAAAAATATTTTTCTTGAATATTGTGATTTAGTAGAAGTTGCACCAATCAACGATACAACATACTTTTTATTCAGAAAACGTCCATATAAAAAATGATTTAAATAAAAAAAGCGGATTTGCCAAATTAACAAATCCGCAAAAAATATATTTATAAAAAGAAGGAGACTATGCTTCTAATTTTGCTCTCAATATTTGTATTTCTTGATTGTAATACTCAAGCCAACTTTGATTTTCTGTTTTCATAGAAGGCTCGCATACAGCCCTGATTCTTTTTTTGTCCAAAATATCAAGTTGATTTTTTATATCTGCATTTTTTCTTTTTTGTTCCTGTTCGTCAAGTTCTTCTTGCGTATATCCTAACGCATTCAGACCATTTTCTGCTTCTTCTATAATATAGCCGTTGTTATGATTTTGTTCTACAATAAAATCTATTTTTTGTTTTTCCGTATAAGGTTTATTTAATACTGCTTTTATTTCCATTGATGTTTCCTTTCTAACTTATATAACCACAGGCTTTCCAACATTTTTGGGACCACGCATAATCTGAACGCAGTAAGCCATCTGTACCCCAAGCACCACTAGCAATATAAAAACTTACAGTATTAACATAATTTGTAACTACAAAACAAGAACCATTGCCCGAAGGACTTGTAGCAGATGTTGTAGCAGATACAAAAGGTTGCTGAATATAAGGTTTCATAAATGTTACCCAGCTTGCTTGTTCAACAGGTGTTTGACCACCTTGTTCGCACCATCCGTCAGAATATATACGATACCAAGATGTCCCGTTTGAATATGATTCAATAACTTCTGCCGTTGAATTATGATTTACAACAGATACAAGTTTTGAATTAAAAGGATATGACTGCAAATTACTTACATTTGAAGAAGATAATGTAAACTTACCTATTGCCACTTTTTTAAAATCAATTAATTCACTTCCTGTTGATTGTTTTATCACAGCCGGAGAACAAGATGTATCAACCCAAACATCATTTACCAATAGAGTCGGTTGGTTTGGCTGAATATATATTTTATTATTCAAAACATAAATATTTGCATCTTTATCAACAAAAATATTATAATTGCCATCTACAAATCCGGTTATATCAAAATTCTCGATATTTGAAATTTCAATATTTGTATTATCTGTATAAATTTCTAATTTATCATATCCGTTTCCGACCTTAAAATATAAATTATTTCCTGATATATCAATTACATCTGCGTTTCCGTTTGAATCAACATTACCGTTTATTGCAAATATGTGTCCATTATATCCTGACAATTTATAAACAAGTTCGTCTTTTAAATCAGATAACATTGTTTCAGCCTGTAATTTATTAACCGCATGTTCAGCCTCAGTTGCAGTTGCAACCGAAAATACAGTGTTTGAATCACCTCCTAAATCAATTTTACTATTTAATTCATCCTTAATTGCAGAGAAGTTTTCATTAACTTCCTGTGCTTTTGCTTTTGTTCCTGGAATAAACGTATTTGGAACCATAAAGTTACTCATAAATTTCCTTTCAAAAATTTATTATAACCTTATAATCATTGGGGCATATAATAATTAGAACATTTTTTTTTGATTTTGTCAAATTTTAAAGTTAAAAAGAATAAAAAAAGGTCTGAGAATAAATTCTCAGACCCAAAAACTCTATCATTACTATTAAACTATATATTATACTAAGTTTAATGCGATTGATGGTGATTGGTTAGCTGTTGCTAACAATGTTGCTGAAGTTTGTTGAAGAATTTGTTGCTTAATGTAGTTAGAAGATTCTTCAGCGATATCAGCATCTTTAATTAATGAACTTGATGAAGTCAAGTTAGTTTGCATTACATTTGCTGCGTCCATTGCAGATGCGATAGCTGCTTGTTTACCACCGATTGCAGTTGTTGCATCTGTAACTTTTGCAATTGCTGCGTCAACACTAGCTAAGAAAGTTCTAGCAGCTCCATCTGACCAACTTGCAGGGTTTGCAATATTTGCTACATTCAAACC
>CAKVCZ010000014.1 GCA_934726055.1 uncultured Candidatus Melainabacteria bacterium
CGGTTAAGAAATAATTGAGAAAAAATAACAAACAGGCAAACCCGACATAGAAATCTAATGTCGGGTTTTTTATTTTTTATATAAAAAATAATTCCAAATTAATATAAAAAACCAAAATTTCATGCTTGAAATTTTAAGTTTTTATGTGATGATGTTGTTATAGCTAATAAAAAATAGCAAAAAGTATAATAATAAATTAGATAAGATGAAAAGGAATTAAAGAAATGCCTAGAAAGACACCTTTAGAAAAAACAAGAAACATTGGTATTGCGGCTCACATCGATGCTGGTAAAACAACTACAACAGAACGTATTTTGTTTTACACAGGTAAAACTCACAAAATCGGTGAAGTACACGATGGTGCAGCAGTAACAGACTTTATGGAACAAGAACGTGAACGTGGTATCACAATTCAATCAGCAGCCGTAACTGCTTATTGGAAAGACCACCAATTGAATATCATCGACACACCGGGCCACGTTGACTTTACAGTAGAAGTAGAACGTTCTTTGCGTGTATTAGACGGTGAAGTTGCTGTATTCTGTGCAGTAGGTGGTGTTCAATCACAATCTGAAACAGTATGGCGTCAAGCTAACAGATATGAAGTACCTCGTATCGTATTCGTTAATAAAATGGATAGAACAGGTGCAGACTTCTATCGTGTAGTAAACCAAATCAGAGATAGATTAAAAGCAAATGCTTTCCCTATTCAAATTCCTATCGGTGCAGAAGACCAAATGAAAGGTATCATCGATTTAGTTGAAATGAAGGCTGAAATTTATAGAGATGATTTAGGAAAACAAGTTGATATATTTGATGTTGATACTTGCGATGAAATCTCTCAAGAATTAAAAGATAAAGCTCATCAATTTAGAGATGAATTGTTAGAAGCAGTTGCATCAGAAGATGAAGCATTAATGGAAAAATACTTTGAAGATCCTTCTTCAATTACGGTTCCTGAATTAAAAGCAGTTTTAAGAAAAGCTGTTTGCGGTAACCAAATTATTCCTTGCTGCTGCGGTACAGCATTTAAAAACAAAGGTGTTCAAATGTTGTTAGATGCAGTTGTAGATTACTTGCCATCACCAACAGATGTAAAAGCAATCGAAGGTGAATTGGAAGATGGAACAAAAGTTTCAAGAGCATCTTCAGAAGATGAACCATTCGCAGCTTTAGCATTTAAGGTTATGACAGACCCATTCGTAGGTCGTTTAACATTTATGCGTGTTTACTCAGGTAAATTAGCATCAGGTTCATACGTACTAAATGCTTCAACAGAAAAGAAAGAACGTATTTCAAGATTAGTTCAAATGTACGCTGATCAAAGAAATGAAATAACAGAAGTTTATGCTGGTGATATTTGTGCAGCAGTTGGTTTGAAAGATACAACAACAGGTGATACATTATGTGCAGAAAATGCACCAATCATTTTGGAAAAAATGGTATTCCCTACACCGGTTATCTCAGTTGCAATTGAACCAAAAACAAAAGCTGACCAAGAAAAAATGGGTATTGCTTTACAAAAACTTGCTGAAGAAGATCCTTCATTCCAAGTTAAAACAGACCATGAAACAGGTCAAACTATTATTTCAGGTATGGGTGAACTTCACTTGGATATCATCGTTGACCGTCTATTAAGAGAATTCAAAGTAGATGCAAATGTTGGTAAACCACAAGTTGCTTACCGTGAAACAATCAGAGGAAACGGCGAACAAGAAGCTAAATTCCAAAGACAATCAGGTGGTAAAGGTCAATACGGACACGTTAAAATCAGAATTTCACCGGCTGAAGAAAATGCAGGATTTGTATTTGAAAATAAAATTGTCGGTGGTGCTATTCCGAAAGAATATATCGAACCTGCAAGAAAAGGTATGGAAGAAGCCCTTGAAGGCGGTATTCTAGCAGGATTCCCTATGATTGACGTTAAAGTTGAATTATATGATGGTTCATTCCACGAAGTTGACTCTTCTGAAATGGCGTTTAAAATCGCAGGTTCTATGGCAATCAAAGAAGGTGTTAAAAAATGTCAACCTTGCGTACTTGAACCAATGATGAAAGTTGAAATCGAAATTCCTGATGAATACACAGGTAATATCATCGGTGATATTGCAAAACGTCGTGGTAGAGTAGAAGGTCAAGAACCTTTAGGAAACACAGGTAACGTAATCGTAAGAGCAACTGTTCCATTAGGTAACATGTTTGGTTACGCAACAGACTTACGTTCTAATACTCAAGGTCGCGGTACATTCTCTATGGAATTCAAATGCTACGAACAAGTTCCTAAGAACGTTGAAGAAGAAATTATTGCAAAATCAGGTGCTAAAGCATAAGATTTTTATAATTTTAACTATTAATAAAGAGGCGGAAATTATAATTTCCGCCTCTTTATTTTTTATTAACAATATAAGTTAATAATTATTTTATATAAACTCCAACACCTGCTTTATTAGTTTGTCTGTTAATCTGTCTATTTGCTTGTGATTTTGCTGTTGATTTAGCATAGGACTTTGTTTCTGCCTTAATAGTATTACCATTTGTATTTTTCACTTTTGTTGCAGCAGCTTTTGCTCTTTTTGCCTTTGCAACTGAAGCATCAGCAGGTGTAGATTTTGAAACAGTAACAGTTGCTCCACCCACATTTTTTGAAGCTGAAACGGCAAAAACAGAATTAGAAGTAAGTGCAAAAATTAAAGCAGCTAAAATAATCAAACTTTTTTTCATAATATATTCTCCTTTCTTTTTTAATAATCTTTAGTATATAATTGATTTAATTTTATTTCAAGTATTTTTGTATATGTTATAATGTAGATATGGAAAGAAAACAACACAAATTATTGGGATATAACATAGATTTATTCAATTCAAAAGAAGCGATGGAATATGCAAACTTGTTAATCGATAGTGAAAAAAGTTCACATGTCGTTACAATTAATCCTGAAATAATGGAATATGCAAATAAACATGAATCTTTTGCAAAAATAATTAACGAAGCTGAATTGGTTTTACCTGATGGAATAGGGGTAAAAATAGGCTTAAAAATAAATGGAATTAATACTGAAAGAATAACAGGTATTGGCTTTGCTCATTCATTAGTAGAAAATGCATCAAAAAACAGCATTTCTATCGCACTTGTAGGAGCTAAACCTGAAGTAGTTGAAAAAGCCTGTAAAAATTTAAAAAAAGAATTTCCTGATCTGAATATTGTATATTCACATGATGGTTATTTTAAAAACAATACCGATATTTTTGACGAATTAAAACAAGTTTGTCCAAAAATATTATTGGTTGCTCTTGGAGCACCAAAGCAAGAAGAATTTATATATGAATTAAAATCCATATTACCATCAACATTAATGATTGGAATTGGTGGAAGTTTTGATGTATGGGCAGGTAAAGTTCAACGAGCACCTGAAATTTGGCAAAAATTAGGATTAGAATGGTTGTATAGAACTATTAAGCAACCTGAAAGATTTAAAAGAATTTTTCCAACTTTACCGATTTTTGTATATAATGTAATTAAAGAAAGATTAACAAAGAAAGGGTAATAAAATGCTAGAACAAAAAGAAATCGAAAACTTGCAAGAAATGTGCAAACAAACAAGACGTAACATTATAAAAATGGCGAATAATGCGAAATCAGGACACATTGGTGGTGCATTTTCAGCAGTAGAAATTTTAACTACACTATATCAAAAGGTTATGAATGTATATCCTGAATTGGATAAAGCAGCAGATTACACAAAGCGTGATAGATTTGTTTTGTCAAAAGGACACGCTTCAGCAGTTTATTACTCAGTTCTTGCTCAACGTGGATTTTTCCCAATTGACGAATTAATGACATTCAGATTATTTGGTTCTCGCCTACAAGGTCATCCAAACACTCATATTCCTGGCGTTGAAGTTGCAACAGGTTCTTTAGGACAAGGTCTTTCAATGGCTGTTGGTATGGCTTTAGGCTTAAAATTAGATAAAAACCCTGCACATGTGTTCTGCTACCTTGGTGATGGCGAATTACAAGAAGGTTCTTGTTGGGAAGCATTTATGCATGCACCTCACAAAAAATTGAACAATATTACTGCAATAATTGATAGAAATATGTTACAAATTGACGGTGATGTTGAAAAAGTAAAATCTTTAGAACCTTTAGCAGATAAGCTAAAAGCATTCAACTGGAACGTTGTGGAAATTGACGGACACAACCTAAATGAAGTTTATGATGCTTTAATGAATGCAAAAAATAATACTTCTGACAGACCAACTGCAATTATCGCACATACAACAAAAGGTAAAGGCGTTTCATTTATGGAAAATCAAGCAGGATGGCATGGTAAAGCTCCAAACGATGAAGAAATGGAAAAGGCTTTGGCTGAATTGGCATAAGGGGAGAATAAAATGACAGTTACACAACTAGATAGAGACAGAATTTTAGAAGTACATAAGAAGACTGCCGAAATTGTAAAAAAGGGAAACGGTCCATTCTTTGCAAGCGTATATGATGAAAAAGGGAACATTGTAGCAGAAGCAGGAAATTCAGTAGTAAAAGATCAATGTCCTGTTTATCACGCAGAAGTTAACGCAATTAGAGCAACTTGTGCAAAACTTGGAACATACGATTTAGCACCATATAATCTTTCATTGTACGTTAATGCAGAACCTTGCATAATGTGCGTGGGAGCTATTATGTGGTCAGGTATTAAACATGTTTACTATGGGGTTCCATCTAAACGTGTAGAAGATATTACCGGTTTTGATGAAGGTTTTAAACCAAATTGGCACGATGAATTTGCAAATCGTGGAATTACAGTTGAAGGAAACATAGAAGTAGAAGAAGGTGAAAAAGTTCTACAAAATTATGTAAACAGTGGCAAAGAAGTTTACATGCCTTCAAGATAGAGAATTAAAAAATACAGAAAAAACCCTTCCTTTCAACTAAGGAAGGGTTTTTTAATCTATTGATTACAAGTTGACTTACCAACTTCTGTCCAAGATAATTTTTCCGGACATTTTAAGTATTCCATGTTACCCATTTTTATAACCCAAGCAGTACAATCATCGCCATAATATGGACACGCATAATCATCAGGACTCATTGAAAATGGATAATCAGGTCCTCCTGAAGGATTTATACTTTGTCCTACGGAAAAATGAAAGACATCATCACCAATTATATTATTACCTTTATTCGGGCCATTAACATCAACATACAATTGATCCGTATAATTTAACCAAATGGATGCACCATTACTTAGAATTGCTTTTGTTCCATTAGCCATTCTATCGTCCAGTTCTACTCCGCCAATACTTTTAGCATCTTCATTAAAACAACCATCTCCATTTGTTGTAATATCTGTACCGTCTTTTCTACAAAGTTTTGAAACTTTTATGTGATCAACTAAATTAGGAAGCCACGCATCTCCTTCAAGTGTCATTTTTGTGTATCCGGTATTCAATATATTGTATGTACTTCTTAGTTGAGCGACTTTTGTAGCTTCATCCGTATCTTTGGTTGCATTGGTAATAGTTAACACCGCTACAACTCCAATGATTGCCATTGCT
Source organism: uncultured Candidatus Melainabacteria bacterium (assembly GCA_934726055.1). Taxonomy (GTDB): domain Bacteria; phylum Cyanobacteriota; class Vampirovibrionia; order Gastranaerophilales; family Gastranaerophilaceae; genus UBA6984. The sequence continues at coordinate 5,557 of CAKVCZ010000014.1, forward strand.
AAAACAATTTCTACAAGAGTAAACGCTTTATTTTTATTTTTCATAACAAATCTTTCCTTTTTTAAAACATGTTACCTGTATTAAATACAATTGTCAATTAAAAATGAGAAAATAAAAATTTTTCAATATCTTCTTTTGTGTAATATTCCACTTTTTCACTGAAATTAAACTTTATTACATGTTCATCTTGTTTTTCTTTAATTTCACCTATTTCAGTATATAAATCGAAAGGAATATTTTTTAAATCTTCTTGTGATATAGCACAAACAAGTTTATAATCTTCTCCGCCAAAAAGAATTGATTTTTTGTAATCTAAACCCTGAATATTTTTAATTTCTTCATCATAAGGGATTTTTTCAAAATCGATTTCTGCTAAAACATTGCTATTATACGCAATTTTACACAATGCATCGGCTAAACCATCAGATGAATCCATCATTGCATAATCAAATTTTGCAGTTGTTGCAATTACATCCGATAATTTTGAGTCAATTTTTGGCATCAAGTGAGAATCGATAAACTTTTTAGGTACATCTATATTTTTTAGTATAGAGTACAATCCTGCACCGCTTGAACCATGACTTCCATTTGTAATGATTTTATATCCAACTTTTGCATTTTTTCTTGATGAAATTCTTCTGCCTTTTGTAGAACCAATTGCAGTTATAGAAACAAAGATTTTATCTGAACCGGTAATATCACCACCAACAATTTTAGCCCCATTCAGAACACTTTTTGCACCTTCATAAAAATTTTTTACAAAATCAGAATCAATATCTTTTGGTAAAGACAAAGATACCGTTAAATATTTTGCAATTCCACCTGATGCATATATATCGCTTAAGTTAACTGCCACAGATTTGTAACCTAATTGAAAAGGTGTTATGGATTTTCTTAAAAAATGTACATCCTCTACTAAACTATCTTGGGTTACAACAATGTTTAAATCTTTTAAATATGCACAATCATCACCAATATAATTGTTTGATAGAATTTCTTTTATTGTATCAATTATTTTAATTTCATTCATATTTTAATTTTAACATAAATATCCCGTAAAACTATAATACTTATACTTTTTGGGGATTTAAGATTGACAAAAAATAATCATAATCTAAGTATGGAGTTTTTTAACTACACAAAAAATTTAATAAAACAAAAAGAAAATGAAAAGGATAAAATTTATAAAATTAATCCTTTTAAACAAAAAAAAGATGTTACTTTCATTTGGGTTGAATCACCAAAAGAAAATGATGACAAGGAGTAAAAATAAATTAAAATTGAATATCTTATATAAATCTTAACAATATAATTGCAATTTTTACCATTTTTGTATAAAATATAGTTAAGGTTTCTTAAAAGAGGACGGGACATCCCGTTCTCTTTTTATAATAAGGAAAAAGCAATGAAAGAAGAATTAAACAGACACGAAATTTTAGAAAAAGTAATGCCATTAGTTGAAAATACAGCTATGCGTTTTAATCTTATTCCTGTTGAAGTTGATTTTTCTAAAGAAAATCACAGATGGTATTTGCGAATTTTTCTATTTTCGTATGACCACCCTGTAAATTTAGACGATTGCGAAAATGTTACAAGAAGCATACAGGATTTTCTTGATGAGTTAATCCCTTGTAAATACTACCTTGAGGTTTCTTCTCCAGGTTTAGAGAGAAAATTCAAATCAGAAAAAGAATATATTATCTTTAGAGGCAAAAACGTAAGTATAAAGTTAAAAGAGCCTTTAGAAGGTGAAAAAGAACAAATTTTCAAGGCAAAACTTGTAGATTATGATGAAAATGAAGGAATTACGGTAATCAGGCTTGAAGATGAAAAAGAGTTAGTTTTACCAATGGACAAAATTAAATCTACAAAACTTTATTTTGAATAACAATATAAATGAAAGGATAAAAAATGATTAAAATTGGAACAGCATTGTTTGAAGCATGCGAAGAACTTGAAAAAGAACGTGGAATTTCAAAAGAAGTATTGATTGCATCATTATGTGATGCAATGGTTGCAGCTTATAAAAAATCTATGAGATGCAAAGATGCTGCAAATATTGAAGCTATTTTAGATGAACAATCAGGAGAAATCGGTGTTTTCTGTACAAAAGTTGTTGTAAAATCAGTTGAAGACGGTATGGAAGACGTACAAATATCTTTGGCAGAAGCAAAAGAAATAGATGAAGATGTTGAAATTGATGACGAAGTAAAAATAGAAGTAACACCTGAACAATTCGGACGTATTGCCGCACAAGCAGCAAAACAAGTTATAACACAAAGAATAAGAGAAGCCGAAAGAAATCTTGTTCTTAATGAATTTATGGACAAAAAAGGAACTCTTATTACAGGTATTATTCAAAGAGTTGAAGGTAGAAATGTTATTGTAAATATTGGTAAAACTGATGCCATCATGCCTGCAAAAGAACAAATTCCGGGAGAATATTACAAACCGGGAAACAGAATCAGAGTATTTGTTGTAAATGTAAAAGAAACAACTCGCTTGCCTCAAGTAATTGTTTCTCACGCACATGCAGAAATCGTTAGAGAATTATTTGAACTTGAAGTTCCTGAAATTGAAGATAATATCGTTGAAATCAAATCTATTTCACGTGAAGCAGGATATAGAACAAAAATTGCAGTTTGGTCAAATGATCCTGAAGTAGATTCAGTAGGTGCTTGTATCGGACCTAGAGGTTCAAGAATTCAAACAATTGTAAATGAATTGAAAAATGAAAAAATTGATATCGTAAGATATTCTGAAGATCCTGTTGAATATATTGTTAATGCTCTATCACCTGCAAGAGTTGTTTCTGTTGATATTTTAGCAAATGACGAAAATGCAAAAGAAGCAATGGTTGTTGTTCCTGACGATCAACTATCTCTTGCAATCGGTCGTGAAGGTCAAAACGTTAGATTAGCTCATAAATTAACTAATTGGAAAATTGATATTAAATCAGTTTCTCAAATGGAAAGAGCAGAACAAGAAGCTCAAAGAAATTACGAATATCAAGAAGATGTAGTTGAAGAAGATAAAAACTACGACGAAGAAGAAATTAATGAAGAAATTCAAGAAGAAATGAACCAACAAGAATATGACGAAGAAGATATGGTTCAAGAAGAAGTTGAAGAAACTTCAGAAGAAGAAGTATAACAACTAACAATGCCGTATTAATTTAAATACGGCATTGTTTTTAATAATAAGGAGAAGTTATGAAAAAGTTTTTAATTGGTCTATTTACATTATTATTAGGCTTGCAATGTTTTGCTGCCACAACAACTACAACAGCAACAACATCAACAGATTGGGATTCTGTTGCTGCACAAAAAAGATTAAATAATATCGCATACGTTATTATTAAATCAAACGGACTTCCTGACGGAATTTCAATAAAAGTTTCAAATGACGAAGATGCAAATGCTTATGCAAACATTAATAAAGAAATCTATGTTTACAGAGGAATGTTAAATTATGCAGTTACAGATGAAGAATTAGCTGCCGTTTTAGGTCATGAAATGGGACACATAATCAATGGGCATAACGCAAAACAATCTATTTTAAACAGCATAATTGCAAATATTACAGGTTCTGTTAAAGCTGATACAACTGCAAAAGCAGTTGGTGTAGCTGCAGCACAACAACTTTCAAGTACAAAATTAAGCAGAAAAGATGAATTCGAAGCAGATATTACATCTGTTGATTTACTTGTTAAAGCAAATTACAATCCATTAGCATTGATTTCTGTTTTAAACAAAATTTGCGGAAACTATATTGATGTGATATCTTCTCACCCATCAGGAGAAAAACGTTTAATGAATATTTACAACTATATTGAATATAACTACCCTGAATGGATTAAAAAAGGATACAATACAGAATCTTATAAAAAAGCATCTATGATGATTAACGTAAATGTTCAAGAACGTAATGCAAGTACAAGCAAAATGAATAAATATAAAAAAGAACAAGAAAAATTGAAAAAAGAAAAGTTGAAACGTGCTAAAAAAATGTTAAAATCAAGTACAGGTTGGGATAACGCTTATGCTATTTTAACAGCAGGTAGTCAAGAATCTACAAGTACTAACAATTCTTCAAATAAATAATTCAATAAGATTTATATGATGGTGCTGTTGGAATTTTTTCAACCGCACCATTTATATTATTTTAACAATATATTTTTTTTAAAACATAAATATCATTTTCACTTGGAATATCAATGTTCTTTTGGTGAGGAACAAACATAATATCATCTATTTCAACTCCATGTCCCAAACCTAAAGAGTGCCCAAGTTCATGTAATATTGCAGAGAAAATACTTTTATCAGTTACTTGTTTTGGCGATAATTCATTTGGTAAGCCTATATCAATAAATATTTTCTTAAAAATACCGTTAATTATACTCGGATATTTACACATACCTTCAAAAACTCTGCCAACTTTTGTCCAATGAATAATAATATCTGCATTCATTGGAGTATTTATTTGTTCAAAATTAATATTTATACCATTTTTACGCAAAGTATTATTCCACAACAAAATAGCTCTTTGTATTTCGGAGTATAAAAATATTTTATCCACGTTTTGATGTGTAATTTCCGTTACAAAAATGCTAATAACACTCTTATTCCAACGACACAATTTGCCGTTTATCTTTGAATCTTCAATATATTGATTTATTTTAGGTGAAAGCATACTAATAATTAAACGTTTTTCCAAATATCATAATCATTCTTTCCTTTGGATGCCATTTAAAACAAATTCTACGGAAATAAATTGAATATGCAATTGCATTTTTTAAAAATCTTTTTATGGGATTTTTATATAAAATAAACTTATTTTTTAATAGTTCTAAATCTAAATCAGCTTTGCTTGTTGGTTTTCGTAATTCATTACTGTAAGAATCTTTATGCATTCGCCAATTTGTCAGTTTTTCATCTATATAATAAACGCTATTTTGCTGAACAACCTGAAGCCATAAGTAATAATCTAACGAAGCTTTTATTGGTGAATTAAAATCTAACTTTTCCAGTATATCTTTTCTTACCATTACAGAAGAAAATGTTGAAATAAGATTAAATATATCCATTTCTTTTAAAATATTCGCAGGATAATTTTTAGAATTCAAAATTTCTTTTCTTCTGTTTATGTAATAATCAAATCCTCTAATTTTTTCTTCATATCCAAATAAATTTATATCATTGAATATTAAAGCGATGTTAGGATTTTCACTGATAACATTTGCTTTTTTCTCTAAACAGTCGGGTGTAATTGTATCATCCGATTCCAAAAAAGCCACATATTTACCGCTTGAAAGCTTTATTCCGTATTGAAGTGTTTGTGCTAAACCTTTATTTGAGTTGTTTTCATGAGTATAAAGCTTAATTCTGGAATCTTTTTGACAATATTCATTGATAACATTAATGGAATTATCTTTAGAACCATCATCTACAATAATGAGTTCCCAGTTTTGATAAGATTGAGCAATAACACTTTCTATCGTTTCTTTTATATAATTTTCGTAATTATAACTTGCTGTAACTATTGAAATTAAATCGTTAAACTTTTCCATAATTATATACTATCATAAAATTGTGAAATATCTTTATTTTTATGATATTATCCCAATATGAGCAAAGATAGTAAAATTGTTGTAAATTTAATCGGCGGACTTGGAAATCAATTTTTTCAATATGCATTGGGTTATGCAATTTGTAAAGAAAATGGTCAAGAACTCTTAATTGATAATAGTGATTTTAAAACATATAAAGTTAGGACTTTTGAACTTGATAAATTTAATTTAGAATTAAAATATGCACCTGAAGAACTGGTAAAGGAGTTAAATAAAAAGCATTTATTTAATAAAACATTGTACAAAGATAAACGTTTCAGTTTTACTCCAAGTATGTTGAAAATTAAGAAAAGTGCATATCTTAAAGGTTATTGGCAAACTGAAAAATATTTTAAAAAGTATGAAAAAGATATTCGGAAATTATTTAAATTTAAAGATAATTCTTTTATTAAAAACGAAAATCTATTATCAGAAATTCAATCAACAAACTCAGTATCAGTAAATTTAAGACTTTGTGAATATATAACTAATCCTGAAATTGCAAAAAAGCATTATGTATGCAAAAAAGATTATTACAAAAATGCAATTAACTATGTAAATCAAAATTTAGACAATCATAAGTTTTTTGTATTTTCAGATGACGTAAATTTAGCAAAAGAATTTTTGCCGGAAAATAATGACTATATCTTTTGTGATACTGCAAATTGGCAAGAAGATTTATATTTTATGCAAAATGCAAAACATAACATTGTCGCAAACAGTAGTTTTTCTTGGTGGGCCGCATGGTTAAATCAAAATCCTGAAAAAATGGTTCTTGCACCAAATCAATGGTTCACAAAAGAAGCAAAAATTAATTACAAAGATGTTGTTCCTGATTCTTGGACAAAAATAGAGGTATAAAATGAAATTATCAGCAGTAATGGCATTGTATAATACCCCGTATGAATATCTACAAAAAACTATTGAAAGCATTTTAAATCAATCTTTTCAAGACTTTGAACTGTTAATCATTGATGATTGTTCAACAATTGAATATGAAAAATTTTTGTCTCAATTTAACGATTCTCGAATAAAATATCATAAATTAGAAAAAAATTCAGGCCCAAGTAATGCAAGGAATTATGGAATAAAAATTGCAAGTGGAGAATATATAGCCATTTGTGATAGTGATGATGTTTACGAAAAAGACAGATTCAAACTTCAAGTTGAATATTTGAATTCACACCCAAATATATCTGTTCTTGGAGGTGCATATAAATTTTCAAACAAACTAAACAAAGTTATAAAACCAAAAACAAATGTTGAAGATTTAAAAATTGAACTACTATTCAATTCTCCATTTGCAAATCCGATTATCATGTTAAGAAAAAACTCTTTAATTGATAATAATTTTTATTTTCCTGAAAATTTAAAATTTGCAGAAGATTATTATTTGTGGATAAAACTTCTTTTTGCAAAATATGAAATGACAAATTTAGATGAAGTTCTAATGATTTATACCAGAAGGTCAGGACAGCTTTCAAAACAGAATACAGAAAAACAAAAACATTCTTTAGAGTTTGTTTTTAAGACTATTTTTGAAAATTTACAGATAGATTATACAGCTGACGATATAGAATCTTATTATAAAATTGCAATTAATGATTTCAAAAACATAAAACAAACCGATATCGAACAACTTTTTAATAAAATAATTGAAGCAAACGACATTAAAAATATTTTTGATAACCAAAAATTAAAAGAAAAATTCAATTATATTTTAATTCAATATAACAAAATTAATAGTAGAATTTTTAAACTAAAAATTGGTTCAAAAAATTTTTGTATATACAAACCATTCAAAGTTCTTTTAGAAAACAGAGATTAAATACTTTTTAGAATAAAATTTATTTATGATATTCAAAAGAAAGAATTTTTATTCCAAATAAATAAATTCTCATTCTTTTTCTGCCTTTTGAGATTTTAAAAAGCATTTCTTTGAATGATTTTTTTATTTTTATTTTAGACAAAAAATTCTTACACGCATTATAATTACCTACATCTCCTTTTTCATTAAAATTGAAAACTTCTGCCACATATAAATTATCAGAAACTTTATTAATTGTTGCTTCATTATGTGGCATTGCAGGATTATGCTTAACAAATAATATATCAATCGAAGTTTTGTTAAAATATTTATTTATATAATCTGAAACTTGAACAACTTGCTCTATTGGTTCATTTTTATCACTATCATTCATATATACAATTAACGTATTTTTTGCATCTTGAATTTTTTTGATTAAACGATTATTTTTTCTATCAAAATTTGCTTTAACTATTTTATAACCTTCAGTTAAATCTAATCCTTTTGGAAAATCATGATTAAAAATAACGCTCGTTTGTTCATTTAAATAAATATCACAACTTTCAGGATATTCTCTTTCTCCGATTTTTTTTAAGCCTTCTATATTCAAAAAACTTTCAAAATTAGTATATATAAATTCCATCCTTTGAGAAAAACTTCCGCCATCCAACCAATCAAACGGGGAAGAAAACACTCTCAAATTAGCCTTTGTTAGCATTTCTGCACAAAAACATGCAGAACCTAAAGAAAAAATACAATCATATTTTTTTTTGAATAAAAGTAAATCTTCCATTTTAACACTACTACCTTTTATTGATACCTAATTTTTCCATTAAATAATCAAAATATGTCTGCTTTTTATCGGTTATTCCTCTTAGCCAATCTCTGCCACCTTCTTTATATGTTTTAGGTGCTTGTATGATTCTTACAGGAAACAACTTCCAAAAAGGTTTACCCTCAACTGGAAATAAATAATTATTAGACAATTCTTTAAATTGATGATTTAATAAATATTTATTGAAAATACTTTCATCGTGGCGGCATGGAATGATATCTTTTGCTAAATCAATATCTGTCATTTTTTCACATTCGTCTAATAATGAAATAAATTCATTTGTTTTCCCGCCTAAAATTCCGGAATGGAAGTATTTAATATTAGTTCCATAAGGGATATACGCTTGCGAATTTTCATCTCGAGAAAAATCTAACAAATCTGCATTCTTATTGTGTTTGTTTGCAGAACTCAAAACTGCGATAATTTTTTCATTATCTTTTGGTAAAAATTCTTCAGGTGTTATCTTTTTAATAAATCTGATATTTGATTGGAAGAAAAATACATAATCATAATTTTTATATTCTTCTTTTAATCTATTTAGAATTTTGTATCTATGGCAGGCAACCAAAGGCCATCCGAGATTTTCTTGATTAACTATTGTAACTTTATCTTTATCAATCTCAATATCATTAGAGTCAGTAAAAAAGTAATAGTGTCTTTCTACATTTGGCATAAAGTTTTTTTCGCAAGATTTGTAAAAACCTTTCCAATAGATTGAATATCTGCCAATTGCCATATATAAAACTGCTATTTTCATAATCTACAAATTTCCTTTGTTTTTTATATTATACCAAAAACTTTTGTGATATTATAGCAGGTAAAGAATTTAATAAAAATGTTTTATAAGGTTCCGCACAATTTTATGTGGACTGGTCTGAGAGAAAACTGAATGATTTGAAATCATTTACACGGAAGGATAAAAGCCTGGGAGATTTAATATCTCACCGGTTTTTTATTATGAAAGGAAAATAGATATGGCATGGGTTTATTTATTAATAGCAGGATTTTTTGAAATAGGTTGGGCAGTTGGATTAAAAATGAGTGAAGGATTTACTCGCCCGATTATAAGTACATTTACAGCAATTGGAATGATTGCCAGTTACTATTTTTTAGCAATTGCACTGAAAAATATTCCGCTTGGAACAGCATATGCAATATGGACAGGAATTGGTATAGTAGGAACTGCCATTTTTGGAATAATTATTTTTAAAGAACCTGTAACTGCCATACGTTTTATATGTATTGCCATGATATTATGCGGTATTATTGGATTAAAAACCTTATCTGCTTAACTTTCATTAACTTTTTTACCACAAATATGCTGTGGTGTAAGTTCAAGTACGGTTACAAAATTTGCAAATTTTTTAATTTCATCTTCAATATATTCTTGTTCAAAATTAAATTTTTGGCTTAATTTTCTACAAATATCCAAAGTTTTTTCTCTATCTTGTAAGATATTTATTGTGCCAAAAACTATAACACTTTTGAAGTTCAATCCTCTTTTACCTTCTTCTAAAAAACCTTTATCATATACACAAAATGAAACTTTATCATGTTTGTTTATTGAATCTATTTTATGACCTTCACGACTTCCATGAAAATATATTTTTTGAGAAATTTCATCATAATAAAAATCAATTGGAATACCGTAAGGATAATCATTATCGCCCAAAACAGACAAAACCCCTCTAACTTCTTGTTTTAAAAGTTGTATGCATTCTTCATTTGTTAATTGTTGTTTAATTCTTCGTAGTGGTCTAAACATATCTTTCTTTTATTAATTTTTTTTGAGAATTTTTTCTAATTCTAAAAGTTTAATTTTTCTTTCAATTCCACCTGCATATCCTGTAAGACTTCCGTTTTTGCCGACAACTCTGTGGCATGGTATTATTATTGATATAGGATTATGCCCTACTGCACCGCCTACTGCCTGTGCAGAAACTTTTTCTACCCCTTTAAGTTTTGCTACCATTGACGCAATTTCACCATAAGTAACTATTTGTCCATAAGGAATTTGTTTTAATATCGCCCAAACAATTTTTCTAAATGGTGTACCGATTTGATTAATTCTCGGCATAAAGTTTGGTTCTTTTCCTTGAAAATAGATATCTAACCATTTTTTTGTCTGATTAAATATGCTTAAATCATCTTTTTGGCAATATTTGTGTAGTGATTTATCACAGTGTTTTTGATTTTTAAAATATAAACCCGTAAGCCCTAAATCATTTGCAGTCAAAAGCATTTCTCCAAGAGGAGAAGTGTAAGAAGTTACATACTGCACATTATTTCCTATCATATTTAAGATTTTAACACAAATAAAATATTAGCCACAAAATAGTAAATTAAATTATAAATTTACGCAAATACTTGCAAAAATAGTTTTTTTTGCTAGAATGGGTTTATACTTAGTATTTAGTTGTACAGTACCGTTGGCTTATTGAATCTTTTACGATTCATTTGAGTAAAGAGTAAAAGTTCAACAAAAGTTTGAATAAAGCTCTATCCAGCGGGGAAGACACAAAAAACAATTGAATATGAGTGCGTGTAGCCCAGCTGGCTCGTTGAATCTTTTACGATTCATTTGAGTAAGAGTAAAAGTTCAACAAAAGTTTGAATAAAGCTCTATCCAGCGGGGAAGACACAAAAAACAATTGAATATGAGCGCGTGTAGCCCAGCTGGCTCGTTGAATCTTTTACGATTCATTTGAGTAAAGAGTAAAAGTTCAACAAAAGTTTGAATAAAGCTCTATCCAGCGGGAAAAACACAAAAAACAATTGAATATGAGCGCGTGTAGCCCAGCTGGATAGAGCGTTTGGCTACGAACCAAAAGGTCGGGGGTTCGAATCCCTCCACGCGTATATAATATAAAAAGAGCTTACGGGCTCTTTTTTTGTGGAGGGTTCTTCACCCTCGACGGTCGGGAGTTCTACCTCTCGTAAAACGATAAACAATCGTTTTACTCGGCAGAGTCTCCACGCGTATATAATATAAAAAGAGCTTTCGGGCTCTTTTTTTTGTGGAGGGTTCTTCACCCTCGACGGTCGGGAGTTCTACCTCTCGTAAAACGACTATTCCTCCATTTTAAATCTTGAATTTAAATGTATAATTTGTTATAATACAAAACCAGAAAGAGGGATGATTATGAAAAAATTTATTTTATCTGTAATTTTTGCTATTTTGATATCGGGTTTAATTACTCTAACTGTTCATGCTGTTTCCCAAAAAGTTACAATTAACGGAACAGAGTATAAATTAAAATATTCTAATTGCGACAATCGTTCAGTTGCTTGTATGAATGAGTATTACAAAGCAAATGAACAGGGCTTTAATTGGACCGAACTATTTACTGTTGTTTATACAAAAAATACAAACAATCCTTTCGAGTTTGCAAAGGCTCTTGCAAATTCTCAAAAATATTCAGATATAGAAATTAATAAACAAGAAAATTATGCTATTGTTCGTTTTTTAATTCCTTATAAAGATAAAAACGGAAATTCGGTTATAGAGCAAAATATTGCAAAAGTTATGAAATATTCCTTTGGAAATGGTGTTGTTTCTCAACAATATGCCGTAAAAATTTTATTAAATCTTTCAAAAGATACCGTAGAAAAAAAATTACAGCACAATGAATCAGTTTATTCTGAGTTGATTAAGACTGTTCCAGCTCAAAGAATGTATACACAACATTTGCAAGATTGGTAAAACCAGATTGCATAATTGATAGATTTTAATAGTTTATATTTAAATATTAATTTTTGTGTAGTAATTATTTTTTAAAACTAAAACATAGAACCATTCCATCCCCATAAATCAACTGGATGATATGTTATATAAATGTTTGATCCATCTATGTTGTAATCTGTGCCCAAAATATCACATATATTTTTTGTTAAACTCTGACAAGCAGGTTTTGTTGCTGAACCCAATAGTTTGATTGATATGTATGCACCTTTTTCTAATTTTTTACCACCCATGTAAAGAGATTTTCCACAACTTATTTCAGACATTATATATGCTGTTGGTTTTGAAAACGCAGAAGAAACAGCATTGGATAATTTTTCTTGTAAATCATTTTTTTGACTATCGTTTAATTCTACACTCAAATTTGCTTGTATAAATGGCATATTTTCTCCTTTTAATAAACTTATAATACTACAATAATATTATCACGAATAAAGTTTTTCTTATTATTTTTGTGTTAACATATCATAAAAAAGGAGTGGATATGATTAAAAAATTTTTAATATTTTGTTTTACAGTATCTGTCATATTAGGTAATCTAAATACTGTAAATGCCCAAGAATATTGGGATAAAACCTTTCCAAAGAGTGATAAAGTTAATGTTCAAAAGGTTAGATTTACAAACAGATATGGAATAACCCTCGTTGGCGATTTATACACACCTAAATCCCTAAAAAAAGAAGATAAACTCCCTGCAATAGCAATATCAGGTCCATTTGGAGCGGTAAAGGAACAAGCTTCCGGTCTTTATGCTCAAACATTGGCACAACAAGGTTTTGTTACTTTAGCATTTGATCCTTCTTATACAGGCGAAAGCGATGGAACACCAAGAAGTGTCGCTTCTCCTGATATAAATACAGAAGATTTTTCTGCGGCAGTAGATTATTTAAGTAATTACAAAAACGTAAATCCAAACAAAATAGGTGTTTTAGGTATTTGCGGATTTGGTGGTTTTGCTGTTAATGCAGCAGCTATGGATACTAGAATTAAAGCAACAGTAGCAAGCACAATGTATGATATGACACGTGTTTCCGCAAAAGGATACAATGATTCTATTAGTGAAAAAACTCGATATGAAATAAAAAAATTATTAAATAAACAAAGAACAGAAGATTATAAAAACGGTTCATACGCAAAAGCACAAGGACTTCCTGACAAATTAAAAGGGGATGAACCTCAATTTGTAAAAGATTATTGGAATTATTATAAAACCAAAAGAGGTTTTCATTCTCGCTCTATAAATTCAAACGGAAATTGGAATATGACATCTTCACTATCATTAATGAATATGCCCATTTTATCGTATGCAAATGAAATAAAAAGTGCAGTTTTGTTAGTGCATGGAGAAAAAGCCCATAGCAAATATTTTTCAGAAACAGTATATAAAAAGTTAAAGGGCAAAAACAAAGAATTACTAATTGTTAAAAATGCAAATCATGTTGATTTGTATGATAATATAGAAAAAATTCCGTTTGACAAAATAACAGAATTTTACAAAAAATATTTAAAATAAAGTTTAATAATAAATAGGAAGTTACGCAAATGTTTAATAATATAAAAATTTTTTTAACAGTTATTATCATTTTATGCACTATACAAACATCCATTGCATCACAAATATCTTATGATAAAAGTGATTTTGCAGCAGTTTCAACAGTTATTTACGATGCTGCTTACGATATTCGATATTATTCCTCAAACAATTTTACAGGCAATAGAATAAATGGCTACAAAGCTCCTATTGCGTATATGACAAAAGAATCTTTAAAAGCATTATCTCTAGCAGCAGAAGATTTAAGAAAGCAAGGTTATAGACTATTAATTTGGGATACGTACAGACCACAAAAAGCAGTTAATAATTTTGTTGAATGGATTAACAATCCTAATGATAAAGGGGATAAAAGTTTTTATCCGAATTTAAAGAAATCTGATTTATTAAAAGGGCAATACATAATGGAAAAATCAGGACATACAAGAGGATCAACTGTTGATTTAACTATAATTAAAAAAGATGGTTCTTTTATAGATATGGGCGGAACTTTTGATTTATTTAGTGAAATTTCGCATCCTGATTATAAAAATTTAACAAAAGAACAAAAGAAGAATAGAAAAATATTACACGATGCAATGATAAAAGCCGGATTTAAAGGTATAGATTCTGAATGGTGGCATTATACACTAAAAAATGAGCCTTATCCTGATACATATTTTGACTTTGATGTTGAATAGAATTTTGCTATCCAAATTCTATAAAAAAAACAGGGTAATTTTTGACCCTGTTTTTTTATTGGCAGAAGTATAGGCTCGAAATGCAATAAAAAAAGACTTCTTGATGAAGTCTTTTTATGGTGGGCGTTGAGAGGCTCGAACTCCCGACATCTTCCTTGTAAGGGAAGCGCTCTACCAACTGAGCTAAACGCCCTCACCAAATTATTTAATTTTTATCCTAACTCAGTCGGTAGAGCTTTATATGAACTACCGCTCGGGTTTCCCCTCACTGGGCAACTGAGCTAAATACCCATCGCATCTGTAAACTTAATATAACCGAAAAAACTTTTTATGTCAACTACTTTATTAAAATTTTTATATTTCTTATGCCAGCAATCTTTCATCTTCTTCTTCCGGCTCTTGCATTTGAGAATGATTTATTCCATACCCAAATAAAGCAAAATCGTATTTTATCGGATCTTCACAATCAAAAGTCTTTAATCGTTCTGTTAACTCTAATACCGCTTTATAGTCATTTGAACTTCTATTTAACAATCCTAAATTACGTGCCATCCTTGCAACATGAACATCGAACGGTATTAAAAGTTTTGATGGCTTTATAAAATTCCACATGCCGAAATCCACAGGAGGTTTTCTCACCATCCAACGTAAAAACATATTTAACCTTTTCATTGTTCCGCCGTTTTTTGGATTCGGTATTAAATGACAATATCCTTGTGTTAATTTTGCACCATCATAAAAATAATCACATACACCTTGAAACATCGGCATTAATTCATCTCTATAATTCTTTTTAAATAATTCTTTTAAAGAACTGCCGGACACGTATAACAAATGTAATTTTCTGAAAAATTCATGCACATCATAATTCTTCGCAAATCTGTAATTAAAATTCAATATTTTATGCACATCACCATTCATTACAAAATCATATGGTTTATTATCTATACATTCGAAGAGTTCATTTAACTTTTGTATAAATACCTTTCTGTTTCCATAAGAAAAACACGATGCTATAAATCCGGCAAGTGTTGCATCTTCTTCATTCCCAAATCTATGGACAAACTGAACCGGATCATCATTTATAAATTCTGATGTTTCATATTGTTTTACTAATAAGTCTAATGTTTCTTTATCTATCATCTTATTTTCCCAAAAAAATTTTTTAATATTATATCACAATCTTGTTCCATAATTCCACCATAAACTTTTAATTTTGAATTATGTATTTTTCTTAAATCAATAACAGAACCTAAAGCTCCATATTGAGTGTCATAAGAACCAAAATATAAATTTTTTATTTTTGCTTGAATTATTGCAGACGCACACATTGGACAAGGTTCAAGCGTAACGTACATATCACAATCATCTAACCTCCAGCGTTTTAGCCCTTTTTGTGCCATCTCTATTGCTAAAATTTCTGCATGTGCACATGAATTTTGCATTTCCTCTTTTTGATTATGTGCATACGCTATAATTTCATTATTTTTTACAATTACAGCACCAACAGGAACATCTTTTTTAGCTTGAAGTGCTATTTCAACTGCATCTAACATAAATCCCGTCATCTTACTATACTTTCTTTTCTATTGATTTAAATAACGGAAATGTTAAATTAACTCTAAATCCAACTTCCTCATTTGAAACTATTTCTATTGTACCATTCATTGCTTCTACAAGACCTTTTACTATAAATAGTCCTAAACCTGTTCCTCGAGTGGTTCTAGTAGTTTTGTCATCTAATCTTATAAATTTTTCAAATAAGCTGTTTATCTTGTTTTGTGGAATCTTATCGCAGTCGTTTTCTATAAATATCTTGACGTTATTTGAATTATATTCTCCATTAATTCTAATTGGAGTGTTTTCATAAGAATATTTTATTGCATTTTCTATTAAATTAACAATTACTTGTTCCAATCTGTCTTTGTCTGATAAAACTAATGGAAAATCTTCGCTTATATTATTTATAATTTCTTTCCCCGCATCATTTTTAACCAACATTACTGCATTTTCAACAGTATCAGATATCCAAACCGGTTCTAAAGTAACACGTATTTTAGCCCTTTCTATGTCTGGTACTATAAGTAAATCTTCTATCAATCTTTTTAATCGTTCCGATTGCTTTTTGATAATATGAAGAGATTTTTGTTGAGTTTCTTCATCTATTTTTATATCTGTTCTTAATAATCTTGAAGTATAGCCTTGAATACTTGTCAACGGTGTTCGTAATTCATGACTTACTGTATCAATTAAATTTGAACGAAATTCATTAAGTTTTTGCAATTCCACATTTTGTTTTTTCAATTGAATATAAGATTTATGAATTTCTGATACCATTTTATTAAATTCAGAAGCTAAAAATACAACTTCATACGGAGTAAAAATACTTTTTATCAAGTGAATTCTACGCTGATAACTACCTTTTGTAATTGCCATGATTGCTTTAAATAATTGGCGAATGTTAATATACATATAATATATGTATAATCCTACAATTATAAAAATACTTAATGAAGATACAAATACTGCCATCAATAGTTTAAATCTGTTATCATTAATTGTATTTCGAGTAATTTTTTCGGTGGTATTTACAATAACCATAAATTCAGGATTGTTTTTATGTATATAAACTATCGGCTGATTTTTTATATCTCCATATATCACAGCCATATTGTCAGTAATTCTTTGAGGTAAAAGATTTAGTGAATCCTTATAGACTTCTTCAGTGTAATTATGTTGTGCAACAATTTTTCCGGTTGAATCTATTACATATATTTGGCGTGCATCATCTTTTAACGATTTGAATATATAGTTATTTATATCTTCTACAAACAAAGAAGCAACCAAATATTTTTTATCTTGTGTTTCTACATATACTGTATATTTATCTGATAATAAATTATTCTCTTTTATTTTTTGAACTTCATTTATGGTATTTACAATTTGTATATCTGAAAAATATTTATAGTTTTCTCTTGTTTTATCTAAATATTTCTGTTTTTGCTCTATTGAATATAAATTGTTTAGTGTAAAACTAATTTGTTTCAATTCACTATCCAGAGTTGACCAAAAGACATCAATTTCGTTTGATACAACATTTGCAATCAGTACAGCTGAATTTTTCAATTGAGCACGCATTGCTTGTTGATTTATATTATTTATAATAATTCCGCTAATAATCATTGGAATAAGTACAGCAATAAATAAAACTATCAAAATTTGTTCTGCAATTTTTAATCGTTTTAATCTTAAATGTTTTTTTATTCTGCTTAAATTTTTTATTGTTTTAGTTTTCATATTATTCTGCAAATGGTGTTAGTTTGTATCCAACATTTGTTACTGTATGTAAATACTTTGGTTCTTTTGAATTTTCTTCTATTTTGTTTCTTAATCCGCCAACATGTACTCTTAACATTCTAACATCTTCATTACTATCATATCCCCATACTTCATCCAATAATGTTGCAAGAGTAACAGCATTATTAAAATGTTGCATTAGAGAATAAATAATTTCAAATTCGGTCGGAGTAAGTTTTACTCTTTTATTAACAATTGTACATTCTAAGGTTTCCGGAAAAATCTGTATATCACCAACACTTAAAACTTCATTTGTAATTGAATTATCTTCTTCAACTTGATTTCTTCTTAAAAGAACTCTTATTCTTAAAAGAACTTCTTGTATGTCAAAAGGTTTTACAATATAATCATCCGCACCACTGTCAAATCCATCCGTTTTATCTTCAATTGTACCCTTTGCAGTTAGCATTAAAATTGGAATAGCCAATTTTGCCTGCCGAATGTTTTTACAAACTTCAAAACCATTCATTTTAGGCATCATAACATCCAGCAAAATCAAATCGTAAGAATTATTTAAGGCTTTATTTAAACCTTCCATACCATCTTTTGCTGTATCAACTACATATCCGCTTTGAGCGATATCAAATTCTAACAGTTCTCTAATTTCTTCATCGTCATCAACTATCAAAATTCTTTTTTTAAATTTATCCATACACAAAATCCTTTATTGTAGGAATTTTAGCCCAAAAAAAGTTTCCTTTCAAGTAAAACTAAAAAAGATTTATTCTTCTTCTGAAGGTTTTTGTGTCGGATTTAAAATGTTATTATCAAAAACAGGTACAAATTTTGCAATTTTAGGTAATGGTGGAATATTTCCGGTAGGACTAAATTCACTATCTTTGCATCCTGTTAAATCGCAAGATCCGATAAATTTTCCCAACTGATTATAATAGTATGTTGTACCATTTCTTTCAATACTTTTTCCAGTTAATTGACCAACTTTGTTATAAAAAAAAGACTGATTATTTATGGTTTTATCATATGCAATCATTTTACCATATTTGTCATAATAAAATGTTTTATTATCTTTTTTAACTGTCGTATAATCAGGTTCTGTTATCGTACTATTTTGCGAATTGTTCGTGTTAACGGCATTATCCGGAATTGCAAAAGCAATTGAACCAATTAATATAGCTGTTAAAAAAATTATGTATTTTTTCATGTGTAAAACTCTCTATTGCTCTTTAATTCTAGCATTTTTATTTTTTTATATAAATACAAAATTTGGTCGATTTTTAAATATACAAATTTGATAACATTAATTATTGTAACAAAAACAATAATCGCTGAATTTCAACTAAAAAAATTGTTTTTACATGAATGAGAATGAATAAAATTGAGGGTACGCAAATATGACTGGTGGAATTAATTTTAATAATGTTTTTGATGGCAAAACATGCAAAATGCTAAAAGATAATGCAAGCAATGTTGGAGAAATGATTAAAATCGAAGAGATTGTTCCAATTTCATTATTTTTTGAAGGTACAGTAATGGAAAAAGCTGTAACCAGTATATTCCCAGGAGATAAAGAACCATGCGACTTTAGACTAAATAATGATGTTCCTGTACTAGACAGAGTATGTGAAGAAAAAAATCCTGAATCATTAAATATAGATGGAAAAATTGGAGATTTTAAACAAGGAAGCAAAGGTGATTGTTGGTTATTATCTTCAATAAAAGCTCTTTCAAGAAATCCAAAAGGTGCTGAGATTTTAAAAAATGCTATTTCACAAGATTCTTGCGGAAATGTTACTGTTACGTTGAAAGGAGCAAAAGATAAAAATGGCAATCCTGTTAAAATAGAAATGTCTTCGGATGAATTATATTGGGCAAAAGATAATTTGAGTTCAGGTGATGATGATGTTATAGCTATCGAAAGGGCTGTTGACAAATATAGAAGGCAACAACTATTAGATGTTTTACACAATCCAAATATGCCTGAATCCGACAAAGAAGCATTTGTTAAGGATTTTGATGATGGAAGCAAAGCAATAAAAGCAATGGAACTTTTGACAGGAAAACAAGCTGAAGCTACAAATCCTTTTATTGATTATGATAAAGCAACTGAAACTTACGATTTAGTTGATTCACGAGATATGAAATCTCAAATTCAAAAGGCAAAACAAAGTTTGGGAGATGTTAAATCTATACCGACAACAATTACTTTTTCTACAAGTACAAATGATCCAAATCCACCAAGTAATGATACTTTTCAATTAGGTCGAACTGAACTTTATTTTGACCATGTATATACTGTAACTTCAATTGAAGGAGATTATGTATATTTGAGAAATCCGCATGATTCTAAAACACCAATGAAAGTTAACATGAAAAAGTTGTTTAAAATGGCAAATACAGAAATGACAAATGCACAAGGCAGTACAGAAGCAAAATTTTATGTTACATTTTCTCAAGTAAAATTATAAAGGATAAAATATATGGGTGATTCTTTTAGTATAAATATTGGCAATGAAAATGCTTGTAAAATATTAAGAAGTAATATTAATACTGCTTTTAGTGATATTGCAAGTGTAAGCGAACCAAGTATTTTTTGTGAGAAAAAATATGATGATTGCACTGTTACAATAGAAAATTATTATACAGATCAATGCACCTTTCAAACAGATACCGAAAATGCACCAAATATTGATGGAAAAATTGGCGACTTTAAACAGGGAAAAACCGGAGATTGTTATATTTTATCCGCAGTTAAAGCTTTGTCTTTAACTGAAGAAGGTGCAAAAATTTTGAGCGATTCCATATCAAATGTCGGTCATGGTGTAGTTGTAAATTTCAAAGGCGGAAAATCTGAAATTAATGACGTTTTTATCTCCAATGAAGAAATTGCAACAGCAAAAGAAAAATCAAAAAACAAGCAAGATAATAGTTTAAGTTCAGGAGATGATGATGTAACAATTATTGAACTTGCGATACAGAAATATCGATTGGCAGAAGTCGCTTATGATAGAAGAAATAATAATATTTGTAATGATAAACTTTCTGAAAAAGTTTCAAAACAAAATATTATAAAAGGCGGTAGTGCCGCAGAAATTATGGAGCTTTTGACAAAACGTCAGGCTTCATCAGAAAATGTCTTTGACAACAATGGTAAAGGAATTTTAGATAATACAGAAAAAACTTTAAGTGAATCTGAATTAAATAGTAGATTTTCAAGCAGAATAGCTAATATGTTAAATGAAGGCCCTGTTGTTTTGTCTGTTAAAAAACAAGAAAATATTGATGAACCTTTTGTTGTTGATGATAGAAGGAATAGCAAAAAGAATAATCAATCTGACAAAATGATACAGGTTGGAAAAGTATCTTTATATAAATCACATGCATACACTGTTTCAGGTATAGATAACAACACAATTACATTAAAAAATCCTCATGACAGTTCAAAAGATGTAAAAATTCCATTAAATGATTTTATAAAATATGCTAATACACACCCAAATGCATTCAAAGTACAATTTGCAGATTTAAACGGAAGTACTATTCGACCAAAACAAATGAAATTGTGTTCAGAGGATTACTAGCTTATTCTTCATTATTATCAAAGGAAAATTCTGACGACAAATTTGCAATATGCTCAAAAATATCATCACAATATTTTCTGTCTATTGCACTGAATGGAAGAACAATTCCGCCAAATTCTTTTTTTACTGCTGTTATTACATTCAAAACTTTATTTTTAGGAACGTAATCCATTTTTGTTATTACTGTAAAAATTGGCAATTTGTAAGCTTCTACCCATTTTCGCATTTGTAAGTCATTTTTTTGTAATTCATGTCTGCCATCAACCAATTGAATCAAAGAACAAATTTGTTTTCTGTTTAATAAATATTCTTCTAAGTATCTTTGCCATTTTGCTTGTGCTTCTTTTGAAACTTTTGCATAGCCATATCCCGGTAAATCCGCTACCATAAATTTTTCGGAAAAATTAAAGAAATTTATTAATCGTGTTTTTCCAGGAGTATTTGAGGTTTTAGCCATTTTTTTGTTATTGCATAAACAATTTATAAAAGAAGATTTGCCAACATTAGAACGTCCTAAAAGCGGAAATTCAGGTAACGTAAAATTTGGGCATTGGCTTAGTTTTTCGGCACTTATTATAAATCTGGCGTTAATTTGTTTTGACATTTTTGAAATTCTTTATCTTCTTTTTTCATATAAGTGTTATTTATTTTAGCTAATTTTTTTTCTAATTTTTTTATTTTTTTGTTTATTTTTTTCGCTTTTCTAGGTTGTAAGCTTAATCCTTCCACAACTTTGTAAGAATCAATTGCTTCCGGATAATGTTTTTGTTTTTCACATAATTTTGCACTTAAAAGAGCGGCATTGTAATTTGTTGGATTAAATTCCAAAGATTTTAATGCATATTCTCTTGCAAAAACTTTATTTTTATCTTTTTTATTAAAGAATTTTGCATCTTTATATAAAGAATCTGACTGTTTTTCCATAGCCATAATATAATCTAAATTATGTGAAGCTTCTTCATTTGAAGGATCATAAACCAAGACTTTCCTTAAAATTTTCTTTGCACTCGGATAAAATTTATCATAGGTTAAAATTTCTGCGACGAATAAACAATCTTCCGGAGTTTGTGCAAACAAAACAGATTTT
Organism: uncultured Candidatus Melainabacteria bacterium; assembly: GCA_934726055.1. GTDB lineage: Bacteria > Cyanobacteriota > Vampirovibrionia > Gastranaerophilales > Gastranaerophilaceae > UBA6984. Next base: position 27,761 of record CAKVCZ010000014.1, read on the forward strand.
TCAAACATTTCTTTTGCTTCATTATATTTATTCATAGCAAAATACGCATCACCTTTGGCTAATAAATCGTTTATGCCTTTAACAGGTGCACTTACAATTTTGTCAAGAGTTTCTTGCGATACTTTTTCTTTATTCATTAGTCTTGCCAATTTTAATTTTGCTAAATATAGCTGTAAATCACTCGGATTTGCAAATAAAGCTCTTTCTACATTTTCATAAGCTTTTTCAAGTTCTTTGTTTGTAGAAAGTCCACTTTGACTAACAGCATTTTTTGCATCAGCAAAATACGCATTAGCCACACCTTTTAAAGCATCCGCATTATAATCTTCAACTCCAACAAGACTTGAATAATATTTTAATGCTTGTTTGTTATCACCTTTATGTAAAGAAATATCTGCTATTTTTAATTTTACATTGTTTAATGATGAATTAACCGAAAGTGCCGTTTTTAAATTTGCAATTGCGTATTCATTATCAAATCTTTTTTCATAAATGTTTGCTAAATTAATATATGGACTTGTATTTTCCGGTTTTACAGCAATTGATTTTTTGAAAGCTGATATTGCTGCAGCTTCATTGCCTTGTTTTTTATAAATTTCACCTTTTAAATTAAATGCAACCGAACAATTTGGATTTAATTTTAAAGAATGATCTAAAGCATCTAAAGCTTGAGAATATAAAGATTTTTTGTCATATACCTGTGCTAGATGAAAATATGCAGTTGATGAGTGTGGATTTAGCGATATAGCCTTTAAAAATTTTGATTGAGCTGCATCGTAATCACCTTTTAAATAGTTTATAGTTCCTGTATTATCAATTGCCGTTGCGTAATTTGGATATACCATAAGAGCTTTATTAAAATAATAATTTGCTCTATCTGATTTACCTGTATTTAAAGAAATTACACCTAATGCATTATATGCAGCATAATGATTTGGACTTAATTTTATTGCTGTATTTAATTCTTTTACTGCATCATTAATAAGTTCTTCTGATTTATTTTTGTATTCCATATCAGAACTTGCTTGACGTTTAATATTAATTACCGCTTGAGCATAATGTAAATTCGCATTATTTTGATATTTTGGCATTAGAGAATTTAATTTTGTCTGTGCAACATCTAAATTTCCTTGCTTTGCTTGAGCCACAACATATAGAGCATTAGCTGTAATGTCTTTTGAGTTTTTACTTAACATTGTGTTTATGAGTTTATTAGCTTCTGCAAAATTTGCATAATCAATATATCTATCAATATCTTGATAATTTTTTGTAACTTTTGCCGTAATTACATTATTTTTTTGCGGTTTAGTAACTTTTTTAACAGGTTTTGCATCAACAGAAAAATTCAAATTTACTAATCCAATTACAGCAGCAGAAATAATTATTTTTTTACTTAATTTCATTTTTATCCTCAATTTGTGTAAATTATTTATAATTTATCCAAAAATATTGTATAATAGCTGATATAAAAAAAAATCGTGCGTAAGTAGGAATAAATTATGGGTTTAGATTTTGAATCAAAAACTTTTTTGGAAAATTTTAAAACTTATTTGTTAATTGAAAAAAATTTTTCAAAACATACTGCAAAAGCATATTGTTCAGATGTTATGAGCTATCTTCTGTGGTTAGAAAATAATTCTTGCATTAATGTAACTTTTCAAAAAGTTAGAGATTATTTTTATTTTATCCAAAAATTTGATTATAAAAAAACAACTCTTGCAAGAAAAATTGCATCCATTAGAACCTTTTATAAATTTCTATACAGAGAAAGACTTATTGACATAAATCCTACAACAAATTTAAGTGCACCTAAAAAACCAAAATCTTTACCGAAATTTTTAACAAAAACAGAAATTGAAACTATTTTATCAGGAATAAAAATTGAAACTCCGGCAGGATTTAGGAATAGAGCAATTTTAGAACTTCTATGGGCAACCGGTATGCGTATTTCCGAATTAAGCGGACTAAATTTTGGGGATTTAAACCTTGAAAATAATGAGCTTACCGTATTTGGTAAAGGAGCAAAAGAAAGAATTGTCCTTGTTTCAGACAGAGCTAAAAATTTTTTAAAACGGTATATAGAAACAGCCAGACCTCTTATTGCTAAAGGATTTAAACTTAAGCCGATAGAGGATTCAACTCCTGTTTTTATAAACAATACCGGATTTAGACTTCAGAATAAAACAATAAGAAATGTCATAAATGAAGTTGTTGAAAATTTAGAATTTCCAAAACACGTTACTCCACACATGTTTAGACACAGTTTTGCAACACATTTAATAGAAAACGGTGCAGATTTAAGAATAGTCCAAGAACTTCTCGGACATGCAAGTATTTCAAATACACAAATATACACTCATGTATCAACAAAACATTTACAAGATGTCTTTGAACAATCTCATCCTAGGGCTTAAATTAATATTGCAGCATAGAGAATACTTCACAATTTTCAAGTTCTTGAAGTTTTTCTCTTCCGCCTAAACCGTTTAATTCAATCCAAAAAGCTGTTCCAACAATATTAGCTTTTGCCTGATGAATTAAACTACACGCAGCACAAGCAGTACCGCCTGTTGCCAATAAATCATCTACAATTAAAACATTTGAACCTTCTTCAACAGCATCTTTATGCATTTCAATAGTATCAGTTCCATATTCAAGTTCATAAGATTGTTTATAAGTAGCCGCAGGTAATTTACCAGGTTTTCTGATTGGTACAAATCCGGTATTTAATTTGTAAGCAAGAGGCATACCAACAATAAATCCACGAGATTCTAAACCGGCAACGTAATCAATTTTTTTATTTTTGTAATGTTCATATAGAAAATCTATCATATTTTTCATTACATCCGCATCTTTTAATGCCGTTGTAATATCTCTAAAAATTATTCCTTCTTTTGGAAAATCTTTTATTGCTCTAATTTTTTCTTTAATTCCAGTTAACATTACATACCTCTTTATTTAAATAGCCACTTTTTCTTTTTTTGCTTCTTCTAAGATTAAACCATGAGTTGTTTTACCCCAATTCATATCTTTTGGCTTGAATATTATTTTAAAAATTATATAAAAAGCAATTGGAAACCAAATTACAAATATATATGCAGAAGTTTCAACCGCTTGTTTTAAAGCTTGCCAACGACTTAAATTATTATATCTTCTCAAACTATACCTTGCAGCAAGAGTAAAACAAATTCCAATTACAACACCAATAATTATTGATGTTAAAATTCCAATATCGTTTATTGCAATTTTACCTGTAAGCACCTTAAATAATCTTATGACTACTTCTAAAGTAAACCAAGTAGGCATAATACACTCAGATATATATGCAGTCATATCTAAACTTGCACGAAGTGATATTTTTTTAGAAGTTAAAACATCACCAAAAAGTTCTAAATATCGTCTGATAGTACCTTCATACCAGCGTCTGCGTTGTCTGTAAAGTGCTTTTAAATAAACTACGGCTTCTTCTCTTACTTCAACATCCGGACAAAAACGTATATCCCAACCTTTTATGTGAAGTCTTGTTGACATATCCAAGTCATCAACAAGTGTGTAATTATTCCATCCACCTATATCTTCTAAAGCTGTTCTTTTTATTAATTCACCGTTTCCTCTAAGTTCAACAGCACCTTTTACCGCATCACGACCAATTTGAAAGTGCGTATCAAGAGTCATTTCATTATCTTGGCAACGAGTTAAAAAGTTTACATCTCTATTAGAAATAACTTTTCTTGCTTGAACTGCACCAACATCTTCAGGTTCTAAATTTGGAACAATCTTTGTCAAAAAATCTGAATCAATTCTTGCATCCGCATCAAATACCAAAATTGCTTCACCGTTTGCAAATTGCATAGCATCATTTAAAACTGCCGATTTACCAGGAAATGCATCTGTCGGTCTTATAAATGCTTTAACTCTATCAAATTTTTGTTCCAATCCTCTTATAACATCAGCTGTGTTATCGGTACTTCTATCATCTATAACAATTACTTCATAGTTAGGATAATCAAGTTGTAAAATGTTTTCAATTGTACCTTCAATAACAGAACCTTCATTATGTGCAGGAACCATAATTGTTACAAATGGTTTGTAATTTTCATTTATTATTTTCGGATTTTTTTGTAATTTACGTTTTTTGTGTTTATCTGCAACAATCATGTAAATGCAATAGATAAACATACACGTTATAAGGAAAGCTAATCCCCATATCGTATTAAAATGATATTGGTATATATATAAAAACGCAGACAACCCAGCTATTATTATAAATAAAATAAGTCTTTCTTTCATTTATTATCCCAAAAATTCTTAATCAAATTTTCTCACTACCTGATAATTATATCAAAAACATTGTTCAATATCATATAAATGAACTATTTTTTTACTTTTTGTATAGAAATGTTAAGCTTGTTGGATTCCTAAAACGCTTGCTATATCTAAATATTCGGATTTTTTATATTAAAAATATTAAAAATTTTTCAGGTATTGCCATTTTAATCATTTGTGCTTATAATAGTTGAGTACGTTAAGTTAGAACTAATTTGTAAGAAAGGAAATTAAAATGAACAAAGAAGAATTAGTACATGAAATTTCAAAAAAAGCTAAAGTTACACAAAAAGATGCTAACGAAATCTTAAGTGCATTAGTTGATACAATTCAAAAAACAGTTGCTAAAGGTAAAAAAGTTACATTAGTTGGTTTTGGTACTTTCGAACCTCGCAAACGTGCTGCTAGAAATGGTAGAAACCCTCAAACAGGTAAAGAAATCAAAATCCCTGCTAAAACAGTTCCTACATTCTCAGCTGGTAAAAAATTCAAAACTGTTGTTAACGGCAAATAGTTTTTGATTTTTTAAAGGATTTAAAGGACGTATTACTTGTTAATACGTCCTTTTTATATAAAAACAGCGAACATTAAACATTCGCTGTAACGCTTTATGTTTACAATTTAAACTACTTACAACTACCTTTTTCCCAAGTTAATGTTGTGCCATTAGGACATTTTGAGCTACCGTCATGTTTTACATTTAAATAATCCATATTACCTTTTTCTAATACCCAAGCAGCACAAGCAATACCATTTTGAGTGCAATATTCTATATGATCTTTTATATTATCTGCAGAATGATTTGGAATGATTCCGTCTTTTGTAATATTAAAAGCAAAAAGATCTACACCATACCAATTTTTTCCTTTATTTGGTCCATCTATGTCAATGACAATAAATCCACAATAAGTATTTGTGCCTCCAATGTCATCATTTATATTACAATTAGGATGACTTATATAAATTTGAAGGATCGCAGATCCATCAGCTAAAACAGCTTGTGGTACATAATTATCATCATTAAAATTTTCATTATACAATTCTCCAAAATAAAACATGGATGTATCACTTGATGCACAATTATTTGCTGTTGTTCTGCAAGTTTTTTGTACTTTCATAAATTCCAGTATTCTATCAAAATATCTTAAAGAGCATTCCTTTGAAGTTGCAGAACAATTATCGCTAGTAAACCAAGTATTTAGCGGACCATATACTGCTGTCGCTCTAGATTGAACTTCGTTGAGATTTGTATATAATTTTTTAAGTTTAGTAACCTTTTCCATATTGTTTGTAGAACTATTTAAATTTGGAATAGTTAAAGCTGCAACAACACCTATTATACCCATTACAATTAGAGTTTCAGCCAAAGTAAATGCGATTAATTTTGCTTCATTAATTAAATTTTTTGCAATAAAACAACTTAAACAACAACTAATAAATCTTTGTTTCATAAGACCTCTCTTTTTTATTAGACTTACCTTTTCATTATAAAAGATATATTAGCTTTTTTCAAGTATTATAAAATTATATAACTTTATCCTTCAACAACGGAAATACTTGTTATACCAGAATTACGAGCGTTATCCATTAACCTTACAACAGCACCATGGGTTGAATTTGGTTGTGATTGAATTAACAAGCCATCCGGTTTGTTTTCTTTGCTTTTTTTCAATACATCAGGTAACTCTTCAAGAGATACTTCTTTATCATCTATGTAATATTTATCATCATTTGTAACCAATACATTAATTAATTTTGTATCTTTTTGAAGATTTTCTTGTTTAACAATTTCAGGAACGTTTAAATTTAGACCTTGATTATCCAATAAAGGTGCTATTACCATCATAATGATTAGTAATACTAAGAAAATATCCGTTAATGGTGTTATATTTATTTCGTTAAAAGAATCACGTTTATTGCCTGCCATATTATTCTACCCATTCATCTTCTTGTGGAATATTTGGAAGTGCTCTATCTGTTTTTTGAACATTATTAACAGGAACATTTCCATCTAAAGATTCCGAATTATTATCTGACATATAATTACTTTTTAATTCATTTTGTTCTTTTTTACTTAAAGGTTCACCGGCTACAATCAGTTTTTCATAGCCTGCATCTTGTGCGGCATCCATAATTTTTAAAACAACCGCATTTTTTGCATTTTCGTCTGCTTTAACAACAACTTCTTTTTTTTCTAACATTGGCTTTATTGTTGTTAACTCTGTACTTAATCTATCGACGGACACTTGTTTTCCGTTTACGTATAACAAGCCTTCTTTTGTTACAGAAACTGTACAATTTTTCTGTTCGATAGACACACCGCTATTAATTTCAGGTATATTAATATCATTATCCATTGATTGGAAGGTAGGAGCAACTACCATCATAATAATCAGTAATACCAAGAAAATATCTGTTAGAGGTGTTATATTTATCTCTGTAAAAAGAGCCTCTTTGCCCTTATTTGTTTTCATTGCCATTTGTTTTTTCCTTATAGAGCAATATTAGATGATGATTGAGTTACAACTTCATCATTTGAATCAACAAAGCTTAAGAATAATAATTTAATTAAATTAAAATCATCTTCGTAATTTTTTACAACTGATTGGAAGTAGTTGTAGAAGATTACTGCAACAATAGCAACTCCAAGACCGAAGGCAGTTGCAATCAAAGCAGAACCAATACCCATAGCAACAGCAGCTGATTGATTACCTTGTGTTGCTAAATCTTGGAAAGTATAAAGAATTCTAACAACAGTACCAAACAACCCTAAGAATGGACAAACACCACCAATTGTTCCAAGAATTGTTAAATGATTTTCTAATTTTCTTGTTGCTAAGGTTGATGCAATATCAAAAGAACGAGCAAATCCTGATTTTTGTTCTGAAAAAATTCTAACTGCTTCTTCTGTTACTTCACCAATTACACCACCTAATTGAATTGATAAATTTTGAGCACCTACTAAATTATTTTTAGCAAGTTCTTTTTGCAATTTTGGAATAAATTGCACAACATCTCTTTTATTTTTTCCATAAAAAGAGTATCTGTTAATTGCTACGGCCAACACCAATATTGAACAAATTAAAATTGGGGTTAAAACCGGCCAGTCTAATTGAATTGAATGTAAAAGTAATTCCATGTTTTTTTTCCTTTATGTTTTGTACTAACTTATTTTCCTATAAAATTTTTATCTGTAACTGCCGCCAAATACATTGTAATCAAATGTAAATTGGATATCTACGCTTGAACCTCTAAAGTTTGCAGGTAAAGGTCTGAACGGTGCAGTTAATCTAACTGCTTGTAAAGCTGCATTATCTGCTGACGCTAAACCGGAAGATTTTGATACTGTGCAAGAAAGTAATCTGCCATCACGTGCTATTTTAAATAATAAAACTACACGTTTACTTTCATTACCTTTTGGAGGATCCCAGTTCATTTTTATTCTACGTTGAAGATCTCTCATGTATGGACCAAAATCGGGTTCTGCAATGGCATCAATACCTGGTCTGCCATTTGGATTTCCTGGTCCAGGATTACCATAGTTACCTGTACCGCCTCTACTTGGAGAAGTTCCACGTGAACCTGCACTTGAACCGCCACTTGAACCTGAACCCGAACCTTTATAAGTAGGAGCTAACGATGGAGATGGAGAATATCCACCACCAACAGGTGCTTTTGATGTACCTGAACCACTTACAGGTCCTGTTGCCAATGGACCTTTTGATGCACTTGGAGGCATCGGAACATTAAACGATGATTTTGGAGTCGTTGTTGGTCTTGGCGATGCGGGTTTGTTTACAGAAGGTTTATAACTTGGTGCTGCAGGTTTTGGAGCAACCATATTTTTTGATGGTGCCGGACTTGTTTGTTTCGGCGTTGTTGTCGTTTTTTTAGGTTGTTGCTGCTGTTGTTTTGCAGGTGTAACCGTTTTTTTCGGAGCTGCAGGTTTTGGTTGAGCTTTTGCAGGAGCTTTTGGTGCAGCTGCTGGTTTTGAAGCTTTTTGTGTTTTTGCTGGCGTTGGAGATGGCATAGATACTTTTCTGTTTGGATCATGCTTACCACCTGCACGTGAATTCTTATCCGAACGAAAACGAGTGTTTTTATTTATTGGTGTTGCTTCTTTTTCTACCAATACAAATTCTATATCGTTCATTTTTGCCTTTGGTGGCTTGTGTTGCAATATGTTTATACCTAAAAGCATTAGAACAAAAGCTATAACAACAAATATCGCAACTCCTGTCGGATGCAATACTGTTGATAGAAGCAACGCTTTTTTAAAAGAAATATAATCTTTATCATCTCTAATAACAGCAGGTGTTGTATAACCTGTGTTTTGATTATCTTCTTCTTCGTTTAAAATATTATTAATATTTCCTAAAATTGACATTTACTAACCTACATTTTTTATTATCTATTATATTTTTAAATCTAAATATAAAATAAAATTATTCCCCAGTTATCTAATTTTAATAATTATATGAAGATGGATTTACAGTAATCGGTTGATTAAGAATCAAATCAATTACTGAGTTTGCAGGGATATTAACATCTGTACCTTTCTCAGAAGCACCTTTTATAACACCTCCGCCTGCACCGACAGCTGTACCCAATGCCGCACCACGACCTACATCACCGCCTGCTAATGCACCAAATACAACTCCTGAAACTGCACCAATCGCAGATCCAACAGCCATGTCTTTTACGTATTCTTTTGTAGAGTCCATTTTTGTACCACCTACAAGTAAACCTGAACCGTCATTTGTCTTAATTACACCATTAATAGGGATTTCTAGCCCATTAGTAGTTACAATTTGTGTAAACGCAATCTTCAGTCTTCCGTTTATATTTCCGTAAGTTGCTCTTTTTACTATCGTAACCGTACCTGATACCGTACTTCCTGCGGCAGCAATTAACTGATTATTATAATAAAAATCTGAACCTAATACAAAATCAACTCTTTGTCCTTGTAACAAGCTATTAGAACTAATTTCTCTTGTTGTTGTAATTGGAACGACTGAACCTGCAGGAACACTTACAACATGCCCTTTTAACGGTTGCATTTTTGAATATTTTTGATCTTCTTGTTCAAAATTATAATTACTTGCTGCAAACGAAACATTTGCTGTTATTAATAGTGCTAATATTATATATATAATTTGTTTTTTCATAAAACACCCCATCATACTATGATAATGATATTGTAGAATTTTTATTTAAACTTGTCAATTTGTTAAGGTATGTGTAATCCAAGTCGGACTTGTTAAAACAACAAGCATTTGTGCACCCGCAGCTATGGTTAAATGTTCACCCATTTTTCTTGTAGGTCCGGGAACGTATCTTAATGTACCTATTCCAAATCCATATTGAAAATGTGGATGTCGTCTGTACTTTTCTGGTGCAGTCATTCCTCCGCCAATTTTATTATTATTGGTAGAATAAATATACGCTTTTATCGGAATTTCAAATCCGTCAGGAAGCGTCATCTTATTAATTCGGATTATCATAGAAGCATTTGTTCCTACAATTGGTTCATTAACTTTTTCTATGTATCCGTCAAACTTTGTTCCGGATGGAATTATATTCATTTCCTGCATAAAAGTATCGTTTACTGCAATAAATGATACTTTTGTCGTTTCATCGTCTGTTTGAGTTGAAAACTGACGCAAATTGATAACTTGAATTAACGTCCCGACAGGCATTTCAACACCATCGTAATCACGCAACTTCAATTCTTCGTTAGCAGCATTAACAACTAAACCTGAAATTAAAAATATTAAAAATATTATAAGTGCTCTTTTCATACAAATAGTATAATGATAATATTTTCAATTTCAAATCATTAGTTTATATGATTTTAAATTATTTTATTGCAAATGTAATATTTGCAACTGCTGTTACTTTCTTTTCTATTGATGATAAATCATTAAAACCTGAATCACTTACATCGTTAGAATCAACCGGTGTAATTTGAAATACACCCATTTTTGCAGAACGAATTTTTCCAATTCTGTTATGGTTGGATTTTAACATAGATTTTGCTCTATCTCTTGCATCTGAAGATGCATTTTTTAACAATTTAACTTTTAGTTCTGCAAGTTTTGAATAGTGATATTGTGGTTGTTCATAACTTGAAATATTAATTCCTTTTTCAACTAATTCTTCATAACTTGTTGATAAATCCTTTATTTTTTCAACATCATTTGTTGAAACTTTTATTGGTTGTTCGTAATTATAATATTCAACAATATTTGTAGCATAGCCTGTATGCGGATTTGATTTATATGATTCGTATGTATTGGAAAGTTTTATTTCAATTTGATTTTCTGCAAAACCTTTTGACATTAAATATTTTTTTACAACAGGTATTTGTTGTTTAATAACTTTATATGCTTGAACTTTTGTTGGTTCTTTTGCTTTTATTGAAAATGTCCAATTTGCAGAATCAGATTTTACAATTTCATAAGCAGAACCTGTTACGGTTATATTATCTTTTGATAAATTGTCTGTCGTAATAAATGCTGCAAAAATAACACCTATTGCAATACAAACACCTAATATTGCTATTTGAAAATCTTTAAATTTTTCGTACATATATAAACTCCTTTAACTATTTTGTAACTATTTTGTAACTTTTTTATACAACTTTGTATGATATAACTTTAAAATTTTTTGTCAAATATAATCTTATGATAGAATTTATTAAGTAAAAAGAAGTAATGAAAAGGAGATATGATTATGGAATTAAAAGGTTCAAAAACAGAAAAAAATCTTATGGAAGCATTTGCCGGAGAATCACAAGCAAGAAATAAATATACTTATTTTGCTTCTCAGGCTAAAAAAGATGGTTTTGTACAAATTAGTAAAATTTTTGAAGAAACAGCAAACAACGAAAAAGAACATGCAAAATTATGGTTTAAATACTTAAACGGTGGAGCTGTAAAATCAACTATTGAAAATCTTGAGGCTGCTGCAAATGGTGAAAATTATGAATGGACAAATATGTATGTACAATTTGCAAAAGAAGCTAAAGAAGAAGGTTTTGACGAATTGGCAAATTTATTTGAAGCTGTTGGTAAAATAGAAAAAGCACATGAAGAAAGATACAGAAAATTATTAGAATCTGTAAAAAATCAAAAAGTTTTTAACAGACAAACAAAAATTGTATGGGAATGTGCAAATTGCGGACATTTACATATCGGAGAAACTGCACCTGAATTGTGTCCTGTATGCAAACATCCTCAATCTTATTTCTTTGAAAAAAATGAAAATTACTAAATTTTAATATTTTTAAAGGCAAGATTCATAAAAAATCTTGCCTCTTTTTTATTCGTTATACTTTTTATCCACGTTCAACAACAGTTGCTATCAATTCTCCATAGTTGTTTACATGCCCGTCTGTTTCTTTTATTTCGTAGTATATTTCTGAATTTTCTGCTTTACATTTTTTCGCAGCTTCTCTTGCCTCATCAAGCGTATTGTATTCCCCAGCTAAATCGGGTGCAAATGAATCGTCTGTTTCTGTAAATAATTGATACATGTTTATCTCCTTTTTATTTTTCTTTTATTATAATACAAAATTTATTTTATCTTTTTTAGTGATGAAATAAAATTATTCGTTTGAACATCTCCATCTACTTTTGTTAAAAAGACTTGTGCAGTTTCTTCTCCTGTTTCAAGTTTTGGAAGCATAGAAAGTTCTGATGCATAGTAGCTGACTTCTTCTGCATTTACAACAGCCTTCTTCGCAAGCATATTTATAGATATATTGCGTAAAAAGCCTGATATTCCTTTATTTTTATTACTGAATTTTGTATAGATTCTTAGTGAAGAATCAAAGTTTTCTAAATTTATTCTTCCTACAATAAATGCACTTAGTTGTGGTGAAGATGATTGTATCATCATTCTTTCAACAATATTGTCATTTATTTTTAAATTGCCTGATATTTTGTTAAATGAACCATCAGGGACATTAACTAAATCAAAAATTGTTGTAGGACTAATCATTACTAACGGATTTCTAAATATTGCTGCAACATTTAAAATATACTGTACTAATCCTAATTTTGAAATTGCTCCATTATTTACAGAAAATTTTATATTTCCGTTAAGTTTCATATTTTTATCTGTATAAAATTCTAATAATGCACTTGCTTTTCCTGAAATTTCTTTTGGAAGATTTAATATTGATGTTGATATTAAGTCTGAATTTACATCTTTTGCTCCCAATCTTATTGAATATTTTTCTTTTGCCATATCACAATACACTTTTAGAGTAGATATGCCTTCTGCAAAATCAAATTTGTTTGATTTTATTTCTAAAATTCCTTTTTCTGTTAATGACAAATCTGCATTCAAATTTCCAAAATTTAACAGTTTATATTGACCTTTTTTAACATTAAATCTACAATTTTTTATTGCAACCAAATTTGGCACAAAAACAAAAGGTTGCTCTTCTGCAGAAGCTTCTTTTTGTTTTTCAATTGACTTTTGCTCTACTTCAAAATATTTTGTCGGAACATCACTTCTGGCAATTTTCATTTGTGCCATTCGTTCTCTTATTTGTTTTCTTTCTTCTTCTGTTAACGGTTTTCTTGGTGCAAAAGTTTGCATTAATCTTTCAACATCTATTTCATCAATATCAATATCTACATTTTTTACTATAATCGGAAATAGTATATTATTTTTAATGTTTCCGTCAATTTTGTAAGCAACTCTTCTTAAATTACCATTTGCTTTTATATTAATATCGTTTTTATTTGTTGTTAAAATACCATGTTTTATGCTCAATCCTTGACCACGCACTCGTACATCATCAACCGTCATTTTTCCGTCTATTTTTGGATTTTGTTTATTATAATTATCGTATTTTATTTTTCCGCTAAATGTCCCTCCACGAAGTAAATTTTGGCTTATGAGTGCATTGAAAAATTCACTTGGCAAAGGATTTGGTATATCAAAACTTAATTCTTTTATCCAACCGTTTGCTAAACTTATTTTGCTACTTATTGTAACCAGAGGTTTAAAAACAGGTTTTCCTTTTGTTGATATAAAATCTGAAATATAATAATTTAAATGTTCTATATTTAAGTCATTTTTAAAAATATCAAGTTTGAAACCAACAGCTCTATCAAATTTTGACGAACTTATTGAAGAATTTTCAATTAATAAATCTGAACCTTTTGGTATTTTTGCACTTCCAATTACTATAACTTTACCGGATATATCGTAATTAACTTTTAGTGCAAATTGAGAATTTCCTTTTAATAGTAATTTGCAATTAGCAACTTTTGATATATATTTTGAAAATTCATTTTCAACTATTCCTCTTATACCTATCGTCGTTTTCGCTGTTTTTGTATAATCATTGACATCACCAAAACATTCAAATTTATTTGTTAATTTAGAACCGTAAAATCCATTTATATCAGATATTTTTATATTATTTTTAGATAATTTTATTTTTCCCTTAGTTATTGTTATTGGTAAATTTGCCAGTGGAATTAATTTTAAATTGACTTTATTTATATCAATATCACCGTTTAAATCTTTGTTTGAAAGGTTTATATTAAAATTGAATGTTCCATTTAAATCTTTAAAACAGGATAAAACTTCTTTGCCATTTGATATAATTAAATTTGAATCTAATATACTTTTTACACTTTGGACTTTAAATTTATTTGATTTTATATTCAAATCATAATTATTTTTTTCATCCAAAAATCCATTTACTGTTATCATTGTTTTATCAACAATAAACTTAAAATTATCTATGTTTATTTTTCTGTCTTTAAAATAAATTGTATTGAAATCTTTAAACAACATTCTAAAACGTTGATTATCAAATTCTATGTCTGTTAAAATGGAAAAATGAACATATTTTGGATTAATTTCTTTGGTTAATTCTAAATCTTTTGCAAGTAATTTTATTAAAACCCCATTTGGCGTACGGTATAATATCATACACTTTTTTAAGTACATGTCTGATTTAAACCAAAGAATTTTGTAATCCAAAGGTTTTTGTTCTTTTTCTTGTTTTTTAAAAGTTAATTTTTGAAGATTATTTATATCTGCAAAAAAATCATCCGCACCTAATTTTTTTAAGATAATTTTCTTTTCTAATATTTTTTGTAATGAAATTTCACCATCTAAATTTTTTGCACTTAGATATGTATTTCCATCTTTTGTTAGTAAAATTTCATTTGTTTTTAATGAAATTATTAAATTTTTAGATATATTTAATTGAGGATTTTTTATAATTAAATCCGCATTATAATTTTGTTCAACATAACTTTCAACCCAAGTTAAAAACTTTGGATGAGATATAATCTTTGGAATACCATAAAAAACAAAGAATATAGGCAATAAAGTTAATATTGCTAAAATTGAAAATATTAGTATTATTGTTTTTATTTTTTTATTCACTTTAAATTTAACCTATTTTTGACTTGAAAATTATAGCATATTTTATGATAATATACGAATATGAAAAATTTTTTTACCATATTTTTAGTTATTATTTTTATTAGTACAAGTCTTTGTATAGCTCAAGATTGTAGTAATTCTGATAATTTGACCGTGTATAACTTAAATAACAAATATGGATTAAAAAATTCTTCAGGTAATGTTATTGTATATGCACAGTATAAAAAATTAATCCGTCTTGGTAAAAATGCATGGATAATACAAAAAAGAAATAAATTTGGTGTAATTAACAACAAAGGCGAATATTTAATTGAACCTAGATATTCTCATGTTGAAAGAGTTTTTGATAAATACGTTAAACTAGGAAATGATAAGGATTACGGGTTATATGATGAATTTGGAAAAATAATTATTCCGCCTGAATTTACTTCAATAGAACCTCTTTTCGGCAAAAAATATGTTACATGTAAAAATCATAAATATGGAATTTATAGTCAAGATGGACAATTACTTTTAGATAACGAATATGATTTTATTTATGCACCAAATCCAAAAGCTCTTAGAATACAATATAAAGGAGAATGGTATGAAATAGAATCCATTGTTGATGGATCTATTGATATTCCGGAAAACACAGATAAAGTAAAAATCGGTGATACTGAATTTAAAATGACAAAAATTATTATTAATACCGGTGTTGGTGCAAGTTATTCAGTTTTAACAGCAACCGATTATCTTTTAAAAAGTGTTTCAACAATTTCAACTGCTTACGAAGATACTATTGATGAACTTATGTTTTCTCAAGGGGCTGAAACTGTTTCTATATTTATGAAACTTGGTTGGATTCCAAAATTTCCTGTTATATACGTAAAAAAATACTACAACAATATTTTTACTCCTAATAAAAGTCCTTTAGCAGAAATAAGAAATAACGTTAAAGAACAAATGAAGTAATACTTTCTCCTTAATATTCTTATTTGTTGTATAATTTTAATAACAATAAATGAGGTATATAATGGAAAATTTTTATTTAACAACTGCTATTGATTATGTAAATGGTGCACCACATATTGGACATGCATATGAAAAAATTCTTACAGATATTATTGCAAGACATTTTAGAAAACGCTGTGAAAATGTATTTTTCTTAAGCGGAACAGATGAACACGGTATAAAAATTCAAAAAACATCTGCCTCTCAAGGGATAACACCAAAAGAACTTTGTGATATAAATTCAGGAAAATTTCAAGATTGTTGGAAAGATTTAGGTATCAGTTATGATAAATTCATTAGAACAACCGACGATTATCACAAAAATGCCGTTCAAAAAATATTCAATAAGTTGTTAGAAAAAGGTGATATATACAAACATTCATATACAGGATTATATTGTCAAGGCTGTGAATGTTTTTTAAATGAAAAAGATTTGACTGAAGACGGTCTTTGTCCTGACCATTTAACTAAACCTGAAGAAGTTTCAGAAGAAAATTATTTCTTTAAACTTACAAAATACAAAGATGCAATTGTTAAACATATAAAAGAAAATCCCGATTTTATTGTTCCATGTTTTAGAGCAAACGAAGTTTTAAACCAATTAGAAGACATTCAAGATATATCTATTTCTCGTTCTTCTTCTAATTTACAATGGGGCATTCCTGTATTAAATGATTCAAACCAAGTAATTTATGTTTGGATTGATGCCCTTTCAAATTATATTACAGGTTTGGGTTATGATACAGAAAATAATAGTGATAATTTTAGAAAATATTGGCCTGCAAATGTTCAAGTTATCGGAAAAGATATTTTAAAATTCCATAGTATCTATTGGTTAGCTCTACTTATGGCATTAGAATTACCTTTACCAAAACAAATTCTTGCACATGGATGGATTACAATAGATGAAACAAAAATGTCTAAATCTTTAGGTAATGTAATTGCACCTCAAGATATTTTGAAAAATTTTGAACTTCAAAATGCAGATGCTTTACGCTATTATATGGCAACTTCTGCTCCTTGTGGAAAAGATGGCAATTATTCAGATGATGATTTTAAAGAAAAAGTAAATGCTCATTTAGCAAATTCTATGGGTAATTTACTAAACAGAACTTTATCAATGCTTGTTAAATATTTTGATGGAGAAATTAAAGCTGAATTCAAAACAGATGCAAGCATTTTAAACACTGCTAAAAATACTATTGATATTGTAAAATCTCATTTTGATAAATATGAAATTGCGGAAGCCGGAAATGCTATTATTCAATTAGTTGACATTACTAATAAATATGTAACCGACAATGCACCTTGGACTTTAGCAAAAGAAGAAAAAATGACAGAATGTGGACAAGTTTTGACTTCTGTTCTTGATGTTATGTGTACAATTGCATATTTAATTGAACCGTTCTGTCCTAATATTGCAAAAGATATGGCAGAACAATTGTCCTTTGATTTATCTGTAAAATATGATGATTTAACTGTTAACAATATCAAAATTGGTAAATTAATAGAAAAAGAAAATATACATCCTGTATTTTTACGTATGGATTCTGAACTTGCAGATAAATCAAATAAGAAAAAATAAAAAACCTAACTCAATGTTAGGCTTTGAATAAAATTAATAAATAGGGAATAAGGAATAAGGAAAATTTATATAAAACTTATTTACATATCCATTTCAAACTTGCGACCAACATTTGCATGTGAGTCTGCAGCTGCCATGATACGTTCTGTGTTAAATTGTTGAACAAAGAAATTGTCCAATTGACGCATTACTGTTCCATCAAATACTTTTTCATTTTTTTCCAAATAATTGAAAATGTTTGTAACACCTGATGTTGTGTTTGTTTTAACAGTTTCACTAATTTGTTTTAGAGTTCTTTCAGGAACTTTTACGTTTAACCCAAAAGGTTTTGACGGACGCAAGTTATTACTTCCGTTTTTGAAGGCATTGTTATTCAAATTATTATTATTTAAAAGATCTGCCATATTTTCTACCCTTTAGATTAACAACACTATTTCTATCGGTAATCTGATGTAAAAAGTTTAATGATTTATTTAAAAAGTCATTAAAAGTTTACAATTTTTTACATTTCTCGTCAAGCTATTTTATTTTTTTTCAAAAACAACATAGCTGAAATCACCTGATAGCTTGATTTTTTCAAAGTAATTTTTTTGAACAAATTTACAAAAATCAAATCCGTAATCTTTACAAATTATACTAAAGTAGTAGTCTGATGAATTCCATGAATTAAAAATTATATATTTTGGAGTTTTTTTAGAAAAATGTTTCCTAAACATTTCTACACCAAATGTTTCTTCATATAAAGGAATCATTGAATTATAAAATCCATCTGTTTTTCTGTTAGAAAGAAAATTAATCATCATACCTTCAGGAAAAATAATTATTTCATCTGTTTTTTGAGTATTTTTATTAATAAAATCTAATAATTCTTTCGTTTTTTCATATTTTTTTTCTACGTAAATTTTTCCTTTTGAAGTAGATAAACAAATATTATTATTTGAAACTGTTTTTATGTTATTAAAACCTATCAACAATGCAAAAATTAGAACATAAAAAGAAATATAATCCCAATCTTTTTCACTGAATTTATCTTTAAAGATAAAAGCTATTGCAATTAAAATTAATGGTAAATAATATATTCCGTAAGAATTTAAAACTAAACCCCAAAATATTTTTAAACTGAATAAAATTGAGCTTAAGACTACAAGAAATAATACAAAATTATTCATTAATTTTTTATAATTTATTACTACCGCGATTGCTAATATTATAGGCAATGCCATAAATATATCATTCATCTTAAAAAGTTTTAAAACCAAAATTAGACAAATTGAACTATACGTTAAAATTAAAGTTAGAACTTGATTTTTAGCTAATTTTTCTTTTAAAAAAATTGATAGCATATAGATAATGAATGGTATTAACAGACATAAAGATGTAACAAACAAAGCTATAATTGATTGTTTGTGTGGTATTACACCACAATGCATATAAAAATATTTTAATGTCTGTGTTTTTGACATTGTAATAATTATACTTATTGAATTTTTTATATCAGAAATATTTAAGCCTTGTAAAAATAAAACCAAAAAACTTACCATCGGAACAAAACTTAGTGATAACAAAGAGTTTATTATTATTTTTAAACTTGGTTTCATTTTCCAAAACAAAATAAAATAAACCAATAAATACGGAACAAATTCATATTTTGAACATATTGAAATTCCTGCCAAAAACAAACTCAAATACAAATATATATTTTTATTAGAACATACAAAATTTATTAAAAATAAGAGAGATAATAAAAATGTTAATAATCCATAAGTCATTGAAAACGAGTATGGAAAAGAATAATTAAAAACATATGTTGGTGCAATTCCAACAGCAATTGCAATTGAAGAAAAATTAAAAGCAATTTTTTCATTAAACAATTTTTTTGCAATTAAAAATAAGGTTACAACAATACCTAATGCACAAATTGAGCCTGACACACAAAGAACATTTAAGTTTATTCCAAAAATTTTATATAAAAAGGCATTAAACAAATATGCAAACGGTCCATATATACAGAATAAATTTTTATATAATATTTCTCCATTTAATATTTGTTGAGGATAATAAGCTTCTCTGCCACAATCAATAATTAATCCGACATTATGTCTAAAAGTTAGACAAATAGTTGAAATTGTAATTATAACAAGTAAAATCAGATATTTATTATTTTTAAATATATTAAGCATTATGTAATATAATTTAACAAATAAGAAAATTTTTGGCAATTTTTTCATAAAAAAAAACTTTATAAAAATGTAAAAGTTATAGGAGTAAGGTTTTTTAGGTTTATGACATTACCATTACCGGGTTCAATGAATTATCTTATGAATGGTGGCGTACTTGATTTTGACGCTAATGCTTATTTAAATTCCGGCATTGTTACACCATATTATCAACCAATGTTGAATGGTGCAAAAATTCAGCCACAACCTCAGAAAGATAGTTTTTCAAGTAAGTTGAAAAATAATGAAAAAACCATAAAAACAGTTGCAGCAACCGTTATTCTTGGTGCTTTGGCATTTGTTGGTATTAAAAAATCTAAAAATCTTTTAAAAGGTGCAAAAGATTCCAAATTTGTATCCAAAATAGGTGATACTTTCAAATCTGCAAAAGAATGGATTAAAAGCATACCATCAAAAATTTCAAATATTTTGCCTAAAAAAGAAGCTATGAAAGAAGCTGCAAATAAAGCTGTTGATGCTGCAAAAGATGTTGCAGGCAAAGTTGCTGACAAAGCAAAAGATGCAGGAAGTGCAGTCAAAGACGTTGCTGCAAAAGCTGTTGACAAGGCAAAAGATGTTGCTGAAGCTGCAACTAAATAGATTTTAAAAAGAAAATTAACGAAATAACCAAAACCAAAAAACCAAATTAAAAAGAGAAGCTCAAGACCACATTACTGTGGTCTTTTTTATTTTTTACCTACAACTTGTAACTGTTGTAGATAATTGTTTGCTTGATTTGTTACATACACCTGCATCACTAGAAGATGTATGCGATGCATCAAGATAATCCATATTGCCTGTATTTATTACCCAACCAGAACAACCTGTTCCACGATAAAAACACCATTCTTTTATACTGTTATTTGTCCAATATGATGATGTTGTTGTCCATGGAACTATCCCTGTTTTAGTAATACCAAAAAGAAAAATATCTATACCTGCAGTATTTTTTCCTTTATTTGGTCCATCTATATCTACCAAAAAATAACCTCCACTATTATTACCAGATACAGATGTAGAATTAAATTTTGGTCTATAAAGATATACACTAAAACTAATTCCATTATTCATAATTGCAGAAGGAAAAGATGCATCGTAAGAAAAATTTGCCCCTATACCAAGGGCTTTTGTACCAATTGTATTAACACATTTACCATTATTATTTGCACGACATAATTTAGAAATTTTCATAAATTCTGTAACTCTATCAAAATAGCGTTGTCTGCAAGATACAGTATTTGAATTTCCTGCATAACAATCATCTTCTACAAACCAAGTTTGAACAGGACCATATTTTGCAACAGCTCTTCTGTGTGCTTCATTTAGGTCTGCATAAATTGTTTTTACTCTTGCAACTTTTTCAGCATTTCCTGTTGAATTGTTAACATTTGGTATTGTTAAAGCTGCAACTACACCTATTATTCCCATTACCAAAAGAGTTTCTGCTAAAGTAAATGCAATGTACTTTTTAAAAGTTTTAATAATATATTTCATTAATTTTATAAACTCCTTGAATTTTAATTATCTTATTTGAACAGGCATGATTAGTGAAATGTAATCTTCATCACTGTTTGGTCTAAATACTGTCGGAGAAAGATTTGTATTCATTTCTATTTTAACTTCATCCGGCTCCATATTCTTTAATGCTTCTAAAACATATTTGTAATTAAATGCAATTGTTATATTATCATTTTTGTAATCAATTTCCAAAGATTCTTCTGATGCACCAGTATCAGGAGTATCAGCCTTTAAGGTTAATTGATTTTCTTTAAACTCAAATTTTACAATACTTGTTTTTTCATTAACCATAATTGCAACACGTTCAAGTGCAGATATCATCTTATTTTTGTTAACAATTGCTGATTTTGGATTTTCGTTTGGAATTAATTGATTATATTTTGGATATTGACCTTCCATCAAACGAGAAATCAACATTGTTTTTTCTGTTTTGAATATTAGTTTTGTTTTGTCTGTATAAATCTTTATTGTTTCATCATCCAAAAGAGAACTCATTTTCATAAATTCACTTGTTGTTTTAGAAGGAATTATTAATTGACTGGATTTATTATCTATATTGTTAATACTTTCTCTAACTCTTGCAAGCCTGTTACCGTCTGTTGATGCCATTTCTAAAACATTTTCATTTATATCGCAAACAACCCCCGATAAAAGATTATTTGTTTCAAAATTTGCAGCTGCAAAACTTGCTTCTCTTATAGATTTTATAAATGGTTTTATCTCTATATCTATTGAATTTTCTTCAACTAAATTTATATCATTTAACACATTTGGAAATTCATTTGCTGAAATTCCAATTATATCAAATTTTGTATTTTCACTTGTTATTGCAACTGTATTTGCATCTTTTTTAAGTTCAAAAGTTACCAAATTTCCGTTTATACGAGAAAATATATCACTTAATTTTTTTGCAGGAAGTGTAATTTTTCCTTCAGATTCAATTTGAGCATCTACAACAGTAGATATGGTTAAATCAAAATCTGTTGCAGTAAGTCTTAGAGATCCAGTATCTATTGTTTCTATAAGTATGTTTGATAAAACAGGTTGTAAACTCTTTAATGTTGCAACGTTTGCAACAAGTCTTATGCCATTAAATATTTCATCTTTTTTAACTACAAATTTCATTTTATATCCCCCTGTTTTATATACAGAATTATATTACAAATATATAGTTTTTAAAAGTTTTTGTTTCTATTATTTATAATAAGTAATAATATATTTTATTTATATTTAAAAAATTAATAATCATAATAATAAGGTCTGTTTTTTTTGCAAAAAACTTGTGAAACATAGATATATCGTTAGTTTTGCATGTAAATAATTTTGTAAATTATAAATTTTTTTTTTACAACAACATGCATTTTTATAAATAAATTTTATCAAAATAAAAACCTTTGCAGAAAATTGCAGATAATTTTACAAGTTTTCTGCAATTACTTTACTAAAAATAATGATAAAGTATAATTTTTTATATGAGGATTAAAACACTAAAGCTTAACAATTACAGAAATTGCGAAAATATCGAATTAGAACTCTGTGATTTTAAAAATTTGATAATAGGAAAAAATGCTCAAGGAAAAACAAATATTTTAGAAAGTATTTACTTTTTATCAAATCTTAAATCAACAAGAACTTCAAATAATTTGGAACTTATAAATTTTGAAAAATCTCAAACAACAATAAGTGCAACTTTAGAAAAAAATGATACTGATATAGATTTGTATTTTTTATATAACGATGAAAAAAAGAAATCTTTGTTAATAAATGGTGTAAAAACATCTCAAAAAGATTTTAAACAAGTTTTAAAAACTGTATTATTCTCAACAGAAGACTTAATGTTGTTAAGAGGAGTTCCGGAAGATAGAAGAAAATGGCTTGATAGAGCAATTTCTCAAATTTATCCTGTTTATGATGAAAGAATTTCAAAATATGAAAAAATAAGAATTCAAAAGAATAATCTTTTAAAAGATGAAAAATTTGATAAGAACTTATTAGATATTTACAATGAACAACTTGCAATTTCAGGTTCTAATATTATTTATTTAAGAAAAAGATTTTTGAAAGAAATAGAAAAAATTGCAAGTAAAAAACATTCAAATATATCTGAAAGTGAAGAATTAAAAATATATTATTCATCAACATTTGAACTTGGTGAAACTATTGATGAAATATTAGAAAATTACAAAATTGCACTGGAAGATAATTATGAAGAAGAAAAAAGAAGGATGCAATCTCTAATTGGTCCGCACAGAGATGACGTTATTTTCTTTATAAATGATAAAGAGGCTACAAAATATGCTTCTCAAGGACAACAAAGAACAGTAGTACTTGCTTTAAAAATGTCTGAAATTGATATTATAAAAGAAAAATTGGGAACATCTCCTGTTCTTTTATTGGATGATGTTCTTGCAGAATTGGATGATTTAAGACAAAATTATTTATTAAATTCAATAGACAAGGATACTCAAACAATAGTAACATCTGTTGATACTTTATTTTTTAATGAAGAGTTTTTAAAAGACGTTAAAATATTTAAAATAAAAAACGGACAAATTGTAGATTAATTAAAATAAGAAAATATAATTATTCATTTGTTTCAGTAACTTTTAATTTTTTAATTTTCAATACATCATTTTCCATAATGCATTCAACTTTGTCTGTTTCAGGATTAACTTTTAATAATTGTAAAATTGTTTGAGGCATAAATAGTTTCCTATAAAAATATTTTTAGCTTGTTTATTTATAAATATTGGAAAAATTGATGAGGCTGAAAAAATTTTAGATAAATAAAATATTAATATAGCCCAAAAGTCGCATAAAAAAAGTTTGAAAATAATGTAATATGCATAAAAAGGTGTATAGTTATGTTTTATAAATATTTTCAAACAGATGAATACAATTCGGATAATTGTGTAGGTAAGGGTATTTGTGCATTAGACCCTACTATAACGGCGTTACAGGAAGTTATAGTAATGTATTTAAAGGAATTAGCTTTTTATACATTAAAATTAAAGAAAAAAGGTGTTACAAATAAAATAATAAGAGATAATATTATAAATACAATATCTAATCTTTCTTCAAATACAGATTATTCACACGAACAATTTGAAAAAATTGTTATGAATTTGTATGAAAATATCAGACAATCAAAAATTTTATACGAAAGATTATGTAAAGAAAATAATGAAAATGCAAAAAATATAGAAAAAAGAATTAATATTAATAAAAGTTTTAATTTTAACGAAGCAATAAAACAAGGCGAAAAAGAATTTATAAGAAAAAATAAATTACTTTCAAAAAGTCAAAGACAAATTTATGATGTTCTTTTAATTTTAATAAAAAATGTTTGTATAAATTTAATTCAATTAAAAAGTTATGACAAAGAATGTGATAATGCATATTTTATAATGCTGCAAATGCTAAATTTGATAGATTATAAAAATAATTCGATAGAAAAATTGAAAAAAGCAGTAAATAATTTTGTTAAAGTTAATTATAATTTGCAAAAACTTTTACATAATGCAGAAATAGAAACATACGGTCAACAAGAGCCAATAGAAGTTTCATTTTCTACAAGACCAAACAAAGCAATACTCGTTTCCGGTTCAAATTTAAAAGAGCTGGAAGAATTATTAAAAGCAACGAAAGGTCAAAACATTGATGTTTATACGCATGGCTCAATGATTTTAAGTCATACTTATCCAAAAATAAAAGAATATAAACATTTAATAGGACAATATGGTTTGGGTGTGGAAAATTGTTTACTTGATTTTGCAACATTTCCGGGTTCAATTTTGATGACAAAAAATTCTTTGCAAAATGTAGAATACCTGTATAGAGGAAGATTATTTACAACAGATATAAATGTTCCAAAAGGAATCACTCAAATTTCAAAAAAAGACTATAAACCATTAATTGAATCGGCTCAAAAAGCAAAAGGTTTTGCCAAAGGACAAATAAGAGAACCATTAAAAATTGGTTATCAAAAAGATGTAATCGGACAAAGAGTAAATGAAGTTATAAAAAAAATAAAAGCAAAAAATATAAAACATTTACTTATAATTGGAATTTTAAATCATACATCTTTACAAAAAACTTATTTTACAAGACTTTTAAAGACATTGCCAAAAGATTCTTATGCAATAACACTTTCTACGTATATTCCAACTTCAAATACTTTTCAAATAAATTCTTCTTATGATTTTATGTTAATGTATGAAATTTTAGAAGATTTGAATAAAAAAGTAGAAGAAAAAACATTTGATGTTTCAGTATTTTTGACAAAATGCGATAAATTTGCTATTGCAAATATGTTAAATTTAAAAATATTGAATGTTAATAATATATTTTTAGGACATTGTTCTCCAATGCTAATAAATCCAAGAATAATAGAAGCTTTTAAAGATATTTTTAATATAAAAATAACAACAACACCAAAAGAAGATATGGATATCTTAAAAAAAGTTTCATAAAAAATAATAAAGATTGATATAAAGGATGTTTTGTTCTAAAATACGTATATGATGAAATTACATAATACATATACAAATAAGACAGAAGAATTCAAACCGATAGAAGGTAACAAAGTAAAAATGTATGTGTGTGGTCCGACAGTTTATGACTATGCACACTTAGGACATGCCAGATGTTATATAACTTGGGATGTTTTATACAGATATTTAAAATTTAAAGGATATGAAGTTACATATTGCAGAAATGTAACTGATGTTGATGATAAAATTTTAAAGAAATCAGAAACAGAAGGAAAAACACCTGAAGAAGTTTCAACATATTGGTATAAATCTTTTACAAAAAGTATGGAAGGTTTAAATAATCTAAAACCTGATATTGAACCATTTGCAACAAAAACAATCGGAGAAATGATATCAATAGTAAAAGATTTAATTAAAAATGGATACGCTTACGAATCTAATGGCGATGTATATTTTAGAGTAAAAAAATTTAACAACTACGGAATGCTTTCAAAACAACCGATAGATCAATTAGAAAGTGGAGCTAGAGTTGAAGTTGGAGATATAAAAGAAGATCCTTTAGATTTTGCATTATGGAAAAAAGATGAAAAATTCGGATACAATTCTCCTTGGGGTGTTGGTCGTCCGGGTTGGCATATTGAATGTTCTGCTATGAGTAGAAAGTATTTGGGTAAAACAATTGATATTCATGCCGGTGGTGCAGATTTGATTTTTCCTCATCATGAAAATGAAATTGCTCAATCAGAATGTGCAAACGGTTGTAAATTTGTTAATTACTGGTTACATAATGGTTTTGTAACAATCAATAAAGAAAAAATGTCAAAATCTTTGGGTAATTTTTTAACCATAGACAAAGTTTTAGAAAATTATGATGCAAATACAATAAGACTATTTATTCTAACAAATCATTACAGAATGCCAGTTGAATTTTCTGATGAAGTTTTACAATCAGCTCAAGCGGGAGCAAAACGTTTGTTGAATGCAAAAGCAACACCAATTGACGAATCGTTAGATATAACTCAAACAGAAGAATATAAACAATTTACGGATGCAATGGATGATGATTTAAATACATCTAAGGCATTAGCAGTTTTATTTGATTTGGTTAATAAAGCAAATAAAGATGAAAAAAATGCTTATACCCTTCTTGTAAAATTAGGTTCAGTACTTGGTTTTAACTTTACAAAAACAGAGTTGACAGAAGAAGAATTAAAAGAAAAAATTGATATATTAAATTCTGATTTGGATTTACAAATTAATTCGATGGATGAATTATTAGAAATAAGAAAAAAAGCCAGAGAAGAAAAAAATTGGGATTTAGCTGATAAAATACGTATTTCACTAGATAAAGTCGGAATTGTAGTAAAAGATTCTAAGGATGGCACAGTTTGGGAATTAAAAAAATAAAATATATAATTCTAATAATTGTATTTTCAATATTTATTTTTACAAACTCGCAAATATTTGCAAATGATGAAATACAACAAAAACAACAAAATGTCAGAGTTGCAATTGGAAATCAGAATTTTCAAAAATATAATTATAACGAAATAACGATTTTTGGAACGTCTGATGTTCAAGTTATTGATAAAAAAACAGAAGAATTAATAACAACACTTCCAATAGATACTCCAATAAACATAAAAATAAAAAATAATGTTTATGAAATATCTGTTGAAAAAAATAAAGAAACAAATAACTTAATTCAAAGACAACAAGAATTGATAACTTTAAATTCAGATTTTATTTTAAAAAGTCAAGGTGGACTTTTAGGTATAAAAGATTTAAAAAGACGCGGCAAACAAGCATTATATAAAAATTCAATAGAAATATTAAAAAAGCCAAAATCAAATGATTTATTTTATGTTGTAAATGTATTGGATGTTCAAGAATACTTAAAGGGTGTTGTTCCAAATGAAATGCCAATAAGTTTTGGGCTTGAAGCATTAAAAGCACAAACAATTGCTGCAAGAAATTATGTTTTGTGTTCAAGGGATAAAAAAATAAATGAATATGACGTAGTAGATTCAGTAGCAAGTCAAGTTTACTTTGGTGCAAATACGGAAACAGAAATTTCAAACAAAGCTGTAAAAGAAACTGACGGTATTGTTGCAATTCATAATTGGAAATTGATATTGGCACAATACAGTTCAACCGCCGGCGGTTATACAGAAAGTTACGAAAATGCTTTTTCTGATCCGACAAATAAAAAATTTCCATCCGGTCGAAAACATTATTTAATGGCAAAAGCGGATATGTTAACGCAATCCCCATTAAAAACAGAAGAAGATGTGAAGAATTTTTATACAACAAAACCTGAATCTTATGATATTCGATCTCCATATTATCGTTGGCAAAAAGAATGGTCAATAGAAGAATTAAATCAAGTTTTAGCAAGAACATTGGTTGAGCAATCAAAAACAGGTTTTGTAAATCCAAAACTTGAAAAAACAGAAAATTTTGGAAAATTATTAGATATAAAACCAATAAGACGTGGCGATTCCGGAAAACTTATGATAGTTGATATAGTTACGGATAAGGGTATTTTTACAGCTCAAAAAGAGCTTGTTATAAGAAGATTATTCCAAAAAGATAACATTTCACTTCCAAGTGCAAATGTTGTTTTTGATTTTATAAAAGATGAAAAAACAAATTCCATAAAAATAGTGGCAAATGGTGGCGGATTCGGGCATGGTGTTGGCATGAGTCAATATGGGGCAGGTTTTATGGGAAAAGAATTAAAAATGCCTTATGACAAAATTTTAAAACACTATTATACAGATATTACATTAGGAACAATGCCTGTCATAATATCCTCTCATCCATCACAGCAAAAACAAACGCAGAAGTTTTATTTGGATTATAAAAATGCAAATTTAATAGTTGATAACAGATATAATCTTTCAAAAATTAATTTAATAATAAATGATAGAGAAGTACAAATACCTTTGGAACAAAGTATTTTTCCAAAAACACATTTGGTAATTGATATATCAAAGGAAATAAAAAAGGGTGAAAATACGATTACATATTGCTATCCGCTTGATGAAGGCAATATGAAAGCGGCAAGATTATATATAGAGGCAGTAAATCCTAATGCAGACAAATTCGGATTCTAATAATAAAAGTGCAACCATATTAAAAGCAGCATGGCTAATAGCAGTAGTTACTGTTATTAGTAAATTAGTCGGATTTTTAAGAGATATAATTGTTGCAAACTATTATGGTGCATCAACTGTATCTGATGCATATTTTTATGCATATCAATTTCCTGCACTTGCGGTAACTCTTTTGGGCGGAATGGGCGGACCTTTTCATAGTGCAACTGTTGCCGTATTTACAAAAATAGTTCCACATTTAGACGAGAAGCCTCCAGAAGTTGCTGAAAAACTTTTTAATACGTTTTTAACCGTAAGTTTTATATTTTTTACTTTATTGACGATAATATTTTTCTTTTTTGCACATCCAATAATGTCCTTAATTATTTCTGACGGAAGTGCAGAATTAGTAAATCTTGCAACAATACATTTAAAAATTATGTGTCCGACACTCGTTATTGGCGGATTAATCGGGATATATTACGGAATTTTAGTTACATACAAAGAATTTATTTTGCCAAGTTTATCACCAATTGTTGTAAGTGTTGTTATTATTGGAGCTTTGCTTATTACCAAAGGCGATGATACAGGTATAGTTCTTGCAACAGCAACAGTAGTCGGTGCATTATGTCAGTTATTACTTCAAATGCCAAGAGTAAGACAAATTGGATACAAAATAAGACCAAATTTGGAAATATTTAATAATACTAATTTTAATAATATTTTAGAATTACTCTTTCCTGCGGTATTAAGTTCTACAATCGGACAAATACACATTTATATAGACATGTTCTTTTCTTCTTGCTTAGAAGAAGGGGCTTGGACTGCGATTGGATTTGCGAATAGAGTTTTTCAATTTCCAGTTGGAATTTTAGTTACTGCATTTTTAGTTCCATTGTTTCCTCTGTTTTCAAGATTAGTTGGTGAAAAAGATTTTGACGGTATAAAAACATATTTTAATAAAGGTGTTGGAGTTCTCTTTTTTGCAGCGATTCCAATTATCATAGGAATACTTCTTTTAGGCTATGATGGAGTAAAAATCGTATTTGAAAGAGGAGCTTTTAACGATAATGCAACATTTATGGTAACTCAAGCATTATGGTTTTTGTCTTTTTCAATACTACCTTACGTATTTAGAGATTCAATAACCAGAGTGTATTATTCATTTAATGACTCTGCAACTCCTTTTTATATTGCATTTTCATCCATAGTATTAAAAGTTTTGTTTAATTATATATTAGTTAAAAAATTAGCCTTAGGCATTGGAGGTATTACTTTATCTACTTCTTTGGTAACTTTATTTAATGCTGTTATGCTTGGAATATTGATAAGTAAAAAAATTAAACTTAATTATAAAGAATTATTTATAAATCTTTTAAAAATGGTGATTGCAGGTATAATTACATTTGTTGTTTGTTATTTTATAATTCATTTTGCAGAGTTAAAATTTGTGGATATTATAAAAGTAATGCCAAAATATACTTATGAATTAATAAAGATATGTTTTATCGGATTAATTTGCATAATATTATATGGTGGATTGAATTTATTATTTAAAATGGAATATGCCGGAGAATTGGCAAAAAGAGTAATGGAAAAAATAAAAAGATGATAGATTTTGAAGAAAAAAATATAAAAAAAATACTTGAAAATGATGGTGTAATAGCATTTGTTACAGACACAGTTTGGGGTTTAGGCTGCTTGCCGACATCTAAAAAAGCAGTTGAAAAAATATATAAAATAAAAAACAGAGATTCTAAAAAACCTTTAATATTAATGTCAAATAGTTATGAAAATCTTAAAGAATATGTAAAACCACAAACAATAATGGCAAAAGAGATTATAAAAAAATACTTTCCAGGAGCATTAACACTGGTTGTAAACAAGTCTATTAATACACCAGATTATATAACGAGTAATTTAGAAACAGTAGGTATAAGGGTTCCAAAAAATGAAGTATTTTCTTCTATTTGTGAATTAATAGACGGGCATGTACTTGCAACAACAAGTGCAAATATTTCAAATGAACCTCCAGCCTTAACATACGAAGAAGCCTTAGATTATATTGGTGATAAAGTTGATTTGGTTATAAAAGATTATGGCGAAAAAGCCCAAGGACATGCATCAACTGTTGCAGGTGTTTTACCTACCGGTTTAAAAATTTATCGCCAAGGAGATGTTTATATTGATGTAAAACAATATGAAAGAATCAGATAAATTATTTCTTTTTCTTTTTCTTTGGTTGAAATGGTTTTAAAATAGCTTTTACAGTTTCTTTAAAAAATTCTTGAACAATCTCCATAAGAGGTCTATCTTCAATCTTATCAAAAACGTAATAAATGGGATCTTTTGCATTATTAAATCTCATACGTCTGTCTTTTTTATTTAAATATTCAAGGTTATCTTTATTTTTGTTTATAAAGCCTTCAAATTGATTTTCAGACATAAAAAAACCTCTTAAAAACTCCAGTATTCTATATTTATTTTAATATATTTTTTATAAAAATTCAACTGTATCAAGCCTAAAGACTTTAAATATGTTTATTTATTCTATAATTATTAATTAAATTCTGAATAAATTTATTATCATTTTTATCAAAAAAAGTATTATTGTTTAAAAATGCCATAGAACCTGAAACTTCAATTTGTTTATCATCAATTAGATTTTTGGTCATATCAATATTAAATCCAGATGGTATGCCAAATTGTTCTTTTGATATCAAATCAAAGTTATTTGCGTTTTTTATTTCTTCATTTGCAAAAGCTTTTTCTAACTTTTTTGCAAATTCAATAGCTTCACTGTTATTATGTTCATCATAATTAATATCTTTTTTATGAATATTAATTGTTGCGTTATTGATTTTTTCAAATATATCAGCAATCATTTTGCTAATATCATTGCCCTGTCCGATACCACCAATCATAAAATCCCTTTCACATAACCCTATTACTATTTCGATAATAATATATTTTTATAGGGTTTTCCTCATACATTTGATGTATTTTTATACGTCTTTTAATTTTAAAACGTTATACATTTCAATAAGAGAAAAAACAAAAAACGTTAAAAATACAACGAAATATGATTTGTTTGAATATACTAAATATCCTGTTTTATTTGCAATTGCTGGAAATAAATTTAAAATAATTCCGACTAAAGTTCCCAAAAAGCCAACCATAATAAAAAATAAACTATTCATAACACTTAGAGCAGTTCCTCGGATTTCGTATTTATTGGTTTGATGAATTATTGGGACTAATAAAGGCGACATACCTCCGCCAATTGCAATTAATAAAAGTAATCCTGCAATTAGAGATGTTTTTATATTGAAGAATATGCACAAAGATATTACTGCAAAAATAATAGAAGACATTATACAAATTGTTTTCATAAAAATAACTCTGCGATTATTAAGGAAAGTGCTTAAAGAAGCCAAAGAAACTCCCGATAAACCTGCAATAATAATCATAAATGAAAGAATAATGGCTGCATGTTCAGAAGATAAATTAACAAAATCTTTTAAGAACTTTACGCCTATAACGGTTTGAATTACATAATAAAGTCCATAATTTAAACATCCGAAAATAAAAAGATTATGATTTTTCTCATTCAATAAGACTTCTTTAAATGGTTTTAGAGAAAAACTGGCATGTTTATTTTGTGGAATATGATGTAAAAACCCTCTTTCCAAGCAAAACAAAAGACAAGCAATTAATGTAATAATTCCTGTTACATTTAGGATATATTGCCAAGAAAAATAGTTTAAAAGGTGTATAAATGGTGCATTAGCACAAAAACCCCCGACATAACCGGTAATTAACATTAAGGAAATGCTAATTCCAAAATATTTATCAGGAAAGCATTTTTTTGCCTCATGAATCAAACTCAAATAAAAGGAAGCTGAACCGAATCCTAATAGGGCACGACTAAAATATAACCAATATAAGTTGTTTGTGTTTGGAAAAATTAAAGAACCTGCGACAAACAATAAAGAACCGCCCATAATAACTTTAACAGGTCCGAATTTATCAACAAGTACACCGGAAAATAATAGTCCAACTGCATAAAAATACATAAATATTGAGCCTAAAAAAGTTATATGATGAGATTTTAAAGATAAGTCAAATTGCAAAATATCAAAAATTGCACCAGGTATGGCAACTCTTTGAAAATTTGCCATAAGGTATAAAATCAGACCTAAAAATATAAGTGTCAAATGTGTATAGTATTTTCTCATAAAACTTCCTAAAAAAATTATACATCCAATATAAAAATAAATGGCTATCTATAAAATGATTATTTATGCTAAAATAAAGATTAAAAAAGGGGAGAAAAATATGTATAATACAAGAAAAATTACAGATTCACTAAGTTACGTTGGTGTTAGTGATAGAAGATTAACTTTATTTGAGAATATATTTCCAATAGAAGGTGTTTCTTATAATTCTTATATATTAAAAGATGAAAAAACGGTACTATTCGATACAGTTGATATATCTGCATGTGAACAGTTTATAGAGAATATAGAACATGAACTTAACGGCAAAGAACTTGATTATATCATTGTAAATCACATGGAACCTGACCATGCATCAACATTACAAATAATTGCAAACAAATATCCAAAAGCGATAATTGTAACAAACAAAAAAGCTCAAACAATGATAAAACAATTCTTTGACTTTAATATTGATGAACGAATACATCTTGTTAAAGAAGGAGATACGTTAAATATTGGCAAACATACCTTAACTTTTGTTATGGCACCAATGGTTCATTGGCCGGAATCAATGGTAACATACGAAGTTACAGAAAAAATATTGTTTTCCGCAGATGCATTCGGCACTTTTGGTGCATTAGACGGTAATATTTTTGCTGATGAAGTTAATTTTGAACATGAATGGCTTGATGAAGCAAGAAGATATTATACAAATATTGTTGGTAAGTATGGAACACAAGTTCAAGCATTGTTGAAAAAGGCTGCAAATATAGAAATAAATATGATTTGTCCTTTGCATGGTCCGATTTGGAGAAATAAAATAGGCTGGTTTGTTGAAAAATATCAAAAATGGAGCACTTATGAACCGGAAGAACAAACAGTATTAGTGATTTATGGTTCAATATACGGTCATACAAAAAATGTTGCAGAAATTGTAGCATCAAAACTTGCACAAAAAGGTATAAAAAATATAAAAATGTATGATGTTTCAAAAACTCATTTTTCGGAAATTCTTTCGCAGGCATTTAAATGTTCTCATATTGTTATAGCATCTGCAAGTTATAATGCAGGTATTTTCTTTAATATGGAAATGATTTTAGCAACAATGAAAGAACATAACTTGAAAAACAGAAAAATTGCAGTGATAGAAAACGGTACTTGGGCACCAACAGCTGCAGGTTTAATTCAAAAAACTTTTGAAGGTATGGAAAACATTGAAATTATAGAACCGGTAATTACGATTAAATCTGCGATGAAAAAAGAACAGATGGAAACAATTGATACATTGGTGGATAACATTGCAAACAGTATTGTTATAAAACCATCAATTACAAATCCGTTGGCAAATATAAGTTACGGTCTATACGTTCTAACGGCAAATGATACAAAAGATAACGGTTGTATTATAAATACGGTAAATCAAATAACGGATAATCCTAAACGCATTTCAATTGCTGTAAATAAGGGTAATTATACTTGTGAAATGATTGAAAAAACCGGAAAATTTAATCTTTCTGTCTTAACAGAAGAAACACCATTTTCAGTATTTAAAACTTTTGGTTTTTCAACAGGCAGAGAAGTAAATAAATTTGAAAACTTTAACTATACAAAGCGTTGCAAAAATAACATTTTAGCGTTAAACAAATATACAAATACGATAATTTCTGCAAAAGTTGTTGAAACAAAAGACTGTGGTTCGCATATATTGTTTGTTGCTGATGTAGAAAATGCAGAAATAATATCTGAAGTTCCGTCTGTAACGTATGAATATTATTTAAACAAAATAAAACCGGTAATAAGACCTGAAAAGAAAAAAGAAGGTTGGGTATGTAAAATTTGCGGATATGTTTTTGAAGGAAAAGATATTCCGCAAGATTTCATTTGTCCATTGTGTAAACACGGTGTAGAAGATTTTGAAAAATTACAATAGGAGAATATAAGGTGAAAGTTTTATTAATAAACGGAAGTGCAAATATAAAAGGATGTACTTATACAGCTCTTTGTGAAGTTGAAAAAGTTTTAAATCAACAACATATAGATACTGAAATAATTTCTTTAGGTAATAAACCTATAAGAGATTGTATGGGCTGCCAAACGTGTCGTAAAAATGGCGGAAAATGCATATTTGAAGATGATATGATAAATGAAATTACAGAAAAAGCAAAAAATGCAGATGGTTTTGTTTTTGGTTCTCCTGTTTATTATGCACATCCGTCAGGACGTTTGTTATCTGCAATGGATAGAATGTTTTATTCAAACTCTCAAGCATTCAAATTTAAACCGGCAGCAGCAATTGTTTCGGCAAGAAGAGCCGGTACAACTGCAAGTTTAGATGCTATTCAAAAACATTTTACAATAAATTGTATGCCGATAATTTCGTCAAATTACTGGAATATGGTTCATGGAAATACTCCTGAAGAAGTTTTGCAAGATAAAGAAGGTTTACAAATTATGCGAACTTTGGGACAAAACATGGCTTGGATTTTAAAATGTATTGAATTAGGTAAAAAATACGATATAAATAAACCAGATATAGAGGATAAAATTCATACAAACTTTATAAGGTAAATATGAAAAATTTTGAAAAATTTATAGTTATAGTGTTGTCAATATCTATATTTTTAATGTTCTTATATTGTTGGATTTTTCTGAATATAAGACATTCTTCAATTTACGTGCAAATATTAGCAATGGCTTTTACTATTGTTTTATTTGTTCTATTTGAAAAATATTTTTTAAAATTGAAAGAAATAACCAAAAGTTTGATATTACTTTTTTGTTTTTTATTTTTTGGTTTGAATATTTTGACAACAGAAACCTTTAGGATTTATCCGACAATTGCAATAACAAATGATTTTGATAAAGCCATTGAAATTCAAAAATTTATCGAAAAAAATTTTAATCAATTTGCAGAAATAAATTCTTACAAAGATGAAAATGCACTTTTTCTTCACACAAAAAATCACAAAATTTTTGACAAAATAGCAATAGCGGTTGCACAAAGTGATTTATTTGATGATACTGTTAAAATAGGTGTTTTTTATAAATTTTCTGAAGATGAGGAAATAAGCAGAAAAAGATTAGAAAAATGTTTTGAAAATAGAATAAATTTGATAAAAGGCGTAAAATCAACGCAAGTAAAGGTAAATACTTTTTATGAGAACGAAAAACCTAATCCGGATTTAACAACAATAGAAATAAACGTAGATGTTTCAGAAAACGCAGATAAAAACAAAATTTATAAAACAATTAATAATTTTTTACCAATGCCAAATGATAAAAAAACAATAAATATAAAATAAGAAAAAACAAATAATCAAAAAAAAGCCTCCTATTTGGGAGGCTAAAATTTGAGAAAAATAATTGAGAGAGAGAATTAAAAAAAACCTATTCCTTACCTAAAAACCTTCATTCACAAGGGAATGATATAAAAAACATTTTTAACTAAATCGTATAGAATAAAACCTTTCTTGGATATTAGTGATAATATATATTTTTTTTAAAGCTTAATAAAACTCATTAAGAAGATAAAGAGTAAAAGAATTAAGCGATGAAGTTAGAACCCATAAAAGAAGCACCGTGGAAGAAAGATTCAGTCATGATACCTTTTAAAGAAGTAGCTCTAACGTCTTTTTTGTTTTGAGAGTTAATAGCTTGAGAAGAAGTTTTGTAAGCGTCTGCTGCAACTTGTGAAAATAACATTGACATTTAAAAAATCCTCTCTTGCTCTCGTACTTATATAAAGAAAAAAGATCGAAAAAAATTGCTTTTTTTGAAATATATTAGTTAATATTTCTTAATAAACATCTAAAACGCAATTACCATGTCATTCTGAACTTGTTTCAGAATCTATCTAATAATCGAAGATTATTTTCAACATAGTCAAAACA
>CAKVCZ010000015.1 GCA_934726055.1 uncultured Candidatus Melainabacteria bacterium
ATACCCAAATTCCATGCTTTGCAAACACTTTTTATTTTTTATTAAAAATATTTGCAAAACATTTGTAAAATTTTATTTTTGCTTAGTCAGAAACGCACTCCGTGCAGGGGAACTTTTTCTAAAAAAGTTCCCCTGTCCAGAGGGCAATCCTGACTAAATTGAAAATAAGTTTTGATTATTGAATAGATTCTGAAACAAGTTCAGAATAACATGGTGAAAGTTTTGGGAACCTTTTGACACCAAAAGGTTCGTTATATTAAACTTAAACATTTGATTCTGAAACAAGTTCAGAATAACAGGGTAAAAGTTTTGGAAAACTTTTGACGTCAAAAAATTTATTAAATTAAAAAGCTTTATTATTTTACATTTTTCCAAGAGTGTTATAATTACACGATTTCAGCTATGTTAATTATGTAAACTTTTATTACAGTGAAGATTTTTTGCGAAAAAAAGTTGATAATTAAAATATAAAAAGTGGTATTATGTTAGTGGAAGTTCACATAACTTACACAAGAAAAGGATTAAATGAACGACATTCAACTACAAAATGATCTCGACAGATTAATTGAAGTACTGCCCCCGAAGGTTACAAGTCTAATTTCGCACGATTCACTGGCAGATGTAATCGAACTTGTTTTTGATATTGGACGACTCCCTGAAATTCGCCACGCCAACGGGAAAATAGAGAGTCTTAATTGCAAACCGATTGAGTATGCGGATATTGATTATGTAACAGACAGAATACAGGAATTCACGTCTGATAATCGTTCGGGAATAGAGGGAACACTACACAGAATCAGTGCAATAAAAAACAGACAAGGACGTGTTGTTGGTTTAACTTGTAGAATTGGTAGAGTTGTAACAGGAACTATTGCTTGCATAAAAGACTTTGTTATGCAAGGAAAAAGCATTCTGTTTTTAGGACGTCCCGGAGTTGGTAAAACAACTAAGTTGAGAGAAATTTCACGACTTGTTGCAGATGAATTGGGTAAACGCGTTGTTATTGTCGATACATCAAACGAAATTGCAGGTGATGGCGACACTCCACATCCTGCAATCGGCAAAGCTAGAAGAATGCAAGTAAGACAGCCTGAATATCAAAAAGACATAATGATTGAAGCTGTTGAAAATCATACACCTGAAGTTATAGTAGTTGATGAAATTGGAACAGAGGCTGAAGCCCAAGCTGCAAGAACAATTGCAGAACGTGGGGTTATGTTGATTGCAACAGCACATGGTCAAAGTTTAGAAAACTTGATTAAAAACCCTGCTCTATCTGACCTTGTTGGCGGAATCCAATCAGTAACTTTGGGTGATGATGAGGCAAAACGTAGAGCTTCTCAAAAAACCGTTCTTGAAAGAGAAAAACAACCAACCTTCGATATTGTAATAGAAATTTTAGATAGAAATACTCTTGCTGTATATAAAAATGCATCAGAAGCAGTTGATTATATTCTTAGAGGATGGCCAATTCGTCCGGAAATCAGAAAAGTTGATAAAACTTACGACAACAAACCTGCAGAAATTAAAGAAGAAGAACATTTAGTTCAAATTGAACCACACAAAGAAACTGCAAAAGAAACTCAAAATATCATAGACAGAATAAATGAAGTTGACAAGAAACTGGTTCAGCAAGATCCGTCAGATAGACTAAAATTCAGTTTTAACAGGAAAGATTATGTAAAAGAAGCAAAAAGTTTCAAAAAAATATATTTATATGCTGTATCACGTTCAATAGTTGAAAAAATCATTGAAAGACTTGATTTGAATGCAGAA
Source organism: uncultured Candidatus Melainabacteria bacterium (assembly GCA_934726055.1). Taxonomy (GTDB): domain Bacteria; phylum Cyanobacteriota; class Vampirovibrionia; order Gastranaerophilales; family Gastranaerophilaceae; genus UBA6984. The sequence goes on from CAKVCZ010000015.1 coordinate 1,777, forward strand.
ATTACAAAAAATATTGATGATGCAGACCTTGTTATTGCACACAAGAACTTTGCTAAAGGCGGTGCCAAAATATTGAGTACCGCAAATAACTATCGTCTTCAAATATTTTATGTAAAAACAAACTCTATGGCACAAATTCAAAAAGTAGTAAAAGAAGCGTTAGATATAAGAGAATCTTCACAAACACTTCAAGGCTACTATGATGATGCGGAAAAAGCTCTGGATGAAGCAAAAATGGCAATTGATAAAATCTTAGCAGGAGCACGAAACATAGAATTATCTCCGCAAAATCAACAGATTAGAAGATTACAACACGAACTTGTAGAACAACACAACCTTGAAAGCGAAAGCATTGGAGAAGGTTCTGAAAGACACTTAAAAATTGTTGGCGGACAAGATTTTAAAGGCTAATTAAAAACCTACAATTTGAGTGTATATGTCGTATTTATTGTTTCCAACATTTTTCATTACAACAAGTCTATAAACAGGAACCGCACCACCAGCAGCTTGAGTAACATAGTGCATTGTATTACCTAATTGCGTTTCACTGTTTGTATTAAAATGCCCCGTAAACACAGCCTTTACATTATTATGACCGTTTATTAGTTTTATGTATTCTTCTCTTTTATGAAGATTTTTCATTGAACTATCATTCAACATAACTAGAGGAAAATGCTGAAAAATTAACACATTCCTATTTTTATATTTATTCAACTTTTTATCAAGCCAAGCCATTGTTTCAGGTTTATAATATCCACCCATATTAATCATTTCTTTTGTTCCATCAGGAAATATTAAAACTAAATCGCCCTTTTTAACAATTTTGTTTGCCGTTGTTTTTTTAGATAACAAATTTCCACTTATCAATTTTATTGCATCAGCTTTTCTTAAACCGGTTCTTGAGCAATCTGTATCACCCAATAAAACATAATAAGGAGCATTTATTTTTCTTGCTTTTTTTAAAAACTCTTTCATATCAGTTTTATTTGAATTTTTAATATTATCACCTGTAAACACAACAAAATCTAAATCTCTTGTTTGATTGATATCTTTTATTAATCTATCAAGAGAACTTATACTCATTTCATTATTTTCAAAATTTAAATCAGTTACTTGAATAAATTTAAAATCTTTGGCATTTGCAATTTGAGTAGAAATTACGCATACTATTAAAAAAAATAATTTTAAAAAACTTTTCATATTTGATTTAACCTTTAAATTGTGATAAACTTTAATAAAATTATATCACAATTAAAATATTTAAGGGGAGAAAATGGATAAAATAAAAAATTTTGTAGAAAAGCACCCTGAATTATCAGCATTAAGTTTGCTTACATTACTTTGCTTTTTATTTTTGTTCTGGGGACTAAATTTTTATAATCTTGTAGATGTGGATGAAACAAGATACGCAATAATGTCAAGAGATTTAGCTAATTCTAACGATTGGAATGTTCTATTGCTAAATTCCATTCCTTTCTTAGAAAAACCTCCACTTTATTTTTGGCTGGTTGCAATCTCAATTAAAATGTTTGGGACATTTTCTCCATTTGTTGTAAGATTTCCTATTGCAATATTATCCGCTTTCCTTGTATTTTTTACATACTTTTTTGGTAAAAAAATTTTATCAAGAAAATTCGGACTATATAGCTCAATAATTCTGCTCTCAAGTACATTTTTCTTGATTTTATCGCACGTTGCAATTTTAGATATGGTGCTGACCGTATTAATAACAAGTTCGCTATATTGTGCATTTATGAGTTTCATCACAAAAGATAATTTAAAAAAATATTGCTGGTGGGGTTTTTGGACCTTTGCAGGTTTAGGTTTCCTTGCTAAAGGTATTTTAGCAATCGCTATTCCTGTCGTTGTAATGTTTTTATACTGCCTAATCACAAAAACTCTAAAAGAAATGTTTAAACCGGTAAACTTTATTTTCGGATTTATTATTTTCTTATTAATTGCACTTCCATGGCACATTACTATGTTTAAAGACTACGGAATGCATTTTGTACAAGAATATTTTATAAAACATCATTTTGCCAGACTTCTAACTTCACAAGACTTAGGAAGGAAACATGGTTTCTTCTACTTTGTTCCAATATTCATTGTTGCGTTCCTACCTTGGACATTTGTGTTCCTTGGTTCAATATATGAAGGATTTAAAAAGCTTTTAGACAAATTTGAAAAAGTCCAAGGTTCTTTTGTTCAAAAGTTAAAAACAACATTATACGCAAATACGGCAGAAGAAAAATTAATACTTTTTGCATCAATATTTTTTGTCATTGTTTTTGGGGTAATGAGTGTATCCAGTACAAAACTTCCTACGTATATATTGCCGGCTCTACCTGCGGCTGCACTATTAACCGGCTATTTTTGGACAACATCAAATAATGAACAAGAAAAAACAATAAAAATTTCGACATATATCTTATCAGGAATTTTTATTCTGGCAACAATTATAGCTGCTTTTAGTTTTATTTTTTTACCATTTTCCATAATAGAGCTTATTAATGATTTTAAGTATCCTGTTATGATTGGCTGTGGACTTATTGGTATGCTTCTTATAATTGAATTAAAAGCACAAAAATACTTATCTGTTTTTGCAAGTTACGTTGTTACAATGTTGTTTATTTTAACAGTTACCGTTACAAATATATTTAATGTAATTTATGCAGGCGGAGAAAATGAACTTGTCCTATTTTCAAATTACGCAAGCACAACACATACAAAATTGGTAACATTTGATTTCGCTGTAAAACCAAGCGTTAAAATTAACCATGAAGAATTTGTTTATTTTATTACCGATAGAGATTTCGATAAATTAAATAATCTGACAAGAAATAAAGTTACACCTGTTTATGTAATTGTAAAAAATAAAGAAGTAATAAATGGTAATTACCAAAAAGAACTTAATAGAAATCTGTATTTACTTCAACAAGGTCGAAAGTACTCTTTATACATAAATAAGAATTTAACAGATAAACAAAAAGTTACTCAAGTTATTAAATAATACAAGTTTAATGCTAAAAAGAAATTGTCAACAACAAAAATAGGCTATTTTTACGTAAATTCATTAATTTTTCTTCATTAAGATTGTTAATATGGATTTTAGTCAATTGCACCAAGGGGCATGGTTAATTGTAAAATTTTATTTAAGAAATTTTTACTTGTAAATCATGCACAATTCAATTACTATAAATCATGTCAAGGGACAAGAGGTAGGAAAGATTTAGGGAATATATCGTAAAAGGGGTGGTGGCATTTAATATTAAAAAGGATAGCTATTAAATATTTATTAGAAGAATTAGAGAAAAGATTTTACTAGCGAAATAAAAAAGATTTTTATTTATAATACATTTACGAAAATAAAATTATTAATAATATATTTAATTTTGGGAGAATTTGGATAGTTTAAAACTTGCTGAAAAGCAAGTTTTTTCATATAATAAAAGATATATGATGGAAAACAGAGAATCAAAGAAAATAATATCAATGATGTCAGGAACCTCGTGCGATTCTATTGATGTTGGGTTATGCATGGTAAAACCTGATTTAAGTTGCACATTAATTGACGGATTCAACGTTGAATATCCAAAAGAAATCAGAGAACATATATTTCAAATCTTTCATAAAGGTGCCAACTTAGAAGATATTTGCAAGATGAATTTTGTAATTGGACAATGTTTTGCAAATGCAGCTAATGAAATGATTAAAAAACACGGCAAACCGGATTTTATAGCATCACATGGTCAAACAGTATATCATTATCCAAAAGATACAACAGTTGCAAATATATCAGAAAAAAGTACTCTTCAAATTGGAGAACCATCAGTTATTGCTCAAAAAACAGGATGTACAACAATTGCTAATTTTAGAACAGCTGACATAGCTCAAGGCGGAAATGGAGCACCTTTGGTATGCTTTGCTGACGAAACTTGGTTTAAACCTCTAAATAAAAATGTTGCAATACAAAACATTGGAGGAATTTCCAATGTAACAGTAGTTTCAAAAGACTGTGCTACTTTTGGTTTTGATACAGGACTTGGAAATATAATGATTGATTATTGTGCACAAAAATTCTTTCAAATTACCTACGATAAGGACGGAAAACTAGCACAACAAGGCAACGTATCCCAAAATTGGTTAAACTGTTTATTAGAAGATGAATATTATTATACAGAACCGCCAAAAACAACCGGTAGAGAATATTTTTCGGAAAGATATGTTGAAAACGCACTAAAATTAGCACCCGAAAATAAATATGATATTATGGCAACAGTTACCGCATTAACAGCAAAAACTATTGCACAAAGTTATGAAAGATTCGTTTATCCGAATACTCAAATAGACGAAATTATATTAGGCGGAGGTGGAGCTTACAATCCAACACTAATAAAATTCTTACGAAACTATTTACCAAAACATATAGAAATTAAGACACACGAAAACTACGGAATATCTAATAATTTTAAAGAAGTTATGGCATTTGCTCTGCTTGGATACTGTACTTTTTATAAAATTCCAAATAACGTACCAAGCTGTACAGGAGCAGTTCAGCCGGTTGTTATGGGACAAATTAGTTATTATTAAGAGTTTTTATTGCCCAAGGAATATAATTCAACAAATCAGAAGCAAGAACAGAATATTCAGTTAAATCTTTACTTGCAAGCTCACCAGCTAACCCGTGCAAATAAACAGCAGTTTTACATGCATCAAAATATTTCATTCCTTGAGCAATAAAACCTGCAATCATACCGCACAAAACATCGCCAGTTCCTGCCTTTGCAAGAGCTGAATTACCTGTATTATTAACATATATCGATAAATTTTTAGAACTTATAACAGTTTTATGAAGTTTTAAAACCGTTGTACATTTGTAATTTAATGAAATCTCAGTTGCAATGTCTTCCGGATTTTTAAGAACCTCACTAACATCTTTATCTAGCAATCTTGCAGCTTCCTTCGGATGAGGGGTTAAAATTAATCTGTCTGGTAATATCATTTTTTTAAATTTTGACAATAAATTTATACCGTCAGCATCCAAAACCACCGGTAAATCTAATATAGCCAGTTCAGTCATCAAGCTTTTGAACATCAATACCGCAGGAGCCTCTGTTGAAAAGCCACATCCAAACGAAACAACATCGTATTTTTTTATTATATTTTTTGCCTGTTTAATTGGCACCAAAACAATATCAGGAGTCTTTGAAGAAACTGCCTGCAACACACTCGGACAACTTGCAAGAGCTACATACCCTGCACCAACTCTCAATGCAGATATACTTGATAGATACGCTGCACCTGAATAATTTGGAGAGCCGGCAATGTTCAAAATTTTACCAAAAGAGCCCTTATGAGAATTTTGCTTTCTTTCCGGTAATTTTATATCTTCCACAATTAACCAACCTGCCTTATTGCTTCATATAAAACAATCGCAACCGAATTCGATAAATTTAAGCTTCTCATATCCTTTTTCATCGGTATAGTAATAGATTTAGCACCATCAGCAAACAGTATATCCTCAGGTATTCCTCTTGATTCAGGACCAAAAACCAAAAAATCACCTTCCTTAAACTGAGTATCAAAATATGAAACTTTCGATTTTGTCGTTAGATAATAAAAATCTGAATTTGGGTTTTGTGCAATTAATTCATCTAAAGTATTCACTCTGGTAATATTTACGCTATCCCAATAATCTAATCCAGAACGTTTTGTATATTTGTCCGATAAAGAAAACCCTAACTTACCGACTAAATACAAATTTGCACCCGTACATGCACATAATCTGGCAATATTCCCTGTATTCTGAGGAATTTCAGGCTCATATAAAACAATATTAAAAGTTTTTATATCCATCAATTCCATATATAACCTCAATTATTTAAAAAATTTACGACTTTCAAAAAGAACAGGAATTCCTCTTAATACACAAAGTAATACAGAAATTTCTGCCATAACTGCACCAATGATTAAGATACACCATGCAGCACATTTTGGCATTGCAGGTATATATGCAAGAATTATAAATGTAAACGCAACAGCTTTTGCAGCAGCATAACCAATTTTCATAACCTTACTTCCGCAAATCCATTGACACACCTTATCATCCAACATGCTACCTTTTCCAAACGGAATAAATCCTTGCTCTAAAGCGACACTTCTTAAACTATCTGTAACAACACCACGCGTAACTACAATCAATGGAAAAACGACAGGTATATAACCCAAATAAGTAAACATAATCCAATATGAATATTCTGCAATTCTATCACCCATTATATCCAAAACTGCACCAAGTTTACTTGTTTCATTAAATTTTCTTGCAACGTAACCATCTAATCCATCCAAACAAAAAGCTATTATTGTTAAAACAAAAGATGTTATATAAGCAGCAGAAGAATCTTTTAACATTAATAAACCAACTGCGATAAAAACCAAAAAAATTCTCGAAATGCTTATGAAATTTGCCATAGTTATCTCCTCGTAAAAAAAGGTGCAAAAGCACCCTATTTAATAAAATTACTGTTTTAATCTTGAAAGTGCAAAATTACGTTGATCTAAACTCTTCAACTTATTTTCACCCAACATTATTTTTTCAGCTTCTTCCAAAATTCTCACTGTATTAAAACCGTTTTCTCCATCAGAACGAGCTTTTTTACCTGATTCACAACAAGCAATAAAATGTTGTATTTCTAACTTCAAAGGCTCAATTTCAAGATAATCAATATGAATATCTGTTATTGGACCGTCTTTTTTATTATCAAAAACTTGTAATTTATTCTCTTGGAAAGTATCATCCAATATAGCAGTGGCCTTTGTACCTCTAACTAAAAATCTAACATGCTTCATTGGAGTAATCCAACTGTCAGATATTTGACCAATCGCACCCTTTTCAAATTCAATTGACAAATGAGTTATATCCATAATCTCATTTCTATCAGAAGAACATCCAACAGCAGATATTACCTGTTTTGGCTCTTGCCCGATTACATAAGACATCATGGAAACATCATGAGGAGCTAAATCCCACATTACACTTCTGTCATTTTTGAAATAGTTAACATTCAATCTATCACTTTGAGCATAAACAACGTCGCCCAATACCCCCTCATCAACAAGCATTTTTAATCTGTTAACAGCAGGATGATATAACAATAAATGACCAACCATTAAAACAAGACCTTTTTCTTCTGCCAAAAGTTTCAATTGTTCTGCTTCTTTCGCTGAAGTAGAAATTGGTTTTTCAACATAAACGTGTCTGCCTGAATTTAATACTTGCTTAACTATATTAAAATGAGTGTGGCTCGGAGTTATAACAGCAATTGCAGTAATTTCAGGGTTATTCAAGACTTCATTAAAATCTGAAGTAGTGTGCACACCTGCATACTGTTCTTTTACTTTATTCAAATTTTCAATATCTAAGTCGCAAACTGTATGCAATGCACCTAAATTGTAGAAGTTACGAACGATATTACGTCCCCATAAACCGCATCCTATAACTGCAACTTTTTGTGTGTTCATATTCCAACCCCTTAAAAAAATATATATTCAATCACAAAAGAGGACTATTTTACATCCTCTTTTATGATAATTAAATTATTACTTATTTTCATTGCACATGTTGGTAAAACTACGTCGTTTAAACCATCTGCAATACTTATAATCTTTCCTGCACCCAAAACTACATCTTCACCTTTATATGTAAAAGTATAGTCTGTGTTTCTATCTGATCTAATTGTGATTTTTTCCATATCTAAATCTTCTATAATTAGTCAAAAACATAGTTAATGATTGCAGCTTCTCTAGCTCTTTTAATAGCTTTAGCAACCATTCTTTGGTGTTCAGCACAATTACCTGTAACACGACGTGGAATAATTTTTCCGGCTTCAGTTAAATATCTTTTTAATTTTGCAGCATCTTTGTAGTCAATTGAATCAATATGATCTGCACAAAAACTGCAAGTTTTACGTTTTTTCTTATCATTTAAGTCTTGTTTTGCCATTTATTTTTCCTTTCTTATAATAGTTTAACTTAAATTATCTTAAAATGGAATTTCTTCTTCGCCCATCAATTCATCCGACATTTCTACATCCGAGAATTTTACAATATCTTCTGAAAAATCTGTTGCACTACTTGAAGATTCACCCATTAACTCTATCGCATTTGCATCAATTTCAAATATTTTTCTTTCAGTACCATTTTCACTTTTAACATTGTTTGTTTGAAGGCGTCCTTCTACTAAAACTCTTGTACCTTTTGACAGACCTGAAACAATTTCATCTAAAGAATTTCTTTTCGCTAAAACTCTTATTAACAATTCTTCTCTATCACCTATATTCAATACAAATGCTGAAATAGGAACATTATTTGATGTAAATCTTTTTTCAGGTGCTCTAAAAACATTACCTGTAACTACTGCTTTTGCGATTGACATATTTTTAACCTACACAGAAGCCTTTTCTGATGCTTCTAAAAACATTATTCTTAAAACATTATCATTTAATTTTAATGCTCTTTTAAAATCAGCAACCTTTTCAGCAGGTAAGTTCAAAATAGTGTTTACAAAGAAACCGTCTTTTGTTTTCTGAATATCGTATGCTAATTTTTTGCGACCAATTTTATCTCTTGATACAACTTTTCCGCCTAATTCTGCCATATCTGAATCTATTTTTTCAATAACTTTATCAATTTCATCAGTATCTAAATTAGCTTTCAAAATTGTCAATAATTCGTATTTTTTCATTTTTTCTCCTTACTATTATGCTTTATTTATAAATATATCTTACCATAAACAAAAAAATTACAATAAACTGTTAAGTTATTTAAAATTCATAAAGAAAATCTGATAATTTTTATTTCAAGAATTTGTAAAAGTTTGAATCTCAATATTTAAAAGGATTTAAAAAAATTTATGATAAAAAAAAAGCAGCCATTGCTGCTTATATACTTCATAATCTTGGGAGGAGATTTGGGGATAGTTGTACATGCATGATATATCAACATGATTTTTTTTGTTAGTTTATAAGACAAAAGTGTAACAAAAGTTTACAAATTTGACATGGACTTTATTCAAAAAATTTATTTTATTTTAAAATTTACATTTTTTTAATATACGGAAAAAACAAAAATATTTTTGATACAATATTTGATATAGTAAAACGCATAAGGAGATAAAAATGTCAAAACAGGTAAGAGCAAGTCATATTCTCGTAAAAACAGAAGCAGAAGCTAATAAAATATATGATGAAATTACAAATGGTGCAGATTTTGCTAAAATGGCAGAACTTTATTCAGAATGTCCATCTAAAATGGAAGGCGGGGATCTTGGATTTTTTGGAAAAGGAATGATGGTAAAACCATTTGAAGATGCTGCTTTTTCATTAGAAAAAGATGTTGTATCAAAACCAATTCAAACTGAATTTGGATGGCATTTAATTTTAGTTACAGACTCAAAACAGATTAAAGAAGTTAGAGCCAGCCACATTTTGGTAAAAGACGAATCCAAAGCAAAAGAATTATATGAAGATATAAAATCAGGTAAAGAAGATTTTGCACAAGCAGCAATGGAATATTCTACATGCCCATCAAAAAGAAATGGCGGAGATTTGGGATATTTTAGCAAAGGAAAAATGGTAAAACCGTTTGAAGATGCTGCTTTTTCACTAAAAAAAGGTGAATTATCACAACCTGTACAAACTCAATTCGGATGGCACTTAATTTTGGTTACAGATATAGACGACTAATGAATAACTACATAAAAAAGGCTCGCTCATTTCTGGAACAAGAAAATATAGACTACTTACTTGTAAATTCTACCAACGAATTTTTGGTAGAATATAATGAATTGCCTAAAAATTCAAGATATTTTTTAACAGGTTTTTCCGGTTCAACAGGAGAAGCTTTGGTAAGTAATAATGCTGTCTATCTTTTTGTTGACGGAAGATATCACGTTCAAGCTGATATGGAAACAGCTAAAACTGACATTAACGTTGTTAAATTACAAATGTCAGACAATATGACTAATGCAATTTGTGAAAGAATAAAAAATAATTCTACCCTTGCGATTTGTGCAAAAAAAGTATCTCAATCAAAATACGAAGAAATTCAAGAAAAATTAAATGATAAAAATATCACAATAAAACCTCTAAATTTTGATCCTGTAAATGATTTCAAAAATACAATTAAACAAAATATTAGCGAAATTACAATAGATAATACAGGTAAAACATCTAAGGAAAAAATCCAAGAAATTGCACAAAATCTAAAAAACAATGAAGCAGCTATAATTACAAATTTGGAAGATTTATCATACATATACAATATCAGAAACTTCAACAAGCAGAATTCTTGTGCAGTTGAAGGAAAAGCAATCATAACAAAATCAAATAATATTTTGTTTAAAGATGAAACTTTAGGTAATTTTGAAAGTTATATAACTTCAGAATTAAAAAATACATATTTTTATGTTGATAAAAAATCCATTTCAGCTTATGACTTTTCTTTGCTAAAAGATAGAATTCTAATTTCAAATAAAACTTTTACAACAAAGAATATAAAAACAGAAAAAGAAATAGAACACTATATTCAAGCATTTGCAAATACAGACAAAGCGATTAATGCAACAAGGGATTTTATTAACAACAATTCTAATTTGTCCGAATACGATATAAAAACAGAATTAGAAAATAATTTCAAAAAATTCGGTGCAATTAGTCAGTCATTCAATTCTATCGTTGCAATAGATGAAAATTCAGCAATAGTACACTATTCAGGAACCTCAAAAGAAAAAATACTCAAAGATGGTTCAATTGTTTTAATTGATTGTGGCGGATACTATGATGGCGGACTTGCAACAGATACAACACGAGTATTTGTAAAAGGCCAAGCAAATAAAGAACAACAAACAATCTATACTTTAGTTTTGAAAGCATTTCTAAAATCACTACATGCCACAAAATTTGATTGTGGAAACGACATAGATAACATTGCCCGAGAATTTCTAAACAAAAATGCACCTCAAGGATATGTATTTAATCACGGACTCGGACACGGAATAGGAGTAAGTGTTCACGAAACGCCGCCAAGACTAAGTACGAAGAGCGAAGAATCCTTATATAAGCTAAAAGATAACATGTGTTTTACTATTGAACCGGGATTATATAAACAAAACTCTTTTGGTGTTAGATTAGAAAATTCTTGCTACCTAAAGGACAAAAAAATAAACTCTTTTACTAAAATGTGTTACGAAAAGAAACTAATTGATTACTCACTACTGGACGAACAGGAAAAAGTGTGGTTAAATGAATTTGAGGTAAGATAATGGAAATTACAAGTGTAAATAACGAAACAATCAAAGAAATCACAAAGCTTCAACAAAAAAAATACAGAGATGAAACAAAGCTGTTTTTACTTGAAGGATTAAAAGCAATTGAAGAAGCCTACAATGCTGATATAGAAATTGAACAAATTTTTGTATTGAAAGAAAAGGCATTTCACTATGACTTTTTAGAAGAAAAAATTGTTTACGTTACAGAACCTGTGTTACATAAACTTGCTACAACTGACACTGCACCTGAAGCGGTTGCCGTTGGCAGACAAAAACAATACAGCGAAGATATACTACAAAATTCAAAAAGAGTAGCTCTTTTTGAAAATATTAAAGATCTGGGTAATTTAGGAACCATCTTACGAACAGCTACCGCATTTGCACTTGATGCAATTATATTATACGGAAATACAGTTGATTTATATAACCCAAAATGCGTAAGAGCTTCCGTTGGAAATTTATGGAAAACTCCCGTTTTTCAAATTAAAGATTTTAATGTTCTTCAACAGTATTTTAAAGATTTTACCAGAATCGCAACGCTTCCAAAATCTGAAGACAGCGTATTTTTAAAAGATTTTAAACCTCAAGAAAAGACTCTTGTTATGTTTGGAGCAGAAAGCGACGGACTTAGTCAAGAATTGACAAATTATGCAAATGCAAAAGTTACAATTGAAATGAATAGCAAAGTAGAATCACTAAACCTTAGCATGTCAGCAGGCATTATTTTCTACAAACTATTTTTGTTATAAAATTAATTTATGAACACTAGCGAAGTAAAAAAGATTTGGGATGACATAAAAATTGAATTAAAAGATGTTATACCTGCATCTACATACGAGCCTTGGATAGAACCGCTTGAGGCAATCTCTTATGAAGGTAATCAATTCACTCTTATATCAGGTGAATCGTTTGGTGTGCAATATATAAAGAGAACTCAGTATAAAACTATTTTAGAAACATTCAAAAAACATTTGAATGAAGAAATTATTGTTAATATCGAATTTAATCAAGAATTTGCTCAAAAGAGAAAAAACGAATTAAAGAAGATAAAACAAAAAGAACAAAAAATTCAACAAGAACAGCAAGAGCAGCAAAATGCAATCAAAAACAACGCATACATAAAACAAATGAATATTAATTTGCGATATAGATTTGATAATTTTGTTGAAGACGAAAACAATAAAATTGCCAAAAAAACAGCAATGAAAGTTGCGGAAAATCCATCTGCTTTATATAATCCTCTTTATATCCAAGGTGGTTCAGGCTTGGGCAAAACGCACCTTATGCAAGCAATCGGGCATTATGTTATCACAAAAGAAAAATACAAAGTTCTATGTGTAAAAACCGAAGATTTTATAAATGATTACATTAACAGTACTGCATTTGTTCCAAATAAAAATACAAATTCAGCAATGAACAAATTTAGGAATAAATACAGGAATGTAGATATTTTACTAATTGATGATATTCAATTTATAGAAAACAAGAAAAAGTGTATTGATGAATTGTTTAATACACTTGATACACTATACAATGCAAACAAACAAATCGTCTTAACTTCAGACAAACTTCCAAAAGATTTACCTGAAATTCCAAAAAGATTAAGAACTCGATTTGAACAGGGGCTTGTTGTAGAAATTCTGCCACCTAAATTTGAAACGAGAGTAAAAATATTAGAAAATTTAGCAACAGAAAAAGGTATAGAAAATGTGCCTAAAGACGTTTTTGAATATATAGCAACATATTACAAGGACAACGTAAGAGAGCTTGAAGGGGCATTCACAAAACTAAATGCATATTCTGATATAGAAGAAGTACCAATATCTTTAGATTTTGCAAAAAAAGTATTAAAATGTGAAGAAACAACGACAAAACCAAATATCGAAAAAGTTACGGAAGTTGTTGCGAACTATTTTGGAATAACTTCAGAAAACATAAAAAGCTCATCAAGAGTCCAAAACATTTCAAACGCACGTGCAATTGTTTGCTATATAGCGAGAAACCATCTTCAATGCAGCTATCAAAGTATTGGAGAAGCACTAAACAAAAAACACCAAACAGTAATGTTTGCAGAAGAAAAAATAAGAAAAGCCATAGTTTCAGATAAAAAACTTGAATCTGACATTGAAAATATTAAAAATGAATTAAATTTATAACAAATTTTACAAAATAGAAATCGACAAATATTAAAAAAGGATTCTGTATTGATATACAGAACCCTTTTACTTTTAAAGCCGGAATTACATCCTAACAAATTAAACTAAAGATGCAGTTTCGATATTGTGGTGGTTTAATGCAGCCATCATAATACCGTTTCTGTTTGCAATTTCTACCAAGTTGCTGATTACAGCCAACATAGAAATTTTAGATTCTAATCTGTTAATGCAAGAACCACAACCAATTGCACTTGCACCAGCAGCGAATGCTAATTGCGCTGTTGTTGTATTAATGTTTGAAGCTGTCATAATTGGTAATTCAATATTTTTAGCTAATTCTAATGTATTAGAAATAGTTAATTCAGCTCTGTTTAACCAAGCTCTTGCACCTTCAAAGTTATTAATTTGAGATACATAACCTTCTGTTTGGATTAAATCAATATGTAATGCTTCTAATTTTCTAGCTAATTCAATTTGTTCAGCAATAGCCAATGAACCAGGAATTGTTACGCAGAATAAAATTTCATCTCTTTTTTCTGAAATTAAAGTTAGTGTTTCATTAACAATGTTGATAATTTGATCAGCAGTCATTGAAATACCTTCTTTGTATAATGCATCGAAGTTACCTAATTCAATAGCATCTACATTGTGGATATTTACAGCATTTGCTAATTCTAATGAATTAATTGAAGATGCAATCAATGTAATATCTGAATCAGCTTCTGTGATTAATCTGTTTGCTAATGTCAAAACTTCTTCTTTAGCTGCAACATCAATTGCAGTAGCTTTTGCTTCAATTGCAGAAGAAACAATCATTTCTACTCTGTTTAAATCTAAGTTATTAATTCCTGAAATAACTTTTAATGCTCTTTTTTCATCTAATGCTTGTTTGAATAATTCAATACTTCTCATTTTTGATTCCTTTCCTTATCTGTATTGTTAAAAAACTATATTGATAGTTTTTATTTATTATAAAATAAAGCTTTAATGCTTGCAAGAATAATCCTAAAAAATGTTACTTGGGTAGTAGTATTTTTTTATCATCCTTTTTATAATCCAATAGGAATAAGGGTTTTAAGAGTTATGTTTAAAAAGTGTATTATTACAATATGTTGCGGATTGTTTATAAACTTTACAAGTATTGCATTTGAACAGGACGAAATCAACAACATGTCTGTTTACGAAAAAATTAATCCTGCGATTGTTGCAATAGATGCGGAATTACCCATAGGTGTTTCAAGCGGAACCGGATGTATTATTGATAACAACGGACTAATTTTAACAAGTTCACACGTCATCGAAAACGGAAAAAACATTCAAGTTACGTTATACAACGGACACACTTATAAAGCTACTATTTTTAAAACCGGTAATACAGATATTGCCCTTATTAAAATAACACCAAAAGAAACCTTGAATACTGTTTCTTTTGGAAATTCTGAAAACATAAAAGTCGGACAAAAAGTTTTGGCTATCGGTAATCCGTTTGGATTCAACGGGACACTAACTCAAGGCATTATTTCAAGAATAGACTATGCAAAAAATAAAATTCAAACAGATGCTGCGATAAACCCCGGCAACTCCGGAGGACCACTTATAACCACCAGCGGAGAAGTTGTCGGAATAAATCAATCTATATATAATCCTGACAATAACATTTCTAATATTGGAATAGGATTTGCAATTCCAATAAATAGTGTAAAGAAGATGCTAAAAAAAGCGAGTCCTTAAGACTCGCTTTAAACATTCTTAAATAAATCTAGCAAACAAATCCGCTATCGCTTGAACCAAAAGCTCCGCCTGAATCACCTGATGCAACAGAACCTGCGGTTTCACAAGCAACAGTTCCAGCTGTTTCTACACCATCAAAAGCAATTGCACCTGCTGTTTCATAAGCATCTGCAACAGCACCTGCTGTTTCAGGAACATTTGCAAATTGTGTATAGTCAATTTCATTAGCAAACGGATTACTTGATTGGAATGAATCAATTGCACCGTTTGATGCTAACAAACCTGCTGTTTCACCATTCGCTGCGGCAATTGTACCTGCTGTTTCTGAGTTTGATGCCAACACTCCAGCTGTTTCATTACTTCTTGATGAAGAAGCTGTTTGCGAATTTGTATTAAATAAATTTGAATTAAAACCTAAAGCCATATTATCACCCCGTTATAAAACCAATGTTTTATCACTTTCATGTATATAAAAACATATTAAGCAAAATAATTTCGCATGTTAACAAAATTGTTACAATAATTAATATATTTTTATTGTACTTCATATATATCTAATCAATATCTAATGCCAAGTCAAGCGTTGGAGCTTTTGCAACAATTGCACTTGATGAAATAATATCAACACCAACTGATGCAATTTTGCTTACTGTATCTAAATTAACATTACCACTAGCTTCAATTATCGCTTTTCCGTTAATTATTTCAACCGCTTTCTTCATCTTATCGCAATCCATATTATCAAGCATAATTATATCCGCAGAACAATCTACTGCTTCGCTTACTTGTTCTAATGTATCACATTCAACTTCTATTTTATGAGTGTGCGAAATATTTTTTCTAATCTTTTCAACAGCCTTTGTTAAAGAACCTGCAAGTTTTATATGATTATCTTTTATCATTGCACAGTCTGCAAGATTAAATCTATGAATGCATGCTCCGCCTACAAAAACTGCATACTTTTCAAAGACTCTAAAGTTTGGTGTAGTTTTTCTTGTATCGGATATTCTTGCCTTATAGTTTCCGATTGCATCCTGATATTTTTTCGTTTCTGTTGCAATACCACTCATACGCTGAATGTAATTTAAGCCAGTTCTTTCACCTTTTAATATCGCTGATGCCGGACCTGTTAAAAGAGCAATCGTATTGCCTTTTTTAATTAAATCACCATCTTTGAAATAAGATTTTATATCAACTTTTTCAGACAATAATTTAAAGACTCTTTCAAATACTTTCATTCCACATAAAACACCATCTGTACGAGTATTTAACTTCGCAGTTAATATATCATCATCAGAAGCTAAGTTATCTGTTGTAATGTCGCCAAAACCAATATCTTCTTCTAATGCTGCAAGTACATGTTTATCTATTAAAAAATTATCTAACAAAACTTAATTCTCCTTGTTGTTTCATAATACAATTATGCTCCGCTATATCTTTCGTTATCATAAAATCTGTTCGGTAATGAGCACCTCGTGATTCTTTTCTGTTTAGAGCAGAATTTATGATAAGTTGAGCAACCGTTAACATATTTTTAAATTCGTATTCTTGGATGTTTAAACATTTTTCATTTCTCAAAAATTTCAATTTCAATTTTTGTAATTCTGCATTTGCTGTTTTTAAACCGTTTTCATCTCTTAAAATACCAACATACTGCCACATAATATCTTGTAATTCGCTTTTTAATAAATCCGTATCGTATTCAATAAAGCCTAATTGCTGAGAATATTTCTTTAAAGCCTTTTCAAAGTTTTCTGACATTTCAACAGCTTCAAAATTCATGCCTGTCAAGTATTTTGCTAAAGAATATCCCATAACAACACATTCGAGTAGCGAATTACTTGCTAATCTGTTTGCACCATGCAATCCTGTTGAAGATACTTCCCCCAATGCAAACAAACCGTTTACAGATGTACGTCCGTCAATATTTGCTTTAATCCCGCCCATAAAATAATGTGCAGCAGGATGCACCGGAATATAATTTTTTGAAATATCAATTCCATTTTTTAAACACACATTTGATATATTTGGAAAACGCATTTGTAATTTTTCAGGCGAGATTTTTGTTGCATCCAAATATACACAATCTTCACCGGATTTTTCCATTTGGGCAAAATTTGCTCTTGTAACAATATCACGAGGAGCTAAATCTTTTAATTCATGATATTTTTGCATAAATGGATTACCCTTGTCATCCACTAATTTTGCACCTTCTCCTCTAACAGCTTCACTTATTAAAAAATTAGCATTCTCTGACTGAACAGCAAGAGCTGTCGGATGAAATTGCACAAACTCCATATCTTGCAATATTGCACCTGCATTATAGGCTAAAGAAAGTCCATCACCTGTTGCACATTTTGGATTTGTAGTATTTCGATACAATTGACCAATACCGCCTGTTGCAAGAATTGTACAATTTGAAAGAGCAATTGAATAATTCTTTCCATCAAATACAATCAAACCCTTGCAAGAAGATTCTTCATCCAACAAAAGTTCAACAGCGATTGAATTTTCTTGTATTTTTATTTTTTGATTTTCTGAAACAAGCATTGACAAATGACTTTCAATTCCCCTGCCTGTCGCATCACCATTACAGTGTAAAATTCGCTTTACACTATGTGCACCTTCTAATGTAAATAACAAATTACCCTGTTCATCGCAGTCAAATTTTACACCATAATTAATCAAATCTTTTATTGCTGCATTAGAAGTTTCTGATATATATTTTACCGTATTAAAATCGCATAAACCTGCACCGGCATTTATTGTATCAGAGATATGAGAGGCAACTGAATCTTCTGTATTTTCACTTAAAACAGCTACAATACCACCCTGAGCGTACCTAGAATTGCTTTCGCCTAACTCTGATTTTGTTAATAATAATATTTTTCCATTTTCTGGAACAATTTCAGATAACTTTAGAGCAGTGTATAAACCTGCCAACCCGCTACCCACAACAATTGCCGAATAATTTTGATATTCCATATCTTCCCTTAACACGCTAGATATGCTAACAATATCAAACAAAATTAAACTTTTGTCAAGTTTTATGTAACAATGTTATTAATATCTTTCCAAATATTTATCAATTTCCCATTGAGAAACGTATGTTCTAAAAGAATCCCACTCATTATGTTTAGCTTCAATAAACATGCCATAAACATGCTCACCCAATGCATCTTTTGCCACATCAGAATTTTCTAATTCTAATAGTGCCTCAGCTAAACTTCCGGGAAGAGAATAAATTTTCTTTCTTCTTCTTTCCTCTGCTGTTAGTGCATAGATATTTGCAACAACTTGTTTTGGCGGTTCAATTTTATTTTTAATACCGTCCATACAAGCACCTAAAATAACCGCAAATGCTAAATATGGGTTACAAGACGGATCAGGAGAACGAAGTTCCACTCTTGTTGCATTTCCACGTTTTGCAGGAACTCTCAATAATGCACTTCTGTTGGCTAATGACCAAGCTAAGTAAACAGGAGCTTCATAACCCGGAACTAATCTTTTGTAACTGTTCACTGTCGGATTTGTAACTGCTGTAAAACCTTTTACATGTTTTAATAATCCTCCAATTGAATTCATAGCAATATCCGATAATTGAGATTCTGTATTTGCATCGTAAAAAGCATTTTTACCATCTCTAAACAAAGAAACATTACAATGCATACCTGAACCATTAATTCCATATATAGGTTTTGCCATAAATGTAGCATGTAAACCATATTGTGCAGCAATTGCCTTTACGGCAATCTTAAAAGTAACAACATTGTCAGCTGCAGTTAATATATCAGCATATTTAAAATCTATCTCATGCTGGCTATCAGCAACTTCATGGTGAGAAGCTTCAATATCAAAGCCCATATTTTGCAATGTTAAAACTATTTCCGCTCTGATATCTTCACCCGAATCATCAGGACCTATATCATAATATCCGGCTCTATCATCTTTTAATAGTGTAGGATTATTTTCGCTATCACGTCTAAACAAGAAAAATTCAACTTCAGGTCCCATATTCATTGTATAACCATATTTTGAAGCCTCACTCATCATTCTTTTTAAATTGCAACGAGGGCATCCTTCAAACGGAGTTCCATCAGCATTGTGAATATCACAAATTAATCTTGCAGTATTCACGCCGTTAAATTCTCGCCATGGTAAAATGCAAAAAGTATTTTTGTCAGGGAAAAATAACATGTCTGAAGTTTCTATACTTCTAAATCCTTTTATTGAAGATCCATCAAGCATCATTTCATTTTCAAGAGCTTTGTCTATATGCTCAGATGGAATTGTTAAGCTTTTTACCTGTCCGTTAATATCCACAAACTGTAATTCAATAAATTTGATATTTTTTTCTTTAATTGTTTTCTTTATGTAATCTTCTGTAATATCCTTCCCGTTTAAAGGAATGTGTTTAAAATCAACTGTCATAAAAAATCTCCTTTTTGATTTCACTTCTTATAGTTTACCATAATTTTTGC
Source organism: uncultured Candidatus Melainabacteria bacterium (assembly GCA_934726055.1). Lineage (GTDB taxonomy): Bacteria > Cyanobacteriota > Vampirovibrionia > Gastranaerophilales > Gastranaerophilaceae > UBA6984. The sequence continues at coordinate 21,471 of CAKVCZ010000015.1, forward strand.
ATGCCTTTATAAAATTTTTATAATAAATAAATCATAAGTTTGTATGATTTAAAATTTAAGACAACCTGATAATATAACACTATACTCCTTAGAGACGACGATACACATATCCCTAATCAATAGCTGTGAATTTAATTCATAGCTTTTTTTTATTATCTAATTAATAAAGATGAAAAATAACAAAACCACTTCAAAAATTTTTAAAATGTTGTATAATAAAAAATATGATAGCTATAACAACAGAAGAATTAATAAATTTTAAGATACTACCATATAATATATATTCTGAATATGGTGAAAAACTATTTTCTGCCGGAGAAACATTAACTCCAGGTAAATTGTTGCAATTAAAGAATATGGAAAAAATATTCAGGGATAATAAAGAATCCTTGGATATCATTCCGGATGATGACGGTGAAGACAATTCTGCTGTAAAAGAACAACTAAAAAAAGCTTTAGAAAAAAGTGAGCCGCAAAAACCTCAACAGGTTGTAGAAAAAAGCAATGAAACAATTGAAGAACCTATTGATACAAGCAGAAAACCTCTTAAAAAAGATTCTTTGGAGTCATTATTTGAGGAATATGCAAAAAATTCTCAAAAGAAAGAGAAAGTTATTGAAGTTTTTGACATGAATCAAAGCCAAATGTTAAAAAGTAATACGGTTATTGATAATGTTAGCCTTATGAGTTATGAAGGACCCATTAATAAAACTTCAAGGATTGATCCACAAAATCAAATAAAAATCAAAGCTTTCTTTTATGAAACTATTAATAACATTCATAAGAGATCTATGTCAGAAACAGCAAACTTATTCTTAAACATTAGAGATAAGATTTTGCAAGATATTATTTATCAAAATGATAGTTTGGTTTATTCTTCTCAAATAAAACTTATTGGGGAATACCAAAAATGCCATTCTTTAAATGTTGCAATCCTATCGGGTATTATTGCAAAACAAATGGATTTGAGTGAAACAACTATATCTGATATTGTACTAGCAGGTCTTTTACACGATATCGGTAAAACAAGATTAGATTCAGACTTGATAGCTAAACAACATCATACGTTATCTAAACAAGATAAAAAGATGTTACAATTACATACAAATATTGGTTACAAAATGCTATCACAAGAAATGAAAATGCCTGAAAATATTGCGTTAATTGCGTTGGAACATCATGAAAATAACGATGGTTCAGGTTATCCTATGGGTAAATCAGGAGATTTGATTTCTAAAGAAAGTAAGATTGTTCATGTATGCAATTATTTTGATAATCTTTCATTTAACAGAACACCTTATCTTGTGAAAAATAGTAAAGATGCAATTAGAACAATGTTAAAACTTGGTACAAAATTCTTCATGCCGGAAGCTTTATATACGTTTATAAATATGTTTAGCTACAATGATACAGAAAATTTTGAAGATATGGTTCTTTAAAAAAGTTTTGATAGCAAAAAAAAACTCAATTCATTAATATTAATGGATTGAGTTTTTTTTATTTTTTGATTTTATTCTTCTTTTTTACTTGCCAAAGAATTTCATAATAGCCCCGATTAAACCATCATTTTGAGATGAAGTTTCAGAATATTCTTTTCTTTTATTTTCAAGTTTTTCGATTTTCTTTTTTAATTCTAAGACTTCTTGCTCAGGTATAGCTGAAGATTTTAAGTATTTTTCATAACATTCAATTGCTTTATCTGCCATCTTTGTCTTTTCATAAGATATAGCCATCATTTTTAAAATATCTGATGATACAGATTTTAAGCTGTTTAATTGCTCAAAATATTCGATAGTCATTTTATAATCACCAATACTGTATCTGAATTTTCCAAGTTTTTCTAAAGCTTGCCTGTTATTTTGCTCTAACTTATATAACTTTTCATAAAACTCAATTGCTCTTGTAGAATCTTTCATTTCTTCCAACAATTCAGCTATTTTAAGAATTAATGCGGTATCTTTAGGTTCTGCTTGATGAGCAAACAAATATTCATTAATTGCAACATCGTTATTTCCGCGAACTTGGTTATATCTTCCCCAGTTATAATGTTCTTCAAATGGAACATCTTTTGCTTCATATATTAATGCTCTCATTTGATATATTAATGGAGAATTTTTATCAAATTTTGAAAACTCATCAACATACTCTAAAGCTTTATCGTAATCTTTTGTTTCGTAATAATATTGAGCAACTAGAGTTAAGTACTTTGAATTTTTCTTATATTTTTCTTTTAATAAATTTATTTTCTGTTCAGCCTCATCAAAATTTTCATCCTCAATTAGGCATCTTAATTGAACAAGTTCATCGCCTGAAAGTTTTGAAGCTGCAGATGTTTGATTATTCTTCAGATAAAGTTCTGTTAAAGTATTTTTAATTACATCCGTATCAATGCCATTTTTCATAGCTCTTTCCAAAATTTCAACCGCACTTGATAAAACATCTTGTTGCTCATATATTTTTGCCAGATTCAAATACGCTTCAGCAGGAGCATTATTTGTATCAATCATTCTTAAATATTCATCAATTGCTTTGTTTTCTTTTCCGGTTTGAAAATAAAGATTTGCAAGAACAAAACGGGTTGCATTAGCCCTACCTTCATCCGGAGCTTTATCCAAAGCTTTTTTATAATCCCCTGTTGCATGCTCTAATTGCCCTTGTAGTACATGCAAATTACCTCTATATGTATAATATTTATACTTATCCTTTTCTATAAACATATCCATTAATTGTTCATAAGCAAGAGCATTTGTTTTATCATCTTCCAATATTTTTGTGAAATAATTTTCAGCTTCATCATATCTTTCCAGAATACAAGCAATATGTGCAGTTTTTTGCAATAATTCAACACTCTTTGGACGAGCATTTAGCAAACTTTTGTATTCCTCATACGCTTTGTCGTATTGTTCTTCTTCTTCGTATTTTTCTGCTAATTCTATTGACATTGTGTTTGCACCTTTCTTTGTATCAATTAATATTTATTGTATATTATAACAAATTAATTTCTACCGCACAGTAGATTATATATTTATGAATTTTAATTAAATTTATTTTGAGCTTTTTCTATTCCATATTCAAAATAAAACTTGACCGCTTCAACAGCACTTTTCAAAGATTCTCTTAATATTGGTTCCTGTTCTTTAGAAAAGTTTTGCAAAACAAACGATTCTGACGGAATAGAAGGCTGCGGACCAATTCCTATTTTTAATCTGTCAAATTTGTTTGAGCTAACATGTTTAATTATTGATTTTATACCGTTATGTCCGCCATCAGAACCATTTGCTCTAAATCTCATACGACCTAAGTCTAAAGAAATATCATCATATATAACAAGAATATCTTCTAAACTTATTTTGTAATAATTCATAACCAAACTAACCGCTTCTCCAGACAAATTCATATATGTTGTTGGTTTAATTATCAAAACATCTTCATTATTAATTTTAGTTTTTGCGAATAAACATTTTAATTTACTCTCTTCTTTAAATGTAAAATTTTCATTCATGCTCAATAAATCAGCAACCATAAAACCTGCATTATGACGTGTAAATAAATATTTATCTCCTACATTTCCAAGTGCAATAATAAGTTTCAACTCTATACCTGCTTTTATTTCTTGTATTACCTTATAATTATAATTTTAACTCAAATAAATATTACCAAGAGTATTATCTACCTTTCGCTTAACAAAATGATAAAAAAAGTTTAACTTGTTTAGTGAAATACAAGAAGTTATTTAAATGATAGGGGAGATTAATAATGAAATTACAAAAGAATAAACAAATTATTAGGGAAAAAAGTTCGACAAAGGTTAGTGAATTTCTTGATAAAACAGGCTTACATAAAAAAGACTTTGCTGAAATGATAGGTGTAACCTTGTCTTACGTGTATAATTTAATAGATGAAACAATACCATTTTCAACAAGAGGTACAACATTAGAAAGAATCGCAACTGTCATGGAAATTGAGCCTGAAGAATTTGATGAATACAGAATTCCTCAAGAACCAATAATGATAGATGATTCTATCGAATTTTTAAAAGATAAATTAAAAGAAAAAGGATTAAGTGTAGTAAACTTTTTAAAATCATTTCCCAGAAAGAAAAGACTCGATACAGTTGACATTCTAAGAGGAGCTTTGCCATTACCAATTGATTTTAAGGAATTAACACTCATAGGACAAGTACTGGATTTAACAAATGATGAAATTTACCCAATTTGGGAAAATCGAGTTAAACAAGTTCTTGAAGCAGGCGGAATGAATATATATTCAAATGCAGCATTAGTAAATTCTATGTTTGATTGTGCAAAAAACTATATTGAGCTAAAGTAAATTTAGCGAAACTATTGAAAAATAAAGACAGATGAGAATTTGTCTTTATTTTTCTTTAAATTTTTAAAATTTTTAGTTGACAATCAGTTTTTTTCTTGCTAAATTAAATGTACACCAAATCGAAAGATTTGTACTTGATTATTCGGTAGTTCTTTAGGTAGAACTCGACTGAAAGGTGAATAGGGAAATGTTTCACCCCCGAGTAGCAAGGTAAACTGAATTAAAAAGTGAGCGCATGTAGCTCAGCAGGTAGAGCACTCCCCTTTTAAGGGATAGGTCGCGCGTTCGAATCGCGCCATGCGCACCACTTTTAAAAAAATAAAGGCTCGCGTCAGGGGCCTTTTTATTTTTGTAAAATTATAATCCAACAAAATAAACTATTTAGTTTGTAGAATAAAAGAAAAAGTATGAATAATAATCAAAAAAACTTCTATACCATATTTTTATTTTCACTTATTACAATTTGTTCTTTTACAATTGTACAAGTAGGAAATCCGTTTAAAACAGACAACAGCACCCTTGCTTACGAAACAGATGAGGCAACACTTGTAACAGAAGAAAAAGATCAAACTAATAATAACAACGGAGAAAATAGCAATACCTCCTCAACAACAGGCACAAAATCAAATAAACTGATATTTGACAATTCGTATAAAGATATTCTGGTAAATAGACCTACAAATTTGAGTTACAAATCAAAAAAATATGTATATGACACTCGTAAAAAATATGTAATGGAATCAATATTTGCAAAAAACGGATATGAACCGTCTGAAGAAGTTTTTGGTTCAATTGAAAGCGGAAAGCCTTGGATAGAAAATAATCAGTGTAAAATGCACGGAGAACCATCTTGGAAAGTAAAAGGTCCGTCCGAAGAAACAAGATTTATTAACAATCCTGCAATGCTTGTTGCAATAGAGTTTCCGTTTTCTATATCGAATTATCCTAATGAAGAATACTGCCAAAAACCTGTTAATAACCTTGAACCTGCAAGCATTAAGTATTCAAAAGAAAAAAATGAAATTGTTGTAATATACGATTGGCTACCATACACAACATACAATAATAACACTTTTTACACATTCAACGGACTTAATGCAAGAGATTTGGGATATAAATACGCATATATAGAAAAAAGCAAATCTACGTACATTCCCGATTTTATGTCAAGTGTCAATATGGCAAATAACGTCATTGAATTTGTTAATTATATCCACGTAGGCGGCTCTTGTGGTATTGAGGGTGGATGTAACAACGGTTCACCAAGACAATCTTATTTGGAATTTAAAGAAAACTTTCGAGAATACAAATACAGAAACAAAGAAATTTATATAAAACTTTGGAAAAATAAACCAAAATCAGCTGATGACGTACCTGATATTGTTGAACGAATAATCTTCAGGTGGTCATAGAGTTCACATGACAGAAAAGAAATAGTTTATCCTCTTTATAAACGATTTATGTCATGCGAAAAATGGCTAACATGCATGCTGTAAGGGGGATACAGCATGGATAAAGAATTAAAAAAACTACAAGAAAACATTGAATCATTAACAAGTGATATATACTTTTATGATATGCAGAATTTGTTTATAACAAATTTGCAAAAAACATCTCCTGAAGTTGAAGAGGCAATGGATGGCGATACTTTTGGTTCAATTTTGGAAAGTAACAGAATAATGAAAGAAAAATTGAACCAAAAACTAGCTGCCTTAAAAATTGAATTAAATAATCTTACAAATCAAAAAGCATCGTAAGAAAATATAAAACTACTTGCAACTAGGACTAGACCAGGATAACTCTTTGCCGTTAGGACATTTTCCATCCTCATCAATTTTTAAAAAGTCCAAATTCCCATTTTGTATAATCCAATATGTCGGAGCATAACTAACTGCGTCAGGAGAATCACAACTAGAAAGCTTATCCTCGCCTGCTCTTGAACAGTAGTCTTTTTCCGGAATTATTCCAATATTTGTTATATCAAACCCTAGACCATTACCATGAGAAAGACTATCCAAATCTTTATCATATATCTCTAAACTACCTATATACATGCAATTATCACAACTAGAACAATTATCATAAGGAGTGATCTCGATGGAAAGATACTTAATTTCGACACCACTAGCAAGTGTAAAATTACAATAACCTCTAACACAATTAACATTTTTAGATAATTTCATAAATTCTGTTAGTCGTTCTGCAAAACGATTACTCATTTTTTCAACATCATTACCATCATTAACAAACCAAGTTTCAAGTTGTCCATATACCGCTGTTGCTCTATCTAATGCTTGCACTAATTCAACATAAGTTTTTTTAATCTTTGTAACTTTTTCCATACCTCTGGTAGAACTATTTAAATTAGGTATCGTTAATGCAGCAACAACACCTATAATCCCCATTACAATTAAGGTTTCAGCTAGAGTAAATGCTAATATTTTCTTTGTGTTTTTTAGAAAAGAGCCAAAATCACGAGAATTCTTGCTATTACTGGATTCTACTTCCAGCCCTAGCTGTATTCCTTTATTCATAAGTGTTTACTCCTTTCTATCTTATTACGTAATAATTATATACCCAAATTCCATGCTTTGCAAACACTTTTTTATTTATTATTAAATTTATTATTATAATTATTACAGTCATTAACGTAGTGAACAGTCAATGTAAGTGAGCGATTTTTGGGTAGAGTGAAACTCGTAAGAGCAAATAGCCGTTTTTGAGTGCTAAATTTGCATCTAGCAAATTGAACGAAAAATAAGGCTATGCTCACCCCAAAAATCAAGACAACAACAAGTGTCAGCTTGTTTTACATTTTGAAAGTTGCTGACACTATGGTTGAACGTTACAATTGACTAGTGAACGAAGTTCGGACTGGGTTTTTATGGAACTTTTTCTAAAAAAGTTCCCCTGCACGGAGTGCGTTTCTGACTAAGATAAAGATAAATTCAAAAAATTTTTGTAAAACTTTCACGTCAAAAGTTCCTCCGCCTGAAAGGCTATTCTGACTAAATTGAAAATAATCTTTGATTATTGAATAGATTCTGAAACAAGTTCAGAATGACATGGTGAAGGCTTTGGGAACCTTTTGACAACAAAAGGTTTGTTAGATTAATTTATATATCAAAAGGATCTTCAGGTTTGTAGAAGTTTCTTTTTCTTTTTAGGTTTTCATTTTTCTTTTTAACTTTATCAGGTAGTTTTTGATATGCGTTATCAACAGAAATTTTAGCCAATGTTGTTTTATTTCTTCTATCACAGAAAGATAGCCAAAAACTTCTATTTATATTATCAACAGTAAAAGAAATTCTACCTGCAACTCTATCACCCGGTTTTATTTGTTTAAACATTAAATTTGTATCCCCAAAAATTGACGGATGAAATGCATTGTTATAATCATTTACTAAAGTCAAATCCATGCCTGCAAGGGTGATTTTTGTCATATTAGTAATAGATAAAGTCAGCGTTATAGTATTAGGCTCACCAAAAGGATCCTTTTCATGAACAACATTCGTTATTTTTACATCCAGCCCGGGATAACTTATTTCATGCTGTTTTAAGGCAGTATTTTTATAAACAGGTAACGGAACTTTTGTGTTAATCTTAACTCTAATTTCATCACCCGGAGAAATTAAAACATCTTTACCTTTTCGCCATAAAGACATTCCTAAACCAATTGCCCCACCAACCGCAGCACCACCCATAACAGTGTACCCATGAGAAGCAACTGCAGCTTCAAGACCTAATGTATTTAAAGCAACAAAACCTCCTACAACACCACCAACAGCAGTATAACCGACATCTGTTGCAATAATTTTTCCTGCTTCAACTATCGGATGCAAATTTGTTGACATTTTACCTTCAATTGGAATTTCCCTGCCATCAGGAGTAACAAGATAGTCAAAATCAAGCGATATATGGCCGTTACGACCAAGTCTTTTTGCTTCTGATTGAGATTTTATAACCCCATGAGCAATAGTTCCTCGGGGAATAATTACACCTGAATCTCCGGATACATCACTCACCACTTCTGCAAAAAACTCATCGCCTTCAATTGAAAAATTTCCGTCAATAACCTGCGATACTGTCATTTTTATAACATCTTTTGAATCCAGAATATCAACTTGACCGGTAAATAATTCCGATTGATCCATATTTTTAATATCATTTTTTTCGGCATGACCTTGCAGAGCATCTGCATAAGCAATTGATGAACTTAAAAAATACAACAATATTAAAATTTCTGTGACAATCTTTTTATACACTAACATATTAAATATTATAACCATTTTTTTCAAAATTATCTATTTGTAAACATTCATTGCAGGATGTTATATTTTTCTTAACATTAAAGATTTTAAAATGCGTTTTTAGTACAATGGTATTGTGAGTTATTAAGGAGATATCATGGAAAAATTAGTAGGGATTATCGGAATTATTTTATTACTTTTAATAGCTTTTGCTCTATCAAACAATAAAAAAGCTATTAATTACAAGACAGTAGGTGTTGGTTTAGCACTACAAATCTTATTTGGCGTGTTTATATTCAAAGTGCCTATCGGACAAAAAATATTTTTATGGTTAGGTGCTGCAATTGTTAAATTGCTTGAATTTGCAAACGTTGGTGGTAAATTTGTTTTCGGTCCGTTATTAGATGACAAACAAATGTTAAACGTATTCAATTCACCTGTTCCATTTTCAATTCAATTAATTAGTGCAACCATATTCATGATGATGATTGTAAATATTCTTTACTACTACGGAATTATGCAACGTATTGTTACCGTTTTAGGTAAAGCAATGAACAAAATAATGAAAGTAAGTGGTGCAGAAGCACTTTCAAACGTAGCAAGTGCTTTTGTAGGACAAGTTACTGCACAAATTATGATTAAGCCATATTTGGCAAAACTTACTCGCTCTGAATTACTTGCATCAATGGCAGGTTCAATGGCATGTACTTCAGGAGCCATGATGCCTGTATATGCAGTCATGGGTATTCCTATTGTATATGTTTTAGCTTCAGCAATTATGGCAATTCCGGGAGCTCTTGTTATGACAAAACTTGTTTATCCTGAAACAGGTGAACCTGAAACTATGGAAAACATCAAATTAAGTCGTAGAAAAACTCACTCAAACGTGTTTGATGCAATTGCATCAGGTGCATCTGAAGGTATGATGGTATCTTTAAATGTAATAGCTATGTTACTTGCTATCGTTGCATTAATCACATTTATTGATTACGTTTTAGCTGCAGGCGGTAACATTATTTACAACCTATTCCACTTAACAGGTCCTGTACTAGGTTTCGATTTACAAGCATTATCGTTAAAAATGATTTTAGGTAAATTTTTCGCATTATTTGCTCTAATTATGGGAACACCTGTTCAAGATATATTTAATGTTGGTGGCGTTATCGGTTTAAAAATCGTTTCAAACGAAGTTTATGGCTACACTGACTTAATCGCAATCAAAGATATTATCTCAAATAAAGCATTTATTATTACATCATTTGCAATTTGTTCATTTGGTAATTTTGGTTCAATTGCAACTCAAATCGGTGCTATCGGAGGACTTGCACCAAATCAAAGAAAAAATATTGCAAGACTTGGTATGAGAGCATTGATTTGCGGTACTCTAACTTGCTTTATGTCTGCTTGTATTGCAGGATTATTAGTTGGTTAATTAAAATTACAATGCATAGATAAAAGCCTTTACTTTATAAAAGTAAAGGCTTTTTATATTACATAACATTCCATCCAAATTATGCGTTAAATGAAGCTTCAGTACCTGATGAATTACCGCCAAAGTTATCAAAAACAGAATTTATAAAAGCAACCTGTGGTTGTTCTTCATGTTTAACTTTTTTATGATCTTCAAAAGGGTTGATAGCACTAATTGCATTTACTGATTGTCCAAACATTTTTAATCCTCCAAGTGTTTAAAATAAATATCTCTTACTCTTATGTAAAGAATTTTTCTTTTAAAAAATTGCCTAATTGATTCTTTAATATTAAGATTTGTAACATAAAAGAGAAACTTCCACATTGGAAACTTCTCTTTTATTATTATTAATAAGATACTCTTTAATTATTTAACTATCATGAAAGATTTTAATCGGCGCCCTGTATCTTCACCTACGGACTGCGTTGATGTTACATTTATTTTTTTATAATTTAAAGATGTAGAACTGCCACCATCAAAAGCCATAGCAGATTCAAAACCTAAACTTTTACATAAATTTCTGACTTCAAATATATTCTTTGGATTCTTATTTGTTACTATCAATATATGAACTTCATCATTTTTTAATCCGATTACTGTTCTCGCAGTTCTATCAAGAACAGAAGCAGATTGTCGAATAATATTACCCTCTTCATTTTTTAGAATAAAAAATTCTTCTTCTAATCTTAATTCAGGTAACAGTTGAGGTCCTCCCTGAGCAGAGGTAATAACGTTACAAGAAAAATCAACAGGAACGTTATGTGGAACTATTGAATATTTTAGTTTTCTATTACACTCGGTTATTCTAAATTCTGTTCTATTTAAAATTTTTTGCATATTTTCTCTTAAAACTGGATTCATCATTAAATTTTCGTTGGTCATAGGATCTTCTACAACCTGACCTCCTGAAACAATATAAGAGATTGTTTTTGCATTTTTGGGATCAAAAAAACCTGTATTAATAGTTAATTTAGACCTGTACTTTTTATGAATTTCTTTATTTGTAACTAATTCATCTGAAGATACAAATTTTATCTTCTTTTTCATTGTTTTACCACTCAATTTTATGTGATAAATTCCATCATTATATTGAACTTCTATATTTTTTGCATTCGCACTTATATTACTAAATAATATAATTATAAGTAGTACAATTAATTTTTTCATACATCAAATATTCCTATAAATTATAAATCTTTATGTTTATATATAGCAACAACAGCAGCATAAAAGGCAATCAATGGCATTATCGCAGTTAAAAATGGATTTAAGATTTCTTTTTCTGCCAACAAATCAAAAAATGGAAGAGTTATATAATAAGCAAAAATTGTTGCTATCGCCACAGTAAATCCAATTAATCTTTGTTCTCTTGGCTTACTAAACCCTAATAAACATCCCATTATAGCCAATAGAACGCAGACAAACGGATGGAAAAATCTTTGATAATATTTATTTAACATATAACTGTATTCTTCACCTAACGACTCACGTTTTAAAAGTTTTACATATTTCAATAGTTCAGTATTAGTAATTTCACGTTCTTTTTTTACGGAATTTGTCATTAAAGTATATGCAGTCATTGCATCTTCACCCTGTAATATATCAACCTTATCTTCGTTTGATATATCAACATATATACCATCTTGAGAAATTTTATATGTAGTTACGTTATATAATTCCCAATGGTCAGGAAAAGTCCTACCACCCTTTGCCGCATAAATCTTACTTAATCCATGTAAATCATCATAAATTTTTCTTGAAAAATCTAAAACAATTATATGAGCCATTATGCCATCATAAAAAGACGATACAACAACAGACAATTTAGGTTGTTTATTCTCATCTTTTTGGTTATACATATATTGAATAACAGGTTTATACTTTTGAATTTCAAACTTTTTAACTTCTGAATAAGGAATCAATTTATCGTATGTAATAAAACACAAACCGGTAATTAACAAACTAAAAACAACAACAGGAGCAATAATTCGATTAAAAGACAAACCAATCGCTCTTAAAATTGTTAATTCAGAATCTTTACTCAATTTATCAAAAGTAAACAACGTCCCTAGCAACAAACCAACAGGAAAGGCTTTACCCAATATTTTTGGCAATTCCAAAACAATAATAAAAATAGCTTCTTTGACAGTATATTCACCTTCCAATGTATATTTTATGGTGTTTAACAACATTTCAGGAGCAATCCATACGATTGTAAACAAAAGTATTGCAGCAAATGTCGAATAAAAAACTTGTTGCAAAATATACTTATCATATATTTTTAATTTATACTTCAAATTCATTATAACTGGAAGTCCTTTCCAAGATAAAATTCTTTTGCAACCGGATCAACAGCCACATCAGCACTTTTACCCTGAATTTTAATTTTTCCGTCAAAAATTACATAAGCTCTGTCTGTAATAGAAAGAGTTGCTTTTGGATTGTGATCGGTAATCAATACACCCAACCCTTTATCTTCAGACAATTTTCTTATATTTTCTTTAATTTCACCAATAGCAATAGGGTCAATTCCCGTAAACGGCTCATCCAAAAGAATAAAGTCAGGACTTGCTGCCAATGCTCTTGCAAGTTCTACCCTTCTTCTTTCACCACCTGATAATGATATTGCAGACTCACCACGAAGTCTTGTCATACCGAATTCATCTAATAATTCTTCTAATTTTTTCTTCTTTTCATTAACCGTTAACTTATCATTCATTTCCAATACTAACTTTATATTTTCATCAACAGTTAATTTTCTAAAAATAGATGCTTCCTGAGGAAGATAACCAATACCTGCCTTAGAACGCAAATTCATAGGCCATGAAGAAATATCTTCTCCGTTTAACAAAACTTGACCATGATTTGGCTTAACCAAACCAACAACCATATAAAATGTTGTAGTCTTACCTGCCCCGTTAGGTCCCAGTAAACAAACAACCTCTCCTTTATTAACTTCAAAGGATACGTCGTTTACTACACTTCTATCCCCATATATTTTTACAAGATTTTTTGATTCAATTATCATAAAATAACCTCTATTTCCTCTATAATTTTAATTGAAAAATGAATTTAAAACAATAAAGTATTAATCACTGTAAATGAAGTTCACATTTATCAATTTACTTTATCCACTTATTTTTCATAGCATTTAATGCACCTGTTGTATTTAAAACTACAAGAAAATTATTAACCATTTCTAAAGTTCTTGCACTTTCAATGCCTTTTCTGAATGCTATACCGTAAGGTTCTTGCGTATATTTTTGAGTTAACATTCGCAAGGATTTATCCTTCATTGCGTAACCTATTAAAATAGTATCATCTAAGGCAAAAGCATCTATATCATTAGATTTTAAAGCTTCAACCGCTTGATTATATGTTTTAAAACCAACTAAAGTTGCTGTCGGAACAACCTCTTTTATACCTTCATAAGCGGTTGTACCAAATGCAACGCCAACTTTCTTATTAGCTAAATCAGATAATGATTTTATTTTACTATTGTTACTTACAAGTGCTGTCTGACCTGCATTGTAATATGGATTTGAAAAATCAACAACATTCATTCGCTTAGATGTAATTGTCATAGTAGCAATTATCATATCTGCCTGACCTGAATTTAGCATCATAATTCTGTTTGAAGGTTCAACAGAAACAAATTCTATCTTGCTTTCATCGTATAACAAAAGTTTTGCAATTTGTTTTGCCAAATCTATTTCAAAACCTTCATACTCATTATTTTGATTTTTATAACCAAAAGGAACAATATCAGAACTTACTCCAACAACAAGCTTACCCCGTTGTTGAATACTATCCAATAAATCCATTGGTTCTTTCTTTTTTCCACAACCAACTGTAAATAAACTAAAAACTAATAAAACTAATACTATATTCAAAAACTTTTTCATAATAATTCAACTTAATCATAAATAAAGTTTTTTGTAAATATTTTTGATATATAATAATTTTATTATGAACAAGAAAAAAATTAGTATAATTGGCTCAACAGGCTCTATCGGAACACAATCTCTTGAAGTTATAGAAAAACTTGAAGATAATTTTGAAATTGTCGCACTTGCCGGCGGAACAAATGTAGATTTGCTAAACAAACAAATTAAAAAATTTAAACCAAAATATGTTTGTTTGGCAGAAAAGAATGAACAATTGGACTCTCAAGGTGCAAGAACTCTATATGGAGATGAAGGTTTACAAGAAATTTGTGCGAACAAAGAAAATGATATTATTTTAGTTGCCGTATCCGGAAAAATCGGATTAAAACCCACATTATCTGCAATTGAAAACAATATAGACATAGCACTTGCAAATAAAGAAACACTAGTCATGGCCGGCGATATAGTTATGAAAAAAGCTAAAGAAGCCGGAGTAAAGATTTTACCTGTTGATAGTGAACACTCTGCGATATTCCAATGCATTGACGGACATAATGAAAAAGTTGACAGATTAATTATAACAGCATCAGGCGGACCATTCTTACATAAATCAATAGATGAAATTAAAAAAGCCACTGTTGAACAAGCTTTAGCCCATCCAAGATGGAACATGGGTAAAAAAATCACGGTTGATAGTGCAACGCTTATGAATAAGGGGCTTGAAGTTATTGAGGCACATCATCTGTTTGATATGAATTATGATAACATAAATGTTATTATACATCCGCAAAGCTACATTCATTCTGCGGTTGAATTCAACGATGGAAGTATTTTGGCACAAATCGGAGTTCCAAGCATGCATATTCCAATCCAATATGCAATTTGTTACCCTGAAAGACCTCAAGGAATAAAATCAAGAAGTTTCAGTTTTGTTGAAGCACAACATTTTGAATTTTTAAAACCTGATTTTGAAAAATTCCCTTGCATGGCTCTTGCTTTTGAAGCCGGAAGAACAGGCGGAAGTGCAACTACGTGTATGAATGCTGCAAACGAAGAAGCGGTATATGCGTTTTTAAACGGAAAAATTGCACTATACGATATTTATACAACCGTTGAAAAAATTTATCGCCAACACAAAGTGGTTAAAAACCCATCAATTGAAGAAATTTTCGCTATTGATAACGAAATTAGAGTCAAAACCAAAGAATTATTTAATTAAGCCTTAGACTATTCCCAAATTTTTGTTTCGTCTAAACCAAGTTAACTGTCTTTTTGCATAATTTCTTGAATGCTGTTTTATAAGTTCAATAGAATCTTCAAAAGATATCTTTCCATCTAAGTATTGCAATAACTCATTATAACCAATCGTTTTTTCAAAATTCGGAATACGTCCATGCTTTTTTAAAAGATATTTTGTTTCATCTAAAATACCTAATTCTACCATTTTATCAACACGACTATTAATTCTTTCATATATCTCTTCTCGTGACATATTAATCCCAATCCACTCAACTTCATAAGGAATTTCTTTTTGTAAACTCATTTCAGATAATGGCTTATCTAAAGCTTTACAAACTTCTATTGCCCTGATAATTTTCCTCGATTGTGGATTTGCACTCATATTTTGATATGTTTTTTCATCTAAAATTTTCAACATATCCATTAATTCTTCTATACTTTTTTTTGCCAATTCATTTCTCAATTCATAATTTGGCTCAACTCTCGGCAAATCATATCCTTCCAATAAAATTCTAAAATACAAACCTGTACCACCAACTATTATTGGCGTTTTATCTTTTTTTAAAATTTCTTCAATTGCTTTTGTTGCATCATCAGCATAATTAGCAACAGAATAGTCTATTTCAGGCTCTACAACATCAATTAAATAATGAGGAATACCTTCTCTTTCCTCCATAGTAGGCTTTGCAACAGCAATCTCAAATCCTTTATAAACTAATCTTGAATCGGCAGATACAATCTCGCCATCTATTTTTTTTGCTAACTCAATTGCAAGCTTTGTTTTACCCGTTGCTGTTGGTGCCGCTATCGCTATTACTTTTGATTTTTTCTTCATAATATAAAAATAATAATACAAATATGTAAACTACAAAATAGAAATAAATAACAGTCATTACAAAATATGTAAACGGATTAAACATAGAAATATAGTTAAATATCATAACAATATAGTTTAAAACCGAGATGCAAATAAATAATAATATTGATTGTGGTCTTGAAAATAATCTTCCAATTGAATAAAAAAATGCCATTAAAGCATCCTTTGTTGAATGCATTAGTTCTATTCCCCAAAACATTATCAACAACATAAACAATTGAACAGAAAACATAATATAAAAATACCAGTAATTAATTTTTAAAAGTTGCTCTTTACTCAAAGACTCAATTAATGACTGAATCTCAATAGGTGAGGCTGTCGCTGAAAGGAATTCCCTTATTGACACTCCTATATCACCAATAAAATACATACCCAAATGATATATAGACATAATTAAAATATCAGCGAATAATAAAAAAAGTAATGTCAGCCCCATATAAGAAAGAATATAATCAGCAATACCTGCCGGAAATTCTTTCATTAAATAAAAAGGTTCATTTATAACTTTTTGCTCATTTTTTTTAAAGTTTACTACCGCAACTTTTATCATATTAAACCATCCGGCCATAAATGCACTTATCATTAAAAAGAGCGTTAAATAAAAAAGTACAGCAGATGGTATAGCTCTAACAGCATCTTTTGAAATAATTAAATATACATTTAGCAATAACAAAAACACTAACAGAGGGGTTGCCAATGCTAAATTTGAACAAACTATACGAAACGCATTCTTAAATATTTTTTTCATATCGACTCTCTATACAGTCTGTTTTTGCCTTTCTTCAATTAATGCTTTTCTCTTTTTACGACGCATTAAATCGACAAAAGCTTCAAGTCTTGTTATATAACCGGCTTTTCCTGATTGTTCATCCATTACAAGAGTTAAAATTGGAATATTATGATGTTCTCTCATTGCTGGGAATATATTTTGCGACATAATTTCAGGCATACAAGTAAACGGACTAATGTGAATAATACCATCTTTTTTGTTTACATCTGCATAAGCTACATCAGATACACATTCTAAAGAATCACCACCTATATCACGATTTAAATAGGGTTTTGCCATTCTTTCAGCTCTTTGTAAATGTGTTTCTTTACCTCTAAACATTTTTGGAATAATTGCATCCTTTAAAAAGCTGCTAACAGTCAAACTTCTTCTTGTTTGCACGCCCATTCTGCCTAATTCTCTTTCAATGTATTGATTTGAAAAAGGGTCACCCACAAGATAAATTTCACCCGTAATATCTACATGCAAAACTTCTCTTTTTCTATCAATTTCAGTTTTTGCCATTTCAGCCTTTACTTTTTTCCTTATTTTATTTATATCTCTTAAAGCATTAACTTGTTTGTACATTTCAATACATTTGTTATAATGACGTTCTGCTTCACCTAGTTTAACTTCTCTTGCTCTGTAATAAGCAAGTAATGTTTCTAAATCATCTAAAGCAAATACCATTCTTATCATCATCAAAGTTGCACCTGCTGTTGCAATTAAATCTGTTTTGCCTAAAAGATTGCGAAAGAAATTAAATAATCCTTTGATTCCATCATATAAAGACAACTCTATGTACTTCGTTTCATAGCCTAAATCAGCAAGAGCACTTTGAATATTAATACCATATACGCCTAACCTGCAACATCCTGGTGAAGTTAGCATTGCAACATAATCCGTACCACCTTCTATTGCTTCAATAAAATTACCTAAAATTAATTTATACGGCAAACACACCGCTTCAGGTGAATTTTTAACTCCTAAAGAAAGTGTTTTTTTACTTGTATAAGGAGGAACATACGCTTCAACTCCGAATTTTCTTAATGCTGCTGACCACGCAACAGAAATTGTTCCCATATGCGGAAACGCAACTTTTATTTTTTTGTCTTTTTGTTCTTTCATCATTATTCTTCCATTCTAAAACATAAATTTGGCTTTCTTGCTGCCAATGTTTCATCTATTTTTTTAACAGGAGTTGAATTTGGAGCTGATAAAACTATATCAGGATTCATTTCAACTTCTTTTGCTATTTTTAGCATAATATCAATAAATTCGTCAAGTCTTTGTTTTCCTTCTGTTTCTGTCGGCTCAATCATCATTGCCTCATGCACAATTAGCGGAAAATATATTGTTGGCGGATGAACATCACTATCCATAAGTCTTTTTGCGATATTCAAAGTAGATACACCATTTTCCTTTTGAATATCCCCTGAAATAACAAATTCATGCATACAAGGTTCATCATAAGGCAATTTATAAGAACTTTTTAGGTGTTCTTTTATATAATTTGCATTTAATACTGCATCTTCACTTACACGCTTTAATTTATTTCCCATCATTAAAATATATGAATAAGCTCGAACTAATACACCAAAATTACCAAAAAATCCTTTTGCATTACCAATAGAATATTTTAAATTATAATTTCTCCTGTATTCACCATCCACACATTCAACAACCGGAATTGGCAAAAACTCTTTCAAATTTTCAACAACACCAATTGGACCTGCACCCGGACCGCCACCACCATGAGGAGTTGAAAATGTTTTGTGCAAATTGATATGAACGATATCAAATCCCATCAATTTTGGATTTGTATATCCCATAATTGCGTTAAAATTAGCCCCATCATAATAAAGTAAGGAACCATTTTCATGCATTATTTTTGAAATTTCTAAAACATTTTCTTCAAAAATCCCCAATGTATTTGGATTTGTCATCATTATTGCAGCAACATCTTTGTCGATTAAGGATTTTAATGCTTCAATATCAACCTGACCTTTTTCGTTTGATTTAACTTCAACTATATCAAACCCTGCCATTTTTGCACTTGCCGGATTTGTTCCATGAGCAGAATCAGGAATAATAACCTTTTTCCTATTTTCACCTTTGACTTCAAAGTATTTTTTCACAATCATCATGCCGGAAAATTCACCATGAGCACCTGCCGCAGGCTGCAAACTTATCGCATCCATACCTGTTATTGTTTTTAAAGATTCTTGCAAATTGTACATTAATTGCAAAGCACCTTGTACATCTTTATCTTTTAACAACGGATGAATATTTAAAAATCCATCTAAATTTGCAAGCATTTCATTCACTTTTGGATTGTACTTCATTGTGCAAGAGCCTAAAGGATAAAAGCCTTTTTCTATACAAAAGTTTTTATCAGAAAGACTTTTGTAGTGTCTTAAAACTTCTAATTCGTTCAATTGAGGCAAGCCAATATGGTCTTTCCTTAAAAATTTTGAGTCTATAAAATCAACAGAAAAATCTTCGTCTATAAAATTTATTCCATCAATATTATTGCTTTTTTCAAATATAGTTTTCAATTAAAGTAACTCCTGTTTTGCTAATTCTTTTTTTATTCTGTTTAACCCCGATTGAATAATTCTTGATATTCTTGATGGGGAAATTTGATACTCTTCAGATAATTCTCTAAGTTTTTTATCTTTGAAAAATTTTTGATCAATTAGTTCTCGTTCTCGCTCAGGTAAGGTTTTCATCAACTTGGTAATTTTCGTTTTTAACTGTGAAAATTCCATAGTCTCTTCAGGATTTTTATCATTTGAACGAATTATCGTCGGATTTTCAGTATCAGCCATTTCATCTACGGACAAAACCGTTTTATACATAGCCTCACGGATATCATCCATATCCATAATATCTCGTTTTTGCTTTATTGAATACCATTTATAACGACGTCTGACTTCATTTCTTATTGACCATTTTATTGCTGTTGCCAAATAAGCTTGGTTGTACGCCTCAGGGGGTTTTTGCTTAAAGAGTAAGTATAGAGTTTGTGTACCAATATTAATCATTTCCATGAAATCAAGTAAATGCGAGGTAGAAGACAACTTTTGAGATTCAACTTTGCAAATTGTTTCTATTAAGTTCTGGTATTCTTTTAAATTGATTTTTTGCTGAACCGGCTGCATGCCAATTACACCCCTTTACACTTACCCTAATTATATTCTATAACAAAAAATCTTTTTTAAATAATATTTTTATAACTTTTTTTAACTTTTTTATATCAAAAATTTAAATAATACTAAAAAAAGCACAGAAACAAAATATTTCTGTGCTTAATCTTACTTAAAAAATTCAAGATTATTCAGCTAATAATTTCTTTGCAGCAATAGTTAATCTTGATTTTTTTCTTGATGCTGTATTTTTATGTAAAATACCTTTTGAAACAGCTTTATCACATAATTGGTATGCTTTTGATAAAGCACTTTTCATTGCATCTTCATCTTTGGCTTTAGCTAAAGTTAGAACTTTTTTCAAAGCTGATTTGATTGCAGTTTTGAAAGCAACATTTCTTTCATGATTTCTTTCTGCAACTAATACTCTTTTTTTAGCTGATTTAATATTTGCCATTTTTTCCTTCTTTCTTTTGTCTGATTTTAAAAGGTTAATGACTCCTTTTAAAACCTATGTACTCAGAGGATGTGAGTTAATAGGATAATAAAATAAAAAATAAGCATTGTCAATCTATATCAAAATATCTTTAACATTTTATTAAAAACTTGCTTAATCAAATAGCAATAAGATTTTATAATAATTCTTCTTAAACTTTTATCATTTACTATCTTTAAAGACTCTTTTCTTATTTGAAAATTGTTTCTTACATTTATAAAGAATCTGTTTTTAGTTTTGCCGGCATTTGCTTCATGCTCACGTTTGTTCACCAATTTATCAGAAATATTCAATGACTGTTTTTGCAAATACGCAACATTAAAAAGAAATTTATCAGGGCAAATTCGCCATTTTTGCGTATCAGAATAACTTAATAAGCACTCTAAATATTCTTTTTTAAACATAGAACAACTCATTGGCGACCACCACCATCCGCCAAAAGAATGTGTTTTTGTTGAAATAATTTCTGTTTTTTCACAATTACAATTTACAAAGGAAATATCCTGATTTTGCAAATACTCAGACATTATTTTTGCATAGTTTGGATATAAAACATCATCTGAATCAATAATGGATATAAATTCACCTTTTGCAATTCTTAATCCGCTTAAAATTGCAGCCAATTGACCTTGATTGAACGAATGTTTTATCAATATAACATCTGAAAATTTTCCTAAAATATCAACAGAATTATCAGATGAAAAATCATCAACTACAATAATTTCAAAATCATTAACCGTCTGATTTTTTATACTTTCTATCGTTTCAACTATATAGCTTGCATAGTTGTAAGATGTTACTATAAAAGATATTAGCATCCAATTACTTCTCTCTTTTATTTGCATAAATAGAACTTGCAAGAGCAGCTAAAATAAAACCTAACCCTATCAATCCTGTAACAATTTCAGGAACTTCAACACTTGTTGATATAAACATAATTAATGCCAATGCCCCAATTGCCCAATGTGCACCGTGTTCAAGATAAATATATTTTGCCAGAGTTTTTGTTTCAACGAGCATTATGGTTAGAGAACGTACAAACATCGCCCCAATTGAAAGACCAATCGTAATAATCACTATATCTTGACTTAATGCAAATGCACCTAAAACACCATCCAAGGAAAAAGATGCATCTATTAATTCTAAATACAAAAAGGAAACAAGCCCGCCACCTTTCACAACCGTTGAAAGAGCCCTTGCTCGTTCTTCTTCATGTTTTTCAAGCCAATGTGTAATGCCATCTATGGCTAAAAAAATTACAACTCCAAATATTCCTGAAACTAAAAGAGAAGCCTTAATTTCAGCAGAAACAAAATGTTGAGTTATCATAACGGCAATAAGAGTCAATACCGTTTCAAGCCCTTTTATATTGCCCAGTTTTGAGAATTTTTCTTCAATGAATCTTAACCAATTAACAGACTTTTCCGTATTAAAAAAGTAAGAGAAAAATAACATCAATAGAAAAGCACCACCAAAGGTTACAATAGGAGCATGAGTTTTTTGCAAATATTGAGCGTACAAATTTGAATCAGATAATGCAACCTGCAAAACCTTGAAAAGATTTAATCTTGCGAAAATAGCAACAACTAACAGAGGAAATAAAAATCTCATTCCAAATACCGCAATTGCAATACCCCAAGTTAAAAATCTATGCTGCCAAACTTTTTCCATTTTTTCAAGCTTTACAGCATTGACAACAGCGTTATCAAAGGATAAACTGACCTCTAATATACCCAAAATCAATGCAACAAAGACACATATAAAACCCGTACCGCTGTGCACATGTTCACCCCAAAAATACGCAGCCAACACCCCCAATACAGTTATTATAAATGAACCATTAAAATATTTTAGCATTTTTTCAATTCCTCAATTAGTTTCATTGCTTTGTTTTCCAATTCTTCGTATGTAGAATCATTGTCTATAACATAATCCCAATCATTTACATTATCTAAACCTACTTCAGTAACATCATTTTCGCCGACAAGTTCTCCTCTTTTAGCTCTTATTTCACGTGGGCATTCAACTCTAATAGAAATAGCACCAGCATTTTTAAATGTTTCATATTCAAAAGGAACCCTAACATCCGTAACCATAATGTTTCCATCCTGTTCGATAATTTTTTTTAACCAGTAATCTCCGCTTTGACTTCTACCCCAATTACCTAAGTCTATTAAATCTTGACGATATATTGATTTATTTTTTTCAATTTCTTCATACGTCAAACCTTTTTGTTTACCATACTCAAGCTTTATAATATCACCCATTGCACAGCGTTTGTAATCTTTCATGTTCGCCAATAGAATTTTAGCAAGGGTATCTTTTCCCGAATATTGCTTTCCTGAAAAAATAATAATCTTATCTGCCATATATCCATACTCCTCATCTTCTAGTCTGACTGAAATATTATAATATGTCAAATAGTTAATAATTGATATCACAAACTTGATTTTTAAATTTATTTTGAGCTATAATAAACGAGTTATAAATAGTATGAAAGTCGGAACACAATATGGCATTGAATTTTCAAGAGTTAATTTTTAATTTACAAAAATATTGGGCTGATCAAGGATGTATAATTCAGCAACCTTATGATATCGAAAAGGGTGCATCTACAATGAATCCTGCGACATTTTTAAAAGCATTAGGTCCTGAGCCATGGCATACTGCAATGGTAGAGCCTTGCAGACGTCCAACAGATGCAAGATACGGGGAAAATCCAAACAGATTAGGACATTATTACCAATTTCAAGTAATAATGAAACCAACACCAAAAGATGCTCAAGAACTTTATTTAAAATCACTTGAAGCAATTGGTATAGATTTAACACAACACGATGTCAGATTTGTAGAAGATAACTGGGAATCTCCAACTCTTGGTGCAGCAGGTGTAGGTTGGGAAGTTTGGTTAGACGGTATGGAAATTACACAGTTTACCTATTTCCAACAAGTAGGAGGTTTAGAAGTTAAACCTGTTGCATTGGAATTAACCTATGGAGTTGAACGTATTGCAATGTATCTGCAAAATGTTCAACATTTTAAAGATATTCAATGGAACGAACACTATACCTATGGTGAAATATTTATGCAAAACGAAGTTGAGCAGTCAAAATATAACTTTGAAGTTTCTAATGCTGATTCATTATTCAAAATGTTTGATATGTTTCAATCAGAAGTTGACAGCTGTGTAGAAGCTGAACTTGTATTACCTGCATACGACTATGTTTTAAAATGCTCTCATACATTTAACTTGCTTGATGCAAGAGGAGCTATCAGTAAAGACGAACGAAACAACTTCATAAACAGAATCCGTTCTATGGCATCAAAAGTAGCAAAATTATACGTTCAACAAAGGGAAAAAATGGGCTTTCCTTTACTAAAAAATAACTAACAATACAATACAATATAAATAACAAATAAACATTAATAAATGTACTAAAAATACAACTAATCACGGAAGAAAAAATGACAACAAAAAGAGAATATCGAATTGATTTTACAAAAGCTGGACTAAATAACATTTTAAGACGTAAAAATCCGGATAATATGCTAAAGGATGCAAAACGTAACGGATTAAAGAAAACATTAACAGCTATTGATTTAATCATTCTAGGTATTGGAGTAATCATTGGTTCAGGAATATTCGCTGTCGTTGGTATTGCAGCAGCAGGAAGTCCGGGAAGTGCAGGTGCAGGACCGGCACTTGTTATATCAATGATTGTTGCAACGCTTGCATGCATTTTTTCTGCATTGTGTTATTGCGAATTTGCAGCAATGATACCTGTTGCAGGGGGTGCTTATGTATATACGTTCGCAACTCTTGGCGAACTTATGGCTTGGATGGTCGGTTGGGTTCTTATGCTCGAATATGGCATTGGATACATCGCAGTTGCCTGTGCTTGGTCAAATCACTTTATGCAATTTTTAAAAGGGTTTGAAAATAATTTGCCGGCAATACTTACAAATCCTCCTTTATGGCTTGTTTCTGATTACAGTTCAATTGTTGCACAATATGGAGATAATGCTAGTTCAGTAGTTCCTTCCATATTTGGAATACCAATAGCAATAAACATTCCGGCAATAGCAATAATAGCAATAATTACTCTGATTTTAAAAAGAGGAACAAAAGATTCAACAATAATGGCAACATTGATGGTAGCAATAAAATTACTTGTTATAGCTTTATTCGTCTTTGTTGGAGCATTTTATGTAAAACCTGAAAATTGGACTCCTTTTGCACCTAACGGATTGGATGGAATTTTCAGCGGAGCATTTATAATTTTCTTCGCATACATTGGGTTTGATGCTCTTGCAACAACAGCAGAAGAATGTAAAAATCCTCAAAAAGATTTACCTATCGGAATTATAGGTTCATTATTGGTAACAACTATTATTTATATATCAGTAGCACTCGTTTTAACAGGTATGCAGCCAACAAGCGGAGTTGAAATTCCTCAAGGATTCCTAAAGGCACCTATGGCATACGTTATGACAATGGTTCATCAAGACTGGGTATCAGGGTTTATTTCAGTCGGCTCTCTTGCCGGTTTAACTTCTGTACTTTTGGTTCTTCAAATGGCTGCAACTCGTATTTTATACGCAATGAGCAGAGATAACTTCTTGCCATCTATTTTTAGAAAATTAAACAGAAAAACAAGAACACCAAATATTTTAACTTATCTTGTTGCAGTTATGTCCATTATCGGTGTTCTTACTCTTGACTTGAATGCAGCTGCGGAACTTTGCAATTTTGGAACATTTACATCATTTATAATAGTTTGTGTAGCTGTATTAATACTTAGAAAAGTAGATCCTAACCGACACAGACCGTTCAAAGTTCCATTTTCACCATTGTTTCCAATTATGGGTATAGTTTGTTGCGGCGGACTTATGATTTACTTCTTAGTAAAATCTGCAAGTGCAATGTCTGCTGTATTATTCCCAGTTTGGCTCGGTGTTGGTGCACTAATCTATTTCCACTACGGATACAAGAAAAATAGAAAAAAAGAAGCCAAACTTCAAGAAATAAAATTAAAAGCTTTAGAAAAATTAAATTTAAAAAATTAAGGATTGTAAATAGTGTTAGGGTTACCTAACAAGATAATGGTATTTATGTTATCATAAAATAAATATAGAATTAGAAAGATTTAATACATTAAAATTGGAGAAAAATGCAGAATAACGAAACTAAGATAAGCGTAATACAACACGCATTTAAGAAAAAAAGTACAGATGAATTAATTTCAGCGAGCAAACATTCAGAATTGAAAAAGACACTAAATGTTTTCGATTTAATAGTTTTGGGTATTGGTGCCGTTGTTGGTACAGGTATTTTTACTATTGTAGGTATAGCCGCACAAGGTGGTGATGGAGGAATTGCAGCAGGTCCATCGTTAGTTATTTCAATGATTATAGCTGCTATTGCCTGCGTTTTTTCAGCACTTTGTTATAGTGAATTTGCATCTATGATACCGGTTGCAGGTAGTGCTTATACTTATACTTACGCAACTATGGGTGAGTTTATGGCATGGATGGTCGGCTGGATATTAATGCTTGAATATGCCATTGGTAATATAACAGTTGCCAGTGCTTGGACAGGATATTTTATGCAATTTTTAAAAGGGTTTGAACACATTTTACCAAGTTGGATGGTTAATCCGCCAATCTGGTTAATAAACGACTATCGCTCAGCATTAGCAATATGTAATAAAGACGGATTAAATCCTCACGACGTTATACCATATATCGGCGGAGTTATACCTGTTTCTATAAATATTCCGGCAATTGTTATAGTTTTACTTTTAACATTATTACTTGTTAAGGGAGTAAAAGAATCAACTAAAGTTGCAACCTTTATGGTTTGTTTAAACTTATTTATAATTATCTCTTTCATTCTCGTTGGAGCATTTTATGTAAAACCTGAAAACTGGGTTCCATTTGCACCTAACGGAATTGAAGGAATTTTAAGCGGAGCATTTATAATTTTCTTTGCATACATTGGTTTTGATGCAATATCTACTGCGGCAGAAGAAACAAAAAATCCGCAAAGAGATTTGCCTATCGGAATTTTAGGCACTTTACTTCTTTGCACGGTTCTATATGTTTCAGCAGCATTGGTTCTAACCGGTATGGTAAACTATCATGCAATTGATGTTCAGGCTCCTATTGCATCTGCTATGAGATTTGTTGGTCAAAATAAGCTTGCAGGACTTATATCAGTTGGAGCGTTAGCCGGATTAACTTCAGTATTATTAGTTTATCAATTGGGTACAACAAGAATTTTATATGCAATTTGCAGAGATAAATTTTTACCAAAAGGTCTTAGAAGAATTCACAGAAAAAACAGAACTCCATACGTTCTAACGTGGGTATCAGCACTTGTTGTTATTATTGGTTCATTTGTTATGGACTTAAAAATTTCAGCAGAATTATGTAATTTTGGAACATTCCTGTCATTTATAATTGTTTGTGCTGCCGTTATGATACTTAGAAAAACAGAACCTGATAAACCAAGAGCCTTCAAAGTACCGTTTGTACCACTTTTCCCTATACTTGGAATCGTTATGAGCGGCGGACTTATGATTTATTCACTACAATCCTTAAAAACTTCTTCTGCATGGTTTGTTTTATGGCTTGTTGTAGGATTTTTGATTTATGCAATGTATGGATATAAACAAAAACGTTTAGAAGAACGCCGTAAAACTTTTTACAGCAGAAAAATTGAGAATCAATAACTTTATAACGATTTGTTTTTAACTCGATAATTTGATATAATTTGTATATGCAAAAGGTATATGCACTAATTGATTGTGATTCTTTTTTTGTTTCCTGCGAGCAGGCACTTAATCCTGATTTAAAAAATCAACCCGTAGCCGTAACAGGGGGCGAGTACGGTTGTGTTGTTTCTCGTTCAAAAGAAGCAAAAAAATGCGGATTACCTATGGGTTATCCGGTATTTATGGCAAAAAAAGAATATCCTGACGTTATATATGTAAAAGCCAATCATGAAATTTATAAAGAATTTTCTAAAAAAGTAATCAATATTTTAAAAAATTTTAGCCCGAAAGTGGAAGTTTGCTCAATAGATGAAGCTTACGTTGATTTTACAGGTTTGTGTAAACTTTATAAAAAAAATTATTATAATTTGGCTGCATATTTAAGAGAAAAAATTCTTGAAGAAATTGATATTCCTGTATCTATTGGTGTAAGTTCGACAAAAACATTAGCTAAATTTGCAAGTGATTATGCAAAAAATGTTGGAGGAATTTATTTAATCGGAAAATCAAAATTAAAAAAGATTTTACCAAATACAAAAGTTGACAACATCTGCGGAATTGGACGCAGAATGAAAATTGCACTTAATAAAGAAGGAATTTTAACTTGTAGTGAATTCGTACAAAAGCCTGATGAATGGTTAAAAAATAAGTATTCAATAACCTATGTTGAATTAAAGCATGAACTTCTTGGCGAAAGTATGCATTCTATTTTTAACGGATATAGAGCCCCAAAATCAATTCAAGAAACAAGTTCTTTTAATCCAGCAACAAATGACATTGATTTCATTAAAAATGAATTAAATAAACACATAAAAGATGCTTGTAGAAAACTACGAAAACACTCGCTAAAAACTTCTACAATTGGGGTTATGCTAAAGACAAAAGATTTTGTTGTCTATTACGACAAAATGAATCTTGAGCAGCCATTGGATTTAGAACTGGAAATATCAAAAACTGTATTTAAAGTTTTTGATAAGATTTACAATAGAAATTTGCTTTACCGTTCAAGTGGAGTTATGTTAGAGAAATTAAGCGAAAAATCTGTACATCAAATAACACTATTTACAGAACCGACAAATGATAAAAAAGAAAACCTATCCATAGCCATAGACAAAATTGAAGAAAAATTTGGTAAGGGATCCATAAAAACAGGATTTATGTAATTTACCATTTTTTAAAAATAAAAAATGCGGCAAGAATTATAAATACAAACCCTACTAAATAATTCCACTTAAATTGTTCTTTTAAATACAATACTGAAAATATTGAGAAAACAACAAGTGTAATAATTTCCTGAATTGTTTTTAATTGCGCTGCTGAATAATAATCTGCACCAATTCTGTTTGCAGGAACTTGAAAACAATATTCAAAAAAAGCAATTCCCCAACTTACCAACACTACTACCCACAACGTCGTACTTTTGAATTTTAAGTGCCCATACCAAGCAAATGTCATAAAAATGTTCGATATAGTAAGCATTATTATTGGTAAAAATTGACGAATACTAAACATGTTTTATTACAACCAAATTCCTTTCATAAATTTCTTCCAGCGGCAATTTATATTCAATGATATCAACAACCTTTGCTTTATTTTTCTTCAAAGACAACTCAGCAGATTTTATTTCATCTTGAATATTTTTTGCCTTATATATAACTAAATATCCATCTTTATTCAATAGCGGCATTGCATATTTTACTATTAAATCTATTTTTGCAACAGCACGACTTGTAATAATATCGAAATTTTTATCGTTTATATTTTCAACTCTATCACATATTACATTAAAATTTTTTAAATTCAAATCCTTCGCAATGTCAGAAATTGCGTTTATTTTTTTTGCTATACTATCTATGCCTGTTACAAAAATTTCAGGATACTCTATTGCAATCGGTAAAGCCGGAAAACCTCCACCTGTACCTATATCTAATAAGGTTCTATACTGCCCTGAATATTTTTCAAAAAATTTCTTTATCGCAAGAGAATCAAAAATATGCTTTTCATCAAGATACTTTTCATCATTTTTTGAAATCAAATTCAAAATATGATTTTTTTGCAAAAATAATTCTTTATACTTACTGAATTTCTTGTCTTTGGGCATTTTTAAACTCTGTTTCTATTCTGTTAAATGCTTCTAAACCGATTCTAAACTTAATATCATCAATTCTCATTTGGATTTTATTCAAATTATCTTTGCTAAAATCATTTTTAGCAATTTCATAAGCATTCAAATATTCTACTAAAGCCTTTTCGTTTTGTTTTTGAGCATAGTAAAAATCACCGGTTGCAAGAGTTGCCGAAGCAATATAGAAAGTATCATTTAACTTTATCGCACAATCTTTTGCTTGATTCAAATATTCAATTGCTTTATCAGGATATGCCTTTTGTGCCATTTGAGCAAGCTTTGTAGCAGAAAAATACATTCCATCGTAATTATTATTCTTTTTATCAAGCTCATAAGCTTTTAAGAAACATTGAGCTGCATACGCTTTGTCATTTTTTTCCAAGTGCAAGGTCGCAATATTTGAATATGCCGCAGACAAATATTTATTCAAATTATTATCACTGCTTAATTTTATACATTTGTTATAATATTCTAATGCTTCTTCAATATCACCTTTATCATCAGCAATCAATGCATATTTAAAATACAACTCCGACAAGGTTTCTGTGTCCATTGTTTCATTTGAAATTTTTATAGCTTTTCTATAATATTCATAAGAACTGTTTATATTTGAAAGACTGTCTTCTATATTTGCAAAAGTTATATATGTTTTTGTAATCAATATTTCCGGCATATCATCAGAATTTATAATATCCATTAAATAATTTTTCGCTAAATCTGGTTTATAAGTTTCATAATAAATGTTTGCAATACTTAGTTTTATATAATTTTCTTTTACTTTTTCTAATGTTTGCTCATAAAACTCACGTGCCATTTCGTAATATTTTAGAGCATTTTCCCAATTAGACATTTTTTGATATGCTAAACCTAATTTTGTATAAATTATTGGAAGATTATTAAAGTAATCCTCATCATCACTATACTGCAACGCACTCTGATAAGTTTCTATCATCCTTGTATATTGATAATTTAACTCTTCCTCTTTTCCTTTTGCCATAATTTGTGCAAGTGTAATTTTTTCTTCTTCCTGAGGAACATCTTCACCGGCTGCCGCGGCATTTCCACCTTCTTGAGAATTTGTAATATTAATATTCATAGATGCAATATTCGCATCTTTTTCTCGTGCTTCCTGAATACTTGCCACACTTGCTGCAAGCATTTCCATTTCTTGAGGAGTCAATTTAAACGGTAAATCATTTACATTAAAACCTAATTTGCTCAAATCTATATTTACATTAACATTTTGAGGCACATTACTTGCTGTTTTATTAGATTCCACCCAATGTCCTGTTTTTTGAGAAGATGCTTGTGTACTATTTGACTGAGTTTGATTTTGTTGAGATTTTACAGGGTGAGTATTTACAGGTTTTTGATTATCCGCCTGAGTAGATTGTACACTACTTTCTATATTAGTTTTCTCCTTTGCAAGAGAAGCATATGATATTCCCGAAGCAAATTCTCCGGTATTTACTTTTTTAGGTAAAAATAAAGAATGATACTCTATTTCTTTCCTCATTGTTTGTCTGGAAAGTAATATAGTTCTTTCAAAAGGTTTTAATGGTAATTGACCTTCATATATATCAATTATCTGCTGGTGGATTTTATTCGCAACATTTTGCGGGATTGTTAAATCAATTTGTTCTTTAAAATAATCCGGAACATAAATTTGATTATTATCTCTTGTTAACAAATTATTCTCTATTAGTGCATTTATTGAAGTTTCATCATACAATCTTAATTGCTTTAACAAAGTAATATTTAAACCATGCCTAAACAGACACAACATCCAATAAAATCGAACTGCGATTGCCGGCACCATATCAATTGATTCTTTTTCCAAAAATTCATAATAATTCATAAAGCTTTTTTTGAAATTTTCTAAAAAAGTTTCCGGTGAAAGTTGTTTGTTCTCCATAATTCTCAATGAGATAATTAAAAAGAAATGATAACCTCGTGTGTATTTATACAAATCATCTAAAATTTTTGAATTAAACTTTATTTTTTTATTTCTTAAATATTTTTCAAACAAATTCTTTTCAAGAGGATTTGTACTTACTCTTTCAATTTGATAATTTTCCGGAAATTGAGAAGCCTTAAATGTTCTACCAATCAAAATTATTTTAACTTTTTGAAAAGATTGCAAATGTAAGATGAAATCAACTATTTCATTTCGGTTTTCATCGACTAATGCCTCAAAAGAGTTTAATACAATCAATATAGGCTTTTCAATAGTAGAAAAATACGAATGGATTTTTTGATTAAAATTTTCAGATTTTATTCTTGGAGGATTTATAATTTTTTGAGTTTCCAGTTTCTTAAACTCTTCAAAAAAAGTTAGAAAAATATCATCCAAAATAGTTGTTTCAAAACAATTATGTTTTAAGACTATTGTATCATCTGAAAGAAAATTTTTAGAATAATTTATTAACTGAACTTTACCCGTGCCCAAAAAACCGTTTAGATAGAGCATGTATTTGTCGCTTTTGTAAAACTCATAAATTGCATCCAGTTGAGATGTATTATTTTCAAGAAGTATCGGATCTATCATCTCATTATTTTGAGATAATAAATCTTTTTTGTCTAAGAAAAAATTTAAAAATTTATATTGCATACGCATATATATTAAACGATTTTAAGAATTTTTGCAAATAAATTTTAAAAAATTGCAAAATTTGCATGTTAATACTATTATATTTATGTAGATTAAGGGGAAATTATGGAATTTTTTAGAAAACATCAAAAAATTATAATTGGTATAATTGCATTTTCTTTTATTGTATGGACGGTAGGCTTGTTAATGCTTCCATTAGTATTACGTTAGGATAGATTCGTGAAAAATGGGATAAGTATGAAAAAGATATTCATTTATCTGTTGATGTTGTCAACAGTAATGTTTTTCGTACCTATATCAACAGCAAATGCTGCTCAAAAAGTAAAAACAAAAGAACAAGCAAGACAAAAAATTAATCATTTAAAGTGGCTTGAACATGTTGAAAATAATAAATTGTACAAAAATCAACAAAAATTGGAATCAACTGCATCAAGTCTTGCTACATCAAAAGAAAAATTAAATACTACAACTAATGAACTTGCAAACTTAGAAATAAGATTACAAAAAGCAAGTGCAGAATTTTCAGCTTACGATTTCAGAATGAAATCAAGAATAAGAAAAGTATATAAATCTCAACGAAAAGGATTTTTTGTTTTACTTTTAACCGCTAATGATTTTAATACATTTTTAGACAGAATCTACTTTGAATCTAAATTGATTAAACAAGACTATAACAGAATGGCACTGGCAAGAGCAAAAGCTAAAGAAATTGCTTTATTAAAATATGACATAGAAGAAAAGAAAAGAACAATCTCTTATAACATTAAATCCATAAATTATCAACAAAAATCAATACAAAGAGAAATAGAACAAAATAAAAATATGATACATAAGCTTAGAACTGACAGAGTAGCTTATGAAAGAGCAGAAAAAGAATTAGCCAAACAATCTGCAAGTATAGGAACAATGATTAATAGAAGTACCAGAAAATCTGAAGTTAAAGTTGCTTCAGGATTCATTAAACCTATTGCAGGCAGAATAACTTCTCCATTCGGATATAGAACTCATCCGATATTTAACAGCAGAACATTCCACTCTGGTATTGATATCGGCGGACAGTTTAGAGGTGCAATAAGAGCTTCAAACTCAGGAAAGGTTATATATACAGGATGGTACGGAGGATATGGAAAAGTTGTAATTATTGACCACGGTTCAGTGAACGGAAAACCTACAACTACACTATACGCTCACTTAGATTCAATTGCAGTTTCAAATGGAGCTTACGTATCACAAGGACAATTAATCGGACGAGAAGGTACAACCGGGTACAGTACCGGTCCACATTGCCACTTTGAAGTTAGGGTAAACGGTAAACCTGTAAATCCGCTAAATTATATATAAAAAGATAACTAAAATATAGAGGTACAAATGTATAAATTTAAAAACGTAATAGTAATAACATTTTTAATGTTCTTAACACTTCCGGCTTTTTCTATTGAAGCTACGCAAGAACAATCAACTTCTGTTTCAACCAATATGTTGGATATATCCGATTTTACAGGAGATAACTTCTTTAGATCCGGTAAAGAATTACAGCGAGAACGTGATAACAAAATTGAACAAGATAGACTTGAATATAACAGAAATTTTGTACCGACAAGAAGTCCTTTTTATGACTATACAACAAGAAAAACAATGGCTCCTGTAAAAAAACTTCGTTTAAAAGCAAACAAATATATGAAAAACAGAGCCGAAAGAACTGCAAATAAGAAAAAACTTAAATCTTCAGATATAGCATCAGAAAATATTGAGGAAGAAGAAAACAGTGTTGAAGAGGAAGAAAAAGAACTTCTCGGCTCTCAACAAATCATTATCAAATGTAAGGTTATGAAGTATTTGCCAGAAACAAATGATATTGAAGCAACAGGTAATTTAAGTATAACCTTTCCAGAACAAGATACGGTTGTTTACGGTAAAAGAATGACCTACAATAACTACACTAATGTAATTCAAATATATGATGATGTAAAAATTCTTCGTAACGGTTCTGAAACATTAGGTGATTATTTAAAATTCAATTTAAACGAAGAATCCGGAGTTTTGAATAATTTAAAATTTACAGATTACAACATAAAACTTATTGCTGAACATGGATATATGTTTGGAGATACAGTTATAACAGAAAAAGGTAAAATAAAAACTGAACATGATCAATTTATAACATTCAGTTCAGAAGGTTTTAGCAGTGATATTATACAAAATATTATTATTCCACAGGATGAATATAAATACTTACTAAATGATTTGGGTGTAAGTAAATTCTTTATTAAGGTAGATGAAATAAACATAAAAGCCAACGCAAATAATGATGTAATTAAATTAAAAAGACCGAAAATATATACAACGAAAGGTAAAAAATTAGTATCATTGCCATCAATGACCATCTACTCAAATAAAGAACACGATTATGTTGAAGGAAACTATCCTGAACTTGGTTCTTTAGCAACAATGGGTATGTTTGCAGGTCCCGGATTAGTTTTACCAATGCCATTTGGCTCAACTTTGAAAATTTTACCAACAGTTAACTATAAAAGCGGTTTTGGTTTTGGTGGTATCGCAAGATTTAAAAGCGGAACAAATACTACAAATTTTGCGTACAACACAGCTGCAAAGAAATTTTACCTAAAAGGTGAACAACAACTTGACGATTTTTTAACGTTACAATACGGTGCAAATTCATATATGAATAACTGGATTCTAGGTCAAGAATGGGTAGGTTACGGCGGACAACTTGTATATGAAAGAGGATATAGTCATGCTGATTTTATATACAAAGATGCTCCATTTACATTCAGCCATAGAATTACAGCTGCATTTTTAAAAGAAAACAAACGAACAGCAAATAACATGGAAATACCAGGTGTAGGAAAAATGAGTACTGCGAGATTTAGATATATGGCACAAGCAAACCAAAATATCTACTCTCATTTTAAACATTACGATCCTAAAGAATTAACCGGTTGGAAAATGTTTGATATCAATTTGTTAATGGACGGTTCTGCCGCAATATACGGAACAGGAGATACACAGTTTGTAGCTAGAATAGGTCCAAGATTAAGTACTCAATATAAAAATTGGCGACAAGATATCGGATATTATTTGTCTGGATATAGTGATAACACTCCTATGCCAACAATGGATGCATATAGATTCGGACGCTCAAGTGTATATTTAAGAGAATATTGGAGAGCGTGCAAATATTTAACTTTAGGTTTATACACTACATATAGCTTTGATGATGGCTTAAAAGATTATCAATCCCGTTCGGATACAAAATTCAAAGAAGCATCATTCTATGTTGCTTTAGGACCTGATGACTTTAAATTAAACTTGGGTTATGACTTTATCCGTGAAAATACATATTTTGGTTTCACAGTAGCAATGAATCCTAAAGGAACAGAAATTGACTACAACAAAATGACAGTAAAAAATGCTGATGACTTAGGGAAAACAAAGGATGAGCCAAACGTATTTCCGTCTTATGGATTTATACCTCCTCCAAGTCCGTACAGATCAAATGCCGTTGTTGTAGATATGGAAGATGCCACAACAGTAATGAAAGGTGAAAATCTTTAATGGAAAGAAAAAATCTTGAAGATTTATTAATTGAATACGGAAGAAGAATAGAATTAAAAAATCTAACACCCGGAACATCAGGAAATATGTCCGTTAGATGCGATAAAGATATTTTAATTACCGCATCCGGTTCATCTAACGGATACTTAAGAAATGATGATATTGTACTAATTAATATGGAAGGAACTCCTGTTGAAGGAGAAAAAAGAAAACCTTCCAGCGAAAAATTATTGCACACATATATTTATAAAAAACGTCCTGATTTAAAAGCAATTATTCATGTTCATTCTCCATATTTATGCTCATTTGCGGCTGCAAGAATTCCTTTGGATAAACCTGTTATGGCAGAAAACACTTTTTATTTTGGACAAATTCCGTTAGCAGAATATGCACTTCCATCATCGGTAGAACTTGCAGAAAAAACATCTGCACTTTTTGACAAGTATGATGCAGTATTAATGGCAAACCACGGATTTGTAGTTGCTTCAGACAACATTCAAGATGCATATTTAAAACTTGAATTAGCAGAATCTTACGCTCAAATAGTTTTAAATACATACATTCTTGGAGGGGCAAAACCTTTAACAAAAGAACAAGAACAGGATGTTTTAGCTTTAAGAAATAAGTAATTATTTTTTTAACACTTTTGTTTCAGAAGAAAGCACATACATCTTTATAATTTGTGTCTTAATGTCTTTGTTGTATTTATTATTTTTTATTGGAATTGTATTGTATTTATTTTTCACAATACTATTATATATTTCAGATTTGTTAAGTTTAATTCACTGATTATGGAGAATTAATCTATTTTTTGATACAATAAAACTTGATTACAGGTTAGAGATATGAATTTAAAACAAAAAATAATATTAATTACAGTTATAATTTTTTCTGTTATTGCAATTATACTTATAAATCTTTGGAATAACGTTAAATTTGAATCTGATAGCTTACGCACATACGCTCAGGCACTTGAATTATATAAGGCAGAAGATTATCACAAAGCTTATAAAGAATTTGGTCGTATTTCTGCAAAATCAAATCTTAAACCTGCTGCAATATATCGTCAAGCAAGATGCGGCGAGTACATGCAATCTAATAAATTAATGATAAGAAATTATAAAAAGCTAATTAGAAACTATCCAAATTTTGGTCTAAACGCAAGGGTTGAATATTTACTGGCACAAAACAAATATTCAAAGTCCCCTATAAAATCTAAAAAAAGCTTTCAAAAAATACTAAAAAAATATCCAAATAGTGAATATGCAATTGCTGCAAAATATTATTTAGGATTAATACAAATACTTGAATTAGAAGGTGTCGAAAACAAAACAAAATTAACTCTTTATATGCAAAAAGCAGAAGATTATTTTAAGGAATATTTAAAAGATGCTCCAGCAGGACGATTTGCGGTTTCATCCATTAATAAAATCAAAGAATTAAACCTAAATAATTTAACAAATGAAGAAAATTTAATCATTGGACGTTCATATTATGCTCTTGGAGAGTTTGATTTAGCGAGAAAACACTTTAATTTAACCGATCTAAATCAAAGTTGGTGCGATATTGTCAAAAACTACTATGAACTTAGAAATTGGACAAAAATAAAAGAAACAACAGAAAAAGGTATAAAACTATCTGATTCGACTATCAACAAAAAAGACTTATATAGAGCAATTGATTTATATTTACAAGCAAACACAGGCAACAAAAATGAAGCTTTGTCAAAATTATCAGATCTTTCCGTTAATAAACCCGGTGAAGACTATGTAAAATATTTAAAATGTCAAAATTCACCAAACGAAATTAAAGATTATTGCTATTCTGAACTATATTATAAATTTCCGGAAGGTCAATTTGCTGCAGATGCACTATCAAACATATTTTATTCAAATATAAAATCATCCAAATACAAATCTGCACAAAAGCTTGGAGAAATACATCTAAATACCTATGCTAATGCGAATTCGACAGCATTTGTTCTATTTTGGATGGGAAAAATTGAAGAACACCTAAAAAACTATGAAGAATCGAGAGAATACTACAAAAAAGTTATAGAAAAATATCCTGATTCATATTATGCATACAGAGCGTACGTTGACATGTACAGACTTGACAACTCACTATTTGCGACAGAATTGGTATATAAACCGGTAGTATTTCCTTACGAAAAATCAAAAGATGGCAACTTAGTTATAAAATTGGCATTGCTAAAGGACTACGGACTTGTTGACGAATTATGCAAAAACGATAAATTTGTTCAAAGCTGGCTAGCATACGAAAAAGGAGCATACACAACATCAGTTGTTCTTGCAAGAGATGCAATGGATGAAATGCAAAACAAACCACCAAAGACAGACTTCCGTTGGCGACTTGTATATCCTATGCACTACTATAACGAAGCTGTTGAATTCTCATTAAATAACAATCCAATTTTGTTACTTGCAATTATAAAAGAAGAAAGTCATTTTAATCCGAAAGCAACAAGTTTTGTTGGGGCAAGAGGATTAATGCAATTAATGCCTCAAACAGCAAACGAAGTTAAAAACGGGTACGGGATAAAAACAAATGACACTGATTATTTATACAATCCACGATTAAACATTCAACTTGGAAGTTTATATTACTCCAAACTAAAAAGAATTAACAACGGAGATGATGTTCATGCAATATTATCGTACAATGGTGGAGCCGGAAGCGTAAAATCATGGATAAATAAATTAAATTATAACGACAAAGATGAATTTTTAGAACAAATTCCATATCCTGAAACACAGAACTATCTTAAAAAAGTTCTAAAAGCATATTGGAACTACGCAAGAATTTACGACAAAGACTAAATAAAATTATTTGCAACTCAAAACATTATTACTAAGAGATAAATACTTATTTGAATTATTACATTTTCCTGAACTGTTAGCTTTCAAATAATCCATATTGCCTGTTTCTAAAATCCACGTTAATGCACTTCTACCATGGTAGCTAACTGTATTTGAATTTTGAACCGGGTTACCTTTAATACCGTCTTTTGTAACATTAAAAGCAAAGACATCAATACCCATTTTATTTTTGCCCTTATTCGCTCCGTCAATATCTAAATAAAACCAACCACAACGGTCCGGAATAGAATAACCCGAATCTGAATTGTTACAAGACGGATAGGCTAAATAATAATTACTAAAAAAAGTTGCCCCATTTGCTAAAACTACTTTTGGAGTTTTATTTTGTCCATTCCATGGACTCAAATCATTATTAGTCAAATTATAAAAATCAGTATCATAGCAACCTGTCTCAGATGTAGTTCTACAATATTTTTGTACTTTCAAAAATTCAGTAATTCTATCAACATATCGTTGATTACTTGATGTACCTGATGGCAAATTTACAACCCAAGTTCCTACAGGTCCGTATTTTGCAACAGCACGATTCTGAGCTTCGTTTAACTCTGCATATATCTTTTTGACCTTTGTAACTTTTTCCATGTTATTTGTCGAACTATTCAAATTTGCAAACACTTTTTTATTTTTGTTAATTCATCATAATTATTCCAGTCCTTAACGGAGTGAAAAAAAATATTCCGCCTGAAAGGCAGTCCTGACTAAATTGAAAATAATCTTTGATTATTAAACAGATTCTGAAACAAGTTCAGAATGACAT
>CAKVCZ010000016.1 GCA_934726055.1 uncultured Candidatus Melainabacteria bacterium
CGGTTAAGAAATAATTGAGAAAAAATAACAAACAGGCAAACCCGACATAGAAATCTAATGTCGGGTTTTTTATTTTTACATTCTTCTAGTAGTGGTTGTTTCAAAAATTTTACGGGCATTACTCATTGCTAAAGTTTTCAATGAGCAGGTACCTTTGCCTCTGTTTAGAACTCCTAAACTGGTGAGTCTATTTAACAAAAGTTCGTTTAATTCTTCTGAATCAATATATAATGCACAAGAGTTGTTGCATTCGGCATTATTAAAAGGACATTGTTTTTTATTTTCATTCATTTGGTGGACTCCTTTTACAAAAAAAAAATAATAGAATAATAATTACATGATAATACATCAATAAAGAAATAAAACATGTTAAGTTTTGTAAAAAAGACTTAAAAGCCATGCAATTTCTTTATAAAGACTGTTTTTACATGATTGTAGGTGTAGTTTATTATATCTACGTGTACCAAAAAAATAAATAACTAAAGGAGTGATACTATGTATCCATTTGAAGCAGGTCCTGGCGGTGTTGGCGGAAATAAACCTGTAAAACAACATAATCATACGCATAATAACAAACAAGACAAACCAAGTAATACACTTGGTGGTGTTGGCAGTTTGTTTGATATGAATGATCCAATGCGTGGTGGTTCATTTTGGAGGGATATTAATGATGCCACAGCAGAAGGTCTAACTGTTAAGGTAAATCCGGATGGCAAAGGTGGTAAGACATCTATCTTCTCAGATGGTACAGTAGCTGGATATGGTTCAGATAATAGTCCAAATTATTATGATTTTTCAAATAATAAAAAGCTTGAACAGGAGCAAATTCAAGGCTATGTTGATGATTTGGAAAATATGTTGTCGGATAAGAATACAAAGGTCAATGTTGATTTTGTAAAAGACGGTGTTTTTAGAGCAAATTATCCGGATGGTACTTCTGTTCTTGTTGATTCAAGTGGAAAACCATTGGAAGACCAAACAGATAATGGTATAACTCCAGAAGACAGACAAATTTTTGCAAAAATAAGGGAACGTGCAAGAAAAGCAAATACAGGTGATGGCGATGCATCAAATGTAGATAAAAGTTCTGATGCAGATAAATCAGGCAATGCAAAAGGTGGAAATAAAGCAGGTACATCGGGAAAAACAAATGGTTATACTGAACCAGGAGTTATGTTAAAAGATATTGATGATGCCATAAGACAGGGACAATCTGTTGATATAACGGGTGCACCTGACGATGGTAAAGCTATGGACTTTTCTGATGGTACTCATGCTGAGTATAAGAAAGATGGTTCGGTTAAAGAATATAATTTTGAAAATTTAAAACTTGACGATGAATATGGTGCAGATGTTGCCGAC
Organism: uncultured Candidatus Melainabacteria bacterium; assembly: GCA_934726055.1. Lineage (GTDB taxonomy): Bacteria > Cyanobacteriota > Vampirovibrionia > Gastranaerophilales > Gastranaerophilaceae > UBA6984. The sequence continues at coordinate 1,363 of CAKVCZ010000016.1, forward strand.
GATGCTGGAAAGCTTGGCGGAACAAGTGGCAGTGCTGATGATGCAGATGATGCTGGTACTATCAGAGGTTTCAAAGGTTCCGGTAGCAGTGGTGCAGATGGAACAGATGGCACAGGCGTAAACGGACGTGGAAACGACGGCAGTGCTGGTAAAGACGGTACAGGCGTAGACGGACGTGGAAATGACGGTGGTGCTGGTAAAGACGGTACAGGTGTAAACGGACGTGGAAACGACGGCGGTGCAGGCAATAACGGCACAGGCGTAAACGGACGTGGAAACGACGGCAGTGCTGGTAAAGACGGTACAGGCGTAGACGGACGTGGAAATGACGGCGGTGCTGGTAAAGACGGTACAGGCGTAAACGGACGTGGAAATGACGGCGGTGCTGGTAAAGACGGCACAGGTGTAAACGGACGTGGAAACGACGGCAGTGCTGGTAAAGACGGCACAGGTGTAAACGGACGTGGAAACGACGGCAGTGCTGGTAAAGACGGTACAGGCGTAAACGGACGTGGAAATGACGGCGGTGCTGGCAATAATGGCACAGGCGTAAACGGACGTGGAAACGACGGCGGTGCAGGCAATAACGGTACAGGCGTAAACGGATACAATAATGGTAATGGAGCAAATGGCTATCCAAATTCAGGTAATTCGGTTAATCCGAATGGTTCTGTAAATGGTTCAAATGGAACAAATCCGGCTCAAAACCAAAATCAAAATCAAAACCCAAATAATGTTTATGGAAATGTACCGAATGGCTATGGTGCTGGCGGTTATGATGTCAATGTCCAAATGGATACCAATAAATATAATGCAGCATATGCTAAATTGATGATGGCATATAGTGGCTTCGATGGCTTCGGTGGCTATGGAAATTATGGTGGATTCGGCGGATTTGTTAATCCGATGATGAGTGCACTAAGTGGCATTATGGGTAACGCACTTATGGCTTCAGCTGCAAATGACGTAATGAATGCTGCTTCATTAACATTTACACCGTATGGCAATAATTCTAACATGGGTAACATGCCTTACAATATGAATATGCCTTATGGTGGTGGTGTACCTTATGGTATGGGTAGTATGCCTTATGGTTACAATCAACCATACGATATGAACCAAATGATGCAGCAAATGCAGCAAATGATGTCTCCGGATTTTTACCAAAATGCATACAATAACTATGCAACTCAGCAAAATCCAGCAAATGCAAATGGTGTAGATAATTCTGCTCCAAGTGTTAACCCTGCAAATTCTGCTGCAACAGATGATGTTGATGGTAAAAAAAAAAGTAATGTAGTATCGGATGATGAAGTTGATGTAGAAGCTCCTGATAGTTCAGATAAAGCTAGTAAATCTAAAAAAGCAGATAAGGTTGACACGTCAGATGATACAGATGAAGCGGAACCTTCATCAAAAGCTGATAAGCCTGCAAAAACAAATTCAAAGGCAAAGAGTAAAAAATCTAATAAGTCAAAATCAGGACAATCTCCAACTCAATTAACAAATAAAATCTTCAAAGCAATAGATGGTCTTGGTACTGATGAAAAGGCATTAGAACAAGTATATAGTGAAATTACTCCTGATAATGTTATTGATGTTATGAATTCTTGGGATAAATTTTATGCTAAGAAGTTTACTCACTACAATCATAAGACAGGAGAATCTCATGATTCAACATTAATTTCTGCACTTGAAAGTGATTTGTCCGGTGAAGAAATGAAGCGTATGCATAATGTATTTAAAGATGCATTGGTTGAAAAAGCAAAAGCTTCAGGTAATAGTGAATTAGAAAAGAAAGCTATTGTATTTGAATCACAATTGAATAAATATCAGTATCTTGGACCTATGTCAATGGGCTTGATTTCCGAGTTTGCCAAGGAAATCGAAAATGCTGAAGAATCCGATGTGAAATATACTGAGGCTGAATTAGAATCAACAGAATTAGCCGGCAAAATGGTTTTATTAAAAGCTGTAAACGGTTATCCGCAATTTGGTGATGACGTAATAATAAATGACTTCGCTCAAAATCAAGCACCAAAAATTACTTCTGAAAATGTATTAGAAGTTCTAAAGGAATTGAATGGTTCTTATGGTGTAAAAAGTTTAAATAGTTTCTTTTATGATTCAACTCATACAGGAACTTTAGAGGACTTGAAAAATACAGTTATAAATGCATTAGCTCAACGTGCTGAAGATTGCGGAATTAGTCAAGATGATGTTGACGGCATAATTGGTACTTCAAGCGATTCTGAAGAGGCTATTCAAAAATTATATGAAGAAATTTTAAAGAAGCAATAATAATATAGTTCAAAGTAAGGACGTAACTTATGTACCCTGATGTGAATATAAATGGTTTAGGTAATACGAAAGGTGTTGATTCTAAATCAAAGTCAAATAACGATTCAAAAAGTAACGATGTTAATCAAAATCCAAACTCTGTGTTTGGAGAAAATTCTCAAAAAAGAGAAGTTGGATTTGTAAATAAAAGTGAGCAGGATGCAAAGATTAATGCAGCTTATCAAGAATTGCAAAAAGCAAAAGCTGAATTGCAAGAATTTGAAAATGGCAAAGGTATGGAGAACCTTTTGAAGTTATATCAAAATTCAGATAAAAAAGCTCCTGAAGTAAGAAAAATATACGAAGATAAACTTTTTGAACTAAAAGCAAATCTTCAATATGCTGAAAATAAATATTATGGCGAATTAGGTATGCCAAGACCAGAAAAGGCAAAAACATCATCAGCAAAAACAAAAGAAGTAAAGCCGCCATCAGATGAAAATCATTACAGAGTTAAAAGAGGCGACACTTTGTGGAATGTTGCAAAAAACAATTTGGTTGCAGCAGGTAAAAATGGTATAACAAAAGATGATATGAATGCCGAAATGGAAAGGATTGCAAAATTAAATGGTTTTGAATCCGTTGACGAATTCAGAGATAAATTCTTTGGACATGGTTCAGGTAAAGAATTTTTAGTTAAACAACCGGCACAGCAAAATAACAAAGGCACAGAACTTAACTATACCCCTATGGATGACGGTGGAGTTTGTAAATAATTTATAAATTTTATAATTAAAATGTACAAGTTGAAATATGCTTGTACATTTTTTATTAATTCCAGTATCTCCAACCGCTTAAATAATAATTTAGTATTTCCGGTTTATTTAGTGTTGAGGCTTTTATATTTTTTCTAATAATGTCTTTTTCTATATGAAAAAGGCTGCTAATAGAATTCTTATCTAAAAATTTTGTCGGAACTTTTATGTCTATATTATTTTCACTTATTTCTTTATTTGCAGCTAATACAAATCCCCAATCTCCAAAAGAAGGTACGTATGCATGATAAGGTTTTGTATATTTAAATCCTGCTGATATTAAGGATTTTTCTATACACCAGTATGCTTCAGGTGAAAAATAAGGACTTGTGGCTTGTGTTACCAAAATTCCGTTTTGGGCAAGCTTTTGTTTTGCTACTTTATAAAATTCCTTACTGTATAATCTTGCTAATGACGAATTGTTTGGATCAGGTAAATCTATAATTATTACATCAAAATATTCTTTTGCATTTTCTAAAAATTTGAATGCATCTTCATTTAAAACTTTAACTTTTTTATTATTAAAACTATTTTGATTTAGTTCTGTAAAAATCCTATTTTTCATTGCTAAATCTGTCATATCCTTGTCCAAATCTACTACGGTAATATGTTGAACCTCATTGTATTTTAATAATTCTCTTGCTGCTAATCCGTCGCCACCACCAAGTATTAAAATGTTTTCTCTATGTTGTACTAAATTCATTGGTATGTGTATTAACGGTTCATGATATCTGTATTCATCAATAGTAGAAAATTGAACGTTTCCATCTATGAATAATCTGATATCTTCTTTATTTTTAGTCATTACTAATTTTTGGTATTTTGTTTGTTTAGCAAAAATTACTCTGTCATCATACATTGAATTCTCAAGGTACATTGATATTTCTTTTGAAAACAATAAGCATCCAATTATAAGTATTGCGATTAATATACCTTGTACTTTTAACATTGCTCTGCGTTTTTTTGTTAATTTGTTTTTAAACCAGCAAAATGTTAGAATGCCGACCAATAAATTTAAAAGTCCTGTTGATAGAGAACTGTTAAATACTCCTAAAAATGGTAATAGTATAAAAGGAAATGCCAATGATGCCAAAAAAGCACCCAAATAATCTAAGGATAAAACATTAGAAATATTTTCTCTAAGTTGAAAATATTCTTCCATAATTCTTGTAAGTAGTGGAATCTCCAAACCTATAAGTGTTCCGATTATAATAATAAGAATACACATTATAGGGTAATAGAAAAATTGAATTGAATAAATCCAATAGAGAATTGGAACTGACATTCCGCCTATTATTGCTAACAAAATCTCTACAAAAATAAACCAGTAGATTAAATTTTTATCAAAAAATCTTGAAATTAAAGTTCCGATGCCCATTGCGGTCATTGTTAAACCAATTGTTATAGAAAATTGTTTAATGCTATCTCCAATAAAATAAGAAGAAATGCTTCCAATTAAAAGTTCATATACTATTGTGCAAAATCCTACAACAAATACACAAAATAGCAGTATCGAAGCATCTTTTTTGGTTAAAACACTTTTATTTTCCACCGTTTATACCTTTTTGTGAAAATCTTGAACCACTAACACTGTTTTCTCTAACACTTGAACCATAATAAGAATCGTGTGTTGACCAATACCAGAAAGAATGATGATGGTGATATCCTCTATATCCGGGATAACCATACCCTTTATATGAAAATTTAAAGCAGGCAAAATATACAATTATCAATGTGATAATTAGAGCAATATAGCAAATTAAATTCAAATTTTTATTAGTCATCGCTTATTTCCTCTAACCAATCATTTATAACTTCCAATGTTTCACAAACCCATTTTCGGTTAAGCAATACAAAGAATAGTCCTGCTATTATCAGCATATAAAAACCAACCATCAAATGTGGCAATCCACTGCCCTTTTTTGTAGTTATTTGCAGTTGCATTGATTTCATTCGATTATTGTCTGTATTAAACTGAATATAGTATGTTCCCGGTTCAGTGAAGGATAATTTTGTTGTCATATCTCTATCACTTTCTGACCAATAACCTTCAGAATCATACCCGTCTTCGTGCCAAAGCTCTTTACCAAATTCATATAATGTTTCTTTATCTGCATCCAAAACTTCACCAGAGAAGTAAACACTATGGTTATTGCCAAACATATAGCCTTTAATTTCGCATACTTTTGGCTGTCCTTGTTTAACGACAATAGGCCCATAAATGGCATTTTCAGTTAAATGTGAATATGTTTTTGTCGTAACTTTCTTAGATTCTATACTAAAATATGTTATGAAACAAACAAAACAAAATATTCCGATTATTAAAATCAGATTATTATAGAAAAATATATCTTTTATTTTTTGTTTTGGATCTACTTTCATACCTGTTTGTTTTTAATATTATATTATATTTACAAAATCAACCATAAAAAATAACAGTAAAGCAAAGCCAACTATTACAACGGCTTCTCCAAAGCCAGCTGCAATATTATTGTCTTTTACTTCCTGTGCTATGTTTATGTTTTTTACAATAATTCTATCTAATAAAATTCTAATAAATGGAAGTAATAAAATTATTGCAGATAAATCAATAAAGTATGTGATAATTCCGTGCTGCCATGTTCCAACATCACCAATAGAGGCTCTCATTAAGATGATTCCAATTGCTATAATATGTCCTGCGAAAGAAATTCCAACCGCAACATTATCTTCTTCAATTTCTTTTAAAAGAGAATATGGGGTTAACATATCGTGTATTTTTGAAAACAAAATTAAAAATACTGCACCCATTGCATAATATACTAAAGAAGAAATAAGACCATACATTTTTCCATGAGTTGCAAGAGTTTCACCTGTTACGCAAGCAGAAATTATCAGTCCTGATGCAACATAAATTCCAAAATGAACAGCCGCAGTTCCAAGGTTTCTATCTCTAACTATTTCATCTACGTTATTAAATTTATGTAGAATTGCTTTTTCTGTGATATATCCTGAAAATATCATCAAGCAAATTCCGATAAGTGCATAAACTATATAATATGCTAAATCAAAAAGGAATGTTGCACTATCAGGTCCTACAAATGCTCCAATTAAAATGGCAACATTTCCGAATAAAAATCCACAATATGGAACAATTCCGGTTATATTACCTTTTTTAATTTCTTCATACATATCATATTTAATAGCCTTTTTAAATAGCCATTTTGCAAACATTAAAAGTATGCAAGAAATTAAAATGTAGCAAAGACTGTTTAAAACAAAATTTTCATTCATAAAGCTATTAATGCTTGAAACAATGTAATCTGTCATTATTTATTATCCTCATTGCTTGTTGAATAAACAGTAATAGAGTGAGGTTTAATTATTTGTGAATAGAAGTATTCATATTCAGGTTTATAATTTGTATCACCCCATTTTTCAACAGAAATTAAATGATTATTGTTTTTAAAATCCCAATAATATAATTTTTCAGCTTTTAAATCATCGCATCGTTTGTAGAAAGTTGCATCTCCTGAATCAATATAAGCAAAGCGTTTTTCAGGAAAATCTTTAAATATAACGTTTCCGCTTTCGTTTTCATCAATTGTTTCTAGGCTGTTTGAGAATTTCAAATCTGCTAAGTGTAATTTTTTTATAACGATAGAAACTATTAAATCATCGTCATCATCAACGTCAATCCAAACTTTTTCTCCGTCAGGTCTTACACATTCAAGTTCATACCAGCTGTAATCGCCTTCTGTATATAAATTTCTGCCTACAACTTTAAGTTCTAAATCTTCATTGTAGCCTTCAACGTTAGCGATTTTTATAACTCCGCCTTCTTTTACATTTTGGATAATCAACATATCTTTCGAATATTTATCATCACATTTTCCTGCAATATTTGCATTTCTTTTTAATGCTGCAATTATCAATATAACTGCACAAATCAAGCCAATAGAGGCTAACAATCCGCTGGACATAGGTATTGTAATTGCAATAATGGCAATAATTATAATACCATAAATTAAAATATACATTTTGATTATCCCTTATTTTTATTGTGTTTATTAATAGTTTTCTTCTTTTTCTTTTTGTTCAATCAAATATGTTGGTTGAATTTGTTTCTTTAATTCAAGTAGTGATTGTTGAACTTCGTCAGAGTAGTTTCCGTTGACACCTATTGCTTCGTTAATTTCTTTATCGATGTCAGATTCGATAGTTGTCATTTCGTCATAAGCTTGAGCTAGAGCTTCTTCTTTATTAACTTTTTCTTTCATGTTTTCAAGCAAAGCCTGAGCATTGTTCCCGCTCATAGAAACCATTTGTTTTGTTATTTTTTGAGAAGTAATTGCAACTTTATGTCTTGCTTTTAGTGTGCTTACTTCATTTTCCCAATTTGATATTTGCTCTTTTAAATTAGCAATTTTACTTTCCAGTTTTTCTGCCATTGCATCATAATTTTTTATGTCTAAAGTATATTTTTTTATTGTTTCTATGGCAGTTTGTTTTTTCTTTAATGCTTCAGAGGCTAGTCTATCCGCATTTGCTTGTTCAAGTTCTCCGTTTTGAGCTTTTTGTAGTATAGTAAGAGCTTTTCTTTCGTAATCTTTTGCAATTTCTGTTTGAGATACGACTTTATTTTTTGTATCAATTGAAAGAGATTTGATTTCAGCAAGATTTCTCATACTTGCATCATAATCTTTTTTTAAATCTCTAATTGCTTGTTCTGCCATTAATATTGGATCTTGAATTTTATTAACAAAAGCATGTAAAAATGATTGTATTACTTTGAAAAATTTTTGAAATAAGTTCATTATTGCTCCTCGTGTCTCTTTTTATTTTCTTCTTCTGCAAAATATGAATATGCTTTGTTAAGAGCATCTATTTTCTTTGCTGCTGAGAATTGTTTTTCTTTATTATTTTCAAAATTTTTAGGATTATACTTTGTTACAAGTTCTTCAAAGCGGGCTTTGATATCGTCAAAACTTGGCATACTTTTGAATCCTAAAATGTTTAAATAGAATTCTTCAATAGAAATTCTATTTTCTGCATTTTCATCGAATTTGTATTCAAAATCTTTTTCCGCTTCAGCCAAATCTGCATCCATTTGTGCAAATGCATCAGCTACTGGAATATCTTTTTTCTCTACTGCGGATTTTATTTTGTCGGCAGCTTTTTTAAATAAATTTTTAATGTCTTTCATAATGTCTATATTTTATCATAACAAAGTTTGTTTTTAGAGTTATATTAAGTTATATAAATTTTTAGCGTAATTTCTTATATGCATAAATAATTCTTCTAAAAATGCTTTTTTTATTCCATCATCTTTTGAAAGAACAAGTTTTGTGAATCGTAAAAGTTCTATTTGAATGTATTCTTGCAATATCATAGATGAAGTAATTTTTGTTATTATTTTTGTTGCGTAATCAAAATATGAAGGATGGTTGATGTACATTTCATACCATTCATCAATTTCTTTTAAAATTGGTATAATTTTGTTTTTTTCATTCAATAGTATTTCTTGGGTTTTTTGTTGAATTTTTAATTGTAATTTTTGAGAGTTTTGTATTTTTTCTTGAATAATATTGTCTATATTTTCTTCAGATAAATTATTCTGTTCAAGAATATTTTCTAAACTAATATACTTCATTCCTTTTATATAAGCACCAAAAGTTGTAAGATTGAATATGTTTGATTTTGTATCTTTTGCAAATAAAATTTCAAATTGTTTTGCAAATGTGGCATAATCTTCTCTTGTATCAACGTATTCGCCAGTTACAGATTTTATTTTTGTAGTTTCTCTAACAATTCCAGATATTTTTGCGGAGTGTTGATTGTTCGCAACGGCGATTTTTCCGTCGCAATAAGCTACATCATCTTTGAATGCAAGATCTATTCCCGCAAATATTATATTTTTAAACCCCATTACAAAAGCACAATGATATGCACATATTGTACTTGTGCCTCCTGTTTCATAAAGAGGTAAATCGCCCATCATTTTTGTGCTGAGTTCTTTTGCGTAGGTGTTTGTTTTAGAAAAATAAGTGAATCTTGTCTCTATTGGTAGTGTATTTATAAAATTATCTGTTTTTATATCTGTGATAAATTTTATTTTTTTCACATATTCCATATCTTTGGTAAAACTATCAGCTGTCCACATTGTATCAACAACTATGCAAAAATCAGGAACAATGTCATTTTGTCTTAATGTTTCAAGAGTTCTGTGAACAGTGAATATTACAAATTTATTTCTGTTCTTTTTTATACTTTCAATATTATCTTTTAGTGATGGTCCTGCTCCGAGAATAAGAGCAGTTTTACCCTTACAAATATTTTCTAAAATGGATAGAGGATATTGCTGCGGCAGATGTTTTATGTTGTGGAAAGTATTTTCTACCCAAGTTTTTGCATGGACTTTTATAGTGTTCATGTCAATAATTTTTCGATGACAAGCTTCATAAATTTTTTCTGTAAGCAGTGTAAATTCACTAGGATGTTTTGTTGCATAATTTTTTAGATATACAAATTCTAATTTATCTTCAAGAAGATATTTTTCTTCAATATAATTTGCACAATCAGAAATGTTGTCAGTTATAAAACATCGTTTACTATCAAAATATTTTGATAAATCAACATATTCCACTACAAATCGCAATATATTCAAATTAGGTTCATAGATAATCAAGTTAGAAATACTTTTATTAAACACATAATCTAGCAAATTTCCAATTCCAAGTCCAAAAATGACAATAAAATCGTGCATAGTTTGTGCGGATTTTATTTGTTCTTCATATATGGATTTTGCTGCTTCTAAAGGACTTGGTGTATCATCTACATAATTGTTATCACAAATTAAAAGATACTCACTTTTTTCACTTTTAATTGCACCGACGTGTTTTGCAGCTTCTTCAAAAGAGGTATTTTTTACCTTATGTGCAAGCTTTTTATTTACTTTTTCCAGTGATTTTAAGTTTTTGTTATACATTATTCTATAAATTTATCATATATGAAATAGAATTAGAATAATTTAAAAAGAGGAAGTACTTTTTGGTGGTTATTTTAATTCTGTAATATTGTAATATTCCGGTTGAATCCCTCTTTTAAATTGGATATCTGGGTATCCAAACAGCATAACATACGATAGTTTATGAGTTTTTGGAATTTGTAATTCATTCATTAAATCTTTGCAAAGAGGAAATGTTTTATAAGCAAGTCCACACCAAAGTGTACCAAGACCAAGAGTTTGAGCATATAATTCAAAATAACTCAATGCAATTATAGGATCAATTTCTCTGCAAGGTGCATTTTTGTTTGTTGATACTATAATCATGTGTGGTGCATTCCTTAGAATCATATCTTTTCCTGCGAGAATTGCATTTTTGTAAACTTTTAGTCTGCCTTTGACAGGAGTATATTTTAATAAGAAATTCAATTTTTTATAGAGTTTTTCTCTCAGACTTTGCATTTTTTCTTTGTTTTCAACTATTGTAAAATGTAAATCTTTAAAGTTACATCCTGTTGGAACCCAGTTAAGCATATTTTTTAATTTGTTAATGACTTCGCTATCGACATTTTCTTGTTTATAATGTCTGCAACTTCTTCTTGTTTCTATCAAGTTCATGAAATCATCGGAATTTATGTTGTTTCTTACAATTGCAGAATTGTCTGGGTTTTTGCTAAAGACGGAAATGGCACCTGTTGGACAAATTGCCAAGCAATGCTGACACCCAAAACATTTGTTTTGTATTGCGTAAGGGTATCCTTCTGTATCAAAGTCTATATTAAAATTACTGCATATTTTTTTGCATTGACCGCATTTTATGCACTTATTTTTATCAAGCTTGAAATTCAAATTATCCATACAATGCTCCTTTGTTTTTATTATATACGGTAAAAATAAAAATCAAAAAAATCATACAAATGATGTTTTTTTTTTAAAGTAAAATTTTATAAAATGATGCAATGAGCGATATTATTATAAAAAACGGTGTAAAAATAAGAGATTTTTCAAAAGTTGCAATGACTGAGAAGAATCCGAAGTATGAAAATTCAATTTCAAGAGTAACAGAAATATACAAAACAACGTATGATTCACGTTCCCCATTTGAAAGAGACGAACACAGATTGTTGCATTCAACTGCGTATAGAAGACTTAAAAATAAAACGCAAGTGTTTTTTGCAACAGATAATGACCATATTTGTACTCGTATAGAACACGTTACTCATGTTGCTTCAATTGCTGAAACAATAGCAAAAGTTCTTAATTTAAATCATGAACTCGTTAATGCAATCGCAATAGGACACGATTTGGGACATGCTCCTTTTGGTCATCAAGGGGAACATATTCTTAACGATATAGTTTTAAAATATAATATTCAGCCAAGATTTTGGCATGAAGGTAATAGTTTGAATTTTATTGATAATATTGAAACGTTACCTGATTATCATGGAAAAGCTCAAAATCTAAATTTAACATACGCTGTTAGAGATGGTATAGTTTGCCATTGCGGCGAAGTAAACGATAAAGTTCTTGTTCCAAGAGATGAGTTCATTGACTTGAATGATATTCAATATGCAAGCCATGTTAATGCTTATACTTATGAAGGTTGTGTTGTTAAACTTTCAGATACAATTGCTTACTTAAGCAGAGATATTGAAGATGCTTTAATTTATAATATTTTATCGAAATCACAATTGAAAGAGCTTGAACATATCATTCAAAAAGCGTTTCCAGATGAACCTTTGAACGATATAAGTACAAATCTTTTAACATATTTCTTTATCAGAGATTTATGTTCTCATTCATCTCCGGAAGAAGGTTTGAATTTTACTGATTCAACCTTTGAAATGATGCGTGTTATTAAAGCTTATAACACTGAAAATATTTGTGGGCATAGAAGATTACAACCATTTAAAAAATATGCACAATTAGTTCTTGAAACTATTTATGAAAAGTTGGATGAATATTATTGCGGAAGTGCTTTAGAAGGGTTATATGCAGAAACAAAATTATATCCTGTTCTGACTTCTTATTTTGAAAGCTGGTTAATTACATATTCAAACGCAAATTTATCAGAAAAAGCAAAACGTAATAAAGAAAACAAAATTATATATGATATAAGTTCTCAACAATCATACAGAAAATCAATAATCGACTTTATTTCAGCAATGACAGATAAATTTGCGATAAAAGTATTTAATGAAATAATTAGTTTTACATAAATTATGCGTTTTGGTATGCTTGAATTTTATCCATTGAAATGAAACCAAGAACTGTTTTAACACCAGCTTTTTTAACTTCAGCATTTCTGTTTTTGTTTCTGTAAACACCACCACCAATGCTGTTACCGTCAATAGTAGTGAAAGTTCCGTCAGCATTTACTGATTCAACGATTGCAGTATGTCCATCAGAAATCATGATATCACCAGGTTTTACGTTTTGTGCGATGAATTCATTTTTACCAGTTGCAGGAAGTTCCATATAACCTTGGTTTTTTATACCCCATTTTTTTAATTCTGTAACAGTGCTAACTTTGTTAAATTTGATACCAGCATAGCTGTCTTTAATTAATGTGCTTACAAAATCTGCACACCAGTGCCATTTTTGACCTTTAGCATTGTATTCTTTATATTTGTCCGGAGAAAATCTAGCGTTACCTTGTTCTCTATTGTTAATAACACCAACAAATGCTTGAGCGTATTTAACCGATGCTTCTCTGTTGCCATATTGACCAAGGTATGGATTTCCTGCACTTTTATCCAAAATGTTAACAGATTTACCTGTTTTACGAGAAGGTGTTGTTGTAGCATTTTGAGATGTTTTTGCTGTTGTTACATTGTTATTTCTTTGTTGTGTTTTTGCCGGTTGAGCTTGTCTTACAAAGGTATCACCAATTGAAGGTGAAGGATTACCAACGTAAGGGTTATTAATAAAATTATTGTTCTGAGGAGCAACAAAGTTATTAAAATTAATCATAGAGAATGGATTGAAAATACTAAAATTATTCATAGGCATAAAGTTAAAATTATTGTTTTGTCCCATGAATGGATTTGTATTCATGTTATTACTTGGAATATGAAATTTAAAAGTAATAATTGCCATAATGTCCTCTCTCATTTATATAAAGTTATTTATTGAAAAAAAATTGCTTTTTTTGAACTATACTATTTAATATTTCTTAATAAACCTCTATGATTCAATAATGATGTATAAAAGAACCTTTTGCACCAAAAGGTTCCCAAAACTTTCACCATGTCATTCTGAACTTGTTTCAGAATCTATCCAATAATCAAAGATTATTTTCAATTTAGTCAGAACAGTCCTCCGGACAGTGGAACTTTTTCAAAAAAGTTTCTCAAAAATATTTAATTTTAATAATATAAACCTTTTGCCGCCAAAAGGTTTCCAAAACCGCAGTCCCGAACTACGTTTTCTAATCAATGTAAATGTTCAATCCGAGTAGCGACAACTCACTCATTTAAAAGTATAAAGCATAAAAAAAAATAAGACGTATTACCGTTCAGACAAGTCGCTACCTGTTGTTATTTCACAAACATTGATTGAAAACTCCGTTAAGGACTGAACAATTATTATAAAATAATATAGCGTGTTCACCCCATTAAGGGTGAAATAATTTTTATTATTTATTAAAATTGTTATGGTTTACAAATATTTTCAATAAATAATAAAAAAGTGTTTGCAAAACATGGAATTTGGGTATATAATTATTACGTACAAAAATAGAGAGGAGCAAACACTTATGAATAAAGGAATACAGCTGGGGGTGGGGGTAGAATCCAGTAATAGCAATGGTTCTTGTAAATATAGCTCTTTCCTAAAAAATACAAAGAAATTTATGGCATTTACTCTTGCAGAAACTCTAATAGTAATGGGTGTAATAGGTGTTGTTGCAGCCCTGACAATACCGAACTTGAATAGTTCCACAAACAATATGGAGAAAATTACAAAAGTCAAAAAGATTTATGCTGAACTAAATGAAGCTCAAGAGAGGGCAATTGCTGTATATGGACCAATTGAAAATTGGTTTATGAATGATAATTGTAATAGTGAGGATTTGGCTTGTAGGCAACGTTATTTTGACAGAATTGTAGAATTTATGAAAGTTACAAAAACTTGTCGTGATAATAATGAGGGTCATTGTTTTAATGGTGCGATTACAGATTTAAATGGTGCAGATATTTATTATGAATCAGGGTATCCGTCAGCTATTTTATCAAATGGAATCTCTGTATATATAAGGAGTTTAACTCAACCTAGTTGCCATGGTTTTGTGGATGGATATGATGATACTTGTGGACAAATTAATGTCGATATTGATGGTCCAAGTAAAGGTAAAACGGTAAATGGCATAGATATTTTCTGGTTTGCAATGTCAAAAGAAGGTATTAAATATCCATATAGAAGTGATTGGTTTAAGAATTATATATACTACTGTACTTATTATGGTTGGTATTGTACAACTTGGATTATGGAGTATGGTAATATGGATTATTTATTAACTCCTGATAAATCAACAATTCAAAAATCTAAAATATGTCCAAATTCAAAAGAATTGTCCGGTACAGTTACAAGTTGTAAGTAAAATTCATATATCATATTAAAAGAACCAAAGGTCTAAATAATAGAATTTTGGCTCTTTTTTATCTGTATTACCCACTTGATTAGGTGCAAACTAAAAATATAGTTCTATTGGATAGCCCGATTGTGTATATGAAAATTGAGAGAAAAAGGTTTAAATATAATTATAAATCTTTTTCATACTTCCAGCTATTCTTAATCGAGCTTCATTAGAGGCTCTTTTTTTTTATCTAATTTTGGGGTTGTTTTGACTTCATATATTGAATATATTTTGTTATGTATATTTTGTTAGAAACAGCTAACAATTCAGAACGAAAAAGTTCTGAAAATTCTGTGTCTTTACTTGCACTGCTCTTTGCGGAAAAATCACGTGTAACAAACGCAGAATGAAGTGATTTTTCAAATTCTACACAGAAAAAATTAAAAGCTATATCTATTGGATACATTTCAAGTGCCATTTCTATCAATTCTGTTGTATTTGCGATACTTAAAACTTGTTTTAGTATTGTAACAACAAATAATAACAATATTTGATAACGAGAATATCTTTTATTTTTTGGCGGGGCAATAATTTTTTGTTTTACATAATTGTTCACCATTGTTGATGTAATTAATTTTTCATCAGGTGATGTTGCAAAAACTTTTAAATGTGTGTGTAAAAGCTCTATCAACTGTTCCATGTATAAGCCTATATCAGGAAAGTCTTCATAACGCGGACATTTGTAATCTATAATCTCTTTAGCTATATCTGATTCAAGAAATGCTGTCATATTAATTCCCCTTTACTGGTATTATATATCGGATAAAAAATATTTCAAGTGTTTCATCTGGTATTTAAAACCAGTTATTGACATGTATATTTATAAAGGTTAAAATAAGGTAGATACATAGATGGAAGGTTAAGATAATGAGTGTAATATTGCAAGATGATGAATTGATAAGAGAAGATTTAAGAGGTGTTAAAAGTACTTTTAAGCATTTTGAGCAGGCTATAAGTAAATATCCTGATTATTATGCAGTTACTGATGAAAAACATAACTTGAATTTAAAATATCAAGATATTTTAGAAATTTTTCATCAATTTGCAAGCGGACTTCAATCGTTGGGTATAAGTAAAGGTGATTTTGTTGCTCTATATACAGAGAATAACGGATTATTTATGCCAACAGGTCAAGCTATTACAAAAACGGGTGCAATAGAGGTTTTAAGAGGATCAAATGCTCCTGTTGAAGAGTTGGATTATATACTTGGTCATTCTCAAGCAAAAGCTGTTATTTTAGAAGATGTAAATCTGCTTAATAAGATGAAAGATATATTAAACGCTCACAATCCGCAATTTGTTGTGATTTTGTATGGCGATGAGTTGAATAAAGACAATTTGAATATGCCTGCTTATACGTATAAAGAAATTTTGGAAATGGGTAGAAATCATAGTTTTGTGCCGGTAGATGTTCAATTGTCAGATTCTTGTATAATGCTTTATACCTCAGGCACAACAGGAAATCCGAAAGGTGTTTTGTTAACACATAGTAATATTGTTTCTCAAATGGAAGGTACTGATATCGGATTTGGTGCAATTGCAGGGGAAAACACTTTGCAGATTTTACCTTGCTGGCATGCGTATGAGCATATTGCACAATATTACTATTACACGAAGTGCTGTCATTTACATTTTACAAACATAAAAGACTTAAAAAACGACTTGTTAAAATATAATATCGATACAATGATGTCAGTTCCGCGAATTTGGGAAGCGTTTAGACTTGGTATCTATCAAAAATTAAAACAAAAATCAAAATTGGGATATTACCTATTTGATTTAGCTGTTCAAAACAGTATTAATTACAAAATTCATAAAATGTATAGTGAAAGACGCCTTACAAATAAGCGATCAAAATATAAATTGCCATCCGCACTTTATCACAAAATCGCTAGAATGTTTTTGAAACCGTTGCATATACTTTCTACAAAAACTATTTACAAAAAAGTAAAAGAAGCTGCAGGTTTGGATAGAATAAGATTATCTATCTCCGGTGGTGGATCTTTATCTTTAAAAGATGAATTATTTTATGATGCAATTGGTATAAATTTACGAATAGGTTATGGTTTAACAGAAACTTCTCCTGTTTTAACATTAAGAGGCATTCAATATCCAAATTTCTTGGGCTGTGTGGGTAAACCTTACGCTCATACAAAAATCAAAATAGTTGATCCTCAAACAATGAAAAAGGTGCATTTATATACAAAAGGACTTGTTCTTGCAAAAGGTCCACAAGTTATGAATGGTTACTATAAAGATGAAGAAGCAACTAAAAAGGTATTTACAGAGGATGGTTGGTTTATTACAGGCGATTTGGGTTGGCTAACTCGTAATAATAACTTAGTTTTGGTCGGACGTCAAAAAGAAACAATTGTTTTATCAAACGGTGAAAACGTTGAACCTATTCCAATTGAAGAAGCTATTTTAGAAAGTCCTTATATTGATCAAATAGTTCTTGTTGGTCAGGATGAGGCAAGTGTTGGTGCATTAATTGTTCCTTCTAAAATGGCCCTTGATAAATGCGGGGTATTAGCAAAAGAACTTAAATCTGGTAAAACATTGTCTATTAAAAATCCTGATTTAAGAGAATTAATCAAAAAAGAAATTGCAACTTATATTAAAAATAAAACAGGCTTAAAACCGTTTGAAAAAGTTAAAGAATTTGAAGTTTTAAAAGATGGTTTCAGTATGGAAAACGGATTATTAAGTCAAACTGCAAAAGTAAAACGTAATGTTATTTTTGAAAAATATAAAGAAACCATTTCAAAAATGTTTAGTAAAAATAAAAACTAAAAATTTATTTTATTTTCTTTAGTAAAAGTAGTAGCGGAATAATTATAATTGCAAGAATTCCGCAAATTCTGAAGGCTTCCATAAAGCCCCAAAGGTTTGCTTGTTTAATCATTGTTCCATAGATGGAATATTGAGCCATATAATTTGCGACCGTATGATGAGTGTATTGCGATAGTGCAGCTGTTGTTTGAGCAATTCTTTCTGCAAAAACAGGATTAAACTCGTTCAGTCCATCTACCATATAAGCCTGATGAATTTGAGCATATCTGGATACAAGAGTTGCAGTAACAGATGTTCCAACTGCACCTCCAATATTTTTTAGCATACTTTGAATTCCGCTTGCATTTGTCATCTGACTGTTTTTTAGAGTTACGACAGAAAGGGCGATAATCGGAATCATCGCAAAAGTCATTCCAAATCCATATATAAAGTTTGGAATAGCAATATCTATACTTGCAATATCAAGATTTAGAAAACCAAAATATAACCCGCCAAAACCGATTAAAAATAGTCCAAGTGCCACAGTTAATCGTTCATCTAATTTATTTGCAAAAGCTCCATATATAGTAACTGCACACATAGCTCCGCAGCCTCTTGGCATAATTGCTAAACCGCTTCTAAAAGCGTTATATCCCATCATTATTTGTAAAAATTGTGGCAAAAGCATCATTGAACCAAGCATAACACCCATTATGATTACTTGAATCAATGTTCCGATTGAGTAATTTTTATCCTTAAATACAGTTAAATCAACAAGGGGTTTCTTTTGATAAATTTGTGAAATGATAAAAAGAATAAAACTTAATACGCAGAATACGGTTAATTTGCATATCCATGGAGCGTTAAACCAGTCGGCATCGTTTCCTTTATCAAAAATAACTTGCATTGAAATTAACCAAGAGGTTAAAAATAAAAAACCTAACTTATCAAAATAAACATTCTTTTGTTTTTTCGCATAGGGAGGATCTTCTAGGAATAAATGTGCTACATAAACGGTTAATATACCAATTGGTACGTTTATGAAAAATATCCATGGCCAATTCCAAGAATCGGTAATCCATCCGCCAAGAACAGGTCCTATAATTGGTGCAACTACAACAACTAAACCAAATGTTGCCATAGCTTTACCCCTTTGCTCTTTAGGAAAGCCTTCCAATAAAACAGCTTGTGATACAGGTAAAAGTCCCCCGCCGCCAAGACCTTGCATAATTCTTGCGAATATAATCATTTCTATTGAATTTGCAATTCCGCATAAAAATGAGGATATTGTAAAAATACAAATACTCATCATAAAGAAATGTTTTCTTCCCATAAGTTTGCAGAACCAGTCAACTGCTGTAATCATAATCCCTGAAGCAACAATGTAACTTGTTAAAATCCAGGTAGATTCTTGCCTGCTAACAGAAAAGGTTCCTGCCATGTGAGGTAGAGCAACATTTGCAATTGTTTCATCAAGAACAAACATGAATGCGGCAAAAATTGTAGGAATTGCAATAATCCACGGTCCTCTTGAGGGTTTCCATTCTGCATTTTCAGTTAAAACTTCTTCTGCCATACTTTTATTTAACTCTTACTTTTGGAACTACGCTCATTCCAGGAACGATGTTATATTCATTTGGGTTAATTTTTTCATCAAAAACAATTTTTACAGGAATTCTTTGAACAATTTTTACAAAACTTCCAACTGCATTTTCAGGCGGAAATAAACTTGATTTTGCCCCTGATGCACGTTGTATTGAATCAACTTTTCCTTTAAATACTTTGTTTGGATAAGCATCAATTTTTATGTCAACAGGCTGACCTTTTTTCATTAATCCCACTTGATTTTCTTTGAAATTTGCAACAATCCAAACTTCGTTTGGAACGATTACAAAAAGTGGGCTTCCCGTTTGTACGTAAGCTCCAACTTCTACTCTTTTATTTGATACAGTACCATCTTGAGGTGCATATATTTTTGTATAAGACAAGTTTAATTCTGCCTTGTCTTTTTCTGCTTTTAACTCTTTTATATCTGCATCAGCAACTTTGTCTTGTTCCGGCGACATAACGTTTTCATCAGCATTAACTAATCTTGCTTGAGTCGCTTCATATTTTGTTTGGGCTAAATCTAATTGTTGTTTGGATACAGCACCGGTTTTGTATAAATTTTGATATCTTTCTAAATCTGCTTTTGCGTTGTTTATTTCAATTTGAACAGCATTATAATTTGCTCTTGCTACTTTTTGTCCGGCTAAAGCTTTTTCGTATTTAGCTCTTGCTTTATTTGCACTAACTATGTAATCGGCATTATCTATAACGGCAACCAATTCACCAGCTTTTACACGTTGATTATCTTGAACCAACACTTCAACAATCTGACCAGAAACCTTTGGAGATACGTTTACCATGTGATTTTCTATATATGCATCATCAGTTGATTGGTATTTTGAATTGTTTATTAGTGTTATTGTTAACCAAATTAGAAAAATTATTCCTAAAATCGAACCAATTGTACGTTTTGTTCCTTTAGGTAATTTTATTTTAGGCTTTTTTTCTTGCTCTAATTCTAATTCTAATTCAGGCTCTTTGTTTTCGTCCATTTGTTATCTCCCTAAATGTTAAATTCTACAACTTCAGATATTGCGATTTCTAAATCTTCAAGAGTTTTATGTAATTCATCCATTCTTTTTTCTGAGAATTTTTCTAAAAGTTTATTAAAAAGCATTATCATTATTCTATATTGTTCTTGAAATATTTTTGCTCCGCTTTTTGTTATTTCTAATTTTCTTATTAATCGGTTATTTCTTGTGTCGTTTGTTCTTTTTATATATTTTTTTTCTTCCAAAGAATTTAGAATTCTGCCTGTTCTAACTCTATCTCTAAGCATTAATTTCGCTAAATCTCTTTGGCAAATGTTCGGATATTCGATGATAAAATTTAGTGCCTTAAATTCATCTGCTGTTAAATTAATTTCACGAATATCAAAAAAATTTTTTGTCAGCATATTTATGTAAATTGACAATTGGTCAATTTTATAAAAAACTGATTTGCTAATATCAAAGTTTTCTATATTTTTTGTTGTTTTCATTGAATCCCCATCTGTTACAAAAAATATTTGTTGCATTTGTAACAAATATATGTTATCATGTTTTGTGAAAATTTGTCAAGTTTTGGGGAATGTTAGTATGAAATTAAAAAAAATACTTTGTACTTTAATTGTTTTGAATATTTTAAATATGAGTATTTTGCCTGCATTTGCATTGGTGGAAGAAAGTCAAAATAAGGAATTAAAAAAGCAGGAAAAGTTACTTAAACATAAGGTTAAGCGTAGTAAACGCTACACGGATGATTATAAATATGCTTATGTAAATTTGGATTTTTGGAAAGGGTTTAATGATGCAAATTTAAATAATTACATAGATTTAGCAATCAAAAACAATTATGATTTAAAACTTGCGACCTTGAATGTAGATGAGTATTATCAAAATGTTAAATTACAGCTATCTCAAGAGTTACCGCAGATAACGGCAGGATATTCTCCGGCATATTCAAAAATTTCTATGTCAGGTTCAAAGAATGAACAATCTGCCGGTTGGTCGCATGCAGTACCTGTTTTAATAAACTATGAGGCAGATATATTTTTAAAAAATAGAGATAAAACCAAAAGTGTGAAAAAATTATATGAAGCTTCTCAATTTGATGAACGTGCTGCATATATATCAGTGGCATCAGCTGTTGGTGGAATTTATATAAATATTGCTACATTAAATGAAATCATTAAGCATCAAGAAAATATTGTTAATTTACGAAAACAAATTTATGAAATCATGTTAGAAAGTAATAAGCAAGGTCTTGTTTCTACATCAGATACGGTAAAAGCAAATAAAGCGTATGTTTATGGAAAGTCTGAACTAATAAATTATAAAAAAGAACAAACAAAATTGTTGCATCAATTGGCGGTTTTAATTGGAGAAAGTCCTGAAAATGTTGATAAAATAAAAATTACAGAATTCTCAAAATTAGTATATGCAAAGCAAATTCCGTTAGAAATTAAGTCTGATATAATAACAAATCGTCCGGATTATTTAAAAGCTGTAAAAATGCTTGAAAAATCAGGAATAGATGTTAGAGTTGCAAAAAAAGAATTTTTACCTTCAATAACAATCAGTGGTTTGGCAACATTTTTAAATGCTGCGAATATGGATGTGAATGGTATTTATGCAGTTGCTGCTGCTGCACTATTGCCTGTGTTTACAGGCGGACGTCGTATTGCTAACTTAAAACTCAGAAAAGTTCAATATGATAAAGCTTTAGAAAATTATTACAAAACAAATTTAACTGCTATGCAAGAAATTAATGATGCCCTAATTTCTATAAAACGAGATAGCGAAAAATTGGATGAACACAAAAAACAATTGGCATTGGAAACACAAGATTTTGGCTATACTAAGCAAAGATATAATCAAGGTATTATTTCAAAATTGGATTTGATTCAAATGCAAGAAAATTTATTAACAGTTAATCAGCTTTTAACAAATTCAAAGGGCAACTGTTATATAGATTACATAAGTCTTTATAAAGCAACAGGTGCAAAGTTGTAAATATGAACATGACATTATTTAATCTTTAGTATATTAGATATATCATCTTTTAAATAATCTGCAATTTCAAGAATTTTTCCAAGTGATAAATTAATATATCCTGTTTCAATTTTTGATACATAACTCCAGCTTACATCCATAAGTTCAGCAAAACTTTCTTGAGTGTAACCTTTTTGCTTTCGTACCTGTTGAATATTTTTCCCAATTATTCTGCATAATTCTTTCTTTTGCATAAATAAAATGATAAAATATATTGACATATAAGTGTATTCATATATATAAAGGGACTATTCATGTTAGAAGAATTATTATGTGAATTAGATAAATCACAAAGGGCAGTGTCTTTATTAGTAAAAATTTTTGAAGACTACCTTCACGAAAATATTTCAGGTAATTAAACAATAAATAGAAAAGAATTTATACAGAATATGTTTGCTTTTACATATTCTATAAATTTAGTAATTAAGGATGTTAATGCACTAAAAGATAAATATTATAATGTTATGTATGAACAAAAATACTCTCAACAGAATTAATCGAGAGCATTTCTAAGAATATAATTCTTCTATTTTTCCGGCATTAAGACAGAAATAACTGCATTGTTTATGTTCAAATAGCGTTTTGCCGCATTTTGAACATCATCAATAGTAATGCTGTTTAAAATGTCAAGGTAATCTTCAACAAGTTTTAAATCGTTGCATACTGTCATATAGTGTCCGATTGTATCTCCAATTTCAGAAACAGTTTCTGCATTGTATGCAAATTTAGATTTTGTTTTTTTAACTGCTTTTTTGAATTCTTTTTCGGTTATTGTTGATTTTAGTTTTTCAATTTCATCTTTAATCATCTGAACAGCATCATCTTTCTTTTCTGGACGGAAATTTGCTTCAACAAAGAAATTGTTTCCATCTCTAAATTGATAATGGTCTGTATCTATAATGTTAAAAATAGGTTCTTTAGCTTTTTCTATAAGGTTTTGGTAAAGTCTTGAACTTGCACCGTCGCCTAAAATAATGTTAATTAGATCTATCAAAATGGTATCTTTTACATTGCTTGCAGGACAAGTTAGGTATCCAAACATTAAAAATCCTGTATTTACATTTGCAGTATCTTCATTGTAAATTGTTTTTTCTGTTGGTTTATCAATATCAAAAGAAGGATTTTGGTAGTTTTTTCTATCTTTCCAGTCAAATTCATCACAGACCTTTTTTAATATTTCTTCGTGGTCAAAATCACCCACAATGATTGTTGTTACATTGTTTGGAGTATAGTGAGTTTTGTAATATTCCATAATGTCTGCTTGCGGAACTTGTGAAATAATTTCAGGTGTTCCGATAACATCACGCTTATATGGGTGCGTTGTGTACATGTTATAATTGGTTTTATTATAAACTTTTGTCCAAGGTTGATCCTTACGCATTCTGATTTCTTCAATTACAACGTGTCTTTCTCTTTTGTTTTTAACTGTTTTATCATCATTAATGTCGAACTCGTGTCCTATTTCATCTTCAGGTAAAATCGGATCAAGCATCATGTCTGCGTGAAGTTCAATAGCTTCATAAAAATCTTTGTTGCCTTCTCCTTTTGGAAGCGTTACATAATAGAAAGTGTAGTCTTTCCAGGTTGCAGCGTTTACAATTGCACCTTTTGCTTCAAGAGTTCTATCAAAGTATCCCGCAGGATGTTTGTGTGTTCCTTTAAACATTAGGTGTTCTAAGAAGTGAGATATGCCGTTGTTTTTATCATTCTCGTTAATAGAACCTGTTTTTACCCAAGAACTTACGTTAACCATTCCGCCTTCTTTATGAGCAAGAACAATTTTGTGTCCGTTTTCTCTTTCATAAATTTCTACGTCTTTTGTTAAATATGGGTATTTTACTAATGTTTTTTTCATTTTATTTATCCTTTATTTTCTTTTTATATTAAAAGTATATCGAAATAATCCTTGCAATGCAAATTAGTAATGATGTATAAATCATGACGTTTCTTGCTTGATACATCCTAAATCTAAAACTTTTTATGTTATTATCTTCAATTGAATTCCAGCCTTCAAAAGGGATATGCCAAAATTTTTTATCAGGAATTTGAGTTTTATCACCGTTATAAATAAGCATAGATATAATCAATTCAAGTACGAGCGGGAATGTAAATAAGGTAATTAAAAATATTAGTGGTAATATTTTTGCACAAACTGCACAAAGTAATATGCCGTATCCAAATCCGTATATAAAACTGTATCCGATTAGAGCTTTGTTTTTGTCTTTAAATCTGCAACAAAGTGTTTTCTTACCTGATGCCATATCTCCGTCAAAATCAAGTAATGCATTTGTGTATAATAGTCCGATTGTAAATAAAACGACGATAATAGAAATTATAAATATTTCTTTGTTTAAGGTTTGAGTCATAACCCAGTTTACTCCGCCAAACAAAATCGGTCCAAAAGCAATTCCAACAGCTAATTCACCGATTCCTGCAGTTGACCATTTTGCATAGGTTAATACAAATATTCCGCCTAATACTGCAAAAATAATAACAGGGTATCCGGTTTTTAAAAACAAATAAAATCCGATTATAGTTGCAATTCCACAATATATACAAACAACTTTTAAAACATCTGCCAAAGTTGCTTGACCATTTTTTATATATAAACATTTTGCTTTTGTTTGAGAAGATAATACTCCTGATTTTTCAAGAGCTTTGTAGTCAATATAATCATCAAACAAGTTTGTTGCAAGTTGTCCTAAACAAATTCCAAATAAGGCGAGAATACCATAAAACCAATTTCCGCCTTGAGTTATGGCAAAAGTGAATGCTACAAGCCAAGAAAAAATAGACATCGGAACAGTAAAAACCCTTGAATTATTAAGCCAAAATGTAATTTGTCTAAATATTTTAATCATCAAGTAATCCTTCAATTCCTTTAACTTCTTCGTACAAAGCACCACCTTCAAGCAGTTCTTCTGCCGATAATCCAAACAAAGTAATTAGTTCAATTACATCTTCATTTCTTTTAAAACGATTAACTACTTCCTTAATTGCATCTGTTCTGCTCATTTTTGGAAGTTGGTTATGTTTTCCTAAATTTATGCTTCTTGATTTAGCTTTTCCCAATTAGTTTTCTCCTAATGCTAAAAGTGCTGCACCAATCATTCCGGCATAGTTTCCTGTTGTTGCTTTCAAAACTTTTGTAGGTGTTGTAATGATTTCCTTATTAATGTTTTTTTCTAAATAATCAGTATCGGTAAATTCTGCCATAGATCCTGATAAAACAATACAATCTGGGTCAAAAATATTTGCTAATCCGATTAATCCGTTTAAAATGTCGTCTTGCCATTGGTTAAAACATTTAGTCATCAATTTATCATTAATTTTTAGTCCATCTATGACATCATAAGTTGTTACATTTGGATTATTTGTAATTTCTTCTGCTGTTTTTTTAAGTCCTGAGCCTGATGCGTACGCTTCAAAACAATCATAAGTGCCGCAAGTACATTTTCTATGCCTATCTGTTCGCATTTTAAAATGCATTTCACCTGCTGCACCTGATTTTCCTTTTAATATACAATTATTGACAATGATTCCGCCGCCAACACCTGTTCCAAGAGTTATCATAATAGAATTTGGCATTCCTTTTGATGCACCAATAATGTGTTCTGCCCAAGCGGCACAGTTTGCATCGTTTTCGACATATACAGGTTTTTTAGAAAGAGAAATAAAATCAATTGAACTGTATCCTTCAACTAAATTTCCTGTTGAACCTATTACTCCTGTGTGTTCGTTATTTGTTGCACCTGCTGTTGAAAATGCAATTTTATCCACATTTTCTTCGTGTTTGCTTATAATAGAAGAAAATAAATCTTTAATTTCTTCTATTGATTTTGGAGTTTTATTTTTTTCTATTTCACTGATAATTTCTCCGTTTTCATTTATTATTGCTGAAAATATTTTTGTGCCACCAATATCAAATGCAAGAGCTTTCATTATTTATCCTTTCTAAAAATAAATCTTTTTGTTATTAATTGCGGACGTGTTATTGCGGAACCTATTACAACGCAGTGAGCTCCTAATTCAAATGCTTTATCAACTTCTTCAGGTGTCCAAATTCTGCCTTCTAAAACAACAGGAATTTTTACAGTTTTTACTAGATTTTCCAAAAGCTCAAAATCCGGTCCGTCATTTTTTAACGGAGAAAATTGCGTATAGCCTGAAAGAGTTGTAGATAGCATATTTACTCCAAGCTTTTCGCAATTGATTCCTTCTTCCAGAGTTGAAATATCTGCCATAGATATTCGTTTATTCATTTTTATATATTTTATAATTTCTTCAACCGTACAGTTTTCGTGTTTTCTGTTTGTTCCGTCAAATGCAATAATATCAGCACCTGCTTTAATTAAAAAACTGACGTGTTTAATAGAAGGTGTTATATAAACTATTTCTTTCCAGTTTGGCGGAATTTCTTCAGGTTTTGTAAGACCTATTACTGGCACAGATGTCATTTTTTTTGCGTTTTTAACATCTCTTACTCCAGCAACACGAAGTCCGCCTGCACCGCCATTTAAAACAGATTTCATCATTGCTGCCATACATTCTTCTTTGTATAAAGGTTCATTCGGCATTGCTTGGCAAGAAACTACAATTGTATTTTTTAAAGCTTCAATTACACCCATTTTGACCTCTTATCTGTAATTTTGGAATTGTAGCGGATAATCATATTTGTCTGCATTTTCTCTAAGCATAGCAATTACTTCTTGTAAATCATCTCTGCTTTTTCCGCTAACTCTAACCTGATCACCTTGAATTGAGGCTTGAACTTTAATTTTTGAATCTTTGATGTCTGCGACTATTTTTTTACCAAGTTCTTGTGTTAAACCTTTTCTTAAATTGAAAACTTGTCTTACAGTTCCGCCAAGTGCATCTTCAATTTTTTGAGGATCAAGAATTTTTATGCTTAATCCGCGTTTTACCAATTTTGATTGTAAAATATCGTATATATTTCTTAATTTAGTTTCATCTTCTGTTGAGATAGTAACGCATTTATCTGCTTCAAGATTTATGTCTGATTTAGAATTTTTTAAATCAAATCTTGATGTAATATCCCTTTTTGTTTGGTCGATAGCATTTACCAATTCTTGTTTGTCGTACTCTGATACGATATCAAAACTTGCATCTTTAGCCATATTTTTACTCCTTTTTTATTTATTTTATCACAAATATTTTACCTTCCATCTTGATATTGAAAACTTTAATGATTTGTATTATAAAAATAGCTATAATTTTGTAAAAGTGTGAAAATGTTATGAAGAAAATAATTGTTGTTTTATTATTTTTTGTGTTAATTTCATTGTCTGTATTTGCGGATGATAATTCGGTTGGCATAGATGATTTCGATAGGAATCCTCATTCAAGGCAAAAAGAATTTGGTAAAGTAACTTCACAGCCTTATAAAGTCAAATTACTGGATGATAGTACTTCTCAAACAGAATTTGAAATGACATTAAAAATTGCCAATAAAACAAATTTGTCAAAACTAAAAGTGGGACAAAAATTTTTGCTAGTACTTCCTGACGATTTAAAATTAGAAACAGGTGAAGTTATCCCAACTGGTACGAAATTCTCAGCAACAATAGTTATGAAAAAATCACGCTGTTTTCATACAAAAAAGAAGATTAAGTTTATAATTAATGAAGTTATATTCACGGATACAAAAGATTTTATACTGATTTCGAATCCAAAAAATATTGAACCTTTAAAATCAGTAAGTGTTGAAAGAATTTTGGGAAAAAATGCAAAGGTAGATGGAATATTTAGAATTGGTACTGTTATAAAAAAGATTAAACCAAAAAGTATGATAAAAATGAGACCGGATACAACTACTGCTGTTGGAATTTGTGTTTTGGCTTATCCTTCTATTCTTAAGCATACTCTAAATGCGGGAACTCCTATAACTTTTATCTTTGAAAATTCTATAAAACCTGAAGTTATGTGCCAATAAAATTATAATGTAATGCTTTGTAACAAATTCTTAATAGAGTCTAAAGTAATTCATAAATTTTCCGATATAAAACGTGTAGTTAATTTATTACAGGAAGGTGATGCTTATGACAGATCCATTTAACGTAGCATTAAATCAAGGTATTCAAACAAAAAAAGTAAAACCTGTGAATTCACAAGA
>CAKVCZ010000017.1 GCA_934726055.1 uncultured Candidatus Melainabacteria bacterium
ACATAGGTATTACACAAGAAGAAATAGACATATCATACAATAATTTTGAATTATAAAATATGCAACAGAATAGTTATTTTGGTGCATAATGGCGGTATTCCATATATATGTTAAATTTTAAAATTAAATTTTTGTGGAAATTAGTTTAATTCTTTAGTTTGACAATGTTATGTTTTTTTTATAAAATAGTGCATACAAAAGATATGCACCTATATAACTATTATGGTGCATTGCAATCCTAAAAAGTTTTGGAGGTTATATTGGATACTAGAAAAGAACAAGAACGTGCAGAATTGCATCGTACGATATGGAACATTGCTAACGATTTACGAGGAAGTGTTGACGGTTGGGATTTCAAACAATATGTTTTGGGCATATTATTTTACCGATATATTTCTGAAAATCTTGCTAGTTATATCAATAAAAACCAACAAGATGCAGGAGAGAGTGGTTTTAACTATGCTAGACTCTCTGACGAAGAAGCAGAAATAGCAAGGGGAGAAATAATTAAGACAAAAGGATTCTTCATTCTACCTAGTGAATTATTTTGTAATATTCAAAAAAATGCAGATAAAGACGAAAATTTAAACGAAACACTAGAAAAGATATTCAATAACATTGAAAATTCGGCACTTGGAACAGATAGTGAAGACGACTTTAAGGGCTTGTTTGTTGATTTAGATGTTAATAGTAATAAATTAGGTGGAACAGTTAAAGATAGAAACGAAAAGCTAGTTAAATTATTAAATGGTATAGCAAGTATGAACTTAGGGGATTATAAAGACAATACCATTGATGCGTTTGGTGATGCTTATGAGTTCTTAATGGGTATGTATGCAAGTAATGCAGGCAAGTCAGGTGGCGAATATTATACACCACAGGAAGTCTCTGAACTACTTACAAAGATTACTGTTGTTGATAAAACAGAGGTCAATAAGGTTTATGACCCTGCATGTGGTTCAGGTTCACTGTTGTTGAAATTTGCTAAGATACTGGGTAAGGACAAAGTAAGAAACGGTTTTTACGGTCAGGAAATCAACATCACCACATATAACCTTTGCAGAATAAATATGTTTTTACACGATATAGGTTATGAAAAATTTGATATTGCACATGGTGATACGTTGAAAAACCCGTCTCCATTGCACTGGGATGAAGAACCGTTTGAAGCAATCGTTTCAAATCCTCCTTACTCAATCAAGTGGGAGGGTGATGACAATCCGTTGTTAATCAATGACCCACGTTTCTCACCTGCTGGTGTACTTGCACCAAAATCAAAAGCTGATATGGCATTTATTATGCACTCATTATCTTGGTTAGCTCCAAACGGAACTGGTGCAATAGTTTGCTTTCCTGGAATTATGTACAGGGGTGGTGCGGAACAAAAGATACGTAAGTATTTAGTTGATAACAACTTTGTTGATTGTGTAATCCAGTTACCTGACAACTTATTCTTTGGTACATCTATTGCAACGTGCATAATGGTGTTAAAGAAGTCTAAAAAGGACAACTCAACACTGTTCATTGATGCAACAAAAGAATGTGTTAAGGTAACAAACAACAATAAGCTGTCAGAAGACAATATCAATTCAATACTTGAAACATTCAAAGCAAGAGAGGACAAAGATTATGTTTCAAAACTTGTACCTAACTCAGAGATAGCAGAACAAGACTACAACCTATCTGTCAGTACATACGTTGAACAGGAAGACACAAGAGAAATCATTAACATAACAGAACTCAACAAAGAAATAGCAAGAATTGTTGAACACGAAGCACAATTGAGAACTGAAATAGACAAGATTGTTGCAGAAATTGAGGCAGGTGTCTAATGAGTAAACTTGATGAACTGATAAAGACACTCTGTCCTGACGGGGTTGAATATAAACCACTTTGGTCGTTGACAGCTTGGGATAAAAAGTTTAATGGCGTAGATAAATCTATGCAAAGAAAAGTGTGTAATTATAAATATTACTTGTCTGCTGATTTTGATAAGGTAGAAGACCCAAACGGTGATGTATTGTATCTCTCTACTGGTATAACTTCTAATAAAAGATATACAACAAAGGACTTGGCAGGAGATTATTTGGCATATGGTGAGGTTGTGTGCATTCCGTGGGGTGGAACACCAAATGTCAAATATCACAAAGGATATTTTGTAACGGGTGATAATAGAATTGCAACTTCACTTGATTGTTCAATACTGGATAACAAGTTTTTATACTACTACTTATCACAAAATATCAACTTAATTAGTAGTTTTTATCGTGGTTCAGGTATAAAGCATCCAAGTATGAAAGCAGTCTTAGAACTTCCAATTCCTGTACCTCCTATGGAGGTGCAGTGTGAAATTGTCCGTATTTTGGACAATTTCACAGAACTTACAGCAGAACTTACAGCAGAACTTACAGCAGAACTTACAGCAAGAAAGAAACAGTATGAATATTACAGAGATGCTATTTTAACTTCTCCTGATACAGTAACAATGAGAATAGGTGATATATATGACTTTAAATATGGTAAAGGTAATACCATTCCTACGGTTGGTGTTGAATATAGATGTCTTAAAGAAATTGCAGAATTTCGTAACGGTAAAGGACATGAACAGGATATTGATGAAAATGGTAAGTATATCGTAGTAAATTCAAAGTTTATATCTACTGACGGAGAGGTATGTAAGTATTCAAATAAACAAATAGTACCTTTGTACATGAATGAAATTTTAATGGTCATGAGTGATTTACCTAATGGTAGAGCATTGGCAAAGTGCTATTTAGTGGATGAAAATGATAAGTACACACTAAACCAACGAATAGGTGCATTGCGTGCTAATGTAGCTGTGATTGTTCCTAAATTTCTTTACTATGTCTTAAATCGTAATGGTCAATTATTAAGATATGACAATGGTGTAGACCAAACAAACTTACGTAAAGATGACATACTTGCCGTGAAAGTTCCTGTACCTCCTATGGAGGTGCAGTGTGAAATTGTCCGTATTTTGGACAATTTCACAGAACTTACAGCAGAACTTACAGCAGAGCTTACAGCAGAGCTTACAGCAAGAAAGAAACAGTATGAATATTACAGAGACAGACTATTAACATTTAAGGAGAAAGTTGCATAGATGAGTACATATAATATTGTTGCATCCACAAATCAGAGTACGGTTGTATCAGAATACATTTCGGAGCCAAGAAAATCAGATTCTTACCAATCGGAAGCAGAATTAGAACGCGAATTTATAAAAACACTTAACTCCCTAGGATATGATTACTTAACTATACACAAAGAACAAGATCTTATAAAAAATCTCAAAGTTAAAATTGAAGAACTTAATGATTACAAATTTACAGATAGTGAATGGAATAGATTTTTTACAAATAATATTGTAAATAGTAATGATACATATATTGATAAAACTCGCAGGATACAAGTAGATTATGTGCAAGTCCTAAAAAAAGATGATGGAACGAGCAAAAACATAAAACTTATAGATAAAAATAATATTTTTAAAAATAGGCTTCAAGTAATAAATCAATATGAATCAGAAGGTAAACGTAAGACAAGATATGATGTAACGATTCTAGTTAATGGATTGCCACTAATTCACATTGAGTTAAAGCGTAGGGGAGTTCCTATAAAAGAAGCCTTTAACCAAATTGAAAGATATAAAAGAGATAGTTTTTGGGCAGAATCTGGATTGTATGAATATATTCAAATTTTCGTAATTTCAAATGGCACAAATACAAAATATTATTCAAATACTACTCGTCAAAGCCACATACAAGAATTGAAAGTAAAGAACACTAAAAATAAAACAAGTAATAGCTTTGAATTTACTTCATTTTGGGCTGATAGTAAAAACAAAATAATACTCGACTTGACAGATTTTACAAAAACATTTTTTGCAAAGCATACAATATTAAACATTTTGACAAAATATTGTGTATTTACAGTAGATGATATTTTACTTGTTATGCGACCTTATCAAATTGCTGCTTGTGAAAATATTTTAAATAAAATAACAATAGCAAACAACTACCATAAGGATGGTTCTGTTGATGCAGGTGGGTACATTTGGCATACTACTGGAAGTGGAAAAACTTTAACTTCCTTTAAAACAGCACAACTTGCAACAAATTTGCCATTTATAGATAAAGTTCTTTTTGTTGTAGACCGTAAAGATTTAGATTATCAAACAATGAAAGAATATGATAAATTTGAAAAAGGTGCCGCTAATTCAAATATATCAACAAATGTTCTACAAAAACAACTTGAAAATCCAAGTACAAAAATAATTATTACAACAATTCAAAAGTTAGACAGATTTATCTCAAAAAACAAAAAACATGAAGTATTCAATAAACACATTGTAATTATTTTTGATGAGTGCCATCGTTCGCAGTTTGGGGAAATGCATTCAGCGATAGTTAAAAATTTCAAACACTATTATATTTTTGGATTTACGGGTACGCCTATATTTTCAATTAATTCTTCAAGTGGAGGAACATTTAATCTAAAAACAACAGAACAAGTTTTTGGCAATAAGTTGCATACCTATACCATAATTAATGCGATTACTGATAAAAATGTTCTTCCTTTCCGTATTGACTTTATTGATACTATGAAGAAAAAAGAAGATATAAAAGACAGACAAGTTAAAGACATCAACAAACAAAAAGCCCTTTCTGATTATAGAAGAATTTCTAATATTGTGCAATATATTCTTGAACATTTTAACCAAAAAACTAACAGAAATAAGCAATCATATTCGTTTAATCAGCTAACAAATATTCAAGATGTGGCGAATACTAAACTTAAAAAATATATAGAAGAAATAAAGCAGAAAACAAGGCTTACAGGGTTTAATTCTATATTTGCAGTTTCATCCATAGATGATGCAAAAGCATATTATGCAGAATTTAAAAGACAAATGAAAGAAAACCCTATGCAAGCTCTCAAAGTTGGTTTAATTTACAGCTTTGGTATAAATGAAGATATTGATATTGATTTTGATATATTGGAAGAAGAAAATCCTGAAGATACATCAGGATTAGATAAATCATCAAGAGATTTTCTTGATATGGCAATATGCGATTATAATGATATGTTTAAAACTTCTTATGATACATCCGCTGATAAATTTCAAAATTATTACAAAGATGTGTCTTTGAGAATGAAAAATAGACAATTAGACCTACTTATTGTTGTAAATATGTTTTTAACTGGTTTTGATGCTACAACATTGAATACTCTTTGGGTTGATAAGAATCTCAAGTATCATGGCCTTCTTCAAGCTTTTTCAAGAACAAATAGAATTTTAAATTCAATTAAAACATTTGGAAATATTGTATGTTTTAGAAACTTACAAAAACAAACAGAAGAAGCTATATCTTTATTTGGTGATGAAAATGCTTCCGGAATTGTACTTTTAAAAAGTTATGAGGATTACTATTATGGGTATAATGATGATAAAGGAACTCATCATGCAGGATATAAAGAGCTTATAGAAAGATTAAAAGAGAACTATCCTTTAGGAACTTACATTATTGGCGAAAAAAACATAAAAGAATTTATAAAATTATTTGGTGGAATACTTAGAGTTAGAAATATTTTAAGTGCTTTTGATAAATTTGAAGGTGATACTTTAATATCAGATAGAGATTTACAAGATTACCAAAGTATGTATATTGACTTTTACCAAGAATTTAAAAGTATGGATAACGCTGACAAAGAAGATATTAACGACGATATAGAATTTGAAATGGAACTCGTAAAACAAATTGAAGTTAATATTGACTATATATTAGAACTTGTTAAAAAATATCATCAATCTAATTGTACAAATAAAGAAATTCTTGCCGACATTAATAGAGCAATAAACTCATCTCCTCAATTAAGAAGTAAAAAAGAGCTTATTGAAAACTTTATTATAACAGTCAATTCGGCAAACGATATTCAAGACGATTGGAAGAAATATATCATTGAACAAAAAGAGGTTGATCTTGAAAAATTAATAGAAGAAGAAAATCTAAAACCACAAGAAACTAGAAAGTTTGTTGATAACTCATTTAGAGATGGCATTGTAAAAACAACTGGAACTGATTTAGATAAGATACTTCCTCCAATGGGAATGTTTGGCGAAGCTGGGAGAAAGCGTCAAGCAAAAAAACAGATAATTATTGAAAAGTTATTACAATTTTTTGAAAAATATTTTGGAATGTAAGTAGGTATCGGTTATCAATATTTATTGCATACATAATTTATAATTTAAAAGTTACCAATAGATAAAAAAGTATTAATGTAATTAACGTGGTTTCATCTTTTTTGTAATGTTATGTCCGTTTTTGACGTGTACATAATTTATACTTCAAATGTTGCAAATAAGAAAATGAAAGAGAGGTAACTATGCAGGTTGTTACTGTTATTTATAAAGTTTGTCAAGCAATAATGGCAGTTTTTACAGTGTTTTAAAATGTTATTATTCTCAATGGAGATAGAAAATGAATATACCAGATACAATTAACACAGAATTACTATCAGACATTCTAAACATGAAAATGCAAAATAAACGAGAAAGAGCTATAGAAATTATGGACGAGATAGATGTAGAATATACAGAAGAAAATTTCGAAAGAGCTTATCGCTTAATAGAAGAACGTGTAAGACTCGGTTATTTAGACAGTGACTATAACTATAAAGATATATTAGATATTGCAGAAAACATATTATCAATGAAGAAGGTAAAGAGCTTGATTTATCTATTATTGATATAGATGAATTGAAAGCTGAATTTAGACAAGTAAAGAATAAGAACCTCGTTATATCTGACCTTAGAAAATTGATTGAAGATAAGCTGGAAATAATGTTAAAGAAGAATAAGACCAGAACTAAGTTTGCAGAAAGATTTAAAGGTATTATTGATGAATATAATTCTGGTGGTTCACAGAATGAAGATTTCTATGAAAAGCTACTTGAACTTATGAAGCTGATGAAGGAAGAAGAATCCAGACATGTTAAGGAAGACCTATCAGAAGAAGAACTGGAAATCTTTGATTTGTTATGCAAAGACTCATTAACTAAAGAAGAAGAAAAGAAAGTTAAACTGGCAGCCAAAAACTTATATAATACCTTGATTGAAAATAAAAAGGAATTGTTCGTTGTTGATTGGCAGAATGACCCAACACCAAGAGAGAAAGTAAGAAGTAAAATCATCTCTGTATTGAATGAGTATCTCCCGGAAAGCTATGACCGAATTATATTCCAGACAAAGAGTGATATAATCTTTGAGCATATTGTTGAACAAGCAACTATGGGATATAACTGGTTAGCAGCATAGTAATTATACACACATTTTTTTATTATGTTCTTTATTTTTAAATTTTATCAATATCAAGACCTTCAATGCTAAAGGTTACACTATTATCTTGCTTGTATTTTTCAAGTTCTTCTTCTGAATCAAAATAAACAGACTCTTGAAAACCTTTCATTCCTATTTCCAAATTCGCTTTAATCTTTTTATTAGGCAATGTAGCATAAGCTAATATACAAGGAACATCGTCTGTATTGCATTTTAATTTGCTTTCCAAGGATTTTTATCTTATTAATATAATCTCTCCATTTTACCCCCTTAATTGCACCTCTAATTGCTCAATTCTTTGAGCTATGTTTTCAGTTTCATAATTATTTTTAGCAAGTTCTAAAATAACCTTACATGCCTGTATTTTACTTTGTGCATTTGAATCTTTGTCGGTTATAATATTCTTTAACTCGTTAATAGCGACGTTACTTAAATAACTTGCTTTACCTAATGCAGATTCAAAACTTTGTTTCTTATGTGCTTTCAATACTGCTTGAAATTCATCTGTCTGTCTTATTCTTAAAAGAGTTCTGGTAGATATTCCAGCTTCTTTTGCAACATCTGAAAATTTTATACCTTCTAGTATATTTTCAGCTATTTGTTCAAAGTTGTATTTACTATCCATAAGAGTTTGTCCTATTTAATCTACCTTCTATTACTATTATAACAGTTTTTACAGGCTTTTACTACCAGTTTATCCTGTTAATTTAATAAAAATTAAGACAAAATATGCCATTATCGAGATATAGTTTTTAAGAAAAATTTTTTAAAAATTACCCCCTACAAATAGAGGTAATACCATTAACTGCATAAATTTTTTTACTACAATATTTACTCTTTTTATATTTCTTTTTATTTTTACCATTCGATTTTTTATATATTTCTTGATTTTTTATATGATTTTTTTCTAACTCTTGTTTTTGTTTTTGTATTTCAGGATTAGAAAGTTCTTGTTGAATGCTATAACAATTGGAACACATCTTTTCATTATTCACAACAACAAAAGAGATACTAGGTTTATTACATATTTTACAAATATGTTCGCTTTTGTGAATTATATATTTCATATAAATGATTGTACTACAAAATAATTATAGTTTTCAAAATATTTTTTTGTTAATTAACGTGATGTCCGTATTTGACATATACATATTTTATTATTTAATTGTTCGGAATTTAAATGTTTTACACTAGAAATTTACACTTACCTATATAAAAAGGAGGTGTAACAGGGAAAATA
This sequence comes from uncultured Candidatus Melainabacteria bacterium, assembly GCA_934726055.1. Classification (GTDB taxonomy): domain Bacteria; phylum Cyanobacteriota; class Vampirovibrionia; order Gastranaerophilales; family Gastranaerophilaceae; genus UBA6984. The sequence continues at coordinate 8,601 of CAKVCZ010000017.1, forward strand.
AACACAGAAGTATAAAATTAGGATTACAACAAGAAAAATAAAAGAGAGGTAACTATGCAGGTTGTTACAGTTATTTATAAAGTTTGTCAGGCAATAATGGCAGTCTTTACAGTATTCTAAAATATTATTATTCTCTATGGAGGTAGAAAATGAATATACCGGATACAATTAACTCAGAATTACTATCAGAAGTTCTAAACATGAAAATACAAAATAAACGAGAAAGAGCTATAGAAATTATGGATGAAATAGAAGTAGAACATACAGAAGAAAATTTCAAAAGAGCTTATCGTATAGTAGAAGAACGCTTAAAACTTGGTTACCTAGACAGTGATTATAACCATTGTGATGTATTAGATATTGCAGAAAACATATTAAATGACCTAATACAAGAGTGTTTACATGACGAAGAAAATATTGACGAAGATAACGCTATATGTATTTCTGCACATACCTCAATTGGGGATGTACAAATAAATTTATCATTTAATAAACTTGCAGAGCTACTAGAATGTTTTACGATAGATAAAACAGTAAGAGTATCAGAACCTGTAATGGATGTTATCAAAAAGGTTATAAAGCATAAAGAAAATCTATCAGACGATGATAAGACAGAATTACTGGTATTGTTTTCAATGGAAATAGGATTTAACAAGTATGTATTTGAAAGGTATTTGAAAAATGAAATTTAAATGTATGAAAAAGTTTTTACTTATAATATCAATTCTACTAATCTGTAATACTTGTTACGGTGTAACTATTTCAACAGACGGAACTTATAGAAACCCTTACCAAAGAATGTGGTCAGACGGAGAAAAGAAAAAAGGCTGTAAATTTAACACAGAATTACAAATGTGTGAATCTGCAAGTATGAATTTTCAGAGTATGAAAGCGTACAATGACTATAAACCGGATAAATATTATTGTATTGGGGGCTATTTATACCATTTATACGGCTTAACTCGTACACCTGAAAAAGTCAGAGTCAAAGAATTTGGTTCAGAGTTTCAGACTTGTTCAAAACAAAATGATGTTTGGTTTGATACGGTGGATGATTTCAAATACTGGTATAGTCAGGGAAATAGATAACTTTTTCGATAGAATATGTTAATATTTCTTAATAATATTTTAAAAATGCAATGCGTCCGTTTTTGACGCTGGCATAATTTATCTTGTTACATGTGAACAGCAAATAAAGACTAAGGAGGTATATATGGCATATACAAATTCTATTAAAGAAATTTACCAATACTCAGACAATTTAGATAATGATGAAGATATTTTCTTCGAAAATATAAACTATTTTGAATATTTTGGATGTTTCAATGGCACACCAATTTTAATAATAAGATAATTAGAAACCTTTTGTTACTATAAATATTTTTAGTGGAGGTTATATGTCCTCCTTAATCTCCACTTCCTTTTAGTAAAAATAAATACATAAAAAATATAACCGAAATTGACGTATCTATAATAAATAATAATGTTACAAAAGAGAGGAGTTAAATATGATTAAAAATTTATTTCTAAAATCTAAAATCAAAACATTTTTACTGTTAATGAGAAAAATAATTGTTATTTGTTCAATCTGAAAAGAGTAAAAAATATTTAAAAGTAACGTCCATTTTTGACGTAAGGATATTGAATAATAAAAGCACAAAGTTAAGTAATTATAAAAAAAGAAAGGACAATAAAAATGAGAGAAATTCTAGCTGGAACCGGTTTTGTCGGAATATTATTGTTCCCGGTAATATTTGTAGTTGTAGTTGTAGCTTGCTTAATTTTTGTTATGCTAAAACCACTACTCAAAATTTTATGGCCAATAGCAAGAAAGATATTTGAAAAAATAGGTAGATTTGTACGAACTAAAATTTTAAAACAAGAAAGTTACACATAAAAGAAAGGAAAAAATTATGATTAACCAAACACCTTATTACCCAAGCAACGCAATTAATGAATTTGATGAAAAAGAATTAAAGTTTGAAATGGTTGAATTTGCAGAAAACCCTGAACCACGATGCCCTTGTATTTTATTATTGGATACTTCCAGTTCAATGAATGGTGAACCAATATATCAACTTAATAAAGGTTTAGAAGAATTCAAAAATCAATTAATGAATGATGAACTTGCAGCAAAAAGGGTTGAAATTGCCATTGTTAGTTTCAACAGTAATGTTGAAGTTGTTAATGACTTTGAAACTGCAAATAAATTTGAACCGGAAGATTTGGAAGCAACAGGTTGGACTGAAATGGGTGGAGCTATTGAAGTTGCCATTGACATGTTAAATAAGAGAAAAGAGGATTATAAAAATAACGGTATATCATACTATCGACCTTGGATTTTCTTAATAACTGACGGAGAACCAACAGATTCTATTGAAAGAGCAATCACTAAAGTTCACAGTGGTGAACAAAGCAAACAATTTGCTTTCTTTGCAGTAGGTACTGATACAGCAAACTTTGATACATTAAACAGAATTTCTGTAAGAAAAGCATTACCTCTTAAGGGATTGAACTTTACATCATTATTCCAATGGTTGTCAAATTCAATGTGTTCAGTTTCACGCTCAACACTTAATGCAGAAGTAGCACTAGAATCACCAATAGGATGGGCAAAGATATAATTATGAACTGGAAATATTTTTACGCAACAGAAAAAGGCACATCGCACATTGCAAACGACACTCCCAGACAAGATAATTGTTCTATTGTAACCTTTAAAGTTTCAAGGACAAGATACCTTATCTCTGTCGTTGCAGATGGTGCAGGAAGTGCATCAAAATCAGATATATCATCAAGTTTTATATGTGAATTTTTCACAAATAAGATGAAAAATTGGCTAAAAAAACATAATATAGGTGATTTCAAAAAAGAGATTGCTTATTCTTGGATAAATTTGTTACATCAAGTTTTAGACAAGGCTGTTAAAGATGGAGTTACAACATCAAGGCGAGAATTTGCATCAACATTTTTATTCTGTGTCTTAAGTGATAAAGGAAATTTATTTATACAAATTGGCGATGGTGCAATTTGCGTTGAAAGAGATGGCGTTTTAGATTGTGTTTTTAAACCACAAAACGGTGAATATATTAACACAACACACTTTATCACAGAAGATAATTTCAAAAAGTACCTAATGTTTGAACAAAATAAAGATGAAATAAGAAAAGTTGCAATGCATACAGACGGAATCGAAACTATTGCATTAGATATGCAAAATATGAAACCTCATATTCCTTTTTTTACTCCATTTTTTAATATTCTTATAAAGACCAAAAATAATGGAGAAAATAAAGTTTTATCAAAGAACTTATCCGAATTTTTGAATAGTGAGAGAGTAAACAAAATGACAAATGATGATAAAACATTGGTTATAATCGTAGCAGATAAATAAAGAAAAGAGGCATTTATGTACACTCAAAACCGACTTTTTACAGAAGGATATAATTATTATATAAATCATCAATACAAAAATGCAATTATAAAATTTAGTGCTGCAATTGAATCAGGACTTGAAAACGATGAAGTTTATGCATTAAGAGGACATTGCTTTTTATTATCAGAGCAACCTGAAAATGCTCTAACTGATGCAAATAAAGCTATTGAAATCAATTCAAAATCATCTTTAGCATATAATATAAGAGCTATTATAAAATTGAGTCAAGAGATGAGTTATCAGTGCATTCAACCACTAAGAATGGAGTCAGCAACTGCATTTACGTTTCAAGGTGGAACACTCAGTTCTGAAAGTATTGATAAGATAAAACAAGCATTATCTGATGCTCAAAATGCTGAAAAATATGGTAATAAAAAAGATTCGATGACTTATACAATATTAGGAAATGCTTACTTTTTGCTGGAAGATTATGAAAATTCAAAACAAGCTCTTGATAAAGCTCTACACATAGACAAAAATAATGCTCAAGCACTTTTAAAACGAAGTCAATTAAACTATATTTTAAAAAACTACGAACAAGCACTAATTGATACGACAAATTGCTTATCTCAAGAACCCAAAAATACAGATGCATACGATTGCAGAGGCAGAGCATATTATCAATTAAAAAACTATGAAAAAGCTATTGAAGATTTAAACTTCGTGTTAAAGAAAAATCCACACAATGATTTTGCATATTTTTACAGAGGCTGTGCATACTATTTTTTAGATAATTATCAAAAAGCTATTGATGATTTTCAAGAATCGATAAACTTAAATCCTGCAAATGCGTATGCTTATGATTTAATTGGCAGAGCATATTGGTTTATAGGAAATTATCAAGAAACGATAAATAACGAAACAATGTCAATTCTGTTATATCCTGAAAATGCAAGTGCGTATGATTTTAGGGGTAGAGCACATTATTTTCTAAAAGAATACTACAAAACAGTACAGGACGAAACAACTGCAATAAATTTAGGAAATTGTAGTTATAGTGCTTATGATTGCAGAGGTAGAGCATATTTCTATTTAAAAAGGTATAAGGATTCATTAACAGATTTAAAAAAGGCGTATGATATGAATCCAAACAATGAAGATTTGTACAATTTCTTAAAAAGGATTTATAATTTAATTAGCAAAAATAGCGTAATTACACAAAACTAGCAGGTAACTTATGGTAAATTATACAGACGAAAACGGAAAAACTATATCGCTTGGCAAAGAGATTGCTCAAGGTGGCGAAGGTATTGTTTATGAATGCGGTACTGATTCCAGTTTGGTTGTTAAAATTTACAAAAAAAATAAATTATCTGCCCAGAAAGCTAGAAAACTGGAAGTTATGTGCAAACTTTATGATAGTGAAATTGCAAAATTTTCAGCTTGGGTTAAAAAAGTAGTTTACGAAAACAATAAACCTGTTGGCTTTCTAATGGAAAAAATATCTGATTACAAAGAAATTCATCTACTCTATGGAACAACAGAAGATAGACAGAAATATTTTCCAAATGCTGAATGGAAGTTTATGGTTCACGCTGCACTAAATCTTGCAATTGCAGTTGGAACTTTGCATGAAAAAGGTATCGTTATTGGAGATATTAATCAATCTAATATTTTGGTAAATGATAAGGCTGAAATCAAATTAATTGACTGTGATTCTTATCAAGTTGCAGACAATGGTAAAACTTTTATTTGCGAAGTTGGTGTTCCTGAATATACATCACCTGAACTTCAGGGTTGTTCTTTTAAAAATGTAATTAGAAACCAAAATCACGATTGTTTCGGTTTAGCTGTAATGATTTTTAAAACTTTAATGTTCGCTAAACATCCTTATAGCGGGGTAAATGCACCAAGCGAAATAGAAAATGCAATTACAGGTAATTATTTCTGTTATGCCAGAAATTACCCATATCAAACAAAACCTTATTCAATTTTAGTAAAAACACTTTTGAACGAAAATATTATATCTTTATTTGAAAAGGCTTTTACAAAATCTCAAAACAGACCGACAGCAGAAGATTGGGTAAATGCTTTAATCGATTTTGAAAAGGATATTATCTCTTGTCCAAACGATAAAAAACATTTTTACAACAAAAATGCTTCTAAATGTATTTGGTGTAGTTTAGAGAAAAATGGCATTAATTATTTTAAAGAAAAACCGACCGTACAATATTTTAATAACAATATCAATAATACAAACAACAATATAAATCCGACAGCAAAATATTTAAATGCAACAAAACAAAATACAACTCAACCACTATCTTCTGATGAAAAAATAGGTTGTTTTATTGTATTATTTGGTATCGGAACAATCTTATTCTTTTTCAATCTATTTAGCCATTCTTCTAAAGATACCAATGAACAACCACAAGTACCTTCTAATATTTCACAACAACAATCAAACACTGAAAATTTAAATCAGACTACGAATACACCTAAAAACACAAATACGCAAGATAACACATATAATAACGATAACCACAATTATCATTATCAATATGTATATCAGAAACAATATCAAGGTGAAAGTTATGAAAATAATAATGAAAACGAAAATTATTACCAAGAAGAACCAAAACAAAATCAATATAAAGAAACAGAACAAATAAAAAATACTCAACCTCAATCTAATATCCAAGTGCAAAAAACTGTTCAAAAAACTGTTCAGAAAGAGCAAACACAAGCACAAGCACAAACAAAAATACAAGTTCAACAAACAAGTAATTCAACAGTAAAAAAAGAAACAAATAAAGAACAGGAAAAAATTCAATCTCAACCAAAATCTCAAGTGGAAAAAGTTGATTATGACAAAATTTTAAAAGATAATGAAGATTATTTATTTGAATAGAGGTAATTACATGAGAAAAATAATTTTATTAATTTTATCTATATTTATATTTGCTTCAAATTGTGTTTATGCAAGCACTAATGGTACTATTACAACACCCAAAAAGCAGGTTCAAATAGATTTGTCAACTATTAAAATTAATGGTGATATAGTGGATTTTACAATATGCTACGTTCGCAATAATAATTTAATGAAAAGTAATGTATCTGTAGATGTTACAAACAAAACTGTTGCTATTATAAAAACAGAAATGTTTACAAACACTCAACCAATGAAATTGCTAAGTTCACATGACTATTCTAAAAAAATAAACTATAAAGCTATAAAAGACGGATCTTCTATGGACGAATTATATGATATTGCAAAAGATATATTCGCTTCTAATAGTTTTTTTACAAATACTAATGACACCATTACAACATCTAAAAAACAAGTTCAAATAGATTTGTCAACTATTAGAATTAATAGTGATATAGTGGATTTTACAATATGTTATGTTCACAACAGTAATTTAATACGAAGTAAAATATCTGTGAATGTTGCAAACAAAACTGTTGCTATTATAAAAACAGAAATGTTTACTCAAACTCAACCAATAAAATTACTAAGTTTGCATGACTATTCCCAAAATATTGAATATAAAAATATAAAAAACGGATCTCCTATGATTGAATTATATGATATTGCAAAAGCATTGAAAGCTCGTGAAGATTCCCTTACAAATACAACCGAGTGGGATAGGTATTTTAGAACTGTTAGTCATAATATAAAAAAGACATACAAATCAAATGCAATTGTTTGGTATTCAAAATCAGGAAGTGGTGAAGATTTTTTAATTCCAAATGGAACATCAATTGTTAAAGCAATAATTAGAGTTAATAAAGATGGCAAAATTTTGGACTGTAACGTAAAAAATGTTACTTATAACAGTCCGCAATATTCAAAATTTAACAATTATTTTAGATATAAAGTACAAAATATGTTTTTAAACACGCCAAATATATTCCCTTCATTACCCAAAAACTTTAAAGGAGATAGTATAATTTTGCAAATTTCTTTGGAATACTCTAATGACAAACATATTAGTTCTAAAAAAGGACAATGGAACGATGATGGAATTGCCTCAATAACAATTGGAGAAAATTCTTCTTTCCTTGCTAATACCGGATTATGTATTGTTGATTTAATGAATGTTCCTATTATAATTGCAAAACTTCCTTTGAACTTAATCTACACAATTTTTATTGAACCTTATCAAGAAATCGATTATATAAAAAACATTATAGATTATGAGAATGGGATAGAAATTAAACATTAGTAAAATCAAAGATATAATAATTAAAGAGAGGAGTAGCTTATGGCATTATTAGGTAATATTATTCAGGGTGAAATATTTCAACTACTAAGAAGATCTGTTTATTCTTCAATTATCATTCATTTAAGAAGAACTTTAGACAAATATTGTCAATGGAGAGCTTTTTCAATTTCTCTTACGATATTCTGTATAACAGGCTTTTTTATAGGTGGTTTCTTACATTTAATTCTTCCATTTACAGTAGTTTGGTTTATGATTATTTATTTAGTTATTTTCTTATGTTATTGGAATAAAAGACTTACAAAATTAAAACGTCTTGGTCGTACGAAAAATTCAAAATCTTGGAACGATATGCAATTCTGGTACGGTTTAAGTGGCTGGAGATTTGAAGAAGAAGTTGCCGATATTTTTGAAAAAAATGGCTTTTCAACCTACGTTACTAAAGGTAGTTGCGATGGTGGAGTTGATATAATTATGCATAAACGCGGCCAAAAATATATCGTTCAATGTAAAAACTACCACGGACACTATGCCACACCACAAGAATTAAGAGCTTTATGGGGAGTAAAAGATGATAACGAAGCAGACTTTGTTGTAATGGTTGCATCGGACGGAATTTCAAAAGCTGGATATTCTTATATTTCTAATAAACCTAATTTTAAAATACTAACATTGCCGGATATAATAGCCCTATCTAAATAAGGAATTATTATAACGTCCATATTTGTCGTTATAATAGAATACTATATATTTGTATCAAGTTATAAATGAGAAATTTTTAAAATTTTGTTAATAAAGAAAAAGAGGAGAGAGAGGTATGTATGCAAGTCGTTACATTAGTTTATAAAGTCTGCCAAGCAATAATGGCAATATTCACTATTTTTTAAAATTGGCAAATAGTATGAATATAATAATTAAGATAAAGTTTCAACAGAGGATAAACATATGAAAAAACTATTACTTGTTATAGCTGTTCTACTAATACATAACATCTGTTATAGCATAACAATTTCAACAGATGGAAGCTACAGAAACCCTTATCAAAGAATGTGGGACGATGCAGTAAAGAAAAAACATTGTATTTTTAATACAAAATTGCAAATGTGTGAATCCGCAAGTATGAATTTTCAGAATATGAAAGAGTACAATGATTTTAACTCGGATAAATATTACTGTATCGATGGGTATTTGTACCATTTGTACGGTTTTAGCCATATCCCGGAAAAGGTCAGAGTCAAAGAATTTGGTTCAGAGTTTCAAACTTGTTCAAAACAAAATAATGTTTGGTTTGATACAATGGACGACTTCAAATATTGGTATTCACAAGGTAACAGGTAATTCTTTAGGTTGAATATATTAAATAGATATTCAGTTAGCGTATAAAATTATACATGCCGGAAAACTAGAGGGTTTTTAAATAATTGGGTTCAACAAAATATCAAGATTAAGTTGCTGAGATAATTTTTAAAGTTCCTGCAAATTTTGTTAAGATCCCTCTTTAATTAATAGGTTAATTATTTATAAGTTTCAACTGTCCTTCCATACTTGTCATAGTGGATAATTTTCCCTGAAGAATCTGTTTTATATGAGCCTGTTTTACGTCCGTATTTATCATAAATTGTAGTTGTGTTTCCTGAAGTTTTATAACTTTCAATTTTACCACCATAACTATCGTAAGAGTCATAACCACTTGACGTCTTTTTATAGCTACCTATCTTTGAACCATTTCTACCATATGAATTATAACCATTTGAAGTCTTTTTGTAACTCTCTATTTTCTGTCCATATCTATTATAATGATTTATTATTGCTCCATTTTGCTTATATGAACCGGTCTTTTGACCATATCTATCATAAGAAGTAGTTGAGCTTAAAGCAAGGTTCGTACTACAAATAAAAATTAAAAATATTAAAAGCATTCTATTCATATATCACCTTTTTTATCATTATAACATGTTAGGTTGTCAAAAATGGTCATAATAAAAAAGTAAATATTTTGAAATATATTAAAAATAAGAATATTGTAACGTCCGTATTTGACGTTACAATAGAATACAATATATTTGTACAATAAAAGAAAGGAGAAAGCCTATGACAAAATCATCCAGAAATTCTATTTTAGAAGTAGGAGATATTATCGATGCAATTTATAGGATTGAATTTGATATCGACGACGATAATATTTGGAGCAACAAAGATTTGGATATATATGACTATAAAAGAACATATGAAATATGTTATTATCTTAACGGTAAGCATATTTGTTCGTACGAAGATGAAAGTGAAGCTGGACTAATTCCAATGTTTGACGGAAATATTGAAGAATTAATTAAATTTGATTTACCAAATTCGTTTGAAGAAATTGCAGAATATGAAATTTTTGATATTGACAATAAGTATTATGATCAACAGCGAGCAAAAATAAGAATTAAGAGTTTTAAAGACTAATTTACTACTATCATGCTAGAGTTTCCTTTATTGGCAAAAATATGCTTTATATAAATTCAATATACTTTGATTTTTTGCCGATAATATGGTATAATGTTTGTATGAAATATTTATCAGTAAATGAAATTGCGAAATTATGGAATATGTCCGAAAGGTCTGTTAGGAATTATTGTGCTAAAGGACAAATTCCTGATGCCTTTATGACGGGTAAAACTTGGAATATCCCGGAAAATGCAATAAAACCTGATAGAAAAAATAAACATATAGATAAACCCAAAACACTTTTAGATATTTTAAAAAATGAAATGAATAATAAAATCAAAGGCGGTATTTATCATAAAATACAGATAGACTTAACATATAATTCAAATCATATAGAAGGTTGTAAATTAACTCACGATCAAACAAGGTATATTTATGAAACAAATTCAATTGGGATTGACGAAAATACGATTAATGTAGATGATGTTATAGAAACTGTTAATCATTTTAGATGCATTGACCTTGTTATAGAAAAAGCAAACTCTGAATTATCTGAAAGTTTTATTAAAAAATTGCATTTTATGTTAAAAACAGTTACAAAAAGTTCATCGAATGAAAGAGTTGCTATTGGTGATTATAAAAAGTATCCGAATATTGTGGGAAATATGGAAACTACGAAACCTGAGGATGTAACAAAAGAAATGCAAAATCTGTTAAAAAGATATAATACAAGTAAAACAAAAGATTTAACCGAAATTTTAGATTTTCATTATCATTTTGAATCAATCCACCCGTTTCAAGACGGAAACGGCAGAGTTGGTCGTCTAATAATGTTTAAAGAATGTCTTAAAAATAATATTGTACCATTTATAATAGATGATGAAATAAAATTATTCTATTATAGAGGCCTAAAGGAATGGAAAAGCGAAAAAGGATATTTGATTGATACCTGTTTATCAGCTCAAGATAAATTTAAAGCATATTTAGATTATTTTAAAATAGATTACCAAAGATAATTTGAAGCATTAAAAGTTAATTAAACATGCTAATACTAAAATATTAGACTAATTACTTTTAAGAAATAAAGTAAGTTATTTAATTAAGTATAGCAGCGATATTTTCGATAGCATAAAGCGGTATATCATATAAATTATTATCGTTCAGCTTATAATCAGCAAGTGATGTCCGAACAGATTTTTCGGATTTGTAATCTTGAATAAAGTTCTTTAAACTCTTTGCTTTTAAGTTCTTTTCCGCTTTGACTTCAACCGGAATAACATATCCATCAAGCTGAATAACAAAATCAACTTCACTCCGGCTTGAATCATTTAACCAATAATAAATCGGCATATCATCCTCAGCACTTTTTAACTGCTGATAAACATATTGTTCCGCAATTGCACCCTTAAACTCTTCAAAAATTTGAGTTTTTTCTAAAATCGTTTTTACGTCCAAATTAGTTAAAGCAGATAATAAACCAACATCTACCACAAACAATTTAAATGCTTCAAAATCCTGATAAGCAATTAGCGGTAAATCCGGCTTTTTAATTCGGTTAACCTGATATACCAGTCCTGCATCTTTCAGCCAAAGCAGCGCAAGTTCATATTCTTTTGCTCTTGCACCGGTTTTTATTGCACTATATATAAACTTTTTATTCTCTTTAGCAAGCTGCGATGGAATTGTTTGCCATAACATTCTTATTTTTTCAACTGTATTTGCAGGAACATGTTTTGAAAAATCATTTTCATACGAAGCAAGAATGGTTTTTTGTATTTCTCGGACTTTCTTATAATCACGATTATTTATAAAATTCTGAACAACTTCCGGCATACCGCCAATATAACAGTACATTTTAACAAGTTTTTCAAACTCGTTTTTAAATACACTTATCATTTGGAAGTCTTTTTTCTCAATTAATTCAATAAATCTTTCTTCACCAAGAGCTCTTGCAAATTCAAAAAAGTCCATCGGATAAAGATTTAAAAATGAAACCTTGCCAACAGGAAAACCTGTTCCCTCATGGTGAAGGAGTCCTAATAAGCTTCCTGCTGCTATGATGTCATACTCGGGAGCATTTTCGTTAAAATATTTGAGTGATGTCAAAGCTCTCGGGCACTCTTGAACCTCGTCAAAGATTATCAAAGTATTATCAGGATTAATTTTTATACCGGATAAAATTTCAAAAGATTCAATTAAACGCGAAACTTTATAGTCATATTCAAAAACTGCTGCAAGCTCCGGATTGTTGTCAAAATGCAAGTAAACAACCTGTTCATAATACTGTTTCCCGAATTCCTTCATAAGCCAGGTTTTGCCAACCTGTCTTGCACCTTCTATAATTAATGGTTTATGGTCTTTTTCATCTTTCCATTCTTTTAGCTTTTTTATTGCTGTTCTTTGCATGATAACACCTCACTAGCAATTATTCTACATTTTTTTACAGAAAAAATCAATACAATTTTACACTTTTTTACAGGAAAGTTTTGGCTAAAATTACATTTTTTTACAGGAAACGATTTAAATATCATGAAAGTATTGATTTTATATGTAAATTATCTTTAAAATAGACGTGTCTGAAGCTTTGCATATTAACAAAATAAAGGTTAACGTCCCATTGTAGTTTGATAACGCAAAATGAGATTTACCAATTAATGAAATAAAATTAGTAAAATTAATTTCTATATCTGGTATTTTTTAGGTTTAGATGGTTTATTTGACACGGTATTCTTTATGGGCAAATTTTATAACATTTTACTCACAAATTAATTAGCGTGTAGTAGAAGTAACACAAATTTATTTTTGGATACTTTTATATAGTTTTTTATACACAAATATCTAATTTTATCTATTCCAATCCATTATGTCTATAAGTTAAATATTTTTAGCTAGATTTAAGAAAAACTATGCAGTATCTTGGGCTTGTTATAATAGTGTATTATAAAATATATAGAATATTGCTGCATAAGAATAACTCAAATTAAAATAATAGGTATCTTTTTTCTTAATTGTAGAAAAATTTTTTTAATATGAAGAAATTATCGAGCAATATACTTCTTTAATTGGATTTCAGGTACATATACTATTGACAAAATGCAAAAATAATGCTAAAATGTAAAAAAAAATACAAAAAGCAAGGATAATTACATGATACATAGTTTTAAAGTCGAAAATTTTAATAGTATTGGTGAGAGACAGGAGTTAGATTTTACTTCAAGTAAAAGATATAGTGATAGTAGTTATTCATACAATGACATATATGTTAATGCAATAAATTGTTTTGTAGGGGCAAATGCATCTGGTAAAACAAATATCTTTAAGGCTTTATCATTTTTTATATGGTTTGCTGAAAATTCATTTTATCAAGTATCTGATAATCATGGAAGATTATTTGCTCCTCATAAATTAAAAGAGGATGAATTAACTAAATTTGAAATTATATTTGATATGAATAAAAATTTATATAAATACAGCATTGCACTTACACCAAAAGAATTAGTAAGTGAACAATTAGAAATTAAGTCCCAAAAGGGTTTTATTTATTTATATAAACTCAAAAATGTAAATAATAGAATTAGTATACAATACAATAGAAATACAGATAAATTACATAAAATAAATCAAAAAGAAGAAAGCCGATTTAAAACTAAAAAAATGGCGACATTTTTTTCTTTTCTACTTGGAATTGGTTACCTTGACGAACTTGGTTTAACAGGTATTACTAAAGAAGGTTTTAGAAATGTTTATAGTAGTGGTTCAATTAGTTTAGATTCTAATTCAGAATCATTAATTTTATCGGAAGAACTTGAAGATTCTAAACTTAAATCTGAAATCTTATCATATTTAAAATGTTTTGATTTTGGAATTGAAGATTATGTTCATAATAAATTTAAAGCAAGATTAAAAGACGAAACAGTTAATTTAATAGGCTTTAAACATAGTAATGATAATAAATCTTTTAATCTACCAATATTTGATGAATCAGCTGGGACAATAAAAGGAATGTATTTGTTATTAAATTTATTAGAAGTTTTAACAAAAGGTGGAATTGCGATTATTGATGAATTAGATGCGAGATTGCATTATGATATTGCAAGAAAACTTATAAGTTTATTTGCAAATAAAGAAACAAACGAGAATAATGCACAGTTATTCTTTTCTACTCACCAGCCATTATTTCTAAATGATAGAGATAAATCACAAATTTTCTTATGTTATAAAGAGGATTTTCTAAATACAGAAATATATAGATTAGATGAAATAAAAGGTGTTAGAAATACAGAAAATTTCTTCGAAAAATATTTAGCAGGAGAATACGGGGCTACTCCACGATTAGGGAAATGTTAAAATGAGTAAAAATAAAAAGAAACGAGATAGAAGGATAAATATCTTTATATCACAGGAAGGCGAAAGAGAAGAAAATTTTCTTAGATATCTTCAAGAATTATTTGATCCAGAAAAGAAAATTACTCTTAAATTTTCTCAAGAAACTGGCGGTTGTTCTAATAAAATTCTTCTCAGAGCTTATCGTAATATCTACCATAACAAAGTTTATGCTTGGTTCGATGAGGACGATGCTCTTGATATCGAACATAAAAAAATGTTAAAAAAATATTGGGGAGTCAAATTTCCAAGTACAACAAAAGATAGCAAGCTGCAGTCCTTTAATACGAAAATGAAAAAACCTATTTTAATAGTATCAACACCATTAAGTGTTGAAGGAATACTTATTAGATTGTTTAATAAACATATTCCTACTCTTATTGAACCAATTACTTCAAAGGAAGATTTTGAAGAAAATAAAAAACGAATGAAATCTTCAGTAAAAGGTTTTATGGGAAACCTTTCTGATATTGAATACTATAGAGAAAATTTGACAAAAGAAAAAGTTTTGCAAAAAGCAAAAGAAATTGAAGAGTTAAAGTTATTACTAACAATATTTATGTAAAATGATAATAATGGTTATATAAAATTCAAGTTTTTGTGTAGGAAAATTAGAGGATTTATTGATGATAATTTGTTATATAATCTATACAAGTATCTATATATACCTAATATTATGCTATAATATATTTGATAAGTTTTGTTAGTATATAATAAGCAATATTATAAAAATTCTGTGTCCGTTCTGTGTCCATTTAGTAGTTTAATTCATATAAGTTTATCTATATTTATATGGTTCAAATTATCAAAAAATTGCTAATTTGATTGTAATCAAAGGGTTCGAATCCCATCCCCTCTGAATAAAAAAGATTCGAATATTTATGTTCGGGTCTTTTTTATTAGAAATGGATGAGCGAGAAAATCTACTATTCGTGAGTTTGAACGCGAACGAGCTGAGGCTGAAATGTTTTGTTACGTGATATAATCACGAAAACTAAACTGGAAATTGCCGTTAATTGCGAGTGAGCAAGACAATCCCCTCCTCTCTGGGTTTTATGTGAAGATATGTATAATTTCTTACACTTGACAAATATACCCACTAGGGGTATAATGTTAGTATGTATGGATACCCCCTATGGGTATAAAGAAAGGAGATTATTATGGCCAAATGTTCAAATCCAAATTGCAAATGCATTAATTGTAAATGCGGGGATAATTGTACTTGTACGGCTGATAAGTGCAATTGTCCTAAAGAATGTAATGAAGAAGACAAAAAATAGTTAATTTTATGGGAAGTATTTTATACTTCCCTTTTGGTGTATAATTTATTTATGAAAAATAATAATTTAAATAATCCTTGTCATAGTGCAGAAATTCCTAGAATAAACAGAGCGATTGGCCAATTGGAAGGTATAAAAAAAATGATTAATAATCATAGATACTGTCCTGATATTATTATTCAATTAAAAGCTGTTCGTTCTGTAATTAAGAATATTGAAAGCAGTGTATTAAAAACTCATTTAGAGCACTGTGTTGCAGATACTTTCGGTAATAACGATGAAGCGAAAGAAAAAATATTAGAAATAAAAACACTTCTTGATAAAATGTTGAAATAACAAATATTGTTTTTATCGCATTAGAAATACGCTGTAAACAAAAAATCCAAAAACAAAAATGCACAAAAGTATTGCAAATATAATATGTATTTGTTTTCTTCTTTTTAAATTTTTTTTGATAAATGTTAGTAATTCTTTAAAATTTGGTTTGCCGTAAAGTGCTATTTGTTCCAAATATTTTCTTGTAATTGGACAATCTTTGTCATAAATTCTATATGTGGAAATTGGAATTAATTTTGATATGCTAAAAATCTTTCTTATTGCTTCCGGTTGAGTTGATGTGTGGTAAAAATGTATATATTCTTTGTTTTTGTTAATAAAATTTAGTGTTGAATTAAAAACAAGTTCTCGCATATTTCTTGTAATATTTATAACAAACTCGCATTGAAGAATATTTTGTTTGTCTATTTGTTTTAAAGAAATTTTTCCATTTTTTATATAGCTTATTGTAATTTCATTATCATCAATTTCAATTTTTTTAATTTTGTTATTTTTATTTGTTATTGCTGCCCAAAGAATAAAGGTCATAAACAAGCAAAGTATTATAACGCAGATAAGATTGAGTAGGTTAAAGTTATTTAAAAGAATATTTAAATATAAAATTATTACAGCTATACAAGCACAAATTACAAGTATAAATTTTAGCTTGTCAAAAAAATCATGAATAACAATTATTTTTTTCATGAACAAATTGTATCATAAAAAGCGTGGTTATAAAAAAGGACTATCTTATGACAAGGGTATAAAAATAGAAAGATTATTAATTGTCAGTTTTAGAATTAAATTTTATTTTGTGCTAAAATTTCTTGGAGAGTTTTTGCGGAAAGTTGGAGTTTAGAAATTTCATTTTCATTAAGTTGAATAGGAACGTGTGTTTCGACACCATCTTTTCCGACGATTGCAGGCATGCTAAGGGAGATTCCTTCAATACCGTATTCTCCGTGCATCATAGATGATATTGGCAGAATAGACTTTTCATCTCTTACGATAGCTTCACAAATTCTTTTTACTGCCATTGCAACACCATAATATGTTGCTCTTTTCTTTTCAATAATTTCGTAGGCACTATTTTTTACATTTTCTGCGATTTGTGTTGTTGATTTGTTGTGGTTAAAATGACCTCTCATTTCGCAGAATTTATCTAAAGGAATTCCTGAAACGTTAGCGGAAGACCAAGCAGCGATTTCAGAATCTCCGTGTTCTCCGATAATAAATGCGTGGATACTTCTTGAATCAACATCCAGATGATTTCCAAGTTCATATTTTAATCTGGCGGTATCAAGAACTGTGCCAGAACCTAGAACTTTGTTTTCCGGCAAGCCTGAAAGTTTTATTGCGACAGAAGTTAGTATATCAACAGGATTTGCAACAACAAGCAGGATACCGTTAAAATTTCTTTTTTTGATTTCAGGAAGAATAGATTTAAATATAGAGATATTCTTTTTTACCAAGTCTAATCGTGTTTCTCCGGATTTTTGATTTGCACCGGCAGTGATTATAATCAAAGAAGAATCTTTTATATCATCATAATCTCCTGCATATATTTTTATGGGTTTAGCGAAAGGTACTCCGTGGCTGATATCTAGGGCTTCACCTTCAGCTTTTGCTCTATCTGAATCAATCAAAACCATTTCTGAAAACAGACCTGATTGCATAATACTAAAAGCACAGGCTGCACCGACAAAACCGCATCCAATCATAGCGACTTTTCTTACATTAGAGCAATTTGAAAAATTCTTTTCCATTGTAACCCACCTTTCTAAGTCTATTTTACCTTAAACAAAGTGTAAAAGCACTTAGTAATATGGTCGAGTTTTTAGGATAGATATTTATAAATAGTTTGTGCTAGTTTAGAATGTATTAGCTAAACATATTGAAGGTTTTGCTAATGTTATCTTTGATGATAGTTTTAGCAGAATCGTATTCAGTTTTTAAAGCTTCGTGTTCTGTGTTTAGTTTGTTTAATTCGTTATCTAAGATTTTTTCTTTATTTTTAAGTTTTAAAGATGCTGCGTTATATTCAGCTTCAGCCTTTGCATCTTGAGAAGAATCATGTCTGATATCAAAGTTAGGATCAGAGCTCAAAGACACTTGTTCATTTTTACCTGT
>CAKVCZ010000018.1 GCA_934726055.1 uncultured Candidatus Melainabacteria bacterium
GACATTTAAAAAATCCTCTCTTGCTCTCGTACTTATATAAAGAAAAAAGTTCCAAAAAAATTGCTTTTTTTGAAATATGTTAGTTAACATTTCTTAATAAATACCTAAAACATAACAATAATTTAAAAATAAGAAACATAAAATTTCTACATATGTCTTGTTTGAGGATTAACAAGCATTTGGGCTAGTTTTTTAGCTCCGTCAAATTTTCTGTTTTCTAAAATTTCTATTGCCTGAGTTTTGTTATAATCCACAAAATGATGTTCAATTGTGATTTTTCCATCGTTGATATCTGCAATTACATAACAAGCTTTTGCATCATCCGTAAATGGTCGTCCTACGCTGCCATCGTTTACTACTGTTATTTTGGAATTTGTTTGATATCCGCATGGAATGTGTGTGTGTCCGCAAAATACTAAATCCGCATCAACTTCATTAAATATTTTTTCGATTAAGTCTGTATCCATATCAGGATAAATATTTTCATTATTTTTTCTTGGTGAACCATGAACCATAAGAATTTTTATTCCTTCAACCTCTAAACATTTATTTATTGGTAAATTCTTTAAATATTCTTTGTTTTTTTCCGTAATTTCTTCTACATCGCATTTTAGTGCATTTGCCATAATAGGTGCACCTTCTTTTACTTTATCAAATACTTCTTGCGAATAATGTGCAATCATTTCATCAGTATTACCTTGAATAACCGTCCAATCTTGTGTTTTTACAAAGTCAATGGTTTTATTTGGTTCAGGTCCTGCCATTGCTAAATCTCCAAGGCAAAGAATTCTTTCAGGATTATGTTTTTTTATACCTTCTAAAACTGCATTTAGTGCAAACATATTTCCATGGATATCTGATAAAACTGCTAACTTCATATATTCCCCTTATTGTTTTTTAGTGCTATTATTATTTTATGATAAAAAGAAGAAAAACAAAACAAATTTCAATCGGAAATGTAAAAATTGGCGGAGATGCACCTATTTCTGTGCAATCTATGTGTAATACAGATACTCGCAATGTTACACAAACCTTGCAACAAATAAAAGAGTTGACAGATGCAGGCTGTGAAATTATCAGACTGGCTGTTTTAAATAGTGATGCTGCGGAGGCTCTTAAAAATATAGTAAAAAGATCTCCAATACCTGTTGTTGCGGATATCCATTTTGATTATAGGTTAGCTATTCAAGCTATAAATAACGGTGTTGCTGCTTTACGTTTAAATCCGGGGAATATTGGTAAGCGTGAAAATGTAGAAAAAGTTGTTACATTGGCAAAACAGCAAAATATTCCGATTAGAATAGGTATTAATGCAGGTTCTTTAGAAAAAAATCTTAAAGAATTGGATATTCCTCTTGCTGAAAAAATGGTTAAAAGTGCTCAAGGGCATGTCAAAATTCTTGAAGATTTAGATTTTGATTTGATAAAAGTTTCTTTGAAGTCTTCAGATGTTGCAACTACCATTGAAGCTTATAAGTTATTTTCTGAAATGTATGATTATCCGTTGCATATAGGTCTAACAGAAGCAGGAACTCTTAAAGGTGGGCTTGTTAAATCATCTGTTGGTATCGGAAGTCTTTTATCTCAAGGTATTGGTGATACAATTCGTGTATCTTTGACTGAAAATCCAATAGAAGAAGTTCATGCAGGGTATGCAATTTTGAAATCTTTAGGGTTAAGACAAAGAGGTGTTAATTTTATATCTTGCCCTACTTGCGGAAGAACTCAAATAAAATTAATTGATCTTGCAAAAAAAGTAGAAGAACGTTTTAAAGATTTGGATGCAAATATTACTATTGCAACGATGGGTTGTGCAGTAAACGGCCCAGGAGAAGCTTCCCATGCTGATTTTGGTATCGCAGGTGGTATTAGTGAAGGTTATATCTTCAAAAAAGGTGAGATTGTTGCAAGAGTTCCTGAAGATCAACTTTTAGATGCTCTTGATAATCTCATTAAATCTTCTTTATAATGTAAACAAATTATAACAATATTGGCATTTATATAAAAAATGTTGTATCATAATCTTATCGGGAGATTTTTAATTCTATGAAAATGAAAAGTTTTATATTAGTTTTAGTTCTATTTTTTGCAGCAATGCCGTCTTATGCAATGTTGACAGATGAACTTACCTCATCAGAATATATTATTAATAATGGTTTTTCAGCCTTAATGGCGGATCATGTTCAACTAGCAAAGGCTCAAAACTTGAATCAAGAATATAAAAACGGTCGTAATGATAAAAGTCTTATTTGGAAAAAAATTCGTAATTATATAGAATTTAGTTACGATGATGGAACTCTTTTGCAACATAGCATAAGTCCTTCTCAAAGTGTTTGGGATTGGTAGTTTTTGAGTTCACTTTTTATTCTTCTGGAATTATAGATTATATGCGATGTATTTGCATATTTCTATTAGTGTTGCAGGACAAACTCCTATTACAAGAGTTATAAATGCGCTTGTATAAAGAATTACCATAGGTGATGATGCGCTGTGGTGTATTATTTCGTTTTCGAGATTTTCATTTCGTTCAAACATTAATTTAACTATATTTGTGTAATAGTAGCATGCAACAACGATTGAAAGCATTACAAGAATTAAAAATGGAATAAATACCGCACCTGAGCGAACAATTGCTGAGAATAAATATAATTTTGCGATGAAACCTGCGGTGATTGGAAATCCTGCCAAACCAAAAATACATATTGCAAATGCTAGTGTGAATAAAGGATTTGTGTATGCAAAGCCTTTGAATTCGTATAGTTTTGAGGTGTAATTTGAATTTTCCAGCACTATTATTGCTGCAAATATTCCAAGATTCATAAATACATAAGTTATTAAATAAAATAGTACAGTGGATAAATTATATACGGATACTAATGTTAATGCAAAAATCATATATGCTGCGTTTGCACTTGAACTGCATGCAAGCAATCTTAAGATGTTTTTTTGTCGGATTGCAAGTATATTTGCCCATATTGCTGTTAATACCGATAATATTATAATTGTTATTGATAATTCAAATGAATAACTTAATGAAAATGCGAGTAATCTTGCAAGAATTGCAATCATTGCTATTTTCGGTATTGTTGCAATGAAAGCAGCAATTGATGTGGAACAACCTTCATAAACATCTAAAATCCAGTTAGCAAATGGTAATAGTGCAAGTTTGAAAAATAATCCAAGTGCAATGAAAATAGTTGACATCGCATAAAGCAATGTAGGTGAATTTTTTAAGAAATAATTATTTATTTCACTAAAATTAAAGCTTCCTGTGATTCCATATAAATAAGAAACACCCATTAAATATACTGACGTTGCAAAAGCATTGGTAATTAGGTATTTAAATGAAGCTTCTTTTGACAAGTATCCTTTTTTGTATGCAATTAGGAAATACGTTGCAAAACTTAGCATTTCTAATGATACGGTTAGTGTTAAAAAGTCATTTGATGATATAACAAATAATGCGGATAATATTCCTGTTAAAAGTAAAGCATAAAATTGGAATGTTTTATGATTTCTCTGTGTTGCATTTTTTTGTGAAAGTAATATTATAATAAACGCTGAAAGCAGCATTAGTCCCTTAATAAATACTGTAAATGTGTCTGAGAGAGCAGCTTCATTAAATGCATAATAAATAGGTTCTAGTTGCAAATATTTCAACGAAATCAACGATAAACCTACACCAGAAAGAGAAATCCATTTTGATACTTTATTAAATTTTACGTTATAAAACATTGATAATACTACTAAAACAAATATTGTTGCTACAATAATTATTTCTGATATCATAGAATTTGAAATGTCTGATATAAAGTTCATTATTAACCTCCAAATGCCATAATTATATTTCCAACAAAAGGTTCAATTATATTTAAAATCGTCATTGGCATTATGCCAAATATTAAGGCAGTAAGCGATAATGACAATAAAACAAATAATTCGTGATTTAGTATATCACTAAGTTTTTCCCAGCGTTCAAGAATAACTCCATAAAATACCCCATGCATTAGTTTTAGCATATAACATGCTGACAAAATTAAAACTATGATTGAAGCCAAAGCTATTACTTGAATTAGATAATTGTTTAGTATGGATGAAATAAATGTGCCAAAGAAAACCAAAAATTCTCCGACAAAAGCTATTAATCCGGGTAATCCGATACTTGCCATAACAAGAATTAAAGTAAATCCGGCAAGTCTTGGCATAACTTTTGCAATTCCGCCTAATTGGTTAATATCTCTGGTTCCGGTTCTTTTATAAATAATTCCGACGATAAAAAACAATCCGGCAGAAATTATTCCATGTGCAAGCATTAAAAATATCGCTCCGGATATGCCAATTAAATTCAAAGAGCAAAAACCTAAAAGCACAATTCCCATCGATGATATGCTGGAATATGCAACTATCTTTTTTATATCGGTTTGATAATAAGCTACAATAGCTGCAAAAGTTATGTTTATGAATGCAAGAACTGTTAAGTACGGAAGCATCATTAAAAAAGTGTCAGGTAATAATTGAATATTAAATCTTAAAATACCGTAAGCACCCATTTTTAATAATAATGCAGCTAAAATCATACTAACCGGTGCAGGTGCGTCTGTATGTGCATTCGGAAGCCATGTGTGTAATGGTATTATTGGCATTTTTACTGCAAATCCGATAAACATAAGAACAGCCGCAAATAACTGCAAGTAGATAGGAACACTATCATAATCAAAACTTAAGGCCCTCATATCTGCTGTTAATTCATTGGTAGATATAAAGTTGAAATTATATAACATTAAAAATCCACACAACATGAAAAGACTGCCTAAAAAGGTGTAAAGTAAAAACTTCATTGCAGATTTTTTTGCACTTGATTCTTCTCCCCATAATCCGATTAAGAAGTACATCGGAATTAGTTCTAATTCCCAAAACATAAAGAATTCGAACATATCTTGGGCACAAAAAACTCCAAGAATTGCAGATTCCACAATGAAAATAAGAGCATAATATAATCCATGTTTAGATTTTATAATACCTTTACTTGCAATTGTAGCCATTAATACAATAAAGGATGTTAGTATAACAAAAAATATTGAGATTCCGTCAAGTCCCATGGTTAAACTTATGCCTAAAGAACCAAGCCAATCGAAGTTAAAGAATGTTAATGCGGTTTCATAATTGGTTTCTATATTTGTATTGAAAAATACTAAAAATAACAAGGTATATACAAAGTGTATTCCGGCAAATCCTTTTGCAAATCTTCTAATTAGAACCGAATGTCCGGAAAAAATCGGTAATAAAAATAATATAGATATTAATAACGGTGAAAATACTAAAATATTTAATGATAACCAATTCATTATTGCACCTCTGAAAAATACATAATTAAACTATAAACAAGCATTATTCCTCCAAAGCTTATCATTAACAAAAACATAGAATATGCCAAATATGATTGTACACTGCCTGTTTGCATTTTTGATAAGAACCAAGATGTTAACCTTGTGTTTAATGTACAAAAATAGACAAATCCGTCAAAGATATATTTGTCAATTATATACAAAAACCTTGAAAATCTTTTATATCCTTTGATTATAATGTTATTGAAATCTTCAAAATATATTGCATTTAATGATAATTCATAAAGCAATGGTATCTTTTTCAAAAGGTTCTTTTGTGAAAATGTTAAATAAGCCGCAAATATTGCAAAAAGAGTGATTATGTAAGATATGACTGCAAAAAGGATGTTGTCAGCTTTTGGAAGAACAAACCACAATAAAATTATCATTATTGAAAATAAACTTGGAATTAGATTTAAAATGAAATCGGGAGTTTTTATTTTAAAATCGAACTTATTTTCTCCTTCAAAAATATAAAAATACATTCTAAATAAGTAATATGCTGTCATAAAGCTTACAAGTATAAATAAGCTCAAATATATGTAATGTTTTCCATCAATCAAAGCTCCGAAAATTAATTCTTTAGATGAAAATCCACAAAACAACAGTCCGCTAAGAGATAAAATACCAATTAAAAATGTTACTGCTGCCGTTGGAAGTTGTTTTCTTAATCCGCCTGCGAATCGTATATCTTGATTATGATTTAAACAGCTAATAACAATTCCTGCAATTAAGAATAACATTGCTTTAATTAGAGCGTGGGCTGTCAAATGGAACATTGCAATTGTTGTAGAACATGCACCTATCGCCAAAAACATTAATCCTAATTGTGCATTTGTAGAATATGCAAGAATTTTTTTTATGTCAACCTGAGTAAGTGCAGCAAATGAACAAATTATGGCTGTCGTGATGCCTATAATTGAAATAATTTCAAGCATAATTGGATTTAGCGAAAATAGCGGATATAATCTTATAATTAAATACACCCCTGCTGCAACCATTGTCGCTGAATGAATTAATGCACTAACCGGAGTTGGACCTTGCATTGCATCAATAAGCCAAGTATGTAGTGGTATTTGTGCTGATTTTGCAATTGCTCCAATCAACAAAAGAGTACAAGTTAAAATAAATATTCCATCTGAGGTACAACCGTATATTTGTGCAGATATGCTGGAAAGATTAACAAACGGTATATCAATATCAAGTGTGTTGTTCAAGTTTGTTAAAATAACGTATGCGGATAAGATGATTCCTGATAGTAGTGAAAAATCTCCGATTCTATTTATGATAAAAGCTTTTTTAGCTGCGATAGCTGCTTCATTTTTCTTATACCAGAATCCTATTAGTAAATAGCTGCATAGTCCGACAAGTTCCCAAAATATATACATTTGGAACATTGTTGGTGCTAGAACTAAGCCAAGCATAGCACAGTTAAACATGTTCATATATGCAAAGAATCGCATAAAGCTTTTGTCATATTGCATATATGAATAAGAATATATTTGTACCATTAAAGATATTACAGACACAAGTAAAAGCATCCATGCTGAGAGTCCATCAATGTATATGCCTACATCAAAAGTAAATTTACCGAGTTGTAGAAAAGGTACGGTCTTTTCAAGAATATATCCTTTTTCAACAATAGTTAAAATAAATGTACCAATAGAAAAAATTAATGCATATATAGTTGATAAAATTGTTAATGCTCCGACAATTCGTCTTGATTGCATTACCGCAAAAAGTTTTCCAACAATTATTAATAACGAAATCCAAAAAGGAACTAAAATGATAGTGTAAATATTTTCAGCAAAAAAATTCATTAATCTTTTAACTCCTTATAATTGTCAATATTGATACTTTTCTTTTCTTGATACATTAAGTAAAATATTATTAATCCGATTGCAAGTTCAACTCCGCCAATTGCGGTATAAAATATGGCAAATACAAATCCGTTTAACGCAATTGTGTCGTTATATGCTGCAAATGCTATTAAGTTTATATTGATTGCAGTTAGCATAAATTCAATGCATATAAGAATTTTTATAATATTTTTTACTGTAACAACTCCAATAACACCGATAAAAAATAATAACAAGGCTAATATTATATAGTGATATAGAGATATGTTAAAAATTTGATTAACCACGTTTTTTCTCCTTAACAAGATTTAGAACTGAAATTCCGACAATTACAATAAATATCATTAGTGCAAATAATATAAACGCTAACTGATAATTTACATAAATTCCTTTTGCCATTGCCATAAACATTTCAACACTATTTATTTGCGGACTGTTTGGAGTGAAAAATTTTGCTAAATCTTCATTCATATGAATTGCAAAACTTGCAGAGTACCACAAAATCATAAATAAAAATGTTGCAGAAAAAAATGCAATGAAAAATTTTGGAGAAAACGATAAATGAACAGATTTATTCTCTTTGTGAGATGTGAACATTATTGCAAATAAAAATAATACAGGTATTGCAACTCCGTAAATTGCAATTTGTACGACCGCATTGTAATCTGCACCTAGTGAAAAGAAGATTCCACCAGTACAGAAAAATACTATTACTGCAAATAATAGAGAATACAAAATTCTGTTAGAAATAATGGAAAGTAATGCAAATAACAATATTGAAATTGCAAATCCGTAAAATGTAATACTATTAATTATTTCAAGTTCGTTCATTCTTTTTTGTTTTATCCTTCTTTTTTATTGTTTGAATTTGCCTTTAAATCCAAATCATCTTTATTTGTTGTTGCTAATTCAAATTTGTTTGTCATTTCTATTGCTTGTTTAGGACAATAATATTTACAGTTTCCACAAAAAATACATTTTGCTAATTCTATATTAAATTCAATATTATCACCGGTTTTATTTATATGGATTGCATTAGCAGGACACACTTTCTCACACATTTTGCAGGCAACACATTTTTCTCCGTTCCAGGCATGTTTACCTCTAAATCTTTCAGGTATTGTAGGTCTTTTTTCAGGATATTCAAGTGTAACTCGTTTTTTAAAGGAATGTTTAAAAATTGTAAAATGACCTATGCATAAATGTTTTATTATATTAAATATTTTCCTAAACATCATTATACACCGCCTTCTGTAATGTATTTGATGATAATAACAATAATGAAGTTAATTATAGATAATGGTATTAAGCAATACCAAGATAATTTCATTAGTGATTTAGAACCTAATCTTGGCAATGTTGCTCTAACAAGCATAATAATAAATATTAAAAAGAAAGTTTTTAAAAGTAGCCATAAAACTTGTTCAAAGTATATGAATACTTGCAAAAATTGATTATCTGCAAACAATAGTTCGGATATATACATTGAAGTTATCGGAAGGAATCCTCCCATAAAAATAGTAGCCATAAATGCTGCCATAACAAACAATGAAGCGTATTCACCAAGATAGAACAGAGCGAATCTCATACCTGAATATTCAGTACTGTAACCTGCAACCAATTCACTTTCTGCTTCAGGTAAATCAAAAGGACATCTGTTTAATTCTGCTATTGAACAAATAAACATAATTAAAAATCCTATGATGCAAGGGAATAAAAACCACCCGCAAATAGGAAATGAATTAAGTTGTGCAAAAACAATATCTTTTAAGTTCATTGAATTTGCCAATGCGACAATAGATAAGATTACAAATATTAATGGTATTTCATAACTTATCATTTGTGCTCCAGAGCGTACTGCACCGATTAGAGAAAATTTATTGTTGCTTGCATAGCCTGCTAAAATGATACCGATTACAGGCAAGGCTGCTATTGCAAGATAAAGTAAAATACTCACCGAAAATCCCATAAATTCAAATTCCGAAGAATATGGAATTAATCCCCAAAGAATCATCACAGGTACAAAAGCGAATATTGGTGCAAGATTAAACAAAATTTTATCCGCACCTATCGGATCTACATTTTGTTTACATAATAATTTAATTGCATCTGCTATTGTTTGAAATAATCCCCAAAAACCGACTCTGTTTGGACCTTTTCTTTGAGTAAATAGAGCCAATATTTTTCTTTCTGCAAGTACCAATATCAAAACCAATAAAATTATTGCAGCTGCAATTATACAGAAAGGTAATATTGGAAACGTGATATCTCCAAATAATTTTGGGATATGATGATTTGATAAAAATTGAATATACCAAAAATATAAATAGTTCATTATCTATCTACCTCCGGTAGTATTACATCAAGTGAACCAAAAATAGCGATTAAATCGTTATAATCTTCATTTTTAACAATTTCAGATAGAACTTGTACAGCATAGAATGAACCTGTACGCCATTTTACTCTGTATGGTTTATTAGTACCGTCAGATTGAACATGGCAGCATAAAAGTCCTCTTGAAGATTCTATATATGAAGTATATTCTCCTTGTGGAACTTTTAGATTTACAGGATTTATGTCTGGTGTAGCTTTTTCTTTATTTTGTTTTAAAAACATTATGCATTGTTTTACAATATCAATAGATGTTTTCATTTCTTGTACTCTAACAAGATATCTGCCGTAAGAATCGCATAAATTGCTTGAAGAAATAACAAAATCTAATTCATCGTAAACAGAGTAAGGTTTATTCTTTCTGAAATCAATTTCCATGCCGCTTGCACGCATATTTGGTCCTGTTATAGCATATTTTGAGCACAAAGTCTTTGACATCAACCCCTTATTTTTAGTTCTGTCTGTGAAAATTGCATTTTCAGTAATTATTCTCTCATAATCTTTAATAGCATTAGGTAATGTTTCCATTGTTGTCATTACTTTGTCTAGCCAATTGTTTTCAACGTCAAATCTTACTCCGCCAAAAGTAAAATAGTTGTACATCATTCTCTGACCTGTTAATTCTTCAAATAGAGTTAAAATACATTCTCTATCTCTGAATGTATAAAATATTGGAGAGGATGCTCCTAAATCGAGCATATATGTTCCAAGCCAAAGCATGTGAGATGCAATTCTATTTAGTTCCATACATAAAGTTCTTATGTATTCCGCTCTTTTAGAAACTTTTATATCTGCAAGGTTTTCAACTGCATTACAAAAAGCATAAGATGTAAAAAATCCGCCTAAATAATCGATTCTATCAACAAGAGGAAGATATTGCAGATAGGTTCTTGATTCTGCCATTTTTTCCAAGCCCCTATGAAGATATCCTATTTCCGGTGTAACAGAAACTATTTTTTCTCCGTCAAGTTCGGTTATTAATCTTAAAACACCGTGGGTTGAAGGATGTTGCGGACCAACATTAACTTTTATTATATCAGTCATTCCAAGCCAACCTTTCATCTTGATTTTTGTAATTTTTCAAAAGCGGATGTCCTATCCAAGAACTTGGAAGTAACAATCTTTTTAAATTTTTGTTGCCTTCAAAATTAACTCCAAACAAATCGTATATTTCGCATTCATCAAAATATGCGGAGGTATATATATCTATGACTGTTGGAGCTATTCCCGGTGCATGGTAATAAACGTCGAGAGTTTCATTGCTTGTTGTTGAAAATAGTTGATATATAAGTTCAATTTTTTCAATTTTATCACTTGCTATTATAGTTGTTAACATATCAAAATTGAACTCAGGAGTGTTTTTCAAAAATTCTAAAATATCTGTTAAATTTGAATGTACAATAATTTTATTATCATTAACTATTTCAACACAATTAAATTTTTCTCTAACTATATTCAAATTACTCATTTTCATCTACTCCCCAATAAGCAACTTCAATATCGTTATCTTTTATTAATATTTCGTCTTTTTCTTTCAGATAGGAATTATGATTTGAAACGAATTTATCTCTGTCTATGATAGATTCGTTCATGATTTTCTTTTGAAGCTTTTGTAAGGCATCCAAAAGTGCTTCAGGATTGGGCGGACACATTGGCAAGTAAACATCAACAGGAATGATTTTATCAATTCCTTTAACGACAGAATAGCTGTCTTCATTGAACATTCCTCCTGAACATGCACATGCACCCATTGCAATAACGTATTTTGGTTCAGGCATTTGTTTGTATAATTTTAGCAACGCAGGTGCCATTTTATGAGTGATTGTTCCTGCACAAATAAGTAAATCAGCTTGTCTTGGAGTTGCTCTAAAAACTTCAGAACCGAATCTTGCAATATCATGATTGCTTGTTGTTGAATGCATCATTTCAATTCCGCAGCAAGATGTAGCAAAAGTGAATGGCCATAATGAATTAGCTCGTCCCCAATTTAGTATAAAATCAATGCTTGAAATAATAATATTCACTATTGCCACCTCAATATATTTTTCTTTATTGCATAAAAAAGTGTAAATAAAAGAATAAGTACAAATAGGATTACTTCAAGTAAAATGTATAGTTTCAATTCTCCGATAGACACAGCAAACGGGAATAAAAATATAGCTTCTACGTCAAATATTAAAAACATTATTGCAAATTTTAAAAATTTTATATCAAATTGAATTTTGGCGTTTCCAAAAAGTTTCATTCCGCATTCATAGATTGAATTATCAACATCATCAGAATGGTATCCGACAATAAACGCAGAAACAACAGATGCTATTGCGAATAATGTTGCGAGTATTAAAAACATTAATAGGAAAAATAAATTATTCAAAATGTTACTCCCTGTTACATATTATGATAACTTAAAATTTATTGTTATAATAGTAGATGTTGTGAATTATTAAGTTAAATTTTATGAAAAATTATCAAATAATATTATTAATCTTTTGTCTTATTTTTAGTATTAATTTTACTGTTGCTATTGAGGGTAATGTAGAGTATAACAGCGTTTACATTGATTATTCTGTTTTAAGTGAACAAGAACTAATAAAAAGGGGTGATTATTATAAAAATTTAGCTCAAAATCCTAAAATAAAAAAAGAACAGCAAAAGGAATTTTACCAAAAAGCTTTAGGATATTATGTAACGGCATCTCAAGTGAACGAAGAGAATGCAACATTGTTTGGAATAATCGGTCGTTTATACGGAAAAATTGATGAATATACGCTTGGTAAATCGTATTTGAATCGTGGTTTAAGTTTAGAACCTTGGAATCCTATTGTAAATTTTTACAGTGGTGATTTTTATTACGATTATCAAAATTATATATACTCTTTGAAATACTATAAGCAGGCAAAGAAATTCAATTATTATGACAAATATGCTCTAAACATGCGTCTGGGAGCGGTTAATGAAAAATTGGGAGATTTGGTAAAAGCCAGAAATGCGTATGCAGAAGCACTAAAACTCAGTCCAAAAAATAATAAATTAATAGAAAAAATACGCTCAATAGATGACTTAAAATATAATCAATCAGAGTATTATTATCGTAAGAAACCTTTTCATTATGATAATTAATTTAGGGGACAAATATGATGAAATTTATAAGATTTTTTTCAATTGTATTTTTAATATTGTTTTTATTTGCAATAAAAGTTTTTGCAGCAGATGTTTTTAGTGAGTATTCATTAGATTCAAATGAAGTAGTTTTTCAAAAAAGTACATATAAAGTAAATTCGATTGATCCGACTCCGGAAACGAATTGGATGGGAGCATCTTATCCGGGGGTTAGAGGTGCTAATCAATTGGTTGTTTATACTCAAAATTTTGGTATATCAACAGGCACAAATGAATTTGGAGCAGAGGCTGTTGTCGAAAATAATACGGTTACATCATTAAGTGGTGCCGATTCTTTAATCCCAACAAATGGTATTGTAATTAGTGCCCATGGTAGAGCAAAAACGTGGTTAAATAAAAATGTTCATGTTGGAACAAAAATTTATATTGACAGAAATGCAAAAACTATAACTGCGATTACAACGTCAGAAAGTTACATTTTTGCTGCCAAAGAAAAAATTGAAGAAGCAACTACAATGATGAATTATTATCAACGTAATGCTTTAAATTATAATTCAAAACCTACAAAAGAGTTGATAAATCTTTCAAAGCAAAATTTAAGAAAAGCAAAACGTGATTCAATGGAGTCAAAAGACTATGCTCTAAAGGCAATGGATTA
The DNA here is from genome assembly GCA_934726055.1 of uncultured Candidatus Melainabacteria bacterium. Classification (GTDB taxonomy): domain Bacteria; phylum Cyanobacteriota; class Vampirovibrionia; order Gastranaerophilales; family Gastranaerophilaceae; genus UBA6984. The sequence goes on from CAKVCZ010000018.1 coordinate 13,413, forward strand.
TGCAAATAAAGCTCTTGCTACTGCTATACCGTATAAAGAATCAGAATTAAGAGGTATTTGGATAAGACCAACAAATACAAGCAGAGCTACAATTGTTGCAACTATCGAAAGATTAAATAAAATCGGAATAAATAATGTATTTTTAGAAACTTTCTATCATGGTAGAACAATTTTCCCAAGTTATACAATGGATAATTATGGTTTTATATCTCAAAACCCTGCTTTTAAGGGTATTGATCCGTTAAAAATTTGGATTGAAGAAGCTCATAAAAGAAATATGAAAGTTAATATTTGGTTTGAGGCTTTTTATATAGGAAATAAACCTCAAATGGGAAAAGAAATTCTTGCAGTAAAGCCTGAATGGTCAAATGTTAATTTGCGTAATGCAGATACAGACTTACCTGTTGCTTCTTCTTCAGAGCACAATGGATATTTTTTAGATCCTGCAAATCCGGATGTTCAAACTTTTTTGAAGAGTTTAGTGTCTGAAATAATAAAAACATATCGTCCTGACGGATTTAATTTTGATTATTGCAGATATCCTCAATCTGTTTATGCAAAGCACGCAACTTATGCTATGTCAAATTGGGGTTATACAAAATATGCCAGAGAAGAATTCAAGTCATTATACAATTATGATCCTGTTGATTTAAAATTTGGGACAAAGCTTTGGTATGAATGGGATAATTACAGACGAGATAAAATAACCTCATTTATTGAGTCTGTATCAAAGTTATGTAGGCAAAATCACACAACAATAACAGCGGTTGTTTTCCCTAACAAAAACATTGCTCTTGAAACAAAACAACAAGATTGGTCAACTTGGTCTGATAAAAACTATATAGATGGTTTTACTCCGCTATATTTAACTTGCGATGCAAATACAATCAAATCAATGATATTTGAAATGTTGAGAGAAATGTCCCCAAAAACAAAGCTATATGCAGGTTTGTTTGTTACATTTATGGATGGCTCAGCAGAAGATTTAATCAGACAAATTCATGAGACAAGAAAATTAAATCTAGGAGGTGTTATTCTATTTGATTTGGCTCATCTTCAAGAAAAGTATATTAAAACATTGACAACGAGTGTATTCTCTAGTAGTGCTTGCTCTACAATTCAAGTGAATTCAACAAATTGCAAAAGGAAAAAATATGACAGAGGATAATGAAAGCGAAAAAAGAGAACCGCGTAAATTCCTTGGTATAATGTTTGATTGCTGTGGAGTTTATGGACGTATTTATCAAAATAAAGATGGTACAGCTTATGTTGGTCGCTGTCCAAAGTGTATGCGACCGGTTAGAATACCGATTGGTAAAGGTGGTACAGGACAGAGATTTTTTAGAGGACAATAATTATGGAAAATTTAAGAAAACAACACGAACTTATTGATATTTTTTACAACTTAACAAGTATTCCATCTCCATCGTTGCATGAAGAAAAAGTTGTTGAGTGGATAAAAGACTTTTGTAAAAAAGAAAATTTGAACTGCAAAACAGATGGTTACAATAATGTAGTTATCAAATTAGATGCAACGGATAGTTCAAAACCTATTATGGCATTGTCTTCTCACATGGATGTTGTGGGTGATGATTCGCCTGTAATTCCTACGTTGGATGGTGATTTTATTCGTGCAAACAATAGGACACTTGGCGGCGATGATAAGTTTGGTGTGTCTGCGGCATTAAAACTTTTAAAAGATGTGAAAAATTCTGATTTGAAACATGGCGGACTTGAAGTTGTTTTCACTCGTGATGAAGAAAACGGTATGAGTGGTATTCAAAATTTTGATTTTAATATGCTAAATTCAAAATATGTAATTGTTTGTGATGCTGATGAATTTGGTGTTTTGCAAGTTTCAGGTGCAAGTTACTGTAACGGCCATGTAGAAATTTCTTGTAAAGGCGGTCATTCAGGTATTGAAATTGCGGACAAAACAAAGCCAAATGCTGCAAAACTAATGGCAGAGCTTTGTCATTTAATTCCACAAGGCGTATATTATAAGGATGAAACAGGTGTTGTAACCTCAATTAACCTTGGTGGTATAAAAGCAGGTGATATAAAGGTTACAAATGTTTTGAATCCGTATGCTGAAGCTACATACTCAATTAGAAGTGCTGATTTAGCAAAAGAAAATGAACTTATTGATAAAATTCAGGGTATAATTGCTGATTTTAATAAAAAATATGAAGGTATTGCAAAAGCAACAGGAACATTCAAACAAAAAATGCCTGCATTTGAAAAATCAAATGATACATATATTCCAGAAGTTTTTGAACGTGCGGCAAAAAAATTAAATGTAGATTATGTGATAAATTCTTTCCACGCAGGTGCAGAAACTCATATATATTGCCAACATAAAAATGCAAAAGGTGAAAAATTCATTCCATTTTTAATGGGACTTGCAAACTTATATAATATGCATTCTGCTGATGAAAAAATTGATTACAAGAGCTTTTTAAAAGGTTATGAATTATTAAAAGAGTTTTTTGTTCAATTTAATTTATAATTTTGTGGTATAATTTTGCATGTATGTTTATAATAAAAGAAAGGATAAAAAATGAAAAACTTAAAGTATGTAGTATTTGTTTTGATATTTGCATTAACGATGAATACGGCTATGGCGAATGATTATAAAGTTGCTGTTGTTAATTTGACTCAAGTTGTAGAAGCATCAACTCAGGTTAAAGCTTTAAAACTAGAACAACAAGCAAAATTAAAACAATTGGAAGCTTGGTTGGTAACTGTAAAATCTGATGTAGAGAAACAAAAAACAAAAGAAAATAGAGAAAAATTAATAAAAAAATATGATGTTGAATTTGTTAAAAAGCAAAATGAAATAAAAGCTGCATATTCAAAAAAATTAAATGATATTGATAAAAGTATAAGTGAAGTCATAGCAAAAGATGCAGCAGCAAAAGGATATAATTTGGTTCTTCCAAAAGGAACAGTTCTTTTTGGTGGTGAAGATATTACAAGTGATATTATAAAAAAGGTGAAATAAATTGTCTCAATATTTAATTTTAGCAGAAACTGTCTTATATAAAAATGGTAGGTTAACTTGCATTAATGTGTATGATAGATTTACATCAGTAGCTTTGCCTGCCGAATTCCAATTTGATATGGCAATAATGTGTGGTCCAAATTGGAATGTAGGTGATCATAAATTAGAAATAAAAGCAAAATCTGATCAAGGTAATGAAGTTGAAGTTGGTACATTGGTTATAAATATACCAAATGAAGATTTTGTATATAATGCTTATGCACAAAATTTAAAAGTATTATTAGATTACAGTGTAAAGGAATTAACTTTTATTGTCTTTGATAATGGTATTGAGATTATTTCGAGAAAATATCCAGTATTACCTGTTTTAGTTCCACAAAATTCGGAGGTGCAAAAAACAGAAAACAACAATTAATCAAACTTTATGTTTGATGTTGTAAAAAGTAATCCAAAAGTATATTGGATTACTTTTTATTTCTAGATAATAAACTAAATATTGCCTATATTAATATTAGAGGTCTTATTTAAAATAAAAAAAATAGATAGTAATTTTCAAACTATCTATTTTTTTATTATTTAATAGAAGTTATTTATAATTGTTGTTTATTTTTTTGATTTTTTCCAAGTTGCCATTTTAAACCAAATGATAGAGAAACACTGTTTCTACCACCGTTTCTAAGCATAACTTGACCATATCCAGAGAATTTATCATTAACTTTCTTTTGACATCCTAGACCATATTGAATGTATGGAGCAATACTCATATCAGGTAAGCTTACATTATTAGCGTAGAATTTAGTCTTATCCATAATGTTCCACACCATTGATACTGAAGCATAAGGTTGCCAATTATTTTTTAAATTAGCTATAAATTTTAATCCAGGTTGTATAGTTATAGCGTGTAATGGATTAGATGAAATATTTACACCTGCTGCATTTCTGTAACTAAAAGTATTTGCGAAGGAGTAACCAATCATTGCACTTGGTTGAAGTATGTATTTTCCATTTTTAAATTCGAAGTTATAACCAGTTTTTAAAGCAACACCAGATCTTAGCATACTTAAAAATTCATTTCCGTATTTTGTATTTGCATTAACTACACTAGCACCAACATTTGCTGTTAAATCAACAAAGTAGTTATCTTTAATAAATAATGAATTTAATCCAAAAGATCCACCAGATTGATTCATACCAACTGTTTCGTAGTTTTGAGTAGAACCGTTGTAACCAATAAATGCTCCGTATTGTGCCATCCAACCTCGGCTAAGTTCCATAAGCTCAGAAGTTCCACCGACATAAGTATTATAACTAATGTTATCAACTTGTGGGCCATTACTTAAATTAACTCTTTCAAAAGAAACACTTGGTTCAAAGTATACAGCTTTAGAAATACTATCTATGTAAATAGGAGTACCTTCGTTTATAGCATATTTGTTTCTATCTCTAATAGCAAGTCTTGTAGCTTTTGGCATACTCATAATGTTATCTATATTATTGAAACCTTGATTAAAATTATCCAAAATTGTTGAATACCCACCAAGTTGAGCTGCAACTGAAGATGCTAAGATTGCAGGGTTATATAGATATGAAGAATTTGTACCAATTGCTCCAAAGCCTTCGCTACCATTAGCTAATCTAGTGAATACAAAGTTACCGTTAGTGTTGTCATAATTCACTAAATATTTATATATTGGTGAGTATGAAATGTTTTGTCCACCAGTATAATCAACGTGTGAGATTAAATTTGGATCTGAAGTAAAATTAATTGTTGTTGTTGCGGTTGCTGCGTCTGATATCAAGTTTATATCGGCAACGTGTAACATTGCCGAACCTGTTGAAGGAGTTGATCCAAAGTTATCCATTCTACCTGCAGCTAAGTCAGCATCAACGTATATGCTTGAATTAGCATTTAGAGTAATAGCGCTTAATAAAATATTGCTTGCCATTGAGTTTCTTAAATCTAATGCACCTCCATTGAAATTCATTGTATTTAATAAAGCTGGTGTATTATGGTGAGTTGGATCATATAAGTAGTTGTCGTTAGTGTACCTTAAAACACCACCGTTTAAATCCCAAGTGATTGCTTCATCATAACCACTTCTAATTAATTTTGATGCACTCATAGAGGCTGTTGCTGGGTCAAATACACCATTAAATTCAATTCTGTCACCAGTAAATACTACGAGGTTATTTTTATCATTGGAGCGAATATCGTCATTTATGACAATTTTTTGTCCTTGATTAGCAATAATTTCTGCTTTAGCATTTCCATTTGTATCTTTTTCCAAATATATTATGTTAGCGTTAGTAGCAGTTCCAGAAGTGATTGTACCTGTCATTTCTGTATTTTTTGTTTCAGCTATATATTTTAATGTGTTGCCACCCTTTACTGTAATAGCACCGCTATTATCTGTTGTTACTTTTACATTTTTAATATCAGTATCAATCAATACTAAATCAATATTAGATCTGGTTTTTCCTATTTGAATACCTTTTTCTTTTATTGCAGAACCATTACCATTTACAATTAATTTACCATCTAGAGTAGTTCCTTCTGCTGATTCACTATATTTCATACTATATAAGCTTGTGTTAGTTGCATTTTTAATTGCATCAGCCAAATTTGAGAACGAAGCTGATAAATTTCCTGATGTGCTATCATATGAAACAAAATTCTTAGCTTGTTGTTCAGGAGCAGTAATTAATTTTACATTATCGCTTACACTAATTTTGTCACCGAGGTTTGTAAACTTATAGCTATCGTTACTAGATAACCTGTTCAAATCAATTTGTTGTAAGATTACATTACCCAATATATTAGAGCGATTACCGTTGAATGTATCTTTCCAATCTATATACAAGTTCATTGTATCGCCAGCTGCTAAATGTAAGTTGTCCATTGTTGTTGCGCTACTTGTTTTATTGCATAAGTTTAAAGTAGTTCCGTCTGCCATATTTATTGCAGCTGCTCCAGTAAATAAGTTGCTTACATTATCGCTTAAACTTAACAAGCCTGAATTTACGTTTATAACACCTGTTACAGAGCCTGTGTTAGTTGTTTTAACTAACATATCATTATTAATGTTAATATCACCTGAACCATTAATCGTATTAGTTAAAGTCCCACCAGTGATATTCAAGGTACCATTGTTAGTTAAAACTGTAGAGATTAAATTATCAATAGAAGATGTTAATTCTCCATTATTTGTAATTTGGTTTTGACTTATAACACTTGTATTATTGACTTTACCTGATATATTTGTTGTACCATTTCCAATAACATTGCTAGATATTGTTAATTCTTCACTTCTACCGCCAACAAAGTTTAAAGTTCCAGCATCGTTAATAATACCATTTGTTGTTGTAATTTGGTCAGCTCTAACAGTTAATGTGTTAGAACCCAAATTAGTTACCGTATCTTGAGTAATATTTTTATCACTTGAAGATATATTAGTGTTATTTTTAATAGATAAAGAACCTGTACCACTAATATTATCATTTAGAGTTAGATTATTAGTTGTTATGGATGCATTATTTGTTAATTCAGCATTTACAGATAAAGAGTCATCAACAATTGAACCATTGTTAATCATTGATTGCATAATATTAACTGAGCCAGAGCTCATATCAACGTTACTATTTAGAGTTCCGCCATTAATATTTAATATAGAATTAGTTGTACTTTTAATAATTCCTTGAATATTATCTGCATTGGCAGTAAATGAGGAAGAGCTATTTAAATTAATTTCTTGAGCGATAATATTTTCACTTACAAAATTACCAAATATATTAGTCTTACCAGTACCAGAAATTACATTTGTATTAGTACCACCATTATTAAAGTTTAAAGTACCATTATTTACTAAACCAGTTGTTGTTTGGATATTTTCCGCATCATTTACATTTACAGTATTACCTGCAAGGATATTTATAGCGTCTTGAGTGATTTTTGAATCGTTCAAATCCATATCTATTTGAATACTAGTTGTTCCATTACCAGTAATACCAGCACCTAATGAAGACTTATTACCTTTAAATATTAATGATCCATTATTATTTATGTCTGTTGAATTTCCATTGAAATTAACTCCATCAACAACGATAGTACCATTGTTGTTTACCGCTGAATCGAAGTTGCTGAAACTTTTGATGTCAGTTAAGTTTAAGGTGTCACCAGAATTAATTGTATAACCTTGGCTTGTTCCAGTTCCGGTTATATTATTTGAATTACCATTCATAGTAAATTCTCTAGCTTCATTTGGATTTGTTCTAGTTAAAGTTCCTAAACTGTCAACTCTTGATATATCTGAACCCATAGTATAAGATGAAACTTTACCTGAGTCAGAGTTAGAGTTATTTAAAATATCTTGGATAGAGTATCCTTCTTGTTTAGTTGCTACTAAATTACCAAATTCATTAACTTCAAAGCTATAGACAAAGTTATCACATGCTGATTTTACAGAGCTTGTTATTGTTAATCCAGATAAATCACCTGAACCTTTTACTAATTGGAATTCTTTTGTACTACCAATAGCTCCATCTAGATTCTTTGTAATATTTATTCCTAATACATTTAAGTTTCCAGATGCAATTCCTGCAACATTTATCTGATCAGATATGTAACTTCTTTGAGATAAATCTACATCTATTTTTATTCCTGAATTTTTTGTTGCGCTAGAATCTATAATAAGATTTTGTACTGTATATGAATTACAATTGCTCTTATTATCTTGCAAATCTAGTACACTATTATTTTTTATAGTTAGTGTTGTATCACTGTTGGTCTTAAGAGTGGAGTTACCTTCTTTAATTACGCTATTTTCTAATATATAATTTTTCACATATGTTGAACCGTTATCTAATATAATATTAGATAACTTATCTGTGTTACCAAATATTACTGTATTATTATTACCTCCAATTCTTTTTCCATAGTCAAGAGTACCATCGCCATATAGATTCAAAACACTATCATTGTTTAAATTAATACCGTCTTGTAATTTTAAATTTGAAACATCAGTAGTAAACTTATTTCCACCAGTTACGGTTATTTTGCTAGTTTCTATTGGTGCTTTATTAATTACATCTCCCCATATTTCTAAACTTGATGCATTTGCTGTGCGTGGGTCAGAGTCTTTTATTCTATTTGTATTAGTACCACCAGTAAAAGTAATTTTTCCGTTGTTAGTAATACCATTTTGAGTTTTTAAGTTATTAGCATC
>CAKVCZ010000019.1 GCA_934726055.1 uncultured Candidatus Melainabacteria bacterium
CTTGAAATCTCACGATTTCAAATTTCTACTTCACAGACACTCTACTGAGTTTTCTCCATAGACTTAAAATCCGATAGTCGCTACCGTACATACTTTTTTATTTAATTATTTCTTATTATTTTAGCTAGTTTTTCTATATACACTTTTCCCCCAACTAGTTTTTAATAATACGGTCTTTATCATACAATATTGTTGTTCATATAGCAATATATTTTTACACAATTTTTAATTATTTTTTTGTAATAGATGAACTTTCCTATAAGATTTAAAAATCCCCCCAAAAAAGCTTTAAAATGACTTGTCCTAAATGTGGGAGAGACAATGCAATATAAAAATGATAATGAATAATCACTATCACTTTTTTGCATGAGTAGATTTATTTACCTACTCTTTTTGTGTTTATCTACTAAAAACGTTTTTTTCTAATATACAAAAAAAGCCTTATGGCTTTATTCTTTTGATACTTTATTGACATCTAAAAATTTTTGAAAATCATTTACTGTCATTAATTCGCCATCAACTGGCTTTATTATACCACTTTTTGATACTTTTCCATCTTTAAAATAAACAATTGTTGGAATTTCAGTTATCTTATTTTCTTTTAAAGATAAAGAATCATTTATTTCATCTAAATAATTTTTGTCATTTATAACATCTGTAACATTTAAATAGTATATAGAATCATTTAATTTATATTCTTTGATTAAATCTTTGACCTCTTTTTCCATATTATATACTTTTTCATCACCAGTATAACTTACAAATACAAAATACGAATCAGGTACCTCTTGAAACACATCTTTAGCTTCGTTTAAATCTTTTATTTCCATCGAAATGACATTATTTTTTACTAAGTAAGATTGGGCAACTTTATTAGCCTCATATACTCTATACCAAGAAAAACCATACCAAGTCAATAAAATAACTACTACAACTATTATTCCAGCTATCCAGTAATTTTTAGTTGGAATGTACTTCTCATTTTTTTTAACATTAGCCATAGCATCATACCTTTCTATATGCCTATATTTTATCATACATTAATAATTAATGCAAAAGATTAATAGATATGTTTTAATTTTATTTTGGCCAATTAGGCTTTTTAATTAATCGCTTTTATGGCTATTTCATAAGTTAATTTTAGGAGGAATGATTATGTTTTTTGAAGATATAATTTTTGAAAATAATTATAAAGATAAACAAGTCGAATTATATACTTGCAATGATGGATTTTGGTTAGGCAATATGTTTAAAAAAGAATATAAAGGATTTAAAAATTATAAACCAACGAAAATTAGAGCAAAGAATGAAAAGGATGACCTATTACTTAGAATATATGAATTAGATTTTGCAATTAATGATTTATCTTTATACTTAGATTTACATTGTGATGATTTAGATGTTTATAAAATTTTTAGAAGCTATGTTAATGAATATAATAAATTGATAGAAAAATATGAGATTGTTTATGGTCCACTAGAATTGAATCAAAGTGAATATCAAAATTATGAATGGGCTAATGGTTTATGGCCTTTTGAAGGAGTTGATATTTAATGTATAAGTATGTAAAAAAATTAAATTATCCAATTAATATTAAGAAAAAAGATTTAAAAATGGCTAAGTATCTTATTACGCAATTAGGGGGACCAGCTGGAGAATTAGGAGCGGCTTTACGTTATTTTAGTCAAAAATTTTCAATGCCTGATGATAAGGGGAAGAGTTTGTTGAATGACATTGCATGTGAAGAACTTGCACAATAAGTTTGTCGCAAAAAAAAGCTACAATCGAATAGGAAAAAATAAGCAAAAATTTTAGTCATTTTGTCGAGTTTACACAACTTTACGCCCGACAAAATGATAACAAGTATGTTTATATAAAATGTCACTTTTTTGAAGCTGTTAGTCACTATCAAGGAGTGATTAATAATGTACTGTAAATTTTACAGTGTAAAAAGCAAAAAAAGAACTAAGTATTGTTATTGTAGATTATTTCGTAAAGAAGTAGCATTTTCCTGCTATCAGGAATGTGATAGTAAAGAATATAAGCAATACAAGCCAATAAAAAAAAGAACGTACAAACTTGCGAAAAAAGAAAATAAAAGATTTAGTATAATTTATGATGATTTAACTAAATGTTGTGAATGTGATTCTGAAGTAGGTATTCAAAAGAATGAAGTCTTTGAAGGGGCCTATCGGCAAACTTCTATCAAGAATGGAATGATATGTCCATTTTGTGAAAAGTGTCATAGAAGATTTCATGAAGATATTATTTTTAACTTAAAATATAAAGTGAAATTTCAAGAAAAATATATGGAAGATCATACATTGGAAGAATTTATATCTGTTTTTGGTCAAAACTACGTTTATAAATTAGAAAAAATACTGAAAATCAAAGAAACTAACCATAATGGCTAGCTTCTTTTCATACAAATAAAAATTTACTTAGAATCTTTTTTTAATTTATTAAAACTATCACGGACAAATTGAACTTTTGATAAACCTTTTTCTTTTAGCAAAGTATTTAATTCTTCGTATTCATCGATATTTAAATCGACTTTGAATTGATGTTTATTTTTTTTCTTGTATTCAATATCATATTTTTTTTTATCAAATTTTTTATTCATCGATAATAGAGTCCTCATCATCATAAACAATTTCTGTACATACAAAGTAGTAATTATCATCATGTTCATCATAATCTTTATCATAAACATCAGTAATTATTTCATAATAATCATAATTATATACATCATCATTACCTTGTTCACAATCAATGTCTATTCTTTTAATAGACGTTACTCTTTCATCCCTAAACTCATCGGCATAATAAATATCATTAATTTTAGGTAATTTTTCTACTACCTCAAAATCGTTATAATAATGTGTCTTTGTTTCATCGTCCCAATCAACATATGCTCTAATTTTTTTCATATTATCTCCTCATTTCTTGACTATATTGTAGCACTGCGTACGTAGTTTGTCAACAAAAAATTAAATCATAAAAAATAGCACAAAAAAAGAAGCTAACCGCAATGGCTAGCTTTTTATCATAATATTATTTTAATTTTTTAGTGTAATTTAAGGAAATCCATCCAGCTCCAGATTTTAACTTACCCCATCCGTTTTTTTCATCAACGATAGTATATACTTCATTTTTCTTAACAGTTGTAACGACTTTATATTTAGTACCAGCTCCAGCGCGAACGTTTAATTCAGCTGTATTAATTTTTACTAAATAACTATTAAATGATGCTGTTGTTCCAGAATTCGTAGAGTTCATTTTTTCAGTTACTTTGCTTCTAAACCAGTTCATGTCTTTGCCAAACTTTTTAAGCCAATGATCACAATCACTATGATTAGATCCAAAGCCTTTTAAATAGGCTTCATGATGACTTACTACGTTGTTAATACTGATATTGTAGTTTTTCATTAAGTAAGTACAAACTTCTGCTGCTAGATCAAAGGCTTCATTAAAGTACTTTTCATCTTTTAGATTGTCTTCACAAATTTCAAATTGGATATATCCAGTTGGATTGTAATTATATGATCCTTTTTTGCCTCGACCTATACCCCAGCAAGCATAGTCAAATGGCAAAGTTTGATAAAACCTAACAACTCCGTTTTTATCTTTACCAATAAATCCGTGAACGCAAACTGCTAAACCACTTCTATTCCAATTATTGTTAAAAAGATTTTTGCCTAAAATTCCGTCATCAGGTTGAACGTATCTTCTTAGATTAGGATTATTGGCTCCCGTTGAATGGACTACAATTCCTCTTGGAGTAATCTTTGTTCCTTTTCTGTAACAATCATTTTTTGTTAAAATACATTTTTTTAATTCCATAATAATTCTTCTTTCGTTAATTTTTATTTAATTTCCCGTCATTCAAAAAATCTTTGACAACGTCAAACATTTTTTGCAATAACCATCGCAAAGCTTCTTCATTTAAAAATATCTTTGCTACTGTAGGAAGATAGTCATATATATTCATAACTACATAATCCATTTTTTCGCCTTTTAAGGCTTCTTTTTCAGCTTTAATAAATAATTGGTATACTTTATTTCTAAACTTGCTACATGCCTTTAAAATGAAGATTAAAATAGCAATAATGCTCAAAATTCCTACTATTAAAATTAATCTTTCGTTCATATTACTCACCTACTTTTTTTAAAATTTCTTTAACATTTAAATTGATATCTTTGGCTCTTTCATCATGCTTGATTATATATTCTTTTAATACTTCAGTAGTTTTATTGATAGCATCAATTGATTTTGATATATTTTCATTCGTTTTATCGATTCGAGCTAACATATCATCGTTTTTGGTTTTGTCTTTTACGAAAACCCATACAAAAAGGCTTGCTAATACAACAAGACCGCCAAAATTTCCAACTGCTTTAACTATTTCTATCATTTTAATTTGCCTCCTCGGTATCAGCAATTCGCTTCCAAGCATAAATCGGTTGTAAATTATTTGCTTCTAAATCAATAGTTCCTTTACCGTAAAAATTAATTGCAAAATAAGCTGATTCAGTATCACTATTATTCCATTCGCCAACAGAAATCATATTATTTCCGATCATTTGTATTCTGGTATTAACCCATGACCAATAAGCGCCGCCTTCTGCCAAAGACGAAATCAAGGTCATGTTCGATGTGAAAGGCAATTCAAAGTTATATACGCCTCCTTGAACCTTCAAAAGAGAATGGTAATCTACATGACCATACATTTCTACAATGCCATCTGCAAAAATACTATAAGTATAAGTTACTATGATTCCATTAATTGTTTCTTGTTTTGACTCGGTTTTTATTTTGTCGTGACATGTGATTGGTTCCCAATTGCCACCTAAAAAGGACGATGGATCAGTATTATCCGTCGATTTAAAGATTGAACCAATCGGATACATTTTTAATTTTTCTTCAGTAATTGCTTTTTCAACATTATCTTGAAGTTCATTCATAGTTTCTGCCGATAAAGCAGGTACCGTTCCGTTATTGAATTTTATCTTCTTCATATGCAACTCCTTTTATTTTTTTCAAATGAAAAGAGATACGATGATCAGTATCTCTTTTATTTGATTAATTTTTTCTCCAATTCTTTAAAGGTGTATTCTTTAATAGGAGCTTCAAGCTGTACTATATTATCTGTTCCGGTAATTACTAAGACATTTTTCATTTTATATCTGTTGTATTTTATTTCTATGTTGGCTATTTCATAGTTAGATCCTTTTTTCAAATAATAAACATTATCTTTTTCGTAAATCATTCTTCTGTCACCCCGCTATCATCAGTAGCTGGATTATCATCTACCGTACTTGTATTAGCATTTTCTAAGACTGTTAATCGGTTATTAATATCAATCAATTCTTGTTTTAAGGCTTTTTCGTTAACTTGTAAGTTTTGAATTGTTTTAGTGAAATTACGATAATATTTTACGTTGATATTTGGCAATAAATCCGAATCTACAAAGATATTTGTAACTTCATTGAAAGTTAAAGGCATATCAACTATACCTAGATCTACTGTATATGGTGTTTCTAACAAATAATAAACGTCAACATTATTTGCCGATAAATATGTTTTAAAATCGGCAACATTATCATATCGATAATCAGATATATGTAATCTGCCGTCACTATCTATCAAAATTCTATTATTTGTATTATATGCACCACCAATATAATGAGAAGAAATCGGATGTTGAATTGCAGAAGCTGCAGCATTTACCTTATCAAAATAAAATACTTTATTTGCTGCATAATAAACCCAGTTTTCATCGCCAGTAATTACATACTTTTCTATTCTTTTATTTAAAAGAAGATGCCAATTGCCATCTTCATTATTGTATTTTATAGTTAATTTATCTTTATTAGAATTATTTAATGAAGCAATTTCATAATTGCCTACTATATTACCAAGTTCATCATATTTATTTAAATCATAAAGATATATTTTTCCTTCGTATGATTCATAATCAGTAGCAACCTGTCCTTTCTCAATTTGTATTTTAAATGATATATCAACCTCATCTCCAACAGAAAATTTTGACAAGAAGAAATAATATCTCATAACAGGTTTATTGACAGTAAATGTTTTACTGATTGTACCAGATGGTATTACAATATCTTCATTTGTGCCATCTTCATAATTAAGTTTTATACAAGTATTTAAAGCATTTGAAGCTGAGATGGAAAAAGTATATGTTCCAATTGGCAATGCATGATAAATGGCATTTGTTATATTTGCGTAACTAGCAGTAGCTGTACCTTTGCAATGAATTGTATCATTATTCCAAGTACTAGTTATACCATTTAGAACTAAAGTACTTTTATTTGCCAAATTATGATTAAATACATTTTTATGCATTAGCTTTATTGGTAGCCAATGACCATAAGGCATTGTAGCTATGCTATTATTATCTTTTAATATTGTTATATCGCTTACTTTTAAAGTTGTAACATTAGTGCCAAAGCCTTCATTGTCAAACCTAACACACATATATTTTGCGCCGGTTGGAACACTAAATTCTGCTCCGCAAATAAAAGCCGTACTCGGCGATGTATAATTTCCATTTAAATATTTGTAATCTTTATCATAGAAGAATAAGTTAACTTGCGATAAACATAAGTTTTCATTTTTATAACTGATTTTGACTTTCTTAGTATTTTCGACATTTATACCATAAGTATTGATAATATTTTTTTGGCCTTCTGTTGGAGTAGTTGAAGCATGATACGTGTTGAAACAATATTGGTCTTTTGCAGTTGGGTTTAAGAAAACAAGGCTATCATTATTTACTATTAGATCTCCATTGGTGTGATATATTTTGCTTCTATTATCGTACCAAACTTTAAAATCAAAAACATTTTCTAATCCAGTAATATTTTTAATTTGTTTCGGAAAAATTGGAGATGGTGTAGCTTCTCCATTTGTGAAGGGTTCAAATTCAGTTTCTGTTGAGTTTGCTTCTAACATTGGCTTAAATACAACATTATTTAAAGTTTGACCACTCCTTACTACTATTCTTCCTCTACCTTCTGTCTTGGACGGTATTGTTTTAGTTTTAATTCCATAAGTAGACAAATTAAAATCATCATTATTTTTAAATTCATAATATGTAAAATAAGTAGTACTACTTTCTCCTGAAACTTTGTCACTTAAATAATATGTGTTCGGTTCAATATCTGTAAAATCATTGCCATTTATATAATAATTAGTGTTATCAGTTGCAGTCCCATTAGCGGTTATTGTTCCGTTATTATTTTTAGTAAACGTTACACCATTAATGGTTTGAGTTACCCCACTAATATTCGCTAATTTATTTTTACCAGTTGTTGTCTCTTGTTCAGTAGCTCCTTCGATTTCAATTTCTTGCATTTCAGCAAGTGCACTATCTTCCAAATGAATAGAAGTGTCTGTTACTTCGCCTGTTTCTAAAATATTATCTTTAACTCGATAAAATTCGTTAGATAAATTAGTTATTTTTTCGGCATTTGCTGTTGAATTAAATTCATCTGTTTTATCTTGTGCATTGGTATTAAATGCATCTGTCTTGTTCTCGGCATTAGTATCAAAGGTGTCCGTCTTTGTAGTAGCGTTATCATTATAAGCTTTTAATGATGAGTTTGCATTATTATTATACGCTGCTAATTTTTCTACAGCATTATCGTTATATGCAATTAACTTGGTACTAGCATTGGTATTGAATACTTCTAAAGCTGAAGTAGCATTGTCGTTATAAGCTTTTGATTTACTAGTATCATTTGCGTTGTAATCATCTAGCTTAGCTTTTGCATTTGAATTGTAATCATTTAGTTTGGTACTTGCATTAGCATTAAATGTACTTAGCTTTTCTTCAGCATTATCATTAAAATTATTAGTCTTACTATCGACATTTGTATTAAATATACTATTGGCATCATCAGTTATTTGTTTAGCAATTGCTTGTAGATCTTCTTCAGTAACTTCGTATGTATCACCCTTTTTAGCTATTAATTGCCATTTTTCATTATCGATTGGAACGCTTGTATTATTATCTATTTTTGAAAGGTATGAACTGCCTTTATAGCTTACAACGTCTAATATTTCATAAGTATTTGATGAATTATATTCATCTTTATTAGTAATAACTACCTTACCTAAAATTTGTTTATTTACTGCCATTAAATTAATACCTCCAATTTACCATCTTCGATTGCAAAATCTAAAAGTAGATCTTCTGTTTTATTCATTTCTAAATTACCAGTTTCAAGATTAATATTGAAAGTAGCAAAATTACATTCTCCGTTAAATTTTCCATCAGCTACATCTTGCTTTAATTGTGTAATATATTCTTCTCTTGAGGCTTCATTTTTTATTCTTGTATCTTCATTTGCTACCCTTATTTTTTCATTAGAAGATCTTTCTTTTTCATTTACTATTCTTGCTTCTTCTTGTTCTTTTCTTACTTCTTCATTTTTAATTCTAATATCTTCATTATTAGTACGATTTTTTTCGTTGTCATTTCTGGATGTTTCGTTTTTATTTCTATCAGTTTCAGCACTAATTCTTTTTTCTTCTTCGGCCATTCTATCAGTTTCATTTTTAAGCCTTGTATTTTCGTTTATTTGCCGATTTTTTTCATTGACTATTCTATTGGCTTCATCTGATACAATTCTATTTGTAATATCTTCTATTTGTTTAATATAGTTATCCCATTCCGTCGGACTTGGAATGCTTACATCTAAACCATCTGGGCTTAATGAATTTTCTACAACTAAGCCGCTAATTTTAGTTGGTTGTCTTTTTTCGATAATGTCATTATTTAAAACCTGGCCATATATTTGAAACTCAACAAAGCCTGATTTCAATTCGCTAGGTAGTATTACTTCGTTGTCAATTATGGCTACTTTATACGTTTTTAAATTTTCATCTTTAAAAACGACATACTTATCAAATGGTTTCCAAGTATCGTCAAATTTAATAATCATTTTAGCATTATTAACTTGATTTTCGATTAAGGTATCAATAGCTTCTAAAGCAATGTCTACGTTGTTTACTATCGCATTAATTATTTTCATTTTATGCCTCCCTATACCAACGATTGACTATTTTTGTTGGTTGAATTATGCTATGAGCTTGATCGCCGCCAGAAAACGAAGTATATAATGGTTCTTTACAAACATCCAAAGATGAACCGCTATTATTTTTTACACCCATTTTGTTACCTTCAGTAGCAATATCTTCTCCAGAATACAGAACTTGTGAAGAGCCATTAGATAATATTTTATCGTGATAATGCTTTGGCATTTCTTCGATAGTTAATACGTGCTTTTCTTCTCCTAAAATGCTACCTAAATCTTCATTTAATAGGCTGTCAGTTTCTAAGCTTCGAGAAGCAAGAACAGTACCATCATTGTCTAAAACCCATTTTCCTCCAAATGAAACGTTAGGATCAAAATTTTTGTCGCTTGTTTCATAATAAGATCCAACCGGATAAATGGCTTTAAACAACAATTCCTGCATTTCGTTTAAAAGTTCAGCACAAATTGGAGTTGATGTATCAGGAAAATCTTTAAAATCTATTACTTTCATTTCTACCTCCTATTTTTTAAAATTCATATAGCCAACAACGTTGACGACTGCTCTACATGCCCCTGTTTGGTATTCGGCATCAATAGCACTACTTGGACTTACATTTTTAGTTCTTAAAACTAATTTATATTTTCCAGGATTTTTAAGTTCTTCTTTTAAATCATTAGACTTATATGAAGCTATAGAACCAGCCTGGACATTATTTAAGTCACCAAAATATTGAAGTTCTTTGAATTGCATATTAGAAATATCAGTATAGTATTCACTGGCTGCCGCCATGTGAAAAATATAATTTGCATTATTTATAACTTTATATAAAGATATACTTCTTGAATATCCGATTAATTCTTCATTTTGTTGTGAACTTTCATTATAATAGGACCAATTTATTGGGCTGTGATAAAAAGTTAAATAAGCACTTTCTACAACGAAATTTTCTGGAATATCAACTTCTACAGAAACATCACTATTTTGAATAGAAGAACCAGCTCCGTAATAATTCTTGAAACCTAATAATGAATAATTTTCAAACTCACCATCGGATGTAAATTGTAAATTTGTTAACAATCCGTCACCTCCAATAATTTTGGCACCTGACGCCAAAGTAACATTACCATTTTTATCTAAATTAAAATTATCACTTTTAATGAGCAAGGTGTTTGCCAAAAATTTTATTATTCCTTGGCCATCTTTAATAGCTGCATTTATTGAAGCAATAATTGACTTATTATCAACTTTACTATCAGTTTCTTGTTTTACTTGCACCAAGATACTATCTTTAGCCTGCTTTATTTCAGAAGATAAATTAGCAATAGTAGCATAAGTATTAGTTAAATCATTTTTTAACATATACTTAATTTCAAAAATAGCATTTGGAAAGCTTTCTAATTTAATATTAGTAATCTCTTCAAGAAGGGCAATATCTTGAGTACCTAGCTGATATTTTTTAGCTTTATCAAGAACAAACATACTGCCATCTTCATTTATTCCTATTCTTCTAATCAAAAGCCAACTATTATTTTCATAATCAAGTTCATCATAATTATCAGCATCTAAGTATCTTAAATAAGTTAAAGGAATCTTATATTCTATACTTTCTTTATCATTAAAAAGAACTAACTTATTACTTTTAGAAAATGTATTCGTATCAGGATAAATTCTGCTTATTGAAGCGCTTTTTTCATTTGGACACAATTCGTTGCTTGGATATAGATCATTGTCCGGAAATAAACCTATAGTTTGTTTATCAGCTGTCGGATACAGCAATGATATGTCTCCCCAAATTCTTATTTTTCCAACACCAATAGAGGCTGTTTCATTTAATTTTAAAGTACCTTGTCCATGAACAGTTCTAACAAGCTCTATTACTTTCTGATTTAAACTTTGGATAATCTCATTTTCTTTATCAACTTTAATAGATAAATTACTTAATTGCTGCATTATACCATCGGAATATGAATAAGTATTATTTGTTTCTTTAATTTCTTCAGCTGAAATTTCTATTTCCCAATTATTTAAATCATCTAAATCTCCTCCCAAAAAATCTTGAGAGATAGACATAACGTAACTTTCTAATTGATTACCCCAATTATCGACGTAAGATACTTTATCGCCTAATTTAACAGAAGTGTTAATACTTTGTGTCTTCATGTTAAAAATAACGTATTTAAAGCCATTAACACGATTGTAAATAGGCTCGATCATATCGTATCTTCTATCATCGCTAGTAGATGTGTCTTGCGGATCTAAAATATAATTATTATTTATTTTTAAAATTTTAGGATTTGCAACTTCAAACGGGTATGCTACATTATCCTCTACATCACCACGACCAAGAACAACCTGATTAATTGGCAATGTACTATCTTTTTCAGTCGTTAAAGAACTCCAATCGTCTATGTTTATAGGCAAATTATTAGAAAACCAATTAAAATATAGATTATCATCGTTATTGTTATCTATAAAACTAGCGCAAGCTGCTGCAATCATCATCAATACGTTTCTAGAGCTTAACCCGTCTTTGACATACGGATGACTAAGTAAGATAAAAGTACTATTTGGAAATATAGAATCAATAAATCTAACACCGCATTTTTCAGCAATAGCATTTCGCCATTCCAAGATAGTACATGGAAATAAATGTTCGAAGTCTTGCCTTTTATATTCTACATCTAATTTATACTTGATATCGTAGCAAAATAATTTTATATTAACTTTTTCTTGGACTGGTTTAACATCGTAAATAAAAAAAGAACCAAAACTAGTTTTTAACCAGCGGTTCTTATAATTTGAATAGTTATTGTTATCATTTAATAATTGAATTTCAGCTTTACCAAGTTCGCAGCCGCCAATAGCCTTGCCATCACTTATTGCGCTTTTTGAAATTTTAAATTCTTGAATATTAGTATTATCTATTGCTGTATAATTCATAATTACTCACTTTCATAACCAGCAAAATTTATGGTGAATGGTTCATAAATAATATTATCTGTATTATTGTCTTCAGGAATAAAATGCCATTTAGGATTAGGTTTTTCAGCATAAAAATCCATGGTAATAAACTTATTTAGATATTTTTCAAAAAAATATATTTTTATTTTAACTAACTTCAAGAGGCGAAGAAGCGGATACAATTCCTTTTGAGACAATCTAACTGCAATGTCAAGCGTTGCTGCTGGTACTTCTCCGCTTCTAACACGATAAAGTTTTGATTTTACGATTGAACGACTAGCTTTAGATTCTAGATCATTTAAAGTCGGCCCTTGAACTCCTTGCGGTAGCCATTCATAAGGTATTTCAAAATAATCATTATCATTTTTGGGATTAATAATTTTAATTTTATCCATCAATTAACACCTCCCTAAGAAACAAGCAATGTAGTACCTGTTTCGCGTTCGTAAGCTCTTATCTCATCAATTATTAATTTACCGAATTTTGTATTGCCAAATTGAGCAATGATAGAAAAATTCCTAAATACTATTTCTTTTTCTTCCGAATTCATATTTTTAAACTCGTTTAAAACTTGCCTGAAGGCATCTTTCATTGTTTCTAATGGGGTTTCAATATTAGTTCCATGCTTTTGGTCTCCTAAAATCGCGGCAAATTCTTGACGTGGTGGAATTACTGCACCTTTCGCTAAGTGTGGAATGGTTGGAATATTAAAACCAAACTTTTTTCCTCCAAAGCCCGGTACCCAATCAGGCGCATCAAATGATATTTTATTAACACCTTTTATCAGTACATTTAAGCCATCAATTAACGCATTTAAAGGCGAGATGATAATTTGCTTTATGCCTGTAAAAATTTGTTTTAAACCGCCTGTAAAATCGCCTCTAAATAATTTAATAATGCCATCTAAAATATTTCTCGCACCATTAAAGATGCTGTCAAAGAAACCAACTATTGTTGAAACTACAGCTCTAATAAAAGTAGCTATAACAGTACCAGCTTTACCAAACCAAGAAGTTAAACTTTTTTCTAACCAATCTAGTCCATTAAAAATGCTATTTTTTATTTGATCCCAATATTTTACAACAAGGCCAACTATTAATATGCAAACTCCGGCAATGATCAATGGAATATTGCCAATTATTAATCCAAAGCCTAATAAAATAAGACCAATACTAGATATTATTTTTCCGAAATTTTCCCAAGAAGGATCATTTAAGTAAGCTATAACTGATTTTATTACAGAAATGATACCTAGTATAACCAGTCCAAATCCAGCAACCTTTAAAACTGAATCAATATTTTTTATTAATCCTGGTATTTCATCTAAATTATTAATGATATCCATTATTTTAATAGCTCCAACGCCAATAGCACATCCAGCTAAAAAACCGATTATTTCTTCTTTATTATTAGAAATGAAATCTTTTATTGCATTAAGCATGTTTAATAATTTCTCACTATATTGAATTTCGGTATCGTAATTGATATCTGTATCACTTCCGGCACTTCCAGCGCTATCACTTCCAATAACTTCTAATTTATCAAGACTAGCTAAATTGCCATTACTTGATGAAGAACTATCATTAGTTTTCTTTAATGCATTAGATAATTTCTTAGCTTCACTAGTAGATTGTTTTAAACTTTTACCAAACAAGCCTGATACAAACATACTTATGGTTCCAGTTAATTTTGCTAATAAATTCATAAGGCTATTAATGGCCGGTAAACAAGCGTTATAAATCGGAGTAAAAGCTGTCATTAGATTTGCTTTTATTTGATTTAAATTATTATTAAATTGATCATTAGTTTTCAGTAAAGATAACATATTATTCTTTACTGCATTCATGCCACTGCTTAACAAATTAAATACGAATACGGTTTTAACCATGCCAGTAAGTCTTTTAGTTAAATCTGTCATTCTTTTTGAAATGTCATTAACAGATGATGATAATTTATTTGTTTTCTTGCCATCAAAAGCCTTTTGTATCGCTTTACCAGTTTGGGTTGCTTCATCCTTGGTCTGTCCCAACTTTGATTCCATTAATTCTAATTTACTATTGTATTCAATTAATCTTTGAGATTCGCTTTCTGTTATTAAATTTGTATCTTTGTAGCTTTGTAGAGTTTCTATCTTGGCTTTAAGGCTATCAATAGCCAATTCTTGAGATTTAATGCTATCAACTTGCTTATTATATTTATTAATTAAATTTTGAGTTGATTTTTCTATTCCTTTAAATTGCTGAGTTATTTTTTTATCATTAAGTTGTGTATCAATTTCAACACTTCCCTTATAATTAGCCATTATCAGCACCTCGCAATTCGTCTAAAAACTTCTGCTTAGCTGTATTAATCTTTTTAGATTCTTCTAATGAAACCAAATCTTTTATTTCGTTGTATTTCTTTTTCTCATCTTTCGTTAATTTACCTTCTATTTTTCGTTTTCGATAATAAATTAATTCATTAAAAGTGCATTCAGTTCCCATATCCATGAATAATGCCATAAATTTCCACCAATGAAGACTTGGCATAGAATCTAAATCGATATGATGAGTCTGGTTAATACCAGAAAAAATATAGTTACCATCTTTTTTATAAGAAAAAATTCTTTGTGATGGTTTCTCATCTTTTATTTCTTTTCCTAAATCGATAAATTTAACAGCTTTCTTTATTGCTTCTTCCAAACATTCATCTGGTACATCTTCTTTATACAAAAGTTTTAACATTATGTAAGTTTTTTCATTTGGAGTTAGTTCAGTATCTTCAAAAGCAAGAATAATTTTAATTACAGTTCGATAGTCACAATTAATATCAAATACTTTATCTTTTATTAAAATTTTTGTTGGCAAACTATCAGTAAGTAAATTCATTATGACATCACACTATTATTAGATTTCCCTAAATATTTTTGGACTTTAGAATCTCTTGACTTTTTCACATAAGGTATCACGAATTCTAATAACGGCATTAAGGTATAATAATCGGTTGTACCTTTGGTAAAGCATTCAATTGTATCTTTACCAAATATTTCTTCTAAGTTTTTAATAGCGTTACTTACAGCTTGATATTCAAGTTCATATGCATTAGCTATATTGTCAAAATCTTCTGCTGATTTAATAAAATCATCGGCAGTTTTTAATGTATCTAAGTCAACTTTATCTGGTACTGGCATTTCATTTAACTTTTTTAAAGAAGAAGTTAAATTTTCAATAGTTTTAGCCAAGTTATACATGATTTTTGAGTCGTTAGGATTGAACCTTATTTTACCTATAACCTTGCCATTTTCAGTAATGTTTTCTTCAACAAATTTATTTTTTATTTCCATAATTCTAAAACCTTTCTATAAAAAAGAGGCAGTAAGTCTAAACCTACTACCTTATACAACTTTAGTTTCTGTAAAAGTTTTTGTTTTTGGTGAAAAAGTACCATGCACTTTCTTACCATCCCAATGGATTGTCATTGGAGATTGAGTAGCCTCAGTATTTCCGCCCCAAGTTTTAGCTTCAATTAAAGCTCCCTCTGTCCAAGCACCATATTCACCTGAAGCTTGTTCATCGCCGTAGAATACTTCCATGCCATTTACTTTAGCTTTTTCACCAACCAAATCATATTTATTAATCATATAGATTAAATATGATAAAACGTCATTACCACGAATTTTTAAAGGATCTACTTCAGTTGTTTGGGCTCCTGAAGTAGCATTAAAAATGGTATGACCTAAGACGTTCTTCTTACCATCGATTGAATCGTTTCTTTCTCTAACAATTTCTTCATTATCTTCACCAACGGCGTACCAAACAGGTGTATGACTATCAGCATAATGAATTCCTTCTTCGTCAATCGATTCAAAACCTAAATCAAGGAAGGTTATTGAAGATTCTCTATCAATGATGGTATTTCCTGTTAACACATTTTTCATAGCTATATTTTCCTTTCATATTTTATTTTAAAACTTATATCATATCTCGAATAATTCGCATTTTTATCTAAGCCATATAAAAATGGACTAGAAGTTATTTCTAATCCCGTCACAATTTCATTATCATTTAATTTTGGATAATTATGATTTCTTTTCTGCTGTAAAATCCAGGTCTCTATCTCTTGCATAAACAACAAATTATCGTCTTGTATTTTATCTTCATTTAAACCGAAGCTAAAGCATCCGCCCAAATTAAAATCAAGACTACCAAATACCTTAGTTCCTAATACATTTTTCTTAAATGGTGATGGCGTTTTACTTTGTTCTAACGAAAAGTAATCATTTCCAGAATTATCTGGCTTCAAAAAGTCAGTTCTAATATTGATTTCATTAAGATTAGGACATTCTTTTAGCCATATTTTAACGCATTCTGTTAATGGTTTCATTTTGAAATTATCTCTCCTATCCCTTTGAGTAAATCAGGCTTCTTATCAGCAATCATTTTATCGAACCAATGATCAGCACCAGGTCTTTTATGAAACTCTAAGCTTCGGCCGTTAGGATCTAATATTTTTTCAGTGTTTGGTCTACTCCAATAACCGTAGTTTTTACTAAAAAAAGCTCCTTTGTAAGTAAAACGATCAACCATCAATTTAGCTTCGTACAAGTAATTAGCATCAGGGCTATCCCATACAACCTTGCCAGAACCGAAGTTAGTTCCAACATTGCCGGCATCGTTAATATGATTGCCTGGTGTGTATGAATAACTTTGTTTTACAACGAAGGTATCGATATATTGTTGAACCTTGCCACAGTGGCCTAAATTACATTGATTCTTTAATTCTTCAGCAGAGCCTAAATTTAATGTTGCTTTTAGCATCAGTCGGTCACCTCTATATTTCTTAGTTCAATACTACCGTAATCGTTATTTTTAGATATAGTCTTTATACTAAAGTAATCTAATCCACTTTTTTGAAGGCTTCTAATATCGTTTATATCTGTCATTTTACCTTTAATGATTAAATCATTAGTCTGCAATGTAAAGCCTTTAAAATCGGTCTTATATTCGTTTATATCTCTATATTTTTTTAGTGATTGATTAGAAAAGATGCATACATGAGTATCAATATACTTTTCGGCCTTGCCGTCAAGGCTTACTATTTTATCGGAATAATAAAATACATCTTCAACAATTTCTTTATGCCAATTGCCATCAATGATATTAACAACCGTAATCGCATGAGGAAACATTAATTGCCTCTATAAAGAAGATGCGTATGAAGAAGATTTATCTTACATATTTCATAACACTTCTCTTCCAATTCTTCATTAGATAAAATTTCTTTATCTATTCCTGAAGTATTATAAGTTGCTGAATGCTTGCCAACAGTTTCGGATTGGACGATTTTATTATTTATAACATTATTTTTCAGATTATCCTGCTTAAACAATAATTCACTAATTTCACAAATACAATTCTTTACATCATCAGAAAATTGATAATTAGACATATCAATATCTTTTAATCTATTAAACGTATAGTAATTTAATCGAGATATGCTTCTTTTATAGTAATAATCAAAGGCATTGACAGGTATGCACGAACCTTTGAAATCGTTCTTATAATATGCTGCTTCAACTAATTGCATACCTATCAACTCCTATTCAGACGTCTTTTCTACGTCTTTCTTTGATTTTTTTGGTTCTTTAGTTTCAGTTAATTCAACAATTTTTGCGTTTAATGAATTATTTACTTCAGTTAATTGGTCATTTTCTTCCTTTAAACTGACATTAGAAATAGATAATGCCTCATTTTCTTTAGCTAATTCAACAATTTTAGCGTTTAATTCATTAGTTATTTCATTAACTTCTGCTAAAGTATATAATTTCTCAGCTACTTTTTTATTTCCAATAATTTTTCCCATATCATCACCTACTTATGCGAAACTGCAATACCTGCACGTTTATTTTCGTACACATCATTTAAACCATAAATTCTGTATAACATTCTATAGAAGTCTCCAGAATCATCTGAATCAGGTGTAAAGATTTTCATTTTGGCATGTTTAGTGTATTGTAACATTGCTGGCTTATGAACAATCATGAAATTAATATTTCTACTACCTTTTTCTTTTAATTCATAATAAGTTGATATTGAACCAGCAGCTGGTGTTTCAACTTTTACATATTTATCGCCTGATTTTGTGTAATAAGTCTTTCTACTTACAATACTTGAATCAGTAGTTAATTCGTATTTATCAGCAACTTTTGTATATCCACCAATTCTTTCTCCATCGGCATCTTTACCACTCTTCAATTCGATTTTTGTTAAGAATCTACTTTGAGGTACTTTTTTAACTTGTGTAAATTTTTTTAAAATGTCATTATTAGTTGTTCTTGATACAAATTCAGCCATTGAAAGTAATGTAGGATCAATTCTTAGATATCTTCCTTCTTCAGGAACTTCATCATTGTCTAATTGAGTCATAACGTTTTGTAAAGCTGTTAATACTTCTTCTCCCGTTTTATATTCAATACCATCAGGCGCTACATCTGTGATATTTTCTAAACTTGAATAAGTTGCATATCTTACTGCATCAACTTCTGGAACAACTTTTGTTCTTAAGAACTCACTTGACAAGTTAGCCATGATAACTCCGCCAGTTTCTTCATTATCAATTGTATCAGTTTTTAATTTTCTGCCACGTTCATAGTTGTATTTTACCGTTTCGTTAGTAAGTGTTACATCACCATCTAAATAACCGCTATTATGATCATAGTCACCTAAACCATCCATTTCTAATTTTGGAACGATGATTTCATTTGCATTGGCACCAGCCTTTACTAAGGCACCATCAATATCAAAATCTGAAGTAGTGCTTGTTGCCTTATAAACTTTATCTAAAAGTTCTGGGGCATTCTTTTTGAATAATTCAATACTATTCATTATAATTCCTTCTTTCTATTTTTTGTTCTCTTCATCAAGTCCCATAGCATGCAATATTTGATCTATAGAACCTGTGTCTGTGGGAGCTGTTGGATTAGTTGTAAATACAGGATTTGCAACGTCGCTTAGGAAGGCTCCTGCATCTTTTTCCTTTAAATCATTAAGCCATTCAGAAGCACCTAAGAATTTTTGGCTTTCTTCGTCATACTTAAAGTCTTTTTGGTTAAATTGACTAATTACTCCAGCTTTTGCGCTTTCGCTAGCGAATTTAACGTCATTAAAAAAAGCATTAGTTCTTGCTTCTCTAATACTTTTTTCTTTTTCGGCTTTTTGATTAGCTTCCATTTCTTCATATTTTGTCTTCCAATCATCAGCTGATTTCTTGATACTTTCGATATCCATATCCTTGTATGATTGAATTTCGTTATTAGTATCATTTAATTGTGATTTTAAAGTATCTCTTTCGTCTCTAAGGCTTTGCGTAGTCTTACCATATTCGGCCATAATACTATCAATAGTTCCTTTATCGAGATTTAGTCCTTCTAAAAATTCACGTTTCATATATTTTTTCCTCCTTCGTATTTTTTACATGGTCACGTCCATGTGTGAATTAAAATATCTTCTAGTCCTACGTTGCTATGACACACGAAAAAAAGTCGATATTTCTATCAACTTAGTGCATTTATAAGCACTATAAAAGGAACTGTTTCCAGTTCCCTGTGGTAGTGATTATAATTGTTATATCAATTTTTCTAAAATTTTCAAATCTTCATCAGTAAATTTCATTTTTTTAAGATACTGATAAAATTCTTTTGAATTTAATATTTCTTCTAGAAGTTTATTTTGATATTGATTTATTACATTTTTTACGGCTTGAAGATTATCACAATAATCAATTTCTTTTATAAATTCTTGAAAGTAAGTATTTTCTTCGAGTACATCATTAAAGTTTATATTATTTTTATAAAATAAATAGTTCATTGCTGTTATAATTATCATTTTTGAATTTTCTAAACTATTTTTCATTTGTAATCAATACTCCTCTGTTTAAAACAACATAATAATTCTCTTTTTGTATTTTTATTATATCAATCCCAGCATTCATAAACAATATATTTCTATTTTTAGCTGGATTATTATAAAAATTCCTTAACTTAGAATCTTTTAAACCTCGTGCCAAATTATTTGATGATTTAATATAGTCTAAAATATCTTCAACTTCTAATATTTTGGCGTTTTTAGATATTTTACAATTAATAACAGCACTATTTTTATTTCCATGTTCTTTTATAAGTTTAGACTCTATTTTTTTATCACCATAATATAAACCTTTTCCGTAATAGCTGTATGCTTCACTACTATATTGAATATCACCGATTTTGGAATTTATAACTATTTTATCACTGTCTTGCTTATTTTTACCAGTCACGACTCTAGATATTTCGATTCCATCATAATTTTTGTATTCATCTTTAGTAACTATTTTCATTGTTGAATCGTAGCCTATTTCTTTCGCATATTTTTCTTGCAATAAAGCTTCGGAGCTTTGCCAATCAACTATATTAACATTATTATTTTTAACAAATTCATCAAGCTTTGGTTTATCAAACCATTCATCTTTATTTGCATGTTTAAGCACGTT
>CAKVCZ010000020.1 GCA_934726055.1 uncultured Candidatus Melainabacteria bacterium
AAGTAAAAATTGAGAAAGAAATTGCTTTTTTTGCTTGAGTCATCTTAACAAAAGTTAACAAAGCAGTAGAAAGTCTGTAATGATAAACATTACAGACTTGAAAAAATTGAGAGATATAAAAGAGAGAGATTAAAAAATCAATTTAAGATTAAGCTAAACCGAATTGTGGAGCAGAAGATTTAGCAGATTCTTTAACAGCATTGTCATAAGAGCTGTATTCATTTTTCAAAACTTCAAGTTCAGTTTCGATATTAGTTTTTCTCATTTCTAATTCTTGATCTAAGTTTTGTAATTTAGCTAATTCTAATTTTTGAGCATTAGTAGCAGCGGCTTCATTTAAGTTAGAGAAGATTTGAACAGCCATACTAGTCATATTGTTGTTAAAGATAGACATGTTGTTAAGTTGTTCAGCAGAAGCACCGTTTTGCATAGCTTGTTGAAGAGCTAAGTTACCAGCGTTATACATAGTTTGTTGCATATTTTGGTTAAAAACACTAACGTTATTTTTCAATCTATTAAGTTCTTCTTGTTTAGCATTAGATCTTTTTAAAGCATCTTTAATTTGATCGTTAATTTGAGTTAATTCGTAGTTTTTATTGTTGATTTCTCTTTTTAATTGAATCTTTCTAGCTGCAAATAATAATAAACCCATTTTTAAAATCCTCTTAATGTCTCTCGTACTTATATAAAGTAAAAATTGAGAAAGAAATTGCTTTTTTTGCTTGAGTCATCTTAACAAAAGTTAACAAAGCAGTAGAAAGTCTGCAATGATAAACATTACAGACTTTCTACTTGTAATATGAATTTTGAAAAATTATAATAATCGTTTTAAATCATCAGGTCTTGTTGAACGTGCAAGAGCATCATCCAAAGAGATTTGTCTGCTAACATAAAGTGATTTAAGAGCCATTTCAAGAGTTTGCATGCCTAATCCTACATTTGTTTGAAGTGCAGAATAAATTTGAGCAGCCTTAGATTCTCTGATAAGGTTAGCAATAGCAGGTGTAACAAGCATAATTTCTTGAGCCATTACACGACCTTTTTTAGTTCCGTCAGCTTGCAATCTAGGTAACAAAGTTTGAGCAAAAACGGCTTGAAGTGAAGATGACAACTGGATACGTATTTGTTGTTGTTGCCCTTCAGGGAAAACGTCAATAATACGGTCAATTGTTTGTGCGGCTGAAATTGTGTGGAGCGTACCAAAAACCAAGTGCCCTGTTTCTGCAGCAGTTAATGCCAATGAAATAGTTTCCTGATCACGCATCTCACCAACCAGAATAATATCCGGGTCTTCACGAAGTGCTGAACGAAGTGCATTTGAGAATGATCTTGTGTCTTGACCAAGTTCACGTTGGTGAACAATTGATTTTTTTGAAGTATGAACAAACTCAATAGGGTCTTCAATTGTAAGAATATGTTCTGAACGAGTGTTGTTAATATGGTCAATCATTGAAGCAAGAGTAGTTGATTTACCTGAACCTGTTGGACCTGTTACAAGAATCAATCCACGAGGTTTTTCCGCAGCTTTTCTAACGACATTAGGCAATCCTAAAGTTTCAAAAGCAGGAACAGATGAAGATATTGTTCTGAAAGCTGCTGCAAAATTGCCTCTATCTTTATATATATTAACCCTAAAACGGCTTAAACCTTGAATACCGTATGAAAAATCCAGTTCTAAATCTTGTTCAAGTTTTCTTCTTTGCTCATTTGATAGCATTGGAAATAAAAGAGTTTCAACGTCATCAGCTGACAAAACAGGTCTGTCTGTTCTTACCAGTTTACCATCAACTCTTATTACAGGTGGCAACCCTGCGGAAATATGTAAGTCGCTGGCTTTGCTTTGTACGGTTAATTCTAAAATTTCTTCAATTAACATTAATCATTTACCCCTTGGTTTACAAGTTAATTTTACACAAAAATAATTTTATTGTAAATAGTTTTACAGTGAGTAATTTTTATATATAATGTAATTATGAAATATAGAGAAAATGTCAGAAACTTTTGTATAATAGCACATATTGACCATGGAAAATCTACACTGGCTGATAGATTATTAGAAGCTACCGAAACTATAAGCAAGCGAGATATGCAAGAGCAGTTATTGGATTCCATGGATATTGAGCGAGAACGCGGAATAACAATAAAGTTAAATACTGCAAGAATGAATTATACTGCAAATGATGGCAAAAAGTATGAATTAAATTTAATTGATACTCCGGGACACGTTGATTTTACGTATGAAGTTTCACGTTCTCTTGCGGCATGCGAAGGTGCATTATTAATTGTTGATGCTACGCAGGGCGTTGAAGCACAAACATTGGCAAATGTTTATTTAGCAGTTGAACAAAATTTAGAAATAATTCCTGTTATAAATAAAATAGATTTACCGTCTGCTGATGTTGAACGTGTAAAGCAAGAAATAGAAGAAGTTTTGGGTATAGATGCCTCACTGGCTATTCCGGTTAGTGCAAAAACGGGAGAGGGAATTGAAAAAGTTTTAGAATCAGTGGTAGAATTGATTCCTCCACCTGTGGATACTTCTGATAAACCTCTTAGGGCTTTAGTTTTTGACAGTGCCTATGATCCGTATTTAGGTACGGTTTGTTTGTTTAAAATTATGGATGGCAGTATCAAAAATGGTGATAAAATTAGATTTATGGCATCGGGAAAAGAATATGATGTCGTAGAATTGGGATATTTGACACCGACAAGAGTTCCTTGTGAATCATTAACTTGTGGTGATGTAGGATATTTTGCTGGGTCAATTAAAGAAATTACAAGATTTGTTGGTGATACGGTAACTACTGTTGATAATCCTGCGAGTGAACCTTTACCAGGTTATCAAGAAGCTTTGCCAATGGTATTCTCAGGACTTTATCCTGTTGATAATGAAGATTATCATGATTTAAAAGAAGCTCTTGAAAGGTTGAAACTGTCTGATAGCAGTATTACGTTTGAACCTGAAACTTCAAGTGCATTAGGTTTTGGATTCAGATGCGGATTTTTGGGTATGTTACACATGGAAATCGCTCAAGAACGTTTGGAAAGAGAATATGATTTGGATTTGGTTACAACTGCACCATCGGTTGTTTACCATGTTCATACAACAACAGGTGAAGTTTTATCAATTGATAATCCTGCAAATTTGCCTCCTGCTGCACAAAGAGAATTTATTGAAGAACCTTATGTTAAGGTTGATATTATAGCTCCAAATGAATATACCGGAACTTTGATGGATTTAACTCAGTCAAAGCGAGGAATTTTTATTAACATGACATACATTGATAAAATTCGTGTAAATCTTGAGTATCATATTCCGTTAAGTGAAGTTATTACTGATTTTTACGATCAATTAAAATCAAGAACAAAAGGTTATGCAAGTATGGATTATGAGTTTTGTGATTATAAACGTTCTGAACTTGTTAAATTGGATGTTATGCTTGCCGGAGAAATTGTTGATGCATTGTCTGTTATTTGCCATAAAGATAACGCATTTCATATAGGTCAAAAATTAACAGAAAAATTAAAAACTATTATTCCAAGGCAGTTATTTGAAGTTCCTATTCAAGCTGCTATCGGGGGAAGAGTTATCGCCAGAACTAACATAAAAGCTCTTAGAAAAAGTGTGTTGGATAAGTGTTATGGCGGTGATATTTCAAGAAAGCGTAAACTTTTAGAGAAACAAAAGCGTGGTAAAAAGCGTATGAAAGCTGTTGGTAAGGTTGAAGTCCCTCAAGAAGCATTTATGGCAGTTTTAAGCCTAAATGAAGAAGATTAATAACTTGTATAACATTTACCAGTAATACTTAGATTGCAAGTTTATATCCACCGCCATATATAGTTTCAATATACTTCTTTCCGTTTGAAATTTTATCAATTTTTGATCTAAGATGTCTTATATGTACTCTTATTGTTTCAACATCGTCATCAGGAGAATATCCCCAAACATCTTTTAATAGTTTTGATGATGGTATCATGTTTCCATGATTTTGAAATAGTATATTAAATATATCAAATTCAATTGGCGTTAATTTTGCAATATTATCATCAATTTTTACAGAGTATGTTTCAGGAAGAAGAGTTATATTTTTATATACGAGTAATTCTTTTGTAGCTAACGATTCAGGCAGTTGATTAGAACGTTTTAAAATTGCTTTTACTCTCATTTTTAATTCTTCAATATCAAAAGGTTTTACTAAATAATCATCAATACCAATATCAAATCCCTTGCCCTTGTCATCAATAGTTCCTAGAGCTGTTAACATTAAAATAGGCATGTTTTTTGTATTCTCGCATTGACGAATTCTTTGTGCAACAGTGTAACCATCAACATTTGGCATCATAACATCTAAAACGACCAAATTGGGTAATTCTTGTTTTGCTAAAGCAAAGCCTTCAACTCCGTCAAAAGCTTGAATTACTTCGTAGCCACTTAATTTTAAATTAACTTTTATTAATTCATTGATGGCAATATCGTCATCAACTACTAAAATCTTTGCCATACTATAAATATACTATTAAAAAATTTTTATTTATAACAAGTTAAAATATCTTAACATTTCAGTGTTTTTGCTAATAACTCAAAACAACTACTACGAAAGTAATTTAACCTAATTGGCTTATTTTTATTAAAAAATTTTTTCTTTGAATATACCAAAATAAATAATTTTGTTGTAATATTTTATTTGTTACTACGTATTTTTGATAAGGAGGCTCATGAATTGGCAATAACTTCACCATTTTCAACAATAGACAAGACTGGTACTAAACAGGTGCATCTTGGAAGACATGTTTTAGCGGAATTTTTTGAATGTGATCCGAATATTTTAAATAGTCTGTCTATGATTGAAAAGTTGATGGTTGATGCTGCTCTTGAGTGTGGTGCAACAGTTGTTCAAAAATGTTTTCACATGTTTAATCCTTATGGTGTGAGTGGAGTTGTGATTATTGCAGAAAGTCATTTGGCTATTCATACTTGGCCAGAGTTGGGATATGCTGCGGTAGATTTGTTTACTTGTGGTGATAAATGTGATCCAAAAGTTTCTTATGAGTTTTTAAGAAAAGCTTTTAATTCAAAAACCGCATCTTACACTGAATTAGAACGTGGTATTTTGGATGAAACAGATATGAAAGTTAAAGAAGTTCCATTTGTTGTAGGAACACAATCTGAACTTGATGTTGCAAATGTATAATGTTTAAAAAGTTATAAAATTTAAAAGGGTAGCTATTTGAGCTATCCTTTTTATTTGATATAATACTGTTATGAATGAAAATCTTGCTCAAACTTTGAAGTTATTGCCTGATTTGCCGGGTTGCTATTTATATTATGATAAAAATGGCACTATTATATATGTTGGTAAAGCAAAAAATTTAAAAAAAAGAGTAAAAAGTTATTTTAATAATTCAGCAAAAACTCCAAAAACAGAACAGCTTGTTGCACATATTGAAAAACTTGAATACATTATTACTGATACTGAAGTTGAAGCTTTTATTTTAGAAGATCAATTAATAAAAAAACATAAGCCAAAGTACAATATATTACTAAAAGATGATAAAAAATATCCGTATTTTTTGATTACACATGAAGATTTTCCAAGAATATTAGTAGTGAGAAAAAAGAACCTAAATCCTGACAAAGGAAGATTTTTTGGACCCTATACAGATATAAGGGCAATGTATTCAACTTTAGATTTTGTAAAAAAATTATTTCCATTGAAGCAATGTAAGCAACCAAAATTTAAAACCAGACCTTGTTTATATTATGATATAGGCAGATGTCTTGCCCCTTGCCAGAATAAAGTTACACCGCAAGAATATCAAAATTTGATTAATCAAGTAGAGTTATTTTTATCGGGAAAACAGGGGGAACTTTTAAATCAGATAATGATGCAAATTCAAGAATATTCTGCTTCTGAACAATTCGAAAAAGCCGCCAAATTAAGAGATAGTTATTTTGATTTAAAGAAAACATTTGAACGTCAAAAAGTTGTTTATGAAAGCACAAAATTAAATGAAGATATTATATCAATTTTGCAGGAAGATGGAATATTTGCTATTGTAATTTTGATGATACGAGAAGGTCGTTTAATTGATAAAAAAGCTTTTGAATATAAAGTTGAAGAAACTGATACTGCGGAATTTTTACCTGTATTTATTAAAGACTATTATTCTACTCTAAAATTAGATTTCCCGGATAAAATAATTGCGTCAGAACTTGAAAATATTGGGGAAAAACAATTATATGAAGATTGGTTGGAAATAATTTCTCATAAAAAGATAAAAATAAGTTATGGCAAAAATAAACAAGGAAAAGAATTGCAAGAGTTAGCTGACAAAAATGCAAGAGATGTCTTAAATAAAGCTAAAATACAGGCTTTGGTTGAGATAAACAATGATTTTAATGAAATAGGTTCGTATTTAGCAGAACAATTAAAATTAAAAAATTTTCCATACAAAATTGAATGTTATGATATTTCGCATATACAAGGGACAAATACCGTTGCTTCAGGAGTTTGCTTTGTGAACGGTTTTCCAAAAAAATCTTTATATAAGCGATATAAAGTTAGAACCACTGAGGGTAAACCGGATGATTTTCAATCTATGAAAGAAGTTTTATCACGCAGGTTTAAACGTTTAAATGAAAATGGTTGGGAAAAACCTGATTTGATAATAATAGATGGCGGAAAAGGTCAATTGTCAAGCGTTATGCAAATTGTAGAAGAATTAGGTATAACCGGAATTGACATTGTTAGTTTAGCAAAACGTGAAGAAGAAGTTTTTTTACCAAATCAATCAAAATCTGTACTACTTCCAAGAGGATCAAGTGCTTTGTTTTTAATACAGCGAATTAGAGATGAGGCACACAGATTTGCTATTACCTATCACAGAAATTTACGTTCAAAAGCGTTGAAAAAATAATTAATAAATAATTAAAAAATATACGGATTTATAAAAATTGTATTAAAATAAATATGGGAGAAATTTTCCATGGAATATAAAGATTATTATGAAACATTAGGTGTAAAACGTGAAGCAACAGAGGCAGAAATAAAATCTGCATATCGTAAACTTGCGAGAAAATATCATCCGGATGTAAATAAAACAAAAGAAGCTGAAAAAAAGTTTAAAGAAATAAATGAAGCCTATGAGGTATTAGGTGATAAAGAAAAACGTCAGCGTTATGATAGCTTAGGTGCAAATTGGCAAAGTGGTGCTGATTTTACTCCGCCACCGGGATTTGAAAACTTTAGCTTTAATTTTAATAATGCAGGAGGGACACAAGGATTTTCTTCATTTGATGGAATGGGTGGTTTCTCGGACTTCTTTAGTTCTCTATTTGGTGATATGATGTCAGGACAAAGAACATCCGGTTCAAGACGTAAAAGTAGCGGGTTTAGCGGATTTGAAGGTATGGGTATGAATTTTGGACAAACCGGCAATACTTCACGTGCTACTTCAGGTCATGCTGAAGAAAATTTGGATTCTACAAAAACTGTCAATATTACAGCAAAAGACTTATTTGAAGATAAACCGATAAAAGTTACTTTTAAAGAAATTGAAAAATGTAAGGTGTGTCCGCCTAATGGTGGATATTGCTCTCATTGTCAGGGGACAGGTATAACGACTTCAAATAAGACGGTTAATGTTAAGCTGCCAAAGGGAGTAAAACAGGGTCAAAAAATACGTTTAAAAGGTGAAGGTAAGTCTGATATGTACGGTAATAAAGGTAATTTATACCTTATTATTAACATAAATGATTCAAAATATAAAATAGAAGGTGAAAATTTGGCTATGGATGTGGAAATTTCGCCTGCGGATGCTGCTTTAGGCGTACAAAAAGATATAGAAACTTTGCATGGTAAGATAAATATTAAAATTCCGGCTGGCACGTCATCAGGTCAAGCCTTAAGGTTAAAAAATTTAGGATTACCTCTAAAAGACGGTGGCTATGGTGATTTAAATGCAAAAGTTAAAATTGTAATGCCAAAAAATTTATCAGAAAAACAAATTGATTTGTATAAAAAATTAAAAGAATTAGAAAAATAATTTTTAAAAATCGGCATATATCATTTAGATATATGCCGATAATATTATAAACATTTTATTCTTTATCATTATGAATTTATTCTTAGTTATGAATCATGTGTTTTTCCAACATAACCATAAGCACAGATAAATCTGCCGGTTTAACACCACCAATACGTGAAGCTTGAGCAAGAGTTGTAGGACGAATTTTCTCTAATCTTTCTCTTGATTCTGTTGAAATATGCGTAATTTTTGAATAATCAATATCTTTTGGAATTTTTATTTTTTCTAATTTATAAGCATTATCAACTTGGGATTCCTGACGTTTAAGGTATCCATCATATTTTATAAGAATTTCAACTTGTTCATAAGTTGGTTGTGGTAAATTTAATAATTGAGCTTTTTTATCTAATTCTAAAATGGTTTTATATGAAATATTTGGACGTTTTAGAAGTTCTGATAGTCTTATACCTTTATCAATATTTTCTCCGTATTTTGCAAGAATAGCATTGTTTTCATCATTTGCTTTCAATTTTGTATCTTTGAGTCTTTGAACTTCAAGCTCAATATCTTTTTGTTTTTGAACAAACCTATCATATTGTTCTTCTTCTAATAAACCAATTTTGTGTCCAATTTCGGATAATCTTGCATCCGCATTGTCTTGACGTAGCAGTAGTCTGTATTCAGAACGAGAAGTAAGCATTCTATATGGTTCGTCAATATCTTTAGTAACCAAATCGTCAATTAATGTTCCTATGTAAGATGAGCTTCTTGAAAGTTCAAGCATTTCTGAGTGATTTAGATAATTAAAAGCATTAATACCTGCTATTAATCCTTGTGCAGCTGCTTCTTCGTATCCGCTCGTACCATTTATTTGACCTGCCATAAATAAGCCTTGAACTTTTTTGGTCATAAGCGAGTGGGTATTCTGAACCGCAGGGACATAATCATATTCAACCGCATATGCAGGTTTGATTACATGTGCATTTTCTAATCCAGGCAAAGTTCTAAGCATTTGAACTTGAACTTCTGCCGGTAAACTGCTTGAAAAACCTTGAATATAAACTTCGTATGTATTTAATCCTTCCGGTTCAATAAATATATGATGAGAAGGATTATGTGCAAATCTTACGATTTTATCTTCAATTGACGGGCAATATCTTGGACCAATAGCGTGAATAAGACCTTGATACATTGGGGATTTATCAAGATTTGCCTTAATTATTTCGTGAGTTTTTTCATTTGTCTTTGTCAAATAGCAAGGATATTGCTTTCTAATTGGTCTGTTTGGTCTAAAGGAATAGAAACTAAGTTCGCTATCGCCTTCTTGTAAAATCATTTTAGAATAATCGATAGTTCTGCTGTCAACTCTTTGTGGAGTACCTGTTTTAAGTCTTTTTATTGTAAAACCTAAATCCATTAAAGATTTAGACAAACCTCTAGCAGGCATTTCGCCCAAACGTCCTGCGGGATAAGAATTTAGTCCTACCCAAATTTTTGCTTCCAGCGATGTTCCTGTTGTTAAAATAACCACAGGTGCTGAGTATTTAATACCATATTCATCTATTGCACCGGTAATTTTCCCTTCATTTGTTAACAACTGGCTTATACAGCATTGTTTTAAATATATATTTTTGTTATTTTGAATAACATTTCTCATAAATTGAGTGTATTCTTTTTTGTCGGACTGTGCTCTTAGGGCTCTTACAGCAGGTCCTTTTGACATATTTAAAGTTTTCATTTGAAGGTATGTTGCATCAGCAGACATACCCATTTGTCCGCCTAATGCATCAATTTCTCTTACAAGTGTTGATTTTGCGGGGCCACCAATCGCAGGATTACATGGCATTAATGCTATATTATCCATATTAAGAGAGCATAAAAGAGTTTTTAGCCCAAGTCTTGCTGTTGCAAGTGCGGCTTCACAGCCAGCGTGGCCTGCACCAACTACTATACAATCAAATTTATTACTTAAATAATCCATAATTATATTATAGTACAAAATTTATGCTATAATACTAATCATGAAAAACTTTTTATTGATAGTTATAATATTATTTGCATTAGGTCAAATGACTTATGCTCAGGATAATGTGGTTTTAAATGGAAACATTACTTTTGATTGGTGTGAAAAGTCCCAATTCGAGCGTGATGAGAGTATTAATAAAATAAAAAATATTATTTACTCCGAAGATATTGTAAAAAAATACAATAAAAAGACTTTTAGACTGCAGTACAAAGATTATTTAAAAGATAAACAGTATAAGGAACATTATATTGCGGTTTCTAATGGTAAAAAAGAAAATAAAACAGAGAGAATGTCAGGCTTTTACACTAAAAATGGCAAAATTCTTATTGCTTATGGTATTCAATATAAGAATGATATGCAAACTGTTTATTATTATGATACTTTTGGTAATTTGAAGTATGTTGATAAATATTCTGAAAATTATCCTAATTTCCCGTACTATACTCATCAATATAGATTAGATGGTAAATTAGTTGCATCTATATATTTTACACAATATGATACACAATATCTTTTTAAAAATGGTAAATTTGAAGGTGTTTGGTTTAAAAATACAATGTTTAATGCAAAAGCAAAAAAGATTATGAATCGCACAAACTATTAATGCTTGCTATTTGTTTTTATTCAACCCACCTGAAGCTTTGAACATAATCTTCACCGTTTATGTCGCCGTGAATTTCTGCTGCAAAGATTCTGAAAGTTTTATTTGATAGTTCCAAGCCTGGGATTTTATTTATTTCGTTTACAAGTTTTGCATTTGATGTATCATTCAAATCAACTCCAGGAATAGTATTAAATAGTGTATTTAAAGACAAGTTGCCAAGTGGACCAAGTACGGTTGATATTTTGCGTGATAATTTCCCAAATACGTACATATTGGCATTATAGTTGACTAAATTGTAATCTCCAATTATGTAAAGGCTTAAATCTTTACCGGATGATAGTATTTGAATGTTATCTGCAATTCCATTATTAAACTTAATAGCACCTTTTATAGATTCAAAACTACCTGTTTTAAGTGGTGTTGCTAAATCGACAATACCATTTATTGAAAGCCCTGTGATACCACTTTTTACTAAATTACCTGCCTTTAAAAGATATTCTAATGAACCAAGTTTAGGCATACGTCCATTTTTAACTATAAAATTCGCATTTCCGTTTAATGTTTTTATACAAGCTTCTTGTATGCCGCCAGTGCATGATAAGTATAAGTTACCGTCAATATCTCCATATATTTGACCCTTTACATCAAAAAGGGATGTTAAAAGTGCGTTTGCATCAGCATTGCTAACATTCAGGTTAAAATTAGATTTTTGGCTATGCATATTGTAATCAACTGAACCATTCATTGTTCCTTGTGCGAGTAAAAAATTGAATCTATCAACTTTCATTGTTCCGTTTTTCATTGACATTTCAGTATTTAGATTATGTGCTTGAATTTTATTTATTAAAACGGTATTTGCTATAATTTGCAGTTTCTTAATAATAAGGTTATTAATATCAAATTTATATACATTATCTGAATTAGTTTTTGATGTTGTTGTAGCAGATTTTACCGCTTCAACTTCATATTGGTTTAGAGTTTCAAGAATTGTATTTACATTTAAATTTTTTGTTTCTATTTTTGCGGTATTTACGACGTATGGTGGTGTAAAATTATTATTAGCATTTAATTCAATAATAAAATTATTTGATAGAACATCCCCATTTAATTTTCCAATTATTTCTTTTGGCATAAATTGCATGTTAATACTTTTTATTGTTGTATCAAAGAAAGGTATATTCATACCTGTTGTATTTATTTGACCTAATATTTTAGGATTAAATGCATTGCCATTTATTTCAATATCTGAAGTAAAATAGCCACCTTTTATTAATGGTTTTTTGAAAATAATATTGAATATTCGCATATCTGTAGGCATTGCTGTTTTTATCTTTAAATTTTTAAAATAAGGTTCTTTATAGTAGTAAATGGCTCCATTCATACTTAATTGTCGGCTTGGTGATAATTTCCCTCTTTGCGATAGTATCATTTTATCGTAATTGAACATTTTTATTCGTAATGCATGAGGTTCTATAATACCCTGAAAGTCTAAATGAATTCTATTGTTGTTATCACCTATGGCAGAACCCATATAGTAAAGGCTTGAATCCTTGTTTAAATGCAATTTAATCGCTGAGTTAAGCTTATTTAATTCTCCTTTGAAAGTTGTAATACAAGTAATATCACCTTTTGCCTTAATAGGATAGACAGAATTTTTGTTAAACATATAATCAAAAAATTTCTGATTTGGTTTGGATGATAAATATATGTCTAAGATAGGGTTTTTAGAAAAAATATTCCTTATTCTGCCGTCAATAATTGCTGGCATAGTACCAATTTTGAGTATATTTTTGCTTAAAATTAATTCACTGTTATTAATATTTATTGTGCCTGCATTTATTTGAATAGGTATTTTATTTTTTGCATATATTAAATTTGTATTTTTTAATTGAATTTTACCTTTGGCACTAATTTTTGAAATATCAATATTGGAGATATTCCCATTATATTTGCCTTCTATTGCAGCTGTTGATAAATCATCTTCTCTTTTCCCTGATATATATATATTTGGGATTTTTACAGCCTTTAAAAAGTCATATATGCGAATCACATCGGTTTTGAAGGTAATATTTGCCAGATTATTTGTTAAGGTTCCTTTTAGATATATCTTTGAAAGTGCGGTAATACTTGAATATAAATCAAGATTTATATTTGTATCTTTAAATAGAAGTTTACCAGTAACTCCCATTACTGGCAATTTTTGTCCGGTAATTTCAATGTTATTTGATTTTAAATTTATTTCTCCCTTTGCATGCACATTTTTGCCAAAATCTAAATCATTTATGTCTAATAATTTACCTGCAATATTCAGACTAAAGTCAGCAAGACCGGTAGTTTTATGTATTAAATTTGCTGATTTTGCAATTTCATTAAGCATTGGAGAGGTTTTTAAGGTTATTAATAAATCATTTAACTGTTGATTATTTAATTTTGCATCAAAATTGAATAATCCTTCCAATGAGCAGGTTCCCTGAATGTTAATAGGTTTATTATTCACTGTGCCGCTTTTTAATTCAAATTTTGTATTTGTATCACTAAATGTTAATAATGCATTTCCATTATTAAGTTCGAAATTTTT
This sequence comes from uncultured Candidatus Melainabacteria bacterium, assembly GCA_934726055.1. Classification (GTDB taxonomy): domain Bacteria; phylum Cyanobacteriota; class Vampirovibrionia; order Gastranaerophilales; family Gastranaerophilaceae; genus UBA6984. Next base: position 13,237 of record CAKVCZ010000020.1, read on the forward strand.
AATGTCATCAAATGATACCGTTGCGTTATTTGTCTTAAACCATCCAAACGTGTGCGGATCTTGGCGAGTCCCTTTTACAGTCAAGTCAATTTGACCATATCCTCTAAAGCCCATAATTGGTACAGGACCAAGTAAAAACTTAAATGTTCTGTGTATTGGGTCAAGTAATCTTTCAGCTAGGGCTAAGTCAATTCTGTCTGTGCTTGTAATATGCAAATCTGTTGAATTGTTTTTATATATAAATATTGGTCCTTTTACATCAACATATTGATTTATGTTTGTTGGTACATGAACGTCCAAATTTAAAACATCTTTGTTGTAGTTTATTTTGATTGTTGCACCACTTGGTGCGGATTTTATGGGTTCAAAAATGTAGGCATCAGTAATCGTTATATCTCCATATAAATCAGGTTTTATAAAGCTGTTTTTAATTTTTAGATTAACATCCGCATTTGAGTTAAAGTTTGCATCTTTTGCTACGGAAATATTTATATCAGCTAAGTTATCCAAATTATCACTATATGGAATTATTTCTAATAAATCTTTTGCCTTTGCATTAAACATTTTAACCTGCAAATCAGGTATTGGTTTTTTAGAAGATATTTTATCGATAGAACCTGAAATTTTTGCAGAAAATTTAGGAGTCATAAAGTCAATATTCGGTATGTTTAAGTGATTTCCGGATAATAAATAAGTTGATTTAAGTTGAATAGAGTGCGGATATGAAAAAGTTTTATTTACATAATCTGAATTAAATATGATATTTTTTATTATCAAATTTGCAAAATATTGCTTCTGCTTTGAAATTTCTTGTGCAGAGTGAAAATCAAAATTTATCAGACCTTCAATGTTTTTGATTTTATTTTTTGAAAGAGTACTGACAATATCTGAAAATTCACTTAGATCCAAGTTAGTTATAGCGGCAGATATTTCAGGAGGGTAATCATCTAAATGTTTATTAAATGGTAATTTTGAATCAATAGAACAATTGAAATGTGCATTATTAGAATCTGTTAGGATATTTAAATCTGCATCTGCATTTATATATTTTTTTTGATTAAATCTATTTATATTAAAAAAATTACCTCTTAGTAAAACTTTTTTATTTTTACTTTTATCAGTCAAATTTATTAAAAAATTCTCTGCCAATAGTTTTGAATCATTAATATTAATAACAAAATTAGAGTTTTTTATTATTAAAAATTGTCCTAAACTAAAATTTAGCTCTTTATCGAAATTTATGTCAGCAAATAAATTTGTTGAACTAAAGTAGTTCAGATGAACTTTGCCGAGAATCAATGGTGGTAAAGAAATTTCAATAATTGGTTTATCTACTGAAAATGCCGTAGATAAATTATCATTTAGCAGCTTTATATTGTCAGCTTTTATCCATAGAGTCGGAGTCAAACCCATTTTTATCTTTAGATTAGATAATTTTAAATTTAAGCCATATTCTTTTTGTATGTATTGAGTAATTAAAGGACAAACATTTGGCATATTTAATATAGCGGGTAATCCCCAATAGTACAAGGCATACACGCATACTGTAATAAATATTCCAATTAGTACCTTTAATCTTTTCTTCATATTTTAATTTTAACGCAAAATCAGGTTTATAACAATTTCTAAAGAGTTTTTAACAAATATTTTGCTAATCCTACTCCCATAGAAAAACAACTTGGAATTATTCTAAGTGCTGCTTGTGCATAAAAATCCGCACTTAAACATCTGCCGGCAACAAATAAGTTATCAATATCCTTTGTGATTAAGGCTTCAATTGGTAATTGATATTCTATATTTACTTTTTCTAAAACAGAATTGTCTTTTTCTGTTGAATGAACATCAATTGGATAGTTTGATATCAAAACAGGGTTATCAAATTTCTTACCGCTTTTTAAATCTTCTACTGTGTAAACATACTTTCCTCGAATTCGCTTACTCTCTCGAACACCTAACATATCTGCAATATTTGAAATATATGACTTTTCAAATCCTTTAAAATATATTTTTAGAAAATTTGCGATTCTTAATATGCTTGAACGACCGCTTTGTAGAACTTTTGCATATTCTGTTGGTTCTAATGGATTTCTATTAGCCTCAGATAGAATTCTCGGACAGTTTAAAGCGACAGATGACGGCATTCCGGGTATTGTAAATATCTGAAAATAGTTTCTATCCTCATTTTTTAGGATTTTTTTTGCTACTGCGTCATCAAATAGCGGTTTTAGAGCCCAATTTATATTGCTATCCCAAGTGTAAGCAGTAGAAAGATGTATCTCTCCATTTATAATGCAGGATGTTGTAACGTCCCTATTATTATCGTATTCAAGTATCCATTTTGAAAATTTTTCTAAATCTATATTAGACATAATAAAGCGTAAATTTGTTGGTTGATATTGCAAATTATTTTCTAAAAATTCACAATTTGCAAGCTGACAAACTTCGCAATTCCCTGTTGTATCAATTAGATATGTCGGTTCGATATGTACCGATAATAAATTACACTCAATTTCTATCGAATTGATATGTCTATTTGAAATATCTAAGGCTTTTATTTGTGAACTAAACATTGTATCAACATTACATTCATTCATTAACTCATCAAATACAATCTTTGCAATTTCGGGATTAAACCATCCGCTATTGCCATCACAATAAGTGATTGAGGCATTATATTTTTGCATTTTTTCAGTAAAAGCTTCTAAAAATTCATTATTAATTGAGTTATCGGAAGTTTTCATCATAGGTGTAACAAGAGCTGAGGTCATAGAACCTCCTAAATGAATATTTTTTTCAACTATAAGAACTTTTTTACCTGCTTTTCCAAGCTGATATGCAGCTGCACATCCTGCTGTTCCACCTCCAACGATAACAACATCATATTTCATTATTTTTCTCCTTGTATTGTTTTATAAATTTTGAACTTGAAATTAAGTTGCTGTTTTTCATTTCTAATTCTCTGTTTGATATAATTTTTTCATTTGATAAATTTAAATTGGTATCCTTGAAAACAATTCCCGCTTTTGAGTTGATAAGTCCCATATCATAATTGTCAAGTGGATATTCAATAAGTTTTGGATTTTTTGTTGCAATAGTACCTGTAAATTTATTTTCTGATTTATTGTAAATTTTACCTACGTAAAATTTATTTTTAAGAAAAGCATTTCTTATTGAAGCTGAATTTGAATATGTAATAATCATACCATCCTCATTTAACTTATTAAATAGAACGTTAAAAAAATCATAACTCCACAAACTTGGAGCTTTTGCTGGGGTAAAAGCATCTAAAAATATATAATCATATCCGTAGAATTCATTTCTTGAAATATGTCTTGCATCCTCAGAAAAGAAGTTGATTTTAAAAGTGGCTAATTTAAGGGCTTCTAGTGTGTTTTTATAGCATGTCGATATATACCTATAATATATATTATGTAAGAAGGTGCATTTATTTACTTTGGGGGTGTAATTACCCTTATTTGAAATATAAAATTGAATAAAAGGGCTTAAATCTTGTCTAAAAAATTGTTTATATTTTTTATCTTTCAGTAGTTTTCTTAGTGAATTATCTAAATATTCAGAGGCATATTTATCTAATAGATTCATTAAAATTATATAATTAATTTCATTATGATATTCATATTTAGAATTTATAGTAGGCTCACATTTTTTTAAATATTTATCAACTGATTTTATCTTAGTTAATTTTATTTTTGCACCTTTCTTTTGTGTATTAATTAATGGTGATAATTTCATAAGGGTTTCATTAATATCAAACGCATCAATTTGAATATTATATTTTTGCTTCTGATTATTTTCAAGTTCTAATTTTCTATTTTTATTTATTACAGTAGAAAAAATAGTATTTTTTAATTTAGTCGCCAAAATTTCTGGTGAAAATTTATTTTTAAAATTTGATTTGTTAGAGTAGTTACTGTCTTTATCATCTAAGATATTATTGGTATCTATCGTATCGTTATAATAATGTGTATCCGATATGTTATTGGTATCTATCTTGTCGATATAAGCGTTTTTGCTAAAAATACTTTTTTTATTTTTTGCTAAAATTTTTTCAAAAAAATAATTTAAAAAAGATTTTGTATTGTAACCAATTCCATAACAAATATCAAGAATTTTTATATTTTTATTATTGTTAAAAAATTCATTAAATTTTGCAGGCAGAATGAATTTTTCGTATGCTTCACTGTAAGCACCGAAAACAGAATGATATATATCGTTAAATTCATTGCTGTATAGCCCAACAGAGCCATCTTGCGTATAATAAGGTATAAAATCAGCCATAAATCAATTATAATCTATATTTGACTTATATGGAAATATGTAAATATTGTTAAATTTTCATGTTAGCAAAAAAAAGCCGCAAATTATGCGGCTAAAATTTGGTTTTTTGGTTTTGGTTATTTATTTTGGTTTTTGGTTTTATTTTATCTTCTTTTTATTATATCAACCTTATGCAAATTTTGGTGCTAGCTCTTGTGCTGCTTTGCCTATTGCTGATTCTAATGCTTGTAATTCATTCTCTACTAATTTTAATTCGTTTTGTAATTTCAAGCATTCTTGTTCCATTGATTTTTCTTTTACTTGTAATTTCTTTTCTTCACTTTTTCGGAACTGATCTAATCTTTGTTGATATAAATTATTGTACATTAATTGTTGACTTAACATTTGGTATTGTGGATTGGTTACTTGACCACTTTGGGCTTGTTGCATTCCCATTACTCCACTTAATTGTGCCATATCCATTCCGGCGGTTTGTCCGGCAAAATTATTTGATGCTACCATATATTGGCTTAGACGTCCCATCATTGTTGATGGTATGGTTGTTAAGTCATTCAATGATACACTGCCATCTCCTATCGCTGCTGTGTATGATTGCAAGTCCATTAACTCTTGTTGTTTTTGCATCAATCTATAATTGATTTCACTTCTTTGATGCTTTAACATATATTGTCTTGCTGTGAATACTAAGAATGACATAACCTTACCCTAAACCAAATATTCTTTGATTTCCTTAACCTTTAAATCTTTAAAACCCTTTATTTATTTACTAAATTCCGAGTCTTTAAAACCTTAACCTTTACCTTACATGTATATAAACAATTTCTGGCTATTTTTATTGCCTTTTTTATCCCTGTTTGTTAACTTTTGTTAAGACTTCTCTTTTTTAT
>CAKVCZ010000021.1 GCA_934726055.1 uncultured Candidatus Melainabacteria bacterium
TGAACGAAGTTCGGACTGGGTTTTTATGGAACTTTTTCTAAAAAAGTTCCCCTGCACGGAGTGCGTTTCTGACTAAGCAAAAATAAAATTTTACAAATGTTTTGCAAATATTTTTAATAAAAAATAGAAAAGTGTTTGCAAACCATGGAATTTGGGTATATAATTATTACGTACAATATCAGAAAGGAGCAAATACTTATGAACAAAGGAATACAGCTAAGGGGGTAGGTAGAATACAATAATAGTAAGGATTCTAACAAGTTTGACTCTTTTCTAAAAAATACAAAGAAATTTATAGCATTTACTCTAGCAGAAACCCTAATTGTAATGGGCGTAATAGGAATTGTTGCAGCTTTGACAATACCGAATTTGAATGGTTCTACAAATGATATGGAAAAAGTTGCCAAATTAAAGAAAGTATATGCAGAATTAAATGAGGCACAGGATAGAGCGGTTGCAGTATATGGACCTATGGATGGTTGGTACGGTGATATTATTAATACTACTGCGTGCCGTACCAGTAATGCTTATATAGGTTGCAAAATACGATATTTTGATAGAATAACAGAATTCATGAAAGTTATAACATCTTGTAGAGATAGTACTGATGGTAACTGTATGGCGAATGAAAATTCTAAAACATTAAGCGATTTGGATACAAACGGCTGGGGCACAAATTATCATTTTAGTTCAAATTATAATAAGCCTCAGGCTGTGCTTGCAAACTGTGCCTCATTTTTGATAGGAAGCTTAGTTGAGCCAAAATGTAATGGTGGTGATATTGTGTCAGGAGCACTACATAAATATTGTGGCGACATATTGGTTGATATTGATGGACCTAATAAGGGTAAATCTGTTTATGGCATTGATTTATTTTGATTTGTTATTTCTAAAGATGGTATTATACCAGCAGCTTCAGGTGAGTTTTTATCCAATCCGGATAATTTACATTATTGTACTTCTAACGGACTTTATTCTACCGCTTGGGTGTTAGAAAAAAACAATATGGATTACTTAAATGTAAATTATGATAATAGTGGTACATATACTTGCAAAAATAATAATAATAATCACTTGACTTGGGAGCGTGGAAGTTGTAAGTAACATACTTGTATTAATAAGGTAGCATTTGTAGCTAAATATATAAATTAATGGTCAATAAAAGATACATAGGTTTTAACTTATGTGTCTTTTTGGTATATAATATGAGAGTCAAAGTTTAAATTTTTAAGGGATATGAATATGATTAAAAAGATAGGAATAGTTTTAGCAAGTATTTTTGCAGGTTTTTTATTAATTTTATATATTGGTTTTTTATTTGTTTTACCAAATGTTGTTGATTTGAATCAATATAAACCGATGGTTCAATCTTTAGTAAAAGAACAAATACCGTTAAATGTTGATTTTAAAAATGCAAAAATAACTACAACTCCAATGTTATCAATTGGTGTAAAAGCTGATGATATTTCTGTTAAATTTGAGGATGGAACATATTTATTTAAGGCTGATAATGCAAAATTTAGAGTTGCGTTACCAAGTATTCTTGCTTTGACTGTGAAAGTTTCTACTGCAGAAGTAAATAATCCTGATTTGAATTTTACAATTGTTGACGGAAAGCAGTTTAAAATATTAACTTTGGTTGAAAAAATATTACAGGCTCAAGAAGATAATTTTGAAGATAAGCAAAATGTTGAAAATGAACTTCCGTTTGATACTTCTATAATCAGAATAAAAGTTCCAAATGTTAGAATTAATAATTACAACGTAAAAATTACCGATGAAAAAACAGGACATTTATTGAAATTACATGGTGAAAAGTTAAATGCAGGATATTTTAACGGTAAAGTTGTAAAATTAAAAACAGTAGCAGAGCTTTACAGTGATGAAAATAAAAATGTCAATGCTGATATTGATATAAATACATTTCTACCAAAATTTGAAGGCTTAGATGAAGAAGATGATAAGCCTCAAAGAATAGAATTACCGTTTATTAATCCTGTTTTAGCTTATAGGCAGTATGATTTGAAATCAAATGTTGCTGCAAAATTAAAAGTTAGGGAAAATGATGGACTTATAAAGTTAAAAGGTTTTGTAAATATTGATGATACAACATTGAAATTATCAAATTACAAATTACCGGCATGTTATTTCCATGGTATTTTTAACGGTTCAAACGCTCAAATTGATACAAATTTTCAAGTTGCAAAAAATGAAAGTTTTAGCTTGAAAGGTTTTGTTGATTATGGGAAAAATCCAAAAATAGATATGGCTTTGAGTTCAACAAAAATTTATTTCCAAGATTTGATAACGATTGCAAAAGCTTATTTAGACTCTTTACATATTAAAAATGATTTGCATTTGATAAAGGGACTTGGCTATATAGAGGCAAATGCAAATATAAAATCAGATTTAAAAACAATGCAATCTGATGGGAATATTGTTGTTAGAAATGGTGGAATTATAAATAAACTCTTAAATTTAGGCATTACAAAGATTAATGCAAATTTGTTATTTGCAGATAACAAATTAAATATAAAAGATACCTATGCATATATAAATAATGCACCATTAAAAATAGAGGGTAAAATTGATGAAAATTCCGTATCTGATATACATATTAATGCGGTTAAAATTCCGATTGTAGGATTGTTTAAAGCATTTGCTCCAAATGATATTAAGTCTTCAATGAGTGTTGATAACGGTTTTTTAACTATAAAAGGCGATGTTACAGGTCAGTTAAAAAGTATAATTTGTAATGCAAAAATTGATTTAGCAAACTTTTTACTAAGAGATAAAACGAATTCTCTAAGAGTTACGAATAATAATTTGAATATTGTGGTAAATATAGATAGTATAACAAAAGTAAATAAAGTAGATATAAATAATAAAGACTTAAATATTTTGTTTCCAAAAGTTAATTCAACAATAAAAGATAAATCATTAGCGCTTAACATAATTGGTACTCAGCTTACATTAAAGCCTACGGATGTGTTGATTAATAACAACTCAAAAATAACTTTTGACGGATTAATTGATACAGATAGAGAAAATCCTGTATTTAAAATAAAAGGGTTAGGAAAATTAAATTCTCTGGATTTGAAAAAGTTTGCAGGAACACAAGCTTCGCCATTCATTGATGCAAAAGGACAAATTCCTCTTGAATTGAATGTTGATGGTAATATGAAACGTCAAAATTTAGTACTAAGATTGTTGGCTTCTCCTCAAAATTATATTACGCCAGTAAAATTGGAACAGACTTTCAATAAAAATTCATTATTACAGGCAAAAGTGGATTTTAAAGGGAATAGATTAAAAATAAAAGAAACAGGATTGTTTGTAAGAACAACTTCTACGGATGAAGAAGGTAATGTAGTTGAAAATCTGGACGAGATAGCAGGAGTTAGCGGAACTATAACAAATCTAAATTCCGTACCGTTTATTAATATAATAAAAGTAGATCTTCCAAAAGGATTAACCGGTTCAATACAAGGATTTAGAAATTCCAATTTCAATGCAACAGGAAAGTTATTTGTATATGGAAATTCCGCAGAACCAAGAATAAGAGGTAAAATAACGGTAGATAAATTCTTTATAAGAGATTTGATGACAACAATGGAGGCTCTAACATTAGATTTCAAAGCTCATTTGTTAAGTGTTGGTGTAAAAAATTTAATGGTAAACGGATCTGACATAAATTCATCTTTAGATGTTTCTCTATTACCTTCAAATATTACTCATATTACTAATTTACGTGTAAATTCAAATAAAATTGATGTGGATAAATTATTGCTGGTTGCAACAACTGCATCAAGAATGGTTCCTGCCGGAAAATCAGGTTCATCGGCTGCACCTGCTCCAATTCCTGTCTCTGTAAGGAATAGTTCTATAAATTTAAGAAATATAAAATCAGGCAATATTCAAATTTATGACACAAATGCAAGAATTGCTTTGCATAGAAGTATTTTTTATATAAATAATTTAAGAACCAGAGCTTTTAAAGGAAATGTCTATGGCAGAATTTCCATGAATTTGTTAAATAATATTTTAAGGGTTCATGTAAACGGTAATAATTTAGATACAAATAAATTATTGATAGATACTGCGAATATGAAAGATATGTTAAGTGGTAAGTTGGCATTTAATACAGACATATCAATAAATGCCGCAGAAACTAATTTCAATCAGCAGATGAAGTCATTAAAAGGAACTGTAAATTTTAACATAAAAGATGGTCAATTTGGACCATTTGGAAAATTAGAGAATTTAATTTTGGCTGAAAATATTAGAGAATCTCAATTCTTCCAAACGGCAATTGGCGGTATTCTAAGTGATTTAACATCAATTGATACAACTCATTTTAAAGAATTGAAGGGTACTTTATCATTTAAAAATGGTATTGCAACGATAAAACCTATAACTTCTGACGGTAAGGTATTGAATTTGTACTTAGCTGGAGATTTTAACTTATTAGAAAATACTGTTGATATGAAAGTTCGAGCAAGAATGTTATCTATGCTTTCAAACGTGTTAGGTCCAATTGCAAGTGTAAATCCTGTAAATTTGGTAAAAGTTACACCGGGCTTAAATGTAGCTTCTGCGAAACTATTTACTATTTTTACTGAATCTATTACTCCTGATGAATTGAATAAAATTCCTGCATTTAGCAGTAAGGTTGATAACATTAATTCTACTAACTTCCAAATTGTTGTAAGAGGTGATGTAAATAAACCTTTGAAGTTAGTAAAATCATTCAAATGGTTAGCTTTGCAAAATCAAATTGATAGTGCAAGTATATTTGTTTCAACGTTACCAGAGCCTGATTCGATGAATGCAACAGTTGAAGAACTTGAGGCAAAAAGAATTAAAGAAGAAAAATTAGGTTCAAAGATAAAAAATGTGTTCTTTAAGAAAGAGCAAAAAGAAGAAGCAAAACAAAAACAAGAAACTCAAGAATTAATGTTAAAGATGCAAGAATCCTCAAAATCGGATGGAAGTATATAAGTTATTTATATAATAACGGGGCGGCGGCTTTTTATAAAGCCGCCGCCTTTGTGTTATGTAAATTTAAAACTATGCATTTTGAAGTTTATTTTCTTTGTATTGAATTAAACAAGTTGCAAGTTGATCAGGACAGCTGGTTGGTTTTCCGTTGCAACTGATTCCTTGCAATTTTTCTATTACATCATCAATCTTCATTCCTTTGATAAGTTTTTTTATTCCTTGAAGATTTCCGTTGCAGCCACCAAAAAATTCAGATTCTTGAATTACATTATTTTCATCAATAGCAACTCTCATAAGTTGGCAACATGTTCCAACAGTTTGATACTCAATCACTTTTAAATTTGACATAAATTACTCCTTTTTAAATAACATTGTATTATAAATTTGTTTTAATATTTAACTTTTTAAAATTATATAGAAAATTTGTCAATTTTAAATAGTTATTTATTTTTGAATTCTTTTTGCTATTTCGCCGCTTAAAGAGGCAAAGTTTATGTTACTTTGAATATTTCCGCTGCGTTGTTCCGCAATAAACAAAATAACATTATTCAAAAGGTCGGTAAATGTTTTTGGCGAAATTCTGCCTGTTTCATAATCGTCCATAACCTCAAGTAAGTATGGGAAAGTTTCATACATATTATTATTTTTTATTGTGTCGATTGCTTGTTTAATAAATTTGTCTTCAAAATTAGCTGTGGATATTTTTATATAATATCCGGCGGATACTTTCATTGCCTGAAATAGAGCTGCTGCATTCAATCCTGAACGTATCATTTTGAGATAATAATTTTTAAAACTTGTGTATAATTCATTTAATCTTGGCATAATTCCGTTTTTTTGTATAGCCAAATAATCACAGATAAAGTACCTCATTTTTAATACCATATCAGCTTCTTTAAACATCTGTATAATTTCATACCACATGTTTAAAACTTCTTCAGAATCAACAGTTTCCTGAAGAAAGTTATTTATTAAAAGTAATTGACCTCTTGCATTTTGGTTGTTGCAATTCAAACTTTGATAAATTTCTCTGTTATGAAATTTGCATTTGTCATAAATGCAAGCAAGCGTAGAAACTCTTTTTATTGAATTAAAAAGTTTTAATGCCGAAATGTTATTCATTTTTATTTTTGCCCAAAAGGCATGTAGTGCAACAAACATTGGATGTTGCTTTTCGCCGTAAGACATTTCTTGATGGGTAATTAATTTTTCGTATATGGTTTGTTCATATCCGGAAAGTTGAATCTTTGTAGATTCTCCGTTAAATAAATATTTCTGTTTTATTAGTTCAATTGCAATTGCGTTTTTTTCACTTGTAAATTTGAAGCATTCGCATATTGCGTACAACAGCAAACTTAATGTAATAAGCCTTTTCATGCCATCTACAACCAAATATTTGCCATTACCTTTTTTTTGAAAAAACATCACTCCGTTGAAGATAGATGATTTAAAATTTATACATTCAATGATTGTTTCCAATAAATCAGCAGGTACTTCATAACCACCAAAATATTCGGTTGAATAAAGTGCCTGCGAATTATTTAAAAGTTCTAATAGATTTAATTTATTAAGTTCCATATACCTAAACAGTTAGCATAAAACCACCGGCTTCAGCATTTTTCAACTTTTCGCCCTCAATTTTAGCTCTTAGATTTTTAATATACTTATACACGTAATCTCTTGGTAAATTCAATAATTCTGCTAAATCTTTCGCATAAACGATTTGATTTTTATTTTTTAAGAAATAATCGAAAACTAATTGTTCTCTATCAGTTAATGCTTTTTTGAAAATAATTTGAGAATCATCCAAAATTGAAGTTTTAGTTTTTGCTATATTTTCAATGATTGGTTTTTGAATTTCTTTTTTTGTATCTTTTTTTATTCCTTTAGCTTCTTGCTTAACAGTTTTTGGAGTTTCTTTTTTAGTTTCAGTCTTTTTAGACGGTTTTATTACTGTTTTTGGTGCTTCAATGATACTTGAAACATCTTTTGGTGAAGTCAATTGACGTTCTTTTGTAATTGCTCTTTCGGCAATAGTTGTAATTTTTTCAGTTCTTGTCATTGACATATCTGAAGAAGAAGTATAAGATTTACCTCTTAAAACAATATCAACAAGGTCATTTGTTTTCTTTGCTTCTTCAATTTGTTTCCCTAATCTTGCTGCAAATTCTTCCAAAGTTATTTTTTCCAGCGAACTTCTCCATTGTTTAATTTCTTCTTTGGTCAAATATTCTGCCATTATATCTCCTTGTGTACTTTATAATATTTATGTAAAATCTTTTCCTATTTTAAATCTATCACAAACAATTTTTAGAAAGTTGAAATATTTCATAACGTAAATTTTTATTATCATTAATTTACAAATGCTTGCAAATAACTGTGCCTGTATTTATTATTGCATTTTTGAAACTTAACATTTTTACTTTTATTATATACATGTATATAATATATGTATGGAAAAATTTGGTTTTTTTAATAAGTTTAAGGAATCCGTTATTATCACAAATCAGCAGAAAGAAGTCGTTTTTGTTAATAATGCATTTAAGCGTACATTTAATGATTATAAAGATTTTAAAAGATTTTCTCACAAGCTGAGTTTTGATTTTTATCCGCTTGAAGTTGAAGGTGCGTTTGATTTTTTACCAATAAACCAAATATTTACAACTAAAGAAGATTTTAGTGCATTAGTAAGTTATCAAAAATCAACAGGCGATTTAATGTTTTTTGATTTGTCTTCGTACAGACGCTCTAAATATATTATTATGATTTTTTCAAATGTTACGGCTGAAATTGAGTTAAAAGTTGTCAAAGAAGAAAAAGATAATTTAGAAAAAAAATGTAAAAAAGCTTTTGAGGATGTTGATAAATTAAAAAAACGTTCGACATCAAATCAAGCTCAAGCTGTTAAAATGACATTAATCAATAAAATTTCTAATATCATTAGAGAATCTATTGATTCAGACAAAATCTTAAATTCTGCATTGAAAGAATTGGCAACTGTTTTTGGTGCCTTCCGCTCATATTATGCATCTATTCATGAGTCTTCTTTCAAAATTGATTTTGCATACGGAAAAAATAACAAAATGTTTCTAGGAAAGAATATTACTTTTCCAAATAAGATTTTTACTGAGCTTTCAAATAAAAAAACAGTATCATCAATGAGCTTGAAAGAATTTAATGAGGCTGAATTATTTGATACTCCTCTATTACGTCTTATCTTACCGATATATCATTTAAACAATTTGTTAGGAATCATTGTTTTAATTAGTAATCAAAAACGTGATATGACTGATGAAATAGATGTCTTAGAAAGTGTTTCCGCACAAATTGGTAACGCAGTTGCTCAAGCAAAATTATATGAAGATAATGTAAAAACGGTAAATGAGTTACAAAAAACCTTAAAAGAACTTAAAGATACACAATTACAACTAATAAATTCCGAAAAGATGGCTTCGTTAGGTCAATTGGTTGCAGGTATAGCACATGAAATTAATACTCCGTTTGCATCAATAAAATCAAATAATGCAATAATGAAAAAATTAATTCAAAAATTAGAGTGTGAAGACACAAAAGAAATGTTTAGTGAAATAAATGCAGTTGATAATGAAGCCGTACAAAGGATTCATCATCTGGTAACTTCGTTAAAAAAATTTGTACGACTCGATGAAGCTGAACTGCAAGAAGCAGATATAAATAAAGAATTGGATTTAACGCTTGCTTTGATTCATCATGAAACAAAACACAAAGCAGAAATAATAAAGCATTATGCACAGTTGCCATTAATAAAATGTTATCCAAATATGTTAAATCAAGTTTTTATGAATATTCTTGTAAATGCTTGTCATTCAATTGAGAATAAAGGCAAAATTGAGATAACAACAGAAGTTAAAGGCGACAACTTAAACGTAATTATAAAAGATTCCGGAAAGGGAATAAAAAAGGAAAATTTAGACAAGATTTTTATTGCAGGTTTTACAACAAAATCTGCCGGAGTTGGTACAGGATTGGGTTTGGCGATATCTCAAAAAATTATAGACAAACATCATGGCAAAATACATGTGGATAGTGAGTTTGGACATGGTTCATGCTTTACAATTTCAATTCCTATTGTTAACAAAACTTAATAAATAAATTGAGTTATTACTAAAAGTGTGAATATTTAAATAAACAATTACTACAAATGTATGAATTATTGTTAAAAAGACAAGACAAAATTCAAAAAAAATGTTAGAATGAAAATATAAAGTGTCAGTTTTACCCTTAATGGTATGTGTAGCCAAAAGGTAACTATAACTAGCGAGTACATGATTTTAATTAAGTTAACAAAAATTAATAAAATATGAAATATAAAGCAATTTTTAAAAAGAGATTAACTTAAATATTATAAGGGTAAGGTAGTAATATTATTATTTATAAATTGGAGGCAATTTTTAAATGACTATTAGTGTAAATAGCAAGAAAAAACAAGTGAAAAAAACTTTTGAAGAGTTGATTAATGATTTAAAAACAAGTAATTCTGAAAAGGTCAGATATAATGCCGCCAGAATATTAGGTGAAATGGGTGATTCAAAAGCTGTTGATCCGTTAATTGATGTTTTGAAAAATGATAAAAATGGTTCTGTAAGATTGTATGCAGCTCGTGCATTGGGCGAATTGGGTGATTCTCATGCTACAATTCACTTAATTGAATCATTGCGAGAAGATAGAAATGTTGATGTTAGAGTTCGTGCAGCAAGAGCTTTAGGACGTTTAGGCGGTGAAATTGTTGTAGAACCTCTTGTTGAAGCATTGAATGATAGCAACCCACAAGTTTGTATTACTGCAACAGAAGCTTTAATTGAAATTGGTGATATTGCAACAGATGCATTGATGGAATCATTGGATCACGAAAAAGTAAATGTACGTTGTGATGCAACTCGTGCATTGGGCGAAATCGGTAATAAAAAAGCTGTTGATAAATTGATTAACATGTTATTTGACGAATGGGTAAATGTAAGAATTTATGCAGTTACATCATTAGGTAAATTAAATGATACAAAAGCGGTTCCTGCATTGATTGACGTTATGAAAAAACGTGATGAAAATGAATTGGTAAGAGCAGGTGCAGCTGCAGCTTTAGGTGTATTGCGTGATCAAAGAGCATTACTTCCTTTAAGAGAATTGATTATGGAAGCTGATGAACTTGGTGAATTAGAAGATACAGCTTTAAAATCGTTCAAGAAAATTATGTCAGCAAACTGGCAACAAATTCCGGGAGCTCAATTACAAAAGAAACCCGTAGCAGCGTTTTAATTAAATAATTGATGAGATAGAAAAAGGACTTGATTTTGTTTGGAAATCAGGTCCTTTTTTATAATAAAACTTTTATTTTCCAAGTAATTTCTTCCAAAAACGCATTAATTTGATTCTGCGTTTGCGTTTACTGTTAAATTTAACTACTCTTTCATTTTGACCTAAAATGTGGTTTGTTAAATTCCTTTCTATACGAGAGTTTGAAGCTATAACGCAATCTGTTAAGTGTACTCTGTCCGCAATTTCAACTCCATCCCAAAGAATACAGTTTTCTAACACTACATTTTTACCAATGATGCATTCATCACCTATAACAGAATCTCCAATAAATTTGACACTTCTTGGTAATTTTGTTTTTCCGCAAATGTATCTGCCTGTGTTAGTTGATACAATTTTATCGTGCTTAAATGTATATAAATTTTCAAATAAATCTTTGGTTGATTGTCTGTACTGGTCAAGTGTACCTATATCTGACCAGTACTCATCAACATTAAATACGTTAATTTGTCTATCTTCTAAAAGCTTTGGAAACACATCTTTTGCAAAATCACAAAATTCATTTGCAGGAATATAGTCAAAAATTTTGTAACTAAAAATGTAGATTCCTGTGTTTATAAGATTACTTTTTGCTTCTTTGATTGAAGGTTTTTCTTGAAATTCGATAATATATCCATTAGAATCTGTTACAACAACCCCGAAATTAGGGATTTCTTCCTCTTTAACGGGTTTAACACCAATTGTTGCAATTGCTCCTGAAGCCTTATGAATTTCCATACCTTTTAGCAAATCTGCATTTGTTACTCCATCAGCAGATAATACAAAGAAATCTTCATCTTTATCAAAGAAAAACTGGCATTTTTTAACTCCGCCCGCAGTTCCTGAAAGAGTTTCTTCTGTAATGTAATTAAAATTGATTCCCAATTTGTTTTTAATGTATCTTGTTACGATTTGTTCTGAAAGATAATATGTATTAGCAACAATATCTTTTACACCAATACTTTGCAAATTTTCTAACAAAATATCCATAACAGGTTTATTTGCGATTGTTACCAGTGGTTTTGGCACACTTCTTGTGAGTGGCTCCAATCGTGAACCTACACCTGCAGACATGACCATTGCTTTATACATTTTCTTCTCCTAACATCTTCCTATTTCAGATAATACAACAAAAAAGTTATATGTACAAGCAAAAATTTTTTTGTTGTATAATTAAAAAGTAAATTAAAATTAATAGGAGGAAATATGAAAGACATTCAAGTTTCACAAGAAGTGGAAAAAATGTGTTGCGTTAAAAGAGGCGTGAAAGGTGTTCCTGCACCGATTCCACAAGAAGGTGAATGGACAAAATGTAAAGAAATTACTGATATTTCTGGTTTAACTCACGGTTGCGGATGTTGTGCTCCACAACAAGGTACTTGTAAGTTAACATTAAATGTAAAAGAAGGTATTATTCAAGAAGCTTTAGTTGAAACTTTAGGTTGTTCTGGTATGACACATTCAGCAGCAATGGCAGCAGAAATTTTACCTGGTAAAACAATTCTTGAAGCATTAAATACAGACCTTGTTTGTGATGCTATAAATGTTGCAATGCGAGAATTATTCTTGCAAATTGTATATGGTAGAACTCAAACAGCTTTCTCTGAAAATGGATTACCTGTTGGTGCAGGTTTAGAAGATTTAGGTAAAGGACTACGTTCTCAAGTTGGTACATTGTATTCAACAAAACAAAAAGGACCAAGATACCTAGAAGTTGCTGAAGGATATGTTTTAGAAACAGCTTTGGATAAAGATGGTGAAATTATTGGTTACAAGTTTGTTCACTTGGGTAAAATGATGGATATGATTAAAAAAGGTGTTGATCCAAAAGAAGCTTTTGAAAAGAATATCGGCACATACGGCAGATTTGCAGATGCTGCAAAAACTATCGATCCAAGAAAAGAATAGTTTTATAATTTCATAAATATCTGAAAAGGTTAAAATAATTCAGATTAAATACAGGTTATTACAAATTAATTAAAAAGGAAAAATAAAATGGCACAATTTGAAGGACAAGACAGACGTCAAGCTACTTTAGATAAAGTTTTACCTGAATATGGTTTTAAAACAATTGATGAAGCAAGAGAATTATGCTTATCTAAAGGAATCAACGTTGAAGAAATAGTAAAAGGTATTCAACCAATTGCATTTGACAATGCAGTATGGGCATATACACTAGGTTGCGCAATTGCAATCAAAAAAGGAATTAAAAATGCAGCAGATGCAGCAGAAGCTATTGGTTTAGGTTTACAAGCGTTTGCAGTTCCGGGTTCTGTTGGTGATACAAGAAAAGTTGGTATCGGTCATGGTAACTTGGGTGCAATGTTATTAAGAGAAGAAACAAAATGTTTCTGTTTCTTAGCTGGTCATGAATCATTTGCAGCTGCTGAAGGTGCTATCGGTATTGCAAGAAATGCAAATAAAGTTAGAAAAGAACCTTTAAGAGTTATCTTAAACGGTTTAGGTAAAGATGCTGCTTATATCATTTCAAGAATTAACGGTTTCACATCAGTAGAAACTTCTTATGATTACAAAACAGGCAAGTTGACTATTGTAAATGAAAAAGCATTTTCAAACGGTGAAAGAGCACAAGTTAGATGCTATGGTGCTGACGATGTTTCAGAAGGTGTGGCAATTATGATTCACGAAGGTGTGGATGTTTCCATTACAGGTAATTCAACTAACCCAACTCGTTTCCAACACCCTGTTGCAGGCACATACAAAAAATGGGCTATTGAAAACGGTAGAAAGTACTTCTCAGTAGCATCAGGTGGTGGTACAGGAAGAACACTTCACCCTGATAACGTTGCAGCAGGTCCTGCTTCTTACGGTATGACAGATACAATGGGACGTATGCATGGTGATGCTCAATTTGCAGGTTCATCATCAGTTCCTGCACACGTAGAAATGATGGGTGTAATTGGTATGGGTAATAACCCAATGGTAGGTGCAACTGTTGCATGTGCTGTTGCTGTTGAAAAAGCTATGGCTTAATTAATAATTACCATATAAAATAAAAGACTTGCAAGATTATTTGTTGCAAGTCTTTTTTATTTACCAAAACCAAAAATAATCTTAGAATTTTACTCCCATAAATTCATTTCTAAACGCATCCATCATTTGAGCGGAGCGTTCATAAGCGTGTTCTTCGTTTTGTTTTTTCATAAACTCAAATGCATTATCAAAAAACATATTAGCTTGAGTGCAAAATTTTTCATTTTTCATGAAAAATTTTATGTCATTTTCAATGTTATCCGGTTTGGATACTTGTGAACGACCAAGGGCTGCTGCTTGTTGAGCCTTAAAGTCTGAATTAAATTCAATATTATCTTCGCAACCTTCAGGTGCAGCAGACTTTTTTGGTGAGTCTTTTTTTATGTTAACTTTTTGAAATCTAAGTGCATTAATATTATTATCAAAATTTGTCATCTCTTTAAATCTCCGTTTGCCACATTGAAGTGGTAATTATTTATAAACCCCTAAAAAATTTTTTTGCTATGCAGAACAAAACATATTTACATATATTAATAATAGCACTAAATTCAGAATTTGTAAAATTATTTATCAAAGAAATTTTCAATTTAAGTTCATTGGAAACCCTAAAAAAACACCTGTTTTGCACCTATACTTGCGAAAATAACGGTCCATGATATACTAAAAATAGCAAAGGGTATATATGATAGATTTTTTTAAAAATTTGTTTAAGTTTAACAAAAATGATGAAGATGATGATTTATTAAATAATCTTCCGGATAGTGTAGTTTTATTGAATGCTCAAGGAAGTTTTATATGGTATAACGATGTTGCACATAAGGTCTTGTCTAATTTAAAAGAAACTTTTGCTGAAGGTTATATTGATGATTTATTTGAGAGTGCAATGGAGCTCATTGTTAAAGTAGCTGATAAGGGAAAAACAGTTGTTACCAGAACGAAATCTTCGTTAGAAAAAGATATGTTTTTTGAACTTTCTGCAAGAAAAATGAATGATGATTTCTTGGTAATATTACGAGATAATACGCAAAGTTATAAGACTTTAACGAGTATTTTAGTGGAACATGAAAGTTCTAAGAAGGTAAATAGAGATAAAAATAATTTTCTGGTAAAACTTTCAGGCGAAATAAAAACCCCATTGCAATCTGTAATAGGTTTTTCTCAAGCAATTTTAGATGGTTTGGGTGGTGAAATTAGTGATAAACAAGAAAAATATTTAAATATTATCAATAAAAATTCACAAGAAATAATGTTTTTATTTGATAAAATAATAGAGTTGTCAAAAACGGAGTCTAATTTATTAGAACATAAATTATCATATTTCGATGCTGTAAATGTTTTAAATTCGATTATAAAACGCAATGAAGAGGAAATAAACTCAAAAAGTTTAACGATATCTGTTGATATTGCTCAGGATATAAAAAGAACAATATATTCAGATGAGCAACTTTTAAAACTAGTGTTGCAGAATGTTGTTGAAAATGCTGTTCAATCAACGGATACTGGGAATATTTCAATAGAAATTAAGCATCCTGATTTAGAATATGTAACGGAGAAAGGTCTTGTTCCTTTTAAAAATGCAAGTGAAAAATCATTTATGCTATTTACAATTCATGATATGAGTTTGGGTATAAGTGAAAATGATTTAGATAATTTATTTGAACCATACCTTCAATTGGATAATCCGAACAAAAAAGCCGTAATACGTTCTATATCTTTTGCTACAATAAAGAATGTTATAAAAATGTTAAAAGGTAATATGTGGGTTGATGCTGAAGCTATGGAAGGTACAACTTATAATATAGTTATTCCGACAGAAAAGGTAATGCAAACGGGAAATGAGTGAAGTTAAATTAGAACATGTCATAAAAGCGTATGATACGAAACGTGTAATAGACGGAGTTGATTTAACCATTAAAGACAAGGAATTTTTAGTTCTTGTAGGTTCTTCAGGGTGTGGTAAATCTACTATCCTACGTATGATTGCCGGATTGGAAGAAATTTCTGACGGAAATATTTATATTGGTGATAAAAAAGTTAATAATGTACATCCAAAAGATAGAGATATAGCATTTGTTTTTCAAAGTTATGCACTATATCCGCACATGACTGTTTATGAAAATATCGCATTTGGTTTGAAGATGCGAAAAGTAGATAAAAAAATTATTGACCAAAAAGTAAAAGAAGCTGCTGAAATTTTAAATTTGACAGAATATTTGAACAGGCGACCAAAACAGCTTTCAGGTGGACAAAGACAACGTGTTGCACTTGGTAGGGCAATTGTTAGAAATCCAAAAGTATTTTTAATGGATGAACCACTATCTAATTTGGATGCAAAATTAAGAGTTCAGATGAGAGCAGAATTAAAGAGATTACACGAAAAATTACAAACTACATTTATATATGTTACTCACGATCAAACAGAAGCTTTAACAATGGGTGATAGAATAGTTATTTTAGACAAAGGTAAAATTCAACAAGTTGATACTCCGTTGAATGTTTATAATAATCCTGCGAATAAATTTGTTGCCGGTTTTATTGGTTCTCCACAAATGAATTTTATTGATTGTCAAATTGTGAATAATACTTTAATTATGCAAGAACCTATTTTTGAATTAGAACAAGATTTAATTGAAAAATTAGGGAACAGAAATGAAGTAACAGTCGGTATTCGTCCGGAATTAATGATGAATAATTCAGGTCGAATTAAATTGAATGTAAAAACAGATATGAAAGAACTTTTAGGCTCAGAACAAATTGTTTATTTTAACATAGGGAATAACAAATGTTGTGCAAAATTAAGTACGGATTATGATGTGCAGGAAGATTTATCGTTGAGCCTTGATACAAAAGACTTCTTGTATTTTGACAAAGAAACAGGCGAAAGAATAGCATAGGATTTGTTAAATTAAATAATCTAAGAATTTAAGAAATGAGGTAAAATTATGGGAATTATGCAAGGTAAAAAAGGAATTATTTTTGGTGTATCAAATAATCATGGTATTGCTTATGGTATTGCAAAACAATTATTTGACCAAGGTGCGGATATAGCATTTACTTATGCCGGAGAAGTTATGGAAAAACGTGTAAGACCTTTGGCAGAAGAAATGAATTCTAAATTAATCATGTCTTGTGATGTTACAAAAGAAGACGAAGTAAAAGCAGTTTTTGCAGAATGTGAAAAAGTTTATGGTAAATTAGATTTTGTTATTCATGCAGTTGCATTTGCAAACAAGGAAGACTTATCAGGTGAATTTATCAACACATCAAAAGCCGGTTGGGATTTAGCTTTAGGTGTAAGTTCATATTCATTAATTTCTTTATGCCGTGAAGCAAGACCAATTATGAATGAAGGCGGTTCAATTTTAGCTTTAACATATTTAGGTTCTGAATTCTATGTTGCAAACTATAATATCATGGGTGTTGCAAAAGCTGCATTAGAAGCTTCAATGAGATATTTAGCAATGGATATGGGTAAAGTTGGTGTTAGAGTTAACTGCTTATCAGCTGGCCCAATTAAAACTCTTGCAGCAAGAGGTATTTCAGGATTTGATTACATGCTAAAAGCTGCACGTCTAAAATCTCCTCTAAATCGTAACACTTCACTAGAAGATGTTGGTAAAGCAGGTTTGTATTTGGCATCTGATTTATCCAGCGGAACTACCGGTGAAATTGTGTACTGTGATTGTGGTTGCCGCTCAGTTCATGCTTCAATGGATGAAATGAATGCTATTAACGCAGTAAATGAAGACTAGTTAGATAAAATATATTAATAGAAAATAGTCCTTAGAAAATATAATAAGGACTATTTTTTTATTTAAAATAATAAAATTTTACAAATGTTTTGCAAATATTTTTAATAAAAAATAAAAAGTGTTTGCAAAGCATGGAATTTGGGTAT
>CAKVCZ010000022.1 GCA_934726055.1 uncultured Candidatus Melainabacteria bacterium
CCCCCCCCCCTAGCTGTATTCCTTTGTTCATAAGTATTTGCTCCTTTCTGATATTGTACGTAATAATTATATACCCAAATTCCATGTTTTGCAAACACTTTTTATTTTTTATTAATTTATTATCATAATTATTCCAGTCCATAACGGAGTGAACAGTCAAAATTTGCAAGACAACTACAAGCGGCAGTTTGTTCTACATTTCTTAAGTTACTGCCGCATAGGTCGAGCAATCATTTTGACTAGTGAACGAAGTTCGGACTGGGTTTTTGTGGAACTTTTTCTAAAAAAGTTTCCCCGTCCGGAGGACTGTTCTGACTAAGACTATATAAATTCAAAAAAGTTTTTTGAACCTTTTAGTGGCAAAAGATTCGTTTAATTAAACAGAAGTACCACCATCGGTAAGTTTTTTCATGGCATTTTTGCTGCCTTCAGTTTGTTGTGCAAGATTTTGAACAAAATCAATCGCATCAACATCTCTTGCAATAGCTTCTTTTAGACCTATTATATCTTCAATATCAAGATTATCCAAATTCAAATAGCTTTTTTCATCAATATATTTTCTGAAATTTTCCTGAGATTGCGAATCAAAACCAGGCATATTCAATTTCATTGCATACCATTTATAAAATTGATGAATCATCGCATATTTATCAATTTCACCTTCGTTTAATAAAAACATTGCATTTGACTTAAAACTAACTTTTTTAAACAAAAGTAAATTTAAAACGAAAGCTTTTAATCCGCTTAATTCACGCAAATACCCTTGTTCTTCTCTTATAATATCCAAAACTTTTTCGGCATTTTTTCTTCTAACAACAGGAGTCCCGTTTTTTTCTATATACACAAGAATTTTTTCGGGCATATTTTCATATTTTTTTAAAATAGATTTTATATTGTTTTCGAGTTTTATTTTATTTTCTTCGGTTTTTGCAGAAAAATTCAAAGAACAACTCCCAGTCAAAACCGTTTTGGAAGTTGTTTTTTGTAATTTCTTTAACATTTTTTCATGTTTTCGTCTTGCAAACTTTTCTTGCAATGCCAAAAGCATATATACAATTTTCTTTATTAATTCATTCATAAATCTTCGTTATTTTACTAAATGAAATTTTCTGTTAACCAATTCACGTTTGTCTTCAAAAAAATCCAAATTATTATTGAACATTTTAACATTTTTATCGTATCTACGCAAATTCAACATTGCAAAAAGCTCTGACGGAATGTTTAATAATGTCAATTTTGTTGTTTCCGAAAAGTTTTTTACAAACGTAAAAAAGTCTTCAGTTACACTTTCAACTTCTTTTAAATCAAGTGCTATCGACTTTGTATTAAAATCCATTTTGTCTAATAGAATCGCCAAATTTGCCAAAGATTTAAAATTTAATTCCTTTGATTTGATTCCAATAACATATTTACTGTCAGATTTTGAATTCATAATAACACCTCTTTCATAACAATTGTACCAATTTGTAAGAGATTTTTAATCATAAAAAAATACCAAATTTTTGCAACTAAAGTATTATAATTAAGCAGGAATTTCAAAGAAAATTCTTGTTTCACAACCTTTTTTACTTTGAATATCAATATTTCCGCCATGTGCATCAATTATCAGTTTTGTAATGTACAATCCTAAACCGGTACCTGCTGATTTTTGTTCATTTGCAAGCCTTACATATTTATCAAATACAGAACTTAATTTATCCAAGTTTATTCCGCAACCAAAATCTTGAACTTCAAAATAAACTTTGTCTTTGTATTTCTTTAAAATAACATTAATTTCAGAATTTTTATAAGAATATATACAAGCATTTGAAATCAAATTTCTGATAGCTCGTTTAATTTCAATTAAATCAACATTTGCACAAATATCCTCTTTTGAACAAATAAAATTTATTTTTTGATTTTTCTCTTTTGATAGATAATTAATACCCTTAATACAATCTTTTACAATATTTTTTATTGATGTATATTCCTTTTTAATTTCATAACTGCCATTTTCTGCCCTAAATTTACATAAAGCATTATCCGTAAGATTTTTGATATATTTAGACGTTTTTAAAATATCATTTAGTAACTCTTTTTGATAATCATTTAAATTTTCACATTTTCCCTCAGATAATAAGAGTTCTAAAGCATAAATACCGGAATTTATCGGACCTTTTAAGTCATGGGTTAACATTGCAATAAAGGTATCTTTTGAATTTCTAATAACAACATTTGACATAATTTTATACTACAAAATAAATGTTAAATATAAATTATCCCATCGGCTATTAAATAAAACTATTCTTTAACAGAACCTGATAATAAATCAGACAAAAAATACCTTTTTCCAAGAAGAAAAATAACAATTACAGGGATTATACAAACAACAGAGCAAGCCATTAAATCTCCCCACATGGTTATCTCTCTAAAACTTCCCTTATATATCGCCAAACCAACAGGTAAAGTTCTCATACTTTCAGTATTTGTTACTATTAACGGCCAAATAAAACTATTCCAAGTCGTAACAAAAGTAAATACAAACAAAGTTACTACGGCTGGTAACGCTAAAGGTAATGCCACTTTGAAAAATGTCTGAAAAAGATTACATCCGTCAATTCTTGCAGCATCTTCCAAATCCTTTGGTAATGATAAAAAATATTGACGCATAAAAAATACACCAAATCCGCCAAATAACCCCGGTAAAATTAATGCAGAGAACGTATTTACCAGATGTAATTCTCTCATAAGAAAAAATAACGGAACAATATTAACTTGAGGCGGAACCATCATCGTTATAAGAATTATCAAAAACAGAATTTCCTTGTATTTAAAATTTAACCTTGCAAAAGAATAACCTGCCAGTGCTGAAATTACTACCTGACCAACTGTTGTAACTAATGCAACCAACAGACTGTTATAGAAATAACGTGTTATTGGAATTTCTTTAAAAACATGCAAAAAATTATCAAATGTTATATTCGAATGAAAAAACTTATCCATAGAATTAAAAATCTCATTTTCATTTGATAGAGCAATATTCAACATCGCAACAAAAGGAAACAGCATACTAAATGCAATCAAAATTAAAACTAAATATCCAAAAAATAAATAAATTTTCCTTTTATTCATAAATTTATTCTACACCAAATCAAAATAAATTAAGTTGGTTTTAGATTATTTGCAAAATTTATTGTAACAATAGTGTTAAATTTTATGAAAAATTGTACAAGATTAATATTTTAGAAATATAATGTTGTCATAGGATAGTATATTGATAATTAGATTTAAACAATCGAGTTATTAAGTAGTGGAAGATTAGGGTTTGGGTTTGAACTCTCAAAAAATATATAGTTTATTATTGGTTATGGCGATGTTTGTTGTAAATGCAACAAGCACTTTGGCGATAGAAGATTCTTCTGCAAACACAAAAAAATTCGATAAATCCTACATAAAAAATATTGAAATTTCAGGTACAAATGTTATAAAACCGGAAGAAATTTTAGAAAAAATGCAGCTTAGAACAGGTACTGAATACGATAGAGATTTATTGCAAACAGACCTAAAAAGAATATATCAAATGGGATATTTTTCTGATAAATTGAAAGCTATTCCGGTTGAAAATAAAGATAATACAATTACCCTAAAACTTGTGTTGGAAGAAAACATGCCGATAACAGATTTTACTATTGAAGGCAATACTGTTATTTCAACCGAGGAAATACTATCCTACCTATTGCCATTAAAAGGTACTCCTCAGAATGTACTTCAACTTAATGAAGCGATAGAAAATATCCAAAATTGCTATGCAAGTAAAGGATATATTTTGGCAAGAGTCAGCCAATTTGATGATGATCCGGATGGAGTTATCAATTTAAAAATGACAGAGGGTGTTATTAACAAAATAAATATCACCGGCAACAACAAAACTAAGGATTACATCATTGCACGTAATATTCTTACAGAACCAGGCACAGTATATAATGAAGACTTATTAAAAGCCGATTTAGTAAGACTTTATGCAACACAAGCATTTAAAGATGTAAATAGAGATATTGAGCCATCAGAAAATGATCCTGACAAGTATGACGTTACTATTGAAGTTAAAGAACAACGTACAGCAACAATATCCGTAGGCGGAGGTTTAGATTCATCAACAGGTCTATTTGGTTCTGCCGGAATTGTAGATAACAACTTTAGAGGAAGAAACGAAAGAATCGGACTTAATTTCTTAGCCGGTACCGGAGTTATAATGAGTGATTCTTCTGTTTTAGACAGAGCTAATTTACAAGCCGAATTAACCTTCTTTGAACCCTACTTTTTAAATGCGGACAATTCTTTGAGTGCTAAATTGTTTTACAGAGATTTCGGAAGTTACCAAGTTCCACTTGCAATAGAAAAACGTTTTGGTGGAGAGGTTTCGGTTGCACACAAAGTTAAAAGCAATCCTCATCTATCAACCACTTTCGGAGTAGGAATGGAGCATGTAGATGTTTCTGAGGGCGATTGGGCCGGATTCCAATTAAAAGCTTTATCAAGAGGCGTTCCTTTCTACGGAATGCCATATATAAATAATCTTCGTAACGAACAATTAGAGGGCGGTAATTTCTTCTCTTTAACTCCCGGACTTATATATGACTCCAGAGATAACACAGTTAATACAAGAAACGGTATCCTCGCAAGTTTAAAATTTACCGAAAATGTCGGACTAAATGGATTTGATAAAACTCACGGAAAACTTGTAGGTTCCATAAAAAAATATATTCCTGTTATGAAAAAATCATCCCTATCTTTTACTGCTAAAGCAGGTAGTATAATTCATGGAGATGATGTTCCTGAAGTTATGGCATTTAGAATGGGTGGACCATACACCGTTAGAGGTTTTAAACTTGGAACAATCGGTACGGGTAATGGTTTTGTAATGGGTTCTGCCGAATTAACAACACCTTTATTATTCTTGGATAGAATTAAGAAAGTACCATTTTTTGATAATTTAAGGTTATCTTTCTTTGTTGATGCAGGTAAATTATTCGAAGCAAATAACTTAACTAACTGGCTGTATGATAGACCGCAACAAGCTATTACAGCAGGTATAGGGTTAAAAGTATATATTCCGGGAATGGGACCATTGTCAATTGATTATGGTATTCCTCTAACAAATCCGGGTAGAGAAAACGGACGCAAAGGTTACGTTACCTTTGGTGTAGGAGATATGTTGTATTAGGAATGTTTATAATAAACACAAAATAAAAGGAGAAGTTATGAAAAATTTAAAAAATATTACATTGGCAATTGTATTAACATTAATTGTTTCTTTCAACGCTAAAGTATTTGCAGGCGGAGTTGGTTTTATTGATTACAAAAAAGTTCAAGACAGCTATCCTTATGCTCAATCAATAGCAAAAGAACTTGATAATAAAAGTTTGGAATTACAACAATATTTGGTTGACAAAGAAAAACAATTCAAAGCTTTAGATACGCCATTAAAAAAGAAAAATTTTGAAGACAAAACGAAAAAAGAATTTGAAGCAAAACAATCAGCTTTTGTTAATTACAAGTTAAAGAAAGAAGAAGAAGTTTTTAAAAAAATTCAAGCAGCAGCAAAGCAAGTTCTTGTAGAACATAAACTTGATGCAATTATTGATTACAGAACAGTATTTGTTGGCGGATTGGATGTTACAGACTTGGTTATTACAAAATTAAAATCTTCTAAATAAATATTCTAAAAACTTTTTCTAAAGTATTATTCTAAAATAAAGGTTAAATTAACATGGTAAATAAAAATTCTAAATTACAATATGTAATAAAAACAGTTCCTAGTGAAAGCACTCTGCCATTACAAAATTTACTAAATGAAATGGCTGATGACGGTTGGGATTTGTATAGTATGAGCGAAATTGAAACTGATGATGGATTTCAATTTAATTGCATATTTGTAAAAGAAGCCACTCCGGAAAATTCTTTTGATGATGTTGTTAATATCACCGCATTCAAAAGTCAAATGGAAAAAATGCTTTCAGCAAAACTATCTCCATACGAAACTTGCCGTGATATTCAATCAAAAATTAGAGAACAAAAAAGAAAAATTGCAAAAGTTAAAACTCAATTAGAAAAAGAAGATGCAGGATCTTCTCAAAGAAAAATTTTAAATGACAAAATGTCAGCAGGGATTAAAGAATTAGAAAATTTACAACAAAATTTGATAAGAGCAATTTCACCTGATGCAATGTTTTCTTCATTACAATTAGAAAAATTTTCTATAAGACTAAGTGAGCAAATTTTAGAATTCGTATCGCCTGATAGTGAAAATGATTTGCTTAGCGAAACAGTAAAGGTTAGACAAAAACTGGCTGATGATTTGGGATATATTATTCCAAAAATTGTATTTAAAGATGACGATATGCTTGCTCCTTACGAATTCTCCATTAATGTTAGAGGATTGAGTGTGCTTAATTCTTTTGTGTATCCGGAACATTTAATGTTTTTCCAAGATACAATCAACTATAAAGGAAAGAAAAAAGACTATTATACAGCAACTGACGTCATTACCGGTAAAAAAATAGTTTGGATTCCTGAGGATGCAACAAAAAATTACTGGGAAAAGGGAATGACTCCTTCAGAATATATAGCAAGAGCTGTCGAATTTGTTGCCATAAAATATATTGAAGAATTGCTAGATTATGACGATGTGAATAAATATGTAAACATTGTATCTGAACAAAATGCCTATTTAGTAGATAATATCATCCCTGATTTTATGTCTATTGCTGAATTAAGATACATCTTGGTTAATTTAATTCGTGAACAAGTTTCAATCAAGGACATTGTATATATCTTTGAAAAAATTAATGATTTTGCTGACGAAGCATGCAAAGAAGCATTATTAGACAAAATCAGATTTTCATTATCAAGATATATTGGCAGTCGCTATGCTAATATCGATGGAACAATTCAAGGTCTTGAAATGTCTGAAAAAACAATGAGTGAATTGTTTGATGACACAGATGATTCTGATAACATCGTTAAAGTTGACGGAAGCAAAGTTGAAAAAGTCGCACTAAAACTTTTAAAATTTGCCAAAGATAATGAATTAGATAATATTATTCTTTCTGTTCCTATCGAAATTCGCCATATGACATTTATTGTATTATCACAATACATTAATACCTTAACAGTATTGGCTCAAGAAGAAGTAACTAATTATTATAATTACGAAGTAATAGGCGAAGTATAATAAGTAATATTAAATAAGTTAATATAATTTAATATTAAAATAATCTCTGAAACTCGCTAAACTTCTCACATGTCTATATAGTTACAAAATTTAATGTCCAAGGACTATATTTTTGATATAATAATTGTATGGGTCAAGGGAACCCGAGTGTGAAAAAGGAGAATATCATGAAAAAATTATTCGCAACTTTAGCATTATTAGCAGTAGTTGCTATGCCTGCAATGGCTGGTTCTGAAACAATTGGTTACATCTACCAAGATGCTACAACACCTGGTGGTGGATACACAGCTACACCAGCTAACAAAGTTGGTACAACTGAATGCAAAAGCTACTTCCACATTGTTGGTTTAGGTGATTGTGCTGTATTATCAGCTATGAAAAATGCTGGTATCAAATCTTTAGCTGGTTATGATGTTTACAAGAAAAACATTCTTGGTTACCAAAAAATCACAGTTAAAGCTTGGGGTAACTAATTTTTACATGTGTTAAGTTTTTAACTTAATAGACAGCCTTACGATAATTCGTTTGGCTGTTTATTTTTTGTGTTTAAGTTATATAATTGTTATGTAGTTGTAGAACATTTTTTAAAAAGAGAAATTTTATGAAATTATGCGTATATTGCGGAACTTTTAATCCGATACATAATGTTCATTTGGAAGTTGCAAATTTTGTAAAAAACAAATTTCAATTTGATAAAATTTTATTTATTCCGGCATACAAACCACCACACAAAAATTTAAACGGCAAATTAGCAATCCATAGATACAACATGGTTACATTGGCACTTATGGATTATCCCAATTTTTGCATAAGTGATATCGAATATAAAAGAGAGGATTATTCATACACGGTCAACACAATTGAAGAATTGTACAGTTATATACACGGAATAGAAGGCAGAATTAGTTTCAT
This sequence comes from uncultured Candidatus Melainabacteria bacterium, assembly GCA_934726055.1. GTDB lineage: Bacteria > Cyanobacteriota > Vampirovibrionia > Gastranaerophilales > Gastranaerophilaceae > UBA6984. The sequence continues at coordinate 8,126 of CAKVCZ010000022.1, forward strand.
AATAGGTACAGATGCTTTCAAGGGACTAAATACTTGGCACAAAATAGATAGATTAAAAGAAATGGTTGAATTTATAGTTTTTCCAAGAGAAAACAATTTTTCTGAAGGGGAAATGGATAAATATAAAGATGAAGGCTACCATTTTGTGTGTGTAGATAAGCCTTTTGTTGATGTCTCTTCAACAATGGTTAGAGAAAGAGTAAAAAACGGAGAAGATATAAGTAACTTAGTTCCACAAAAAGTTAAAGAATATATATACAAAAACAGGTTATATACAAATGAAAAGTAATGAAGAAATAAAAATTTGGTTAAAAGAAAATCTTGATGAAGAAAGATACTCACACTCATTAGGAGTTGCGGATTGTGCAAAAGAACTTGCAATAAAATATAATTTAGATGCAAAAAAGGCTTACCTTGCCGGATTATTACACGATTGTGCAAAATGCCAAACAAATGAAAATTTAAAAAATATTCTTGAAACAAAAATGAATTGTAATATGGAAGAATTACTTAATCCAAAAACATATCACTCACCGGCAGGGGCGTATTTTGCAAAAGAAATTTTTGGCGTTGAAGATGAAGAAATTTTAAATGCTATATACTGCCATACCGTTGGGAAAATTAATATGACTACATTTGAGAAAATAATATTTCTTGCAGATAAAATTGAACCAAACACAAGAGATAAAACATGGCGAGAAAAAATTTTAAAAATCATAGAAGAAGATAACGGATTAAACAAAGCCCTTTTTGCATGCTACGAATACACAATAAAAAGTCTTGTTGAAAGACGTTTAAAAATCTGTTTAACAACAATACAAATATATAATGAACTACTTGATAATATCTATGCATAAGTTTTCAAAAACGCTTAGAGGTGAAACTTTTGCAATAATTTGTTTTTTTGCCAATTCAATAGATTCAAAATCATGCATTAGCTTTGTCAAAATTTGTTTATTATCGGAATTACTTTTCAAAAGACTTAGAACATAATTTTGCATTTGTTCTAAAGTATTTATGCTGTTTTGTGATACATTATTTAAGTTTTCTGCGATTGTAAATGCATCTTGTCTATCAAATTCAAAATAATTTTCAAAAACATCCTGTACATCATCCCAGTTTGCATTTTCTTTTTCAAATGCAGGAACAAAGAAACACTGAGAGCGTGAGATTATTGTTGAAATCACATCTTCTTTTGACTTTGTAAGAAAGAAAAACGTAGTTCTTTCCGGTGGTTCTTCAATAGTTTTTAACAATGCATTTGCAGTTTCTTCCTGAAAATTTAATCCATTTAATCCTGCGACATTGTCATTTGCATCTCTATCACAAAAAATAAATACTCTATGAAAATCAGAAGAAGTTAATAGCGATTGCTTAATTTGCTGGGCTTGCTTGATAGAAATAACTGTTTTAGAAGAATCATCCTCCGGTTTATTTTCAAGTCGAGAATAAGTTAAAACTGCAGGATGCTCACCATTTCTAATCCAATTGCAATCCAAACATTCACAATCGTAATTTTTATCTTTTTTGCAATTTAAAAGTCTTGCAATGTATGTTGCTAAATCATATTGAGCCTGAACATCATTTCCATAAAACAAAATACTGTGGGCGATATTTTTATTCGAATTTTTTATACCATTTTCAAAATAACTAACCAAAAACGGATACTTATCTAAGAAGTGCATTTTGAACCTCACCTTCATCATCCGTTGTTTGCCCTGATTTTATTTTATATTCGGCATTTGTTAAATTTTCTTTTACGTGAACCAACTGTTTTAGTGTTTGATTTTTAGAATTTCTCATAACTGCTTTAACCTGATTAGGCGACATTCCTGTTATTGCAGAAATTTCATCAACAGATTTATTCACATTTAGTTTAAATAAAATTCTTTTTCTCAATACAGTTTGAAGTGCAGATAGAATTTCTAAAGGATGTTTTTTATCCAGCAACAATCTATATTCAGCAAGAGCTTTTTCATAATTTTGCGACATAACAAGTTCGGCAAAGTCAAAAATATCTTCATTTGTAATACAAATTTCTCTAACCATGTCCAATGTTACATTTTTTTTAGGATGAGCAATCAGTTTTAATTTTTCTAACTCTGAATCCAATTCCCTAAGGTTGTTTCTAACCTGTTCAATCAAATTATCTATAACATCTTGCTCTAAAGATATTCCTTTAGATTTTGCTTGTTTTTTTATCCAGTTTGCAAGATCTTGTTTACCGTAATAATTCATTTTGAATGCAGGAAACTCTTGTGAATTATATTTTGAAAGAATTTTAAAGATTTTTTTCCTTGTATCAATCTTCTTTCCATCCCTTGCTAAATTCACAACGAAAGCGATATCAGAATTTTCAATATTATTATCCAACGCTTCTGTCAATTCTTTATACTGATAATCACTAAATTTGGAGTTTTCATCACCTGATTGTTCAAAATATGCATTACATTTAATTACCGTAAGCATTCTGCCAAACATCATAGCCTGAGATCTAACGGCAGCAATCAAGTCAGGAAAAGAAGGATTTTCCAATATTTTAAAATTCATTGCGGCAAAATTTTTATCAAGCCCTGATTTTAAATTATCAACAGCCTGTTCTATATTATAATCTTCATCACCGTAAAAGAAATATACAGCCATAAACTAAGACTCAATTAACAAGCTTGAACCAATAACACCGGCAGTATTAGCCAATTGAGCAGGCACAACTTCAACTGCACTTGCAGATAAAGGCATAGCTCGTTTATTCAAAGTTTCTCTCAATGGAGCTAATAACAAATCTCCACAATTTGCAACACCACCGCCTACAATAATTTTTTCAGGGTTCAAAAGATTAACAACACTTGCCAATCCTGTACCTAAATATTCACCCATAATATTGAATATTTGCTTTGCAACAACATCACCCTGCATAGCAGCTTGTGCAACAATGTATGGAGTAATTTCGCCATCTTTAGCCATTTCTCTATATTTAGTAGATTTGCCACCTCTAATGTAATCCTTTGCCATTTCTACAATTGCAGGTCCTGAAACATAAGTTTCTAAACATCCGTAATCGCCGCAGCCGCAAAGTTTTTTATCATTATAGAATAATTTAATGTGTCCTATTTCACCAGCTGAATTACTTGCACCACGAACTAATTTACCGTTTAAAATAATTCCTGAACCAATACCTGTACCAACTGTAATACAAATAAGATTTTCACAGCCTTTTCCCGCACCGTATTTAAGTTCACCTAATGCAGCACACCTTACATCATTATCAATTTTCGTAGTAATTCCAAATTCTTTTTCAATAATTTCAGCAATAGGAACATTATCCCACCCTGGAATATTTGGTAAACATTTTACCAAACCGGTTTTGTTATCAACCTGCCCGGGAAAACCAAATCCAATGGCCTCTATATCATTGTTTGAAGATTTTGTTTCAGACAATAATGTCTTTATCGCATCTTTTATGTTTCCGATTGTATAATCAAAACCCATTTCTGAACCTGTTGGAACAGAATTTGAATAAATAATATCACCCGTATTACTTACTAAAGCAACTTTTACATTTGTTCCGCCAACATCTATACCAATTCTTTTTTTTGCCATAATTTTCCTCTTTCTTTTATTACTATGATAAGACAAACCAAGCAATTTGTGAATAGGTATTGAGTTTTTGGAGTAAAAACAAATAATTAATTAATAGGGACATCAATAGGCTGAGTTAAAATAACAGTAAGAGTTTCACCTTGATTAAACTCAACATCTTGACCTTTTCTAAACATGTCAATAACACTATCGCCTAAAAAATATGCACCGCCACCTATTGCACCACCTATTGCACAAACAGGAACAGTTGCGACTCTTAAGATATTAAACGGACCAACTTCGCCGATATCCATGCCATAATCAGTTGCATTTGATGTTATATCAACTGTTTTATCCCAATTTTTTTGTATAGCTTCGCCATAACCCTTGTTATAATAAACTCCGCCATCAAAATTCATATTAACTTTTCCTGAAATAATCATTTCAAGCGGTAATTGACGACCATTTGGAGTTACGATGTGATCGAAATCAAGATATAAAACTGCACCTTTTGAAAATCTTTTGCGTGTAACTATCTTAGAAATACTGCCTCTAATCATAGATCCGGCAGGTAGAATAACACTTGTTGGAGTTTTTTCGTCATCAACAAGCATGGCACTGAAAAAATCACCTTGTTTATTATTTTTTGTACTAATTGGTTCTAAAAGCTGTATAGTAAATTTTGTTCCTGCCGGTATTCTTTTTGTAATTGCGTTTGATTTTAATACCGCAGCAAATGCTATATTAGTCATAGCAAATATAACAAATAGAATTGTAAATAATCTTAATAGTTTGTGTTTCATAAATCCTCCACAAAAAAATTATATAATTATAATAAAAAAAATCAAAAAGGTTACAATTGGTTAATATTGTTTGACAATACAAAATAAAAAGCATACAATTTTCTATATAGATATATGAGGGTGAACATTTGATTAAGAAGTTTATAGCATTCACACTTGCAGAATTAATGTTGGTAATGGGTATCATTGGAGTTGTTGCCGCAATAGCTATCCCTGCAATGCGAACAGATTTGGATGAACAAAAAACTGTTGCTCAATTGAGAAAAATTGCAGTAGATTTGCAAGATTCTTATACAGCAATGATTCAAAAATACGGTGAACCGTATAGTTGGGTTACTTCATCAACTACTTCTGCTCAGTTTGCTTCAATGTTGACATCACGTCTTGCGGAATTTTTGAATACTTCCGCCACAACAAGTAATTCTATTACTTTAAAAAATGGAACATACATTGACTTATCTTATTTTTCTTCTTTTGATTGTTCTAATATTTTAAGTGCAATAACCTATTACGATAATAAATATTATCCTCATAAAATAGGAGAGATTTATGTTGATGTTAATGGATTAAAAAACCCCCCAAATGATTATGGATTAGATAGATTCCGCTTTATAATATCGAAAAATGGTATAGAACCTGAAGGTTATAATGCTTCATCAGAAGGAATTATGTTTAGTGGAACATCTGAATATAACACAGCTTGGGTAATAAAAACAGGAAATATGGATTATATCAGATGTGCAGACAGTTTAGACTGGAGCACAAAAAGAACTTGTGATTAGGTTTTATATATAAATAACAATAACAATAAAAAGAGGCGAAAATGACAAATAGAATAAAAAAAGCGTTTACTTTAGCAGAAAGTTTGGTTGTAATAGGTATAATTGGGGTTATAGCTACATTAACTATACCTAACTTAAAAAATACAGGCGAAGATCAGATATATGCAGCAAAGGCAAAAAAAGTTTATGCGGAGCTTCAAACTGCGTATGAAAGAGCTGTATTAAAATATGGTAACCCTTCAGATTGGGGTGCTACATTTGGCACAAAAGTACAACAATACTTGAGTGTTGATGATGCAAGCGGACCAATAATATTAAAAGATGGTGCGAGTGTAACATTTACATATAAAGCAGCAACAAGTACTGTACCTGCTTATTATACAATTTCATTTGATGTAGATGGACCTCAAAAAGGATATAACACTTACGGAAAAGATATGTTTTATGCAAGTGTAACAATAGCGAATGCTTTGGATACACCAACAATTGAACCTTATTATTACGGCTATGGTTCTGTAACCTCCGGTACTTCTCCAAATGCAACTTACAATTCATTACATTGGATTTTGCAATATGGCAATGAAGATTATAACGATTGCACTGTAAAATGGAGCACACAAACCGTTTGTGAGTAATATTTTGCATGCCGTTTTGTACGTGTAAGCATGATTATATAGAAAAAAGAGATTGTATAAAATCTCAAAATGCATGTGTATCATGGATTTCAGCCGTTTTTTGACATCCTGAAAAATCTTATTATATATATAATAGAGCCGATTGTTAAAATATCTTAACAATTAAACAATAAAAAAGGCAAATTTTTCAAAGAGAAATACTTTATAAAAGAGTAAGCACTTAGAGAGGATATTTCAAATGAACGAATCAAAATTAAACACTATTATATCAGTTGCAGCAGACCCTGTTGAAAATGTATATAGAGTGAATAGTTTTGCAGATGCAGAAGAAATTCGCAGAATGTGCAGAATATTTGAAATATCAAATTCTCAAAACAACAAACACAGAATGTTAGCTATCAAAAATATGGCTACTTTAAAATTAGTTTTAAGCAACAACTAATTTCTGTTAAAAATAGTGCAAGATATATAAATTAATTACGAAATCATGTAGTTAATTTAAAAAAACAGATTTTATACTCTCTCTCTTAATATCCTCGTGTTTATTTAATGTTTGCCATATTGTGGCAAACTTTTTTTTTGAAAATTTGGTAGAGTGAAGTCGAGCAAAGCGAGCGTAACTCGTCTGAGCTTATAGCCGTTTTTGAGTACTTAATTTGCGTTTAGCAAATTATACGAAAATGAAGGCTATGCTCACCCAAATTTTCAATTCTGTTGGTAAGGTGAAACGAAGTGGAACCCTGCCGAAAGTTCAAAAACCAGTAATAACTTAAAAGGCAATTTTTTTAACTAAAAATACTTAATATATATGTAAGGAATAAATAATACAGTTTAAAACAAAGAACAAAAATTGACTATGAATTGATATAGTTGATTTAGAAAACAGATTTTTATACTCTCTCTCTTAATATCCTCGTGTTTATTTAATGTTTGCCACAATATGGCAAACTTTTTTTTGAACTTTCGGTAGGGTGAAACGAAGTGGAACCCTACCGAAAGTTCAATTCTGTTGGTAGAGTACCGTATGAGCAAAGCGAGCGTAACTAGTCCGGCAGCATGGAAAATATTTTAAAACATTTCTCCAACTTTAGTTGTAGAAATATTTAAAAATAGGAAAAAATTTCTCTTGTTTTATAAAAATACTATTTTACAAAACACTTGTTAATAGAGGGTTTCAAGATTTTATCTAATACATTTAGAGGATATCTACAACTAAAGTATAAAGTCAAAAAAATTTACGACGATATAAAAGGCATAAGAGGAAATAAGAGATTTATAAGAGGAATTTTACATTATGCCTATCAGCGTAAATACCAATTTGGCAGCTTTAACTGCACAAAATTCATTAAAAGGTTCAACAACTAAAATGAATACTGCAATGGAACGTTTGACTACCGGTTTTAAAATTAATAATTCAAAAGACGATGCAGCTGGAATGGCAGTTTCTACAAAGTTAAACTTCAAGATTTCATCATTACAAGTTGCACAAAACAATGGTCAAATGGGTGCTTCATTATTAGATACGCAAGAAGGTGTTTTAACAGTTTTATCAAGCAATATTTCACGTATCAGACAATTGACAGAACAAGCAGCTAACGGTACTTACGGTACAGACTCAATTAGAGCAATCCGCTTGGAAGTTGAATCAAGACTTGAAGAAATTTCAAGAATTTCAAAATCAACAGAATTTAACGGAAAATATTTATTAGATGGATCAATTACTGATAATATCTGTTTACAAGTAGGTATCGAAGCAAACAGTAACAGTACAATCGAATTAAGTGCAGATTTATTCAAAAATTGTACAACTACATCAATTATAGCAATTGGTGCTTATTCCGGTCAAACTATTCACCAAATTTGTGAAACAGTTTACCAAACAGACAGCACAGCACGCGATTTTCTATCAACTCTTGACAGTGCTCTTGCTAACGTTACAGATAGAATTACTCAAATTGGTGGACTTCAACAAAGAATTTTATGTTCTATTGAATCTGCAAACGTAATGCACGATTCTATGACATCAGCTAACTCTTATATTCAAGATGCTGATATCGCAGTAGAATCTTCTAACTACATCAAAGAACAAATATTACAACAAATTTCAACATCAATGTTATCAACAGCTAACCAAGCTCCAACAATCGCTTTGAGCTTATTAGGATAACATTCTAAATAAAATTATAAATTAAATTTCTTATATTCCCCTTAAATACTTATTAAATTTCAGCCCAAATTTTTGGGCTTTTTTTTATTTCAATTTAATAATTCCAAATTTAGACATAAAGAAAACCGGCAAATATTTGCCGGTAATAATGTCATAGTATGTACTAATTGAAAAGACTTTTTTTCTATCTTGTTACATAAATTTCGTAACGTCTGATATTTATTTTTAATACATATTAATATATTCAATTGTAATAAATTATTGTTTAATTTTTGTTCGTGGGGCTGCCCGAGGACAGCCCTTTGAACATTTTTTGCAATCTCTAAGCTTATACTAAGTTTAAAGCGATAGATGGGGATTGGTTAGCTGTTGCTAACAGAGTTGCTGAAGTTTGTTGAAGAATTTGTTGCTTAATGTAGTTAGAAGATTCTTCAGCGATATCAGCGTCTTTAATTAACGAACTTGAAGCTGTTAAGTTAGTTTGCATTACATTTGCTGAATCCATTGCAGATGTGATAGCTGCTTGTTTACCACCGATTGCAGTTGTTGCATCTGTAACTTTTGCAATTGCTGCATCAACACTAGCTAAGAAAGTTCTAGCAGCTCCATCTGACCAACTTGCAGGGTTTGCAATATTTGCTACATTCAAACCTTGAGATGATGTGTGACAGTTTTGGAATAGTGTTGAATCTAATGTAATTTGTGATTCAGCACCACCTGTAATACCAACTTGCAATGTAACACTTGTTGTAGAGCCATCAATCAATTTTTTACCGTTAAATTCTGTTGAATTTGAAATACGATTGATTTCATCCAATCTTGTGTTAATTTCTGTTGCCATTGCTTTCATAGCATCTGTACCATAAGTACCATTGGCTGCTTGTTCAGTCAAGTCTCTGATACGAACCAAGTTGTCATTAACAACACCCATTACACCTTCCATCGTGTCTAACATTGATGCACCCATTTGAGCATTTGATTGAGCTACACCTAATGAACTTACTTTGTAGTCTAATTTTCTTGATACTGCCAAACCAGCTGCATCATCTTTTGATGAGTTGATTTTCAAGCCTGTTGACATACGTTCCATTGCTGTGTTCATTTTGCTTGTAGCTGTGTTCAA
>CAKVCZ010000023.1 GCA_934726055.1 uncultured Candidatus Melainabacteria bacterium
CCTGAAAGGCAGTCCTGACTAAATTGAAAATAATCTTTGATTATTAAACAGATTCTGAAACAAGTTCAGAATGACATAGTGAAGTTTTTGGAAACCTTTTGACACCAAAAGGTTTATACTATTAAAATTAAATAACAAAATTTTAAATAAAGTTTTTGAGGTAATTTTTTTAAAAAAGTAGAACTTGTTTTACTTTAACAACATACAATCTCCATAGGAGTAAAATTTATACTGTTTTTCAATAGCTTCTTTATATGCTCTAAAAATAAACTCTTTGCCTTCTAAAGCAGATACAAGCATTAACAATGTTGATTTAGGTAAATGGAAATTTGTAATTAAGTTATCTACTACTTTAAATTCATAAGGAGGATAAATAAACAATCTTGAAGCAGATTTGCATTCCTTTATTTCTCCAAATTGCTGATATGCCGTTTCCAGAGTTCTAACAGAAGTTGTACCTACTGCAACTATCTTTTTACCGTTAGCCTTTGCCCTATTTATAGCATCTGCAGCATCTTTAGATATTTCGAATTCTTCAGAATCCATTTTATGATCTAATACATCTTCACATTTTACCGGTCTAAATGTACCCAGCCCAACAGTCAAATTAACATATATAATTTCAACACCCTTTTTTGCCAATTTATCCAATATTTCTTGCGTAAAATGCAAACCGGCAGTAGGTGCAGCAACAGAGCCCTCATTTTTTGCATAAACTGTTTGATAGCGTTCATAATCTAAAGATTTACGTTCATCATCAGTCATTTTTCTTTCTATATATGGAGGTAGAGGAATGTTTCCTACTTTATCCAGAACTTCGTACAAAAGTCCGTCATAAATCAATTCAACAATCCATTTTCCTTCATCCAAGCGTTCAATCATTTTTACAGAAAGACAATCTGCAATTTTAACTTCCACCCCAACTTTTACACGCTTTGCAGGCTTAATTAACGCTTCCCATTGTTTGTTTTCCAGTTCTTTTAATAAAAATATTTCAATTAAAGCTCCTGTATCCTTATGTCCATAAAGCCTTGCAGGAATAACCTTTGTATTATTTAAAACTAAAACGCAATTTTCATCTAAATAATCAACAATGTCAAAAAAATGTTTATGCTCAATTGTCTGATGCTGCTTGTCTAACACCATCATACGACATTCATCACGCTTTTCACTTGGTGTTTGTGCAATTAAATCTTCAGGTAACTGATAATCAAATTCACTAACTAGCATACTATTGTTTATTCTCTACCTTTTTTGCTTTTGCAACGGCATCTTCATCAATTTTTTGTTTTTTCTTTTCATCTTCCATTTCAAGCTGTTTGTTAATTACAACAGTTTGTACAACTTGAATAAGGTTACTTGAAATTAAATATAAAAGAACACCGGCAGGAATTGGAATAAATACAAAAGTTGCCGTCAACATTATCGGCATAAAAGTATTCATAGATTTTTGAATAGCCTCTTGTGCAGGATCTTGATTTTTAGTTTTAGATGTTGCCATCATAATTTTTTGAGTAGCAAACATTGTTAAGCCAAAAATTACAATTAACAATAAGACATCTAAATGCAAAGATGATTTAACTTCTTTAGTTGGGAATGTTGCAACCAAAATACCATCTTTTCTTTCAAAAGTCATTAATTCAGATTCTTTTGTTTGCAAATCCGTAACTGTCATTTCTGCTTTTTGAATTTTATCTAATTGACTAAATTTCAAATCTAAATTATCAAGACTTACCTTAAAATCAACAGGTTCTCCAGGAGTCAATTCACCTTGAACTTCCAATGCCTTTGTTGGTTTTGAAATTTTTACATTATCCAAAACTTCTTTATCTAAATAAACCTTAGCGGTCTTACCTAACATAAAGCCATCATATTTTGACACCCCTAAAACACCATCGTTAGAAACTCCGGCATTTGTTTTTAAAGTTGCATCTAATCTATTAATAAATAAAAACTTTGCATCTCCAGCCATTTGAATAAATTGCGGACTCATCAAAGCTGAATATAACAAAATAAATATTGGCATTTGAATTAATAATGGAAAACATCCTGCCATAGGATTGAATTTGTGTTCTTTATAAAATTCCATCATTTTTTGTTGCATTTGCTGTGGATCGTTTTTATAACGTTCTTGAATAGCCTTCATTTTTGGTTGCAACATTTGCATTGTACGCATAGAACGTTGTTGAGAAACACCCAATGGCCACATTGCAAGTCTTACCAAGATAGTTAATAAAATAATACCTACACCAAAACCGCCAACAACGGATAAGGATTTAAGTATCTCGATTGTAATTGTTATAAAATCCATAATTTTTTCCCTTTGATAGTTGTGTAATAATCCCTTAAAAAAGAACCGCCTATATGGCGGTTCTGAAATAAATGGTCGGGATGACACGGTTCGAACGTGCGACCCCTTCGTCCCAAGCGAAGTGCGCTACCAGCTGCGCTACATCCCGTCGCCATTGCTATTTAGTTTTTGTTGATTAATAATCAACTGTGGATAACCACAACTTGATTTTATAATAAATAAATTTTTACGTCAAGTTATTTTATTTTATTACTTCAATTTCTTCATAATCTGTTAAATATGGCAAATGGTCGGAAGTTATTTCTTCTCCAGGAAGTAAAATCGCAATTCCCGGAGGACATTCTGCAATAACTTCTCCTGAAATTCTACCAATTGCATTTTCTTTTTTAATTATTTCTTTTTCCATATAAAAAGCTTCACGCAAATTATATTTTAATTTTGGAGTCAGCATTGGCATGTGTTTTTTGTTTTCTAAATGATAAAGATCAGAATATTTTGTTTTGGTAATTTTTTCTAAACAATCTGCAAGATATTTTATTTCCGAGCGTTTATTTCCGATATTTACAAGCATCAATGCTCCAACATCAGATGCACTTTCTACCTCTATGTTAAAATCAATCTCTAAAATAGACTCTAATCTTTTACCCGATAAACCATCTACTCTCACAAAAACTTTTGTTATATCCGTTTTAAATCCAAAATCAGTTTTTAATTGATGAATATGTTCCATTTTATCAATACGTTTTCTAAAATATTTTGCATTTTTAACTGCTCTGTCTATTTGTTTTTGTCCGTTTTCACTTGTAAGATTTGCTCTTGCCGCATCTAAACTTGCAAGCAAAATCAATGACGGACTTGTTGTATGAAGTAATTTTAATGCTTTTTCAATTTTATTTACATCCAACATTGAATTTTTAGCAATATGCAACATCGAACTTTGGCTCATACTGCCACCCGTTTTATGCAAAGAATGAACCACAGCATCTGCACCAAGCTGCAATGCAGGTGTAGGCAAAGAATCATTAAAATTCCATAAACATCCATGTGCCTCATCAACAATTAAAGGAACATTATGTCTTTTACATATTTCAGAAATAGTTTTTATATCTGAAACAACGCCCTCATAAGTAGGATTGGTAATCCAAACAGCACCTACATTTTCTGTTTCAATTAACAGCTTTTCGATAGTTTTCGGATTTATGCTTCCCCACAAACCCCATTCATCAAGTTTTTCAGGAATAAGCCAAACAGGTTCCGCACCTGAAATAATCATGCCTGCTAAAATAGAACGATGACAATTTCTGTTAACTATAATTTTTTGACCCTTTTTTGTAATTCCCATTGCTAATGCCATATTACCAACGGTAGAACCATTTAGCAAAAAGAATGTTCTTTGTGCACCAAAAGCTTTTGCTGCCAAATCCTCTGCTTCTTTAATCGCACCGGTTGCAGGAGTTAATGTTCCAAGATTATCAAATTCATCTGTCGTATCAACTTTTAAGGCCTTTGTACCAATTAAACGTCTAAAATCTTTTAAAACTCCATAACCTTTTGTGTGCCCTGGAATATGAAATTGATACGTAGGTTTTTCATACGCATTTTTTAGTGCCGCTACTATCGGTGCATTTATTTTTTTAACGTGATTCTTTTTTGTATTAAATTTTTCAGCCATTTATATTTCCCTAATTTGTTGATTGTATATTACAAAAAAAGTATTTTATTTACAACTTTTTTTTGCAATAATATTAACAAAATGAATAGAAATTATATTCTTACACAAGACAAAATAAAAATTGCATATAACCACTACAAATCAAACTTTGATAACGTTTTAATCGTCGCTCACGGCTGGTTTATGAGTAAAGATTCAAATGCTTTTAAACAAATCTGTCAAAGTTTTAACGAATATTTTGATATTATTTCATTTGATTTTAGAGGACACTGTTCAAGTTCAGGTTTATACACTTTTGGAGCAGAAGAAACAAATGATTTAAAAGCTATTGTGGATTTTGCAAAAACTCAATATAAGAAAATATATTTAATTGGTTTTTCATTAGGTAGTCTAATCTCAATAGATTATTGTGCAAAATATAATAACATTGATAAATTAATTTTGGTTAGTGCTCCGACTGATTTTAAAAAAATTGAAAACAATATATTCAGCCCAAATGCATTCATTCCAACTTTGAAAAAATTTGAATTTAAACGATGGTTTTCTATAAGATTTACTCATCCATTTAAAAAGAAACCTATACCTATTGAACTTATTTCAAAAATAAAAATTCCCTTGTTTTTCATCGCCGGAGAAAACGATCCTATAATAAAAGTTTGGCACAACCAAGAATTATTCAAAACGGCAAGTACAATAAAAAAAGAATTAATTATTAAAGGCGGTAAACACGCAGAGGATTTATTTTTGGAACACAAATCATTATTTATGGAAGAATGTATTAATTGGTTAAAGGAAATTTAAGATGTCTGATTTAAAAAATATATTTGATTATTTTATAAGAGAGCATACAGGTTTTTCAAGAACAAATTATTCTCCAAAACCGCAGGATGTAAGCGATTTTGAATTCAATCCGAAATATGATACAATAATTCTTCAAAAAGATATCACAAGACTCAATTGCATTGAAAATTTATACATTTTAGACATTTTAGACAAATACTTAAAAATATATCCGACACAAGAATCTAAAGTTTTGGATATCGGTTCTAAAAATTGGAATTACGCAAAAGCTGAATATATATTTTTTAACCATTATTGCCATCATTTAGAACTAACAGGGGTAGAACTTGATGCAAACAGGCTATATTGGAACTTTTTCAGCAACAAAGAAATTGCAAAATACAACATTAAGTATCTTCCATTTGCAAACTATATTGGCGAAGATTTTATGAATATTTCAGGGAAATTCAATTATATTACGTGGTTTTTGCCGTTTGTAGGAAAATATCAACACACAAAATGGGGCTTACCTATGAAATTCTTTAAACCAACGGAAATGCTTAAACACGCAAAAGAATGTCTTGCTGATGATGGATTAATGTTTATTGTAAATCAGGGTGAGAGCGAATATTGGCTACAAAAGCAGCTTTGTGATGATTTAGGACTTGCTTATCAAGAAATAGGTTTAATAAGCAGCGAATTTTCACCCTATAAACTTCCACGTTATGCCTTGATTGTGTACTAATAATGTTTATGCCTTAATTTTGTTTGAACATTTTGATTTTTGAATAAAAAATACAATTGTAAAAATTAAAGCAAATATAATTCCAATAATATTTGAAACAAATTCACTTAAATGAAAGCCTATTTTGACTTGGAAAATATAACTTACAACAACACTTGTCATAAATATTGCAGGTATTAAAGCAATATAGAAACATTTGTGTTTTTTCATTAAATAATAAGCAATTGTCCACAAAACAAGAGATGAAAGAGCTTGATTTGCCCATCCAAAGTATTGCCAAAGAGTAGTTAAATTAATTCTGCTCAAAAGCACACCGCAAGATAAAATGATGGTACTTAAAAACAATCTTTTTGGAATACTTTTTTGTTCCCAATGTAAAAAATCTGCGATGGTAATTCTTATTGAACGGAACGCAGTATCACCTGAAGTTATTGATAAAACAATTATTGATAAAACCGTTAAGATACCTCCGGTATGACCTAACAATCCTGTTGAAATTTCAGAAACAACACCACCTTGACCAAAATTATTTATTGCATTTAAAAGTCCGCCTGTTTGTTGATAAAAAGCAATTCCCAATGTTGCCCAAATCAAAGCAACAAGACCTTCTGTAACCATTGCACCATAGAAAACTGCTCTGCCATTTTTTTCATTTGGCAGACATCTTGCCATAATTGGAGATTGAGTAGCATGGAATCCGCTAACGGCACCACAAGCAACAGTTACAAACAATAATGGGAATATACTTGCATGATCCGGATGCAAATTTAGTTTAGTTAAATCAGGGTAGAATGCCGCACCTGATTTAATTAACATAAACATCAATGCACAGGTCATAACAATTAACAACAAAGCGAAAAACGGATACAAACGACCGATAACCTTGTCAACAGGCAACAATGTTGTTAGAAAATAATATCCAAAAATTACGCAAATCCAAATATTCAATGATGAATGTGAGATATTAGCCAACATTTTTGCTGGATTTATAGCAAAAACTGTACCTAATAAAATTAAAAGTCCAATAAAAAATATTAAAAATATAACTTTAAAATATTTACCAAATAATTTTTCAGTCAAATAAACAATTGATTTACCCTTATAACGTATGGCAAGCATACCTGAACAAAAATCATGTACACCTCCTGCGAAAATACATCCAAAAACAATCCACAATAAGCAAACCGGACCATAAACAGCCCCTAAAATTGCCCCAAAAACAGGCCCTAACCCTGCAATATTCAAAAACTGAATTAAAAATACTCTCCAAATCGGCATTGGTACAAAATCAACACCATCGTTGTATTTTATAGCAGGAGTGCGACGATTTTCGTCTATTCCAAAAACATTTTCAACAAACTTTGAATAAAATAAATATCCACAAATTAAAAGAATTAATGCAATAAAAAATATAATCATACACACCTCACAATTTTATTTTAGCACAAAATTTATGGTAGAATATAATAAAAAAACAGAAAGGGTTTGTATGAAAAAAATAATCACTATATGTCTTATAACACTAATGATTTCAACCTGTACTGCATTTGCAGCAAAATACAAGGTTAACACCTCAGGTGTTGTAAAAACTAACGGAAAAGTTGTTTCTCCAAGCCAAACATCAACACCAATTCAAACAAATCCATATTCAGTTTATGATGCACAAAACTACACATCTTCAAATATAGTAAACAAAACACAAGTTCCATACATTGAACTTGTTATGGACTACTCGGGAAGTATGGTTAACTGTATTGAAGTTGCAAAAAGTGCAATGAGAACAATCATAAACCAAATCCCGAAAACAACTTATGTAGGATTTAGAGTATTCGGACACGATAACAACGGACTTAATCCTAATAACAACAATACTTTAGCAGAAGTAAAGAGAGTCGTTAAACAAAACGGTAAATACAAAGTTGTAACAGGACACGATAAATGTCTAGGCACAGTTAGCGGATATTGTTCTGCTACAAATCAAGTTGCACCAATAATTCAAGCGAACTCCAATATGATACTTAGCGGGATGAATTCTGTTTCTGTCGGAGGTTCAACACCGCTTGTTTATGGACTTGATAGAGCAATATATCAAGATTTTGCAAAACTTGATACCACAACACCTAAAAAAATCGTTTTAATCACGGATGGCGGAGAAAATTGCGGAGGAGATCCTTGTGCATTTGCAAAAACTCTCATGAGTAAACGAAAAGATGTTCATATAGATGTAGTTTTAGTTAACGGCTGGTTCAGTAACGGACTTAGTTGCCTTGCAAAAACAACGGGTGGCAAAGTTTACAAAGTGAACGACCTTTCAAATTTCTCAACAGTTATGGTTGAATCTATGAATTCTACTCCAACTCAAACACAAACTAAAACAAATAAATATGAATATTACAAAGACTAGAGTTTGTAATATTCATATTTACAACTTGTAACTTTTATTGACAATGTTTTGCTATTTGTTTAATTTAGAGAAACTTCAAAGTTGCTATTATACATTTTTACACTCAATCTTAATATTGTAGGTTTATATCCGTTTGGTGGTGTTGTATATGAATTTACATTCAATAAGGCTTCATAAACTTCATCACTTAATGATGGATTTGTTGTACTTACAAATTTCTTTTCAATTAGTGCACCTTGTTCGTTGACTTTAAATGTAAATACACAAGTTCCATCCCCAACTACGTTCGCAAAATTTATCTTTCTCGCTATATGATTCCTTAATTTCACTTTGTAGTCAGAAACCTCCTGCAAACTTGCAGAATTTGCCACAGTTTTTTTCTGTGTATTTTGAGTTTGTGGCTGTGTTGTCTGAACTGGCTTATTCTGCGTTTGACCAGGTTTTGGTGAACTTTGAGATACACTTGATCCTGTTTTATTATTTGATGCAGGCACTGTTTTTACAACACTACCACTGTTCTGAACTTGGGTATTTTTACTTTGTTCACCCGGCTTTGAAACACTTTTATTCAATTTAACAATTGTTTTTTTCTCACTATCAATTTTGCTTTGCGGAGTTTTTAACACTTTTTCTTCAATGTTTTCAGGTATTTTAACTTGTTCTGATTTAATTTCAACAACTTTTTTTGCCGGAGTATCATCCCACAAACTATTTATTGACGGAATATGAACTATACCTTGATTATCATTTTTTACTGGTTTATCAAGATTATTACTTTTATCTTCAGAAATGTTACCAACAAATAATAAAATATAAAGTCCAAGTAACATACAAAAAATACAAAAAATCAACGATAACAACAACTTTTTATCAATTGGTTTTCTAACTTTTTCTTCATCTCTTTTGTTCTTAATTTCAACCTCTTTTTCTTCTATAACATGTCCTTTTGGCTGAGATTGATTAATTTCTGAATTTAGTGAAGAAACTTCTTTTTCACTCACCTTAATTTCTTCAAATATATCATTTCCGCAATCACAATATTGAGGTTTTGTTTCATATTCTGCATTACATTCTGTGCATCTGTACATTCTTTTATCCTTATTTTATAACTCTTTCCGTATCATTGTAATCCTGAGGGGTACTGTATCTTTCATAATTAGAAATTTTTATACCTCCATCAAAATGTACAACTGTTCGATTTGAACCTGACGGAAAATTCAAAATTGAACGACCTTGATACCCCTTTATTACCGGTGCAATATATTGAATTGCATGAGGAGTATATGATGGTGTTGTTGACCAAGTTTTTACATTTGACACTTTGCCATATTTATCAACATCAAATGTAAATTTAAAAGCAACTCCCTGCGGAACATCTGTCAAATCTACATCTGACATTATCTGATTTTGTAAATTTGAACGCCACTTGTTCCATTCAATTTCTTCTTGGTTTTGAGTTATAGTTTTTGTTTGAGGAACAACCTTTTCTATTTTTTTAACATTTGAATTATTATTTTTTATAATTTTTGGTTCAACATTTGTTTTTGATTCAACTTTTTGTATTGATTTTGAATTTTCAACTTTCGGTTCTGTTTTTACAACTTTTGAAACATTATTCAACACTTTTACAGATTGTGTTGTTGGAACTTTCTCTGCATTTTTTACATCAGTATTTTTTAATTCTTTTTTTGATATTTCTACCTGTTTTACTGGTAAAATTTCTGTTTTTTCAGTTTTTACATCAGGCTCAACGATAACATAATCAGAATTATATACCAACACTTTATGGTGCAACTTTGGTTTTGTTACACACATAAACAAAGTTGCTACAACGAGAACTATTAATAATGTAGTTAAAAAAGCTTTATAATTCATTATTCTCTATCTGTTTTAGCAAGTAATTCATCACAAGCAGAATTTTCAAATCTTGTTGAACTCAACATATATGTTTCCGCAATCAAAATTGCTGTCGGAACAAGTGCTGCTAAGCAACTTTTTAGCATCCCGCTCAAATCTTCACCCATTTCTTGCATAAAATATGACACATTCATCGTAAACTCAATAAAAATAATTGCCAAACCTATTGTGAAAGACTGACGCATTTCTATATTTAATTTTCTTATACCTTCCATACCTAAAAATTCAACACCATGTTGCATAAAGTTACTAAAACCATCTTTACGCAATATGTTCGATGATTGAATTTTTTTGTTGCAAGTAAACGCATTTACAAATGCAAAAAATGCAAATATTATCATAATTGAAGCTAAAACTAAAAATACAGGACTAAATCTCATGCCGGAAATTCTTATCCATCCTGCTGCTTCTGGGAAACACATTGCCAAGGTATTTGATACACCATAAGCAAGAACAGGTGCTGTTAAAATACCCAGCGTTATTTCTCCGACAGATTTTAATTGCAATATAAAGATTTTGTCTTTTATTTTATTTAATTTATTTTTACTCAAGTTATTTGCATATCTTACAATCCACTGTTGATACTCTTTAACAACAGTTTCAAAATCTTCTCTGTATTCAACTTTGTCCAAATTTTCCGATAATTCCACACTATTATGTTTAAAATATCCGCAAGCAAGAGCTAACGTTGCAGCTGTACCTACAAAAAATAAAGATATTAAAACTGCAAAAATTTGCATTGAATCAGCATTTAGATAATATAAAACATTTATCAAATATACAGAAACAAAAAATATTGCAGATAGAGCAATCATAAATTTTTCTGCAATACGTGAAGTAACTGAATCTTCACCGGATTTATTTTGTAAAAACAAAAATACTCCTTGCTTTAAAGTTAATCCAATACCATAAATTATAATCATATACATAATCAACAACTTTAAGTTTGTTGGCATTTGAATTATATTTTGAGCATCTTCTAACGGCAAACCAGTTAAATAATTAGATACACCAAAAGAAGAAACCAAAGACATAATAAGCAGTGCTATATGCAAAACCACTCCGGATTTTGAGTTCATTGATAGTTTATGTTTTAAATCATTAATTTCATTATCTGTATCTTTTGTAATAGCAATTCTAACTTGCTCTAATTCAGCTTTTCTTTTTTCTATCTTTAATCTTGCATTTACATTAACATCTTCACCATACAAATCTCTCAAATCGGATTCTGTTAGATTTTCTTCCGCAAGTTTTGTATTCAATGAAGATCCTATTGTTTTAATTGTAATATAATCATCAGTGCCATCAATCATTATTTTACAAACCTTGTCAACTTCCAATTTTGCAGGAACAACTTTTCCTTTGAACAAGAATCGGTCATTATTAAATTGATTTAAAACTGTACATTTGTTTGTATTTGCATCATATTGAACAGCTAACATACAGTCAAAATCAACATCTAACTTAAAGTCAAAACCGTCTTTTGAACAAATATTGACCAATTCTTTATCACTAAATGTTTTTTCTTTATTTTTTGTACTTATAGTAAATGCCATTATTTTCCTACCTTCCGATTGCATCTAAAAATCTTCTTTGTGCTTTTTGTGCGTTTTGTTCATTTGCAACAACTAATTTCTTCTCTCCTAAAACAGGACCTAACTTAGTTTTAACTAAATCTAATTTTTCAGGGTGTGCATACGCAAACATCATTGATATTTCCGGAATATATTTTTGAACAGATTTAACATTTTCAGGCAATGTTTCCCAATTGATTTGGTTTTCAACAGCACCCTCATTTTCTAAATCACCTATTACAACAACAGATGGAACATATCCTTCTTTTTTCATTGCAATGCAATGCTCAAATGCTTTTTTAATACCTAATCCATACGCAGTACCGTAATCTTTTTCATCATACTTCGTAAAAGCTTCCAATGCCTTTGTTATTCCTGATGCATCACTTGGAGCACCTTCATAAATTAAGTATGAAGATTGAGAAACTTTTAAAATTTTTATTTCGTCTTCAGGATCAAGAATTGAACATAAAGATTTTAAATATTTTATCTCTGACGGTAACATTTTTTGATTTGATGCAGAAGAATCCACTACAAAAACTATTGCAGCTTTATGAAAATCATCAACCTTTATATTTTTACATATTACGTACAATAATTTTGCAATTACACAAATTGCTAAAAATAAAATACCTATGATAACTAATCTTTTATTCATTATTTTCCCTCGCTAATATAATGTAACATTTAAAGGTTTTACCAACTTGACTTCTAATTCAGTAAATACAGGAATTTCTGCATCTACACCTCTTTCAATTGCAGCACTGGCAGCAGCTGTACCTGCACCAACACCTGCTCCTATTGCCATGGATTTACCCCAATTGACATCCGAACCTGTTGCACTTGAAATAGCTGCAACTATTAATGCTCCAACAACACCTATCACTGCACCTTTTGCAACACCGGAAACTGTTCTTTTTATTTTGCCTTCATTAGTTATTGAAAAGTCAATTTTTTCTGTTGAAATTCTATAAACATTACCATCATCAGTAGTTACACTCTCAAAATCAATTACAACTCTACCGTTGCGAGAACCGTATGCTGCGTGTCTTGCTTTTGATAAATGTCCTTTAACAAGACTTCCTTGAGGAGCAACAAGTCTGCTCTTATACACCCAATCTTCGGTTAATACAGCAACAACTTCATCCCCAACCGATGCAGTTGCCGTATTTAAAGGTGTTTTTAGATATGTATTAAATATTGTACCCTTTGATATCTGACCGACATAACCTTTTAGTACATTATTCTCCTCTTTTTGGGTCTGAGAAGTTTTGCTTTGATTAACTGTTGCCGGCTGATTATTTTGAGTAAAATCATACACATTTGCTTTGTTTGTTAAAACTTTTTCTGCTTGTTTGCTAAATGTAGAAAGATAATTCGTATTTTGAGATTGCTCAAAAACTAAACCTTGTTTTTTTAACAGTTTTTTTATTGCATTGTCAATTTTTTTATCACTTGTAGATTGAAAATAATAAAACAAATTAGCACTGCTTTGCTGCAAAATAACAACCACATAATCCGAACTATTTTTTGCTGAATAAGCTAAATAAGGATTTTTCTTCTGCAATATATACGTTTTTTCTGATGAAAAACCATTTTCAACAAGGGCTCTTACAGTATTTACATTTGCATTTTTGACAAAATATAAATTACTTACAGCAAAACAAACTTGATTTGATAATAAGTAAAAAGCACAAATAATAAACGCTAAAAATTTCTTCATTTATTAATTTCTCCACTTCTTTCATATTTTGTAGATGTAGTCTGCTTCGTAATAGTTACATCACCCGTATTTTCAAATTTTATTAAATAATCAACGACTTGAAAAGACAACGGATTATGCATTTTTGGTATTTTAAAGCAAATTCCAACCGTAACAAGAATTGTCAACACAAAAATACCAATGCAATAATATTTTAAATTCTTATTGCTTAAAAACAATAATATCGCAATCGTTAAAACTACTATTAATAATAAAATTACAGCTAATACCATATAAACATTATATGTCCAAAATAACTTATTAAGCAAAGATTTACAGAATTTTTAACAATATTTAATTTTAATTTACATAATATTTTACAAACAGCAACTCAATGATATAATCATGTTGAAGAATAAATTAAATAAGGAGAATAATAAATGAATAAAAAATTATTAACTACATTATTTTTAGTTGTATCATTATTTTCAAGTAATGCCTACGCAGATTCCGTTCAAACAAATACCGTAAGCAGTTCAGCAACTGTAAAAGCAAACATAGCAACAATGAGAACTCAACTAAATTCTATTCAAAGAAAATTGAATTCAATTACAACAACACATAGAGCAAATATTGATAATTTAATAGTAAACTTACTTCCGGCAGAACAGGTTAACGTATATAAACAAGAAATGCAAGTTCTAAGCGGAGAATCAACCCTTAAATCAGTTATAAATTTTGATGTTACAGACTATGCAACAAATAAGTTAAACAAATATCTAAACACAACAAATGCAAAAACTAAATTAACAAATTTAACTACAAGTCAAAAGGCAGCTATCAAAAAAGATTTAAACAATTTAGAAACAGTTAAAACATCTTATACTCAAGTTTTTGAACAAACAAAAGAATTACTAAAAAATGCTAAAAATGACCCTGTTGCTACAATAATATTAAGAGATGATATTGCAAATCTTATAACAAGTCAAAAAAGAGTTTTAAATGAAACTAAAAATATAGCAAAATTAACATCAAACTTAAACAAGACAGCACTAAAAGCAGGAGTTACTCTAAAATAGAAAGATATTAATGATAAACAGAAAGCCACACTATGACAGATGTGGCTTTTTTCGACTTTTGTTATTTTTATTTATAATTTCCGATTTTTAATTCAGGAGCTATTATATCCAAAGGTATTGCTATCTTATCATTGTGAGGATGTTTGATATAAGCTCGTCCCTTGTAGAAATAATATTCATATTCTTGACCTTTTCCGGTACCCGTAATATCAACTTTTCCTTTAGGAGTTTCAAATTCAGACTTGTTGCCGTAAAAAACTCCTTCTGTACTTACGCTTTGAACATTACTTGCATGCAATAAGGTTAATTCTACGATTTTCTTTCTGTCGGTTATGCGGTTATGATTTTCGTCATAATAATCATGACCTGATGCTGTCATTACTCTATGATACTTATTTCCATCAAAATCTTCAAATGGTTCCCAATATTTTGCAGTTCCCATAGTAGATTCAGCTATGTTTTGAAGTAATTTTGGTGGCAAATTAAGATTGATACGATCTGTATTATTCGATGCTATTGTAATAGGGGCATCATGCTTAACAGCATCATTTAAAGAACCTTTAACAGCATCCCCAAAACCAGATACTACTTCATCTGAATTTGAAGAACCCTTTGTAGTTATTGCACTAAATGCTGCATTTCCTGCTATATCCATTATGTCTTCACTACCTTTTCCATCACCAACTGTATCGGAAAGAACAGATATACCCGCAGACAATCCCATTGCTGCAACCGGAGCACAAGCACCACCGCTCACAACAGTACATGCTGTTCCTGCAACAACGCCAGCTGTAACTTCAGCACCAATTTTTACATATCTTGCAGGTGCATCTATATCTTTTTTAGTTTTGCTAACTGCCGCTTTAAACTCTTTACTTTCGATACCTAGAGAATCCAATTCTTCTTGAGTAGGTTCAATACCTTGTTGTTGATAACGGTCTATGATACCCTTTAATTTCTTATTTGCTGATTCATATGTATTTGAAACTTTTTCTGAACCTTCTTCGCTATAATCACCAATACCATCAACAATTGTTCTATAAAGACCTTTTGAACTTCCGTCAATTGTATCTTGCGCTAAATCACGATTAATGTTTAATGCTTGTTGTTTTGCTGTTAACATTTTTGACACATCATCATTTTTACGTTCTTCAATTTGAGCTTGTTTTTGAGCTTCCAATTCATCAACTTGTGGCTTATATGTTGCTTCATTTTTAGCTTTTGCTTCACTTGCTGTTTGAGCTGCCTGTGTTATTGCTTGATCTAAAACATTATTT
>CAKVCZ010000024.1 GCA_934726055.1 uncultured Candidatus Melainabacteria bacterium
AACAAAGGCTTTTTTGATATATAACAATATTTGGTAGCGAGAGAGGGGGTCGAACCTTATCAATTTGCAAAAGGTCTTGTATTCCAACGTTTTCTCTTTATTTTCAACAGTAAATCAGTATAAAAATATCAAAATCGTTCAAACTTTTTTAGCATAAAAATCAATAGTTTTGAACTAAAACAAGACCAAAACAAGACCAAAAAGCCCAGCCAATAAGACCGGTCTTTTTAATATTATTTAATTCTTAATACCCAGCCCTTATAAATAAGATTTGGATTTTTTAATAAACTTGGATATTTACTAGCATTTAAGTCTACTAACGCTTTTACAGTAGTATTATTTTTAGATGCTATTGTAGAAAGATTATCATTCTTTTTTACTGTGTATGTAACTATATCAATTACATCTTCACAGTCTACTACGTTAAATCCATTATGAATATTATTGTTATAAGAATATTCAGTCATGTAGTACTTGCCACCTAAATCATTAGTAGCAATTGCTACAATATTCTCTATAACTGTGCCTTCTCCATAATTTTCAACCGATTTAGCATCTTTCCATTCTATGAAATCTAAATTCCAAAGATTAGCATCTTTATTAAGTTTAATTTTTTTCTTATCTATCTTTTCTATTTTTAAATCTGATACTGGTTCTACTTGTTCATTAATTTTATTTGCTTCATCTACTATATAATCTAATTTAGATAGTAAATAAGGTCCTGGGCAAGCAGTTTTAGCGTACATTTGGTGCCATGTTAAGTTTTTACCTTTTACCAATTTACCTAAATTATTTCTTTTTGCTATATCAGCAACTAGTTTGATAAGACTATTTAATGTAACATCTCCTACGTGCCAATCACTACCAGTTTTATCGTTAGATGTTTCGATGGTAACCGACTTACAGTTTGCATCCCAATTGGAATTAGCCCAAGAAGTGTTTTCTTCATCTACGTATAAACCTATTTTACCGTCGTAACCAATTCCGTAATTTGAAGAGGCTTTACGGTTAGGATTTTGAAATAATTCGCCACATCTTTTAGCAGTCAATACGCCTGCCATATGATGTATAGTAATCATCTCTATTTTACGTCCAGAGCGACCTTTAGTGAAGTTATTTGTACTTGCTGGTACTGTTATATCTATTAAACTTGATTTACTCATTTTCCTCACCTTTTCCATTTGATAATTGTAATTCTGTTTCTTCTATAATTATTTCTTTGTTATCTTCCATTATTTCACCTCTTTTTTTAAACTGCTAACAAAACTTTCAATAAGTAAATCTATTTCATCTTCACTAACTTGAATGCCTTTAGAGTTTAAAATATTTACAGCTTTATCTTTAGCCATTTCGTATTTATTTTTTATTTCTTCATTTTTAGATTTTTGTTCTACATAATTAACACAATCACTAATTATACTTCTGATAGTTTCATTTGTAACTTTTTCATTATATACTTTCTTGATTGTCGCTCCTAACCAACCTAAAATAGCCGTCAAAGCAGTTAAGATAATAGAACTGAAATCTATATTTGAAATTATTGTTTCTAACATATTTATTCCTTCTTTCTTACATATCTAATAATTTATTACAGTACTTTTTTGTTTCTGAATTATAGCCTAAAGCAAGATAACTGTCGCAACTTTCTAGCCTGTCATGCATAGGAATACTTTCGTTCCAAATAGTATTTCTTAACGTTGCTTTTTGTATTACTTTTAAGTTCTCGTTAAATTTATAACATGATATTGCAAATCCCCAAGTGAATGAAATTAAAGCAATTAAAATGCCAGCAAAATATTTGAAAGTATTTATTCTTTCTATTATTTTTTTTGTTTTTGTTATATCATTCATACTACACCTCTAATCAACAAAAAAATTTATTCCCGTTATACTAACCCACTTATCAACTGCAGTATTAAATAAACGTATATCGCCAGATGGTGTAATACTACATTCAACTGGTTTATGAACTTCATCTCCTAAAAAATAAATATTATTTTTTGGACGTACACCTTCTGGTAGAGTACCAGCAATAGCTTGGTCAACGTAAGTTGGCACGGAAGTATTTTTTATCATTCCACGTAAGAAAACTTGATTATTTATTTTTCTATACTGAAACGCATCATATAAACTCGTATCATAATTGCTATAAGTATTCTTAAACGCAATATCATGCCAGCCTGTTTCTACATTAACTATTCTTTTATATTTACTATGATTTGTAGCAGTAGGACCATCTTCTATTTGAAATTCATAGTTAGCATAGCCTTCTAAATTTGTAGGTAAATTGTATGGATTATCTTTGTTGATTCCAATAAAAACGTAAGGATAACTTTTTGTGCAAGTAAATGTATATTCTGTATATCCATCTGCCGCTAACCATTCAGCGCCTTTTCCTGAACTATCTCTGTTGTCTGATATTTTGAACCAGTAAATGGGCAAGTTACTACTAATTGTATATGTCTTCCCAGCCTCTACATAGACAGGAAATCCTACAGAGCCTTCAACAATAACACCATTTTCGTCTAGTAAATTCTTACTTCTAATATCATCTACAACTATACTTCCCATGCTTTCTTGGCTATTGTAGCCATATTTTTTAAATGGAGTGTATGAAGTAGCTGTGCTTCCCTTTTCGATTTGCAATTGAACGCTCGATAAATCGTCAGAAGTTATTTCACTGTTATCATCCTTCTTAACTTTTATATACAAATATTTTTCAGTATTTGCTCTTGTGAATGAATAAGATGCAACGTAATCTGTTGAACGTGTTACTTTATTAGCACTGTCACACAATATTACACAAAGTTTAAAACTAGAATTTATACTAGCAATTAAATTTGTATGATTAGAAATATCTATAAAAATTTGTTGAAAAGTCATTCTTGTTGTACTAGCACTAAAAACTGGAATACTGCCAGTAGCAAAATTTGTTATATCACCAATCATTAGATTAGGTGCTATATTCTTACACTCTATACTTTCCACTACTGGGTTTAATATCGCTTCATCTACGTTATTCTGTAGTTGATTTAGATTATTTGCGCTTATTGGTGTTGTTTTGTCTGGCAAATTCTTAAATGTTATCTTTTTCATTTAATTTCACTTCCTTTTTTAATCTCTTTATTTCTTTAGTTAATAACTCGATTTGAACCTGTTGTTCTTTAATCGCTTGTAAACATAATGATGCCATAGAATAATTGTCAACGCCTATTTCTTTACCGTTATCATCTGTTGATGTTATCTCGTGTGAATAATTGTAATCTTTGCCAATGACAAATCCTAAGTGTTTTTTATGACTATCATTTTCACTTTTTAAATTATATTTGTAAATGTCTATCTTTTTTAGTTCATTTAAAGCATTTTTATATTTCTCAAAATTTTTCTTATTTTCAGCTAAAGATGTTTGAGTTAATTTTGGAGTCGTTATACCGTATGAAGAAACAGAGGTAGTATCAACACCATCATATAATTGCAACGTTGGATACAAACCTTTTAGGCTTGTAAGCGTTGCACTCACTATGTCATCTACAATCATTCGAATAGTATTTGCCCTGTATTCTGTATAAACATTAGCATCATCGCTTCTACTTATCTTCATTTTTGTTTGAGACGATGTTCCACTTAAATTAATATTTCCATTATTTATTGTCAAATCTTTAGCTGTAGCATTTGAGCATTCTAAATTTCCATTCTTATCAACTTTAAAATTATCGCTTAAAATTGTTATATTTTTACTTGTAAGATTAATAGCATTGCCAGCAATTAAATTCAATATATCATTAGCAGTTAAATTTACAACATCAGCGTTTATTTGAGCTTCAGAGGTGTTATCGTTAATTTTAGCTATAATATTTGCTTTTGTATACTCTGTATTGTTCACTTTTTTTGATACCTCTATGTTTATTTTATTTTCAGACTTATTAATTTCTTGTGTAATTTTATTATTCATTTCGGTAGTGTCACTATAATTAGATAATTTTTGATCAATTTCAGAACTTATAGAATTAGCACTTTGTGATATTGCACTATTAGTCTCCGATTTTGTGTAAAATTGCGTAGTATAAATATTTTGAGTCATAAGTCTCGCAAAAATATAGGCACTTTGATACCCTAAAACAGAAATGGTGTAATCACCACTTGACAGTTCAATCAAAGGATAATCATAACTATTTGTTGTTGGAGTTTCTAATGCATAAGTTGTTCCATCTGCGTTATAACCAACTTTTTTATTGATGATACAACTATGTTCATCATAATCTAATATAAATTCATCATAAGTATCTGCATCATAATAAAGTAAATCTTCGGGAAGTTCATAATCAAAAAATTCATTAGTTGTAATATTATTAAATCTAATTGTTCTAATTTTTGAAAACAAATTTTCACTTGGAAATAAATTCATATTGGGATACAAATAAGAAATATTTTCTGAAATCGGTCTTATTACTATCTTGATTGGTTCGCTCTGATTTATATTGCTAAGCTCTACTTGTGCATCATTATCCTCAACAGACGCAGTAATATCTGCTATATCACCTATTTTTGAATTTAATTCTGCTACTGTTTGACTCACTTGTGCAATTTTTTGATTTTGCTCATTAGTTTGTTCTATTACACTTTGAATTTTTTGATTTTGTTTATCAACTATTAAAGTAGTTCGATTAATTTTTCTATCTGTCTTATCTGCCTTTGTATAATCAGTAACACTTTCTTTTGGTCTTTCTGTATATATATTTTCCACTAATCCCTGAGTGATTTTTGGTTCATCATTAAAAAGAACACAACTATATGTGTTCTCGCCTATTTTAACATTATATTTATCACATAATTCGTAATACATAATACCCGTAGAAGTAAAATCATTTAAATAATATTCTAATCCATTTAATGTTGATAAAATATCGGGTAAATAATCACTTCTATCATTATTATTCATGATTTGATTATCGGATATTTTTATCTCACACAATCCATTAGTAGTAACACTTTGCTCATCTTGCAAATAAACATTATCACTTTCTGAACTTCTACTTAATACAACAGAATTAATAGGTCCATATTTTTCACCAAAC
Source organism: uncultured Candidatus Melainabacteria bacterium (assembly GCA_934726055.1). Lineage (GTDB taxonomy): Bacteria > Cyanobacteriota > Vampirovibrionia > Gastranaerophilales > Gastranaerophilaceae > UBA6984. The sequence goes on from CAKVCZ010000024.1 coordinate 5,076, forward strand.
TTTACATTTATATCTTTTAAATATTCATCATCAATAATATCGTTAGTATCATTAATATATCTAACCTCTAGCATATCATTAGAATCAATACAAATATTGCTTGCGGTTACTTGTGAAAGCTCATCAAATATATCCCTATATGTATAGCCCAAATTAGCATATAAATCACTTGAAATTATTTTATCATAGTTTGCAAATATATCATTAGAATTTTTAAACACCAATCCTATATCTGTACATAAACAAGTTAAATAATCTCGTACACTCATTGGAAATGTTTTACCTAATATGCTTACGGATTTCAGTGTCGTGTAATCTTTCATAGAAAAAAGCATACTATCATAACAAGTATGCTCATAAGTTGATGTATCTTCGTTATATTCACTAGAATAAACTATATAATTACCAAAATCTATATACTCATAAGAATCATTAATTTTTAATCCAAATTGATATTTTATAACAGTATATTGAGGAACTTGTATAGAACTTTCAAAATTTAATTGTTTCATAACAGATTTTAATAAATCTGCGTTTGTTACAGGAGAAATAGAAAATAGTTCTTCGCTAGTTATTACAGTTTCACCAAAAATTATTCTGCTATCTATTTCTCTTCCTAACTCTTTTATTTGTTCTTTATATGTTTGTTTATGTATTTTCATTATGATCTCTTCTTTCTTGAAATAAAAGCACAACTGAATCCTTGATTTTGTAATATCCCACGATTAACAAGTTCCCAATCTCCTGTATAGGTAGACATTGTTATTTTTTTCTTTTTGTTAGGATCATAATATGTAACACTTTGTGTAGCACTATCTAGTATAGATGCTATCTGTTCTAATTCTTCTCTTGAAAGTTTTTTGAATTGTACTGTTATTTTTGGAAATATCCCTATTAAGGTTCCACTTTGTGTTCCAGCAAGGTTTCTCCCACTGTCTTCACTCCAAAGTTTATGATATCCATATTTTGCTTCCAAAATAAAAGACCCCAAATTAAGGTCATTTACTATCAAACTGTCTTTATCTATATACATAGTATTATCACATCCTATCTATTCATAGCAAAGTCTGCATTTGCTCTTACTTTACTTTGTTTTCTCTCAATTGTTCTTCCATCTAATTGAGTTACATTAGTTAGATTTATAACAACATTTTTGCCAATTTGATATCCTAATTCTTCCATAGCCTGTGAATCGGTTAACGGTAATACTCCTTCTTGCCCTGATTCGCCACCAATAGCCCTTCCTACGCCAATTGGAATACCCTTTCCTGGCAAGTTGACAATACCACCAGATTTCAACTTAGGTATTTCTTTTATATTGAAACCCCATTTCTTACCGCCTATAACTGGTACCCAATCTGGAGCGTCAAAACTAATTTTATTAATTCCTTTAATCAAAGCATTTAAGCCGCCTATAATTAAATTTATTGGTGCCTTAGCAATAGACCATAAACTATCCATAATTCCTTTAAACATAGTTTTAAAACCATTTAATACACCTTTGATATCACCATTGAATAATGACTTAATAACTTGTGCAAAACCCTTAAAGAATGTTTTTATACCATTAAATATTTCTAAAATAGTATCTTTCGCTACTACAAATGGGTTAGTTATTAAATTAGTTATAGTTGTAAATATAGCACCAACTATATTTATGAAATTTTTAACGCTTGTTACTACAGTATCCCATAATCCTTGTATAAAGTTCCAAATAGGCAATATTACATTATCATATATCCATTGACCAACCACACTTAATATTTCTTTTACTTTGTCCCAGTTTTGAATAACATAAGCAACTATAGCTACACCTAACGCTACCAGTGCAACAATCCAACCACCCATCAATACCGCAATTCCGGCAACAACTAAAGCGATTCCCTGTAATATAGTTAAAAAGTTTTCCCAGCTAGGATCTTTAATAAAATTTACAATTCCTTGTATTGCCAGAACAAGACCAGCAACTATTAAGCCTATTCCCAATCCAATGATGCCATCTAATCCAAGTTTAACGGCTAACAATCCAATTGCAATGCCACTTAAAGCAGATATTACTAGTTCTTTATTATTTCCAATCCATTTAATCCATTCGGGTACATTTCTCTGTATAGAACTTAAATCCATACTAGGCGAACTGGTCGTGGTAGAATTTGAGGAACTAGCAATATTCATTTCATCAAAGCCAGCAAGTGACTTTTTCATATCTTTAGCACTTTTTGCCGATTTATTCATAGCATCTGCACTAGCATTTGCAAATAAATTGACACCAAACCACGCATTAGCTATATAGTTTACATATTGAAGTAATTTATATACCCAAGAAACGATTTTTTCGATAATAGGCTGTAGACCACTTGCTATTGCAAATTGCATATATTCAATATCTTTTGCTATCTTCTCATTATACTGTGATACCGTAGAAATCATTTTTCTTACAAATCCATAAGCGCTTTGAATAGCAAATACTCCTAATGCCCACTTGCCAATTTTATTAATAATATTAGAAGTTTCTTTACTTGCATTTTTAATTTGCTTTTCTAAATTAGTTAAATCCGCCCTGTTTAAATCCATTTGCTGTTGTTTTAATTTACCTAATTGATTGTTTAATTTTTCGTACTGTGCTTCTAGTTTAATTGTATCCCCAACTTCAAAACCCATATCCGCTTGCTTAAGTTTATACTCTATTTCTTTCATTTGAGATTCAATATAATCTATTTGTGCTTCAAAATCTTTTGTTTCTAATTTGGTTCCTATTTTTAACCAGCCATCATATTTCATTTAATCATCACCTTTCTATGCCTGTTAATTCATAGAAAGTACTAACACTCTTTCGCTGTTTTTCAGATAAGATATCTACTTTTTTCTTTTTTAACGCAACTCTTTTCTGTGCTTTTTGAATTTTTGCTCTTTCCTTATCATCTTTTACTGTTGAAGTGTCATATGTTCTTAATTCCCTAACTCGATTTAACACGCAATTTTCTGTAAGACCATTTAAATACATATAAAAGTCCCACCAATGCATGTTTTCTTTATCCAAAATAATTCCATAGTCTGATTTAAAACTTGCTTTTATAAATCCTATATCTTGACTAAAATCCATGTCTATTTCTTCGTGCTCATTAATTTCTTCTTGATTGCAAGATAAAAACTTTGTTGCTAACCTCAATAATTCAGCATAATTTTTTTTATCCATTATTCCTGCATCTCCGTATAAAAGATAAATAATAGCTAAACTTCTTTCATAATCACCTATGGTAGTATCCCTTGCTACTTCATCACACTTTAAAGCAATTCGATAATCTGTATTTATTTTATATTTTTTGTTATCAATTTCAACGAATTCAGGATTGTTCATTATTTGAGAACATTACTTTCTTTATTAACATTTTTATATTTATTTTTTATTTTTTCTTCGATATTACCGAATCCCTTTTCAATTATTGGCATAATAGGTCTTAACATTTCATTGATATCATCATACATTGAATAGTAAGGTTTTCTTCCATTAAGAAGTTTGTTTGTACCACCTGTACCAATAAATAGATCTAAAGCTTCTATTTCTCTTCTGTAAAATTCACTAACAACTTTTATTTTTTCCTCTTCATTAGCACTTAGTAATTTTTTTCCTTTTTTATCTTGTTTTTTATCAATGATTGCAAATTGCATCTTTAAATATTGAATATTTTTTCTGTGCTTTTCTTCACATTCTTGATATTTTAAAGGCAATTCAATATCCTCCAAATCAAATTCCAAATGTTCCCCTGTTTCTTTTCCATCGTAGTCTTTAATTCCAATGCGAATAATCGTATCTTTTTTTAATTGAATGAAATCTGTCATAGTTTCTATTCCCTCTTTCTATAATAAAAAACAGGCTAGAAGAAAACTCTCCTAGCCCTGTGTTGTTTTATGCTGCATCCGGTGTAAATACAGGTGCTCCAGAAGTAATTACGCTAGTACCTTCTTGTGGATCTCCGTTGAAGTAAATTGAATAACCTATTTCAGCATTTTCTCCTAAAAAGGTAGATACCGGAGTTATGCAATTGCTCATTTTTGTTGGATATGTCATAACAGAATCAACTTCTTTGCCATTCCATATATCTACTTCTAAAATGTGTCCTTTAACTTTATTACCGGTTTTATCACGTAAAGTATTCATATATTCAAAACATGGCTCACCTTTGTAACATTTTTGGGTTAAATCCATCTGCTTCTGATTACTTTCGTGTTCACTGGTAGCGCTTTTGTTTATAATCCATTTTTCTGTACTTATTTGAGGATTATAGCTTATTTGCCCTTCTGTAATACCAAATCCAAGTAGTTTCCAAGTTGGAGTAGTTTCAGTTGGTGTCACATCTAAATAAAACGCAAACTGATCTCTTGTTAGTTTTTCATAATCCATAAATTACGCCTCCTCTTTTGTTTTATTCTTTTTTTGAAGCTCTAAAAATTCTTTTTTTGTTAATGCTTTAATATAACCTTTTTCATTCAATCTCCATACACTTGCAAAATCATCAACTTTTTTCAAAATAGAACCTTTAACATATCTTTTGCCTCTATAATTACAGTCTTTAGAAAATTCAATTGCTTTCATAAATTATCTATCCTCTCTATAAATTATCTGAATTTGAATTGAAAATACTGCAGTTTGTGTTTCGTTAATTTGTAGAGAACCAACATTAATGCATTCAATACTTTCAATACCTGGAATATCAGGTAATATTCTTAATTTATTGTTACTTTTGATTTTTTCTTCAAGTTGTTCAAAAAAACCTATATTGGCTAAATTATCAGCTTCATCAAATCCGTAGGTCATGCGACTTCTAAAATTATATACCTCTTTGCATTTAGCAATAGGAATAATCCAATTTTCAACTACAGGTTCAACAGGTACTCTATCAACTGAATAATTATCTGGATTATTAGATAGAAAATCAATATTTACAAAGCACTCACTATTTAATACTTTTTTGCAAATATACTCTTTCACTTTATTAATCTTCAAATTCTTAGTATCCATCACTTACAACCTCGTTCCATATATTTTTGAGTTATAGCCAACACAGAATTTCCCTCTGCAGTCCACATCCTTTTTTCCCAATGAGAACCGCCAAGTTCAGTATGATAGTGTAATTTTCGAGCAGTAGGTTCTTTTGATTCGCCTGGTCTGGACCAATATCCGTAATCTGGACTATAAAACGCACCTTTTTTGTATTTTGGATCTACGTATAATATCCCAGCCCACTGATAATGCGAACCAGGGTGTCTATACACAATATAATCCGGACCCGTAATAGCACTTTGATTTATATGACCACTTACACCACCCGGAACATATTTACCCATATATTTATAACATTGCTGTGTAAAATAACGTTGTACAGGTCCGTTAGCATTTATTCCTAATCGGGCTTTAATGGTGCCAGAAGGCAACATTTTTACATAACTTTTAGCCATTATTTACCAACTATATGAACGTGATGCATATTACTGCTCCCGTCATTGTTATCTACAACAGAAGTTATAGTAAATACGTTTTTTAACCCATTTAAATCAGATTTTTTTGTAATATCCTTATTTGTGTCGCCTTTAACCAGGATATCGCCAACTTCGATTAAAACACTTGATAAATCATTTTGAGCTTTCGGTATTCTCACTGTAACGTTGTTTGTATTTTCGTACCCTTCATGTGTTCCTATACTAGCAGTACTATGCCACATAACAAATTGAATATATTGTTTTGTATACAACTGTTTTTGTTTATCAAAATGATAAATAGTTATATCTGAATTAGTGTACATATCAAACACCCCTAAATAGATAAGGTGTACCATCCACTAACTTACAGTCCGATAAATAAGTTTTTATTAAACTATATAACTTATTTTCTTGTTCAACTGTTAGAGTTTGATCGTAACTAACCGAATAACCATCTGCACTTTCACTAACTATATTTCCTTTTGATTTATAAATAGAGATTT
>CAKVCZ010000025.1 GCA_934726055.1 uncultured Candidatus Melainabacteria bacterium
CGCAATTACCATGTCATTCTGAACTTGTTTCAGAATCTATCTAATAATCGAAGATTATTTTCAACATAGTCAAAACAACCTTTCAGGCGGAGGAACTTTTGATGCAAAAGTTCCATAAAACATTCGCACAGAACCTCGTTTATTAATAAAAAGTACGGTTCAATTCGAGTTGAGGCAACTCGCAAAAGCTCGGACAAGCCTCAACCTGAAGATATTCGTCTTGATTTTTGGGGTGAGCAAAGCCTTATTTTTCGTTCAATTTGCTAAACACAAATTTAGCACTCAAAAACGGCAATTTGCTCTTACGAGTTTCACTCTACCCAAAAATCGCTCACCTACATTTATTATAAACTCGGTTATGTGCGAGAATAATTATAATAAAAATAATAATGATTACTCATTCCATTAAGGGCGGAATATTTTTTACTCCGTTATGGACTGGAATAAATTTAATAAAAATAGCACAAACCGCTTATTTTACTTTTTTCATTATTGCAGCAGTGATGTCTGTTCCACCATAAAATACAACATTTTTGGCAATTACTATATCGTATCCCATAGCTTTTCCTTCTTTGACAATTGTTGCAGTGATGCTATTATCTATTGCTTGTAATTTTGCTGAATATGCTTTAGCTATTGCTTCTTGTTTTTTTACAAATTCTGCATCATATTTTTTTACTAGTGCTTCTTGATTTGCTTGGGTTTTCTGTTTTGCAATATCCGCTCTTACTTTTGTTAACCAATTGTTTAATTCTTGAGTTTTTGCTTGTTGTTCTCTTTTTAAAGCTTGAACTTGTGAAGATGCTTCTACAACTTTTGTAACATCTACAACACCAACTTTAAAGTCAGCAGCTTGCACAAAATTAATATTTCCAATTAATAAAACTAATGCAAATAATACGAATAGTGTTTTTTTCATTATTTTCTCCTTCTTTTTTTTTTCATATTATAATGCTAAATTTTTATTTACAAGTTCCGATTGAACAGTTTTTATACATACACCTTATTTATTTTTTATTACAGATTAAATTTTGGTCAGTTGGCTAATGCAAAAATATTCAAGTTTTATTCAGAATATTAATGGATATGAAGTTAGATTTAAACAAAATTGATAAAGTTATTTTAATATCTATCGTTGGAATATTAGTTTTAATTATAAGTTTATTTCTAGGTATTTTGACAGAAATGACTTTTGAGAGAAATGAATTATTACTAAAAATATTATTTGGATTAATAACTTTGGTAACGTTTTTTATATTACCAATTTGTATTATCTTACAAATTATTACTTTTATAATTAAAATATTTTCAAAAAATAAAGTGAAAAAAGATTGGATAATCATTTTCGTTAATTTTGTATCAATAATTATCCAATGTGCAATTTTATTTGTATTTTTTGTTTTTATGACAAATCCGTTGTTGTAATTTGAAGAAATGGACACATGGACAATGCAAAAATATTTAAGTTTTATTCAAAATATTAATGGATATGAAATTAGATTTAAATAAGATTGATAAAATATTTTTAATATCTATAATAACTATGTTTGGAACATTTATTGTTCCGATTATCTTATTTCTTTTTTCCCTATTTTTTATTCATTATAAAATAGGAAATATTTTTATTGGATTGCTTCTAATTTCAGTTATACTCTCGATATTAATTTTTTTAATAAGTTATCTAATGCAAATAATTACATTCTTTTTAAAAATTTTTGTAAGAAATAAAGTAAAAAAAGATTATATTATTATCCTTTTGAATTTTATATCTATACTTATTGCCGGATACATAATATTAATGGGCATAGGTATTTTTATGCTTGTAGATAATACGCCTTAAAAATTTTTTAAAAAATATCCACATGGACAATGCAAAAATATTAAAAAATGGTTTAAAACTCTAATAGAGATGGAATTGGATTTAAACAAAATTGATAAAGTTATTTTAATATCTACTATTGTAATGCTCGTTTTAATAACAAGTACATTTCTATTTTGTTTATTTACGGCGATTTTTTATGGAAATATACAAATAAAAGTATCGTTTGCATTAATAGATTTGGTAATGTTTTTTATATTGCCGATTTGTACCATTCTACAAATTATTACTTTTATAATTAAAATATTTTCAAAAAATAAAGTGAAAAAAGATTGGATAATTATTTTTGTTAATTTTATGTCAGTAATTATTCAAAGTGAAATTTTATTTGTATTTTTTGTTTCTATTACAAATCCGTTGTTATAGTATTTATTATTTTTTATATTTAGGCTTTAAATCACTCATAAGAATAGAGCAATCACAATTAGGATACTTACGACCTCTTTCACGACCTAATCTATTAGCAACTTGATCTCTTTCAGAATCTGCAATTGCTTCTTCGACAGAAACTTTATGAGTATGAACATAAGTATATTGATCATACCATTCTTTTGAATCACTTAATATAGTTGCATATAGATTTCCTAACATTCCCATTTTCTGTGTAGCTTCACAATTGGCTTTAGAATGATAATATTTATCCATTTCAAATTCTTTTAGCATATATGCATGATATAAAAGTTCTAAATAATTTGATATAAAAATGTTACATGTTTCTATAAAATTTCTATAAGGGGAAAATAAATTTTGAATATCTTTTGATAAATTTACTAATATATCTCTTTTTTCATACATATATGCATAATCTTTATCAACATTATTCTCACACCCAGGAAGATGTTTTCCGTATTCTTCACTAAGTGCTATTAAAGTTTCATCCGCATCATTTATTAAATTTTGAACTCTATTCAAATCATTTTCAAGGTCTTGCAAATCTGACTGAGCATCTTCTATTAATGCATTTATTGATTGTTGTGTTTCTTCAAGTTCTCCAATCAGTGTATCTATGTCTTCTATTAAATCACATGGTTCATCATCTTTAGATGGTTCGGAATCTCCGCCTTTAGCACTAGCAGATTCAACAATTTCTACTGTGCATTTGCAGTTTGGATGTGGTCTTTGTGGTACTTCTTCATAACTGTCAAATTCTTGTCCGTCTAAATCTGCACAAACTTCACATGTATGTTCACCCATTTCACTATGCCAAACATATTTTTTGTTACTTATATATCCTTTCAAAAGTAAATTCTCAATATTTCCTTTTTCTATTTCTGCTTCTTTTGTTATATTATTTTGTTTTAATATATTATATCTGTATAAAGATTTTCCTAAATCTTCTATATTTGAATAAAAATTTAACAACTTGTTCTTATCTTCATTACTAAAGACAGGATTGTTATAATTTTTGATTATGTTATTCTGATACACTGATAACTCATTCAATGTATTTTCTACATCTTTGTTATTTCCAATTGTTTTTAAAATTTTGTTTTTTAATTTAACCATTTGTCATTCTCCCTAAAAAACGAACACAATAACTCCCTAATGGGGTAAAGTAAATGTATTAATTAGCTCTCAACGATATTCAATTATACCATTTTTTGGGGTATTTGTAAAATTTTTTGAAAAAATATGGACACTTGGCTAAAATATTAATAAATTAAAAGCCGACAGAGGGACTCGAACCCTCGACCTACTCATTACGAATGAGTTGCTCTACCAGCTGAGCTATGTCGGCAAATTATATTTAATTTTAAAGAATTTATCTAGCTCAGCTGGTTCAAAATGAACTTCGGCTCCGTAGCACTCGCCGAGTGAAATATGTCAATATCCTTGAATTATAAACGCAATATCAGTCAAATGAATTATGCACTTATTTTGACTGTATTGTAAAATAAAAATATTAAAAATAAAAGAGGATTTATGAAAAAAATTAAAATTGGACTTTTCGGGCTTGGAACTGTTGGTTCCGGAGTATTTAAAACATTGAAAAATTTTCCTGAAGTTGAAATAGAAAAAATTGTTGTTAGAAACATTAACAAATCGAGAAATATTGATGATTTTAACAGCTCTATTCTTACTCAAAATGCAGACGAAATTTTGGATAATCCTGAAATAAAAATTGTTGCAGAGCTTATGGGTGGTGTTCATCCGGCTTATGAATATATTAAAAAAGCTATTGAAAATGGAAAGCATGTTGTAACTGCTAATAAAGAACTCCTTGCAAAACACGGAGAAGAATTGTTTAATTATGCTGAAAAACACAACGTTGTAATTTTATATGAAGCCGCAATTGCAGGTGGTATTCCGCTTATAATGCCAATAAAAACAATTTTAGCCGGAAATAAAATTAATAAAATTGAGGCTATTTTAAACGGTACAACTAACTATATTCTAACTAATATGGATACAAATAAAGCCTCTTATGAAAAAGTTTTGAAAGAAGCTCAAGAGCTTGGATATGCTGAAGCTGATCCGACAGGTGATGTTGAAGGATTTGATTCAACATACAAGCTTACAACGCTTGCTACAATTACATTTAAAAAACGTATAAAGCTTGAAGATGTTTATAGAGAAGGTATTACTCGTATTCAAGCAGAAGACATAAAATATGCAAATGAACTTGGATATAAAATAAAATTGATTGCGTATGCTACCATAGATAATCAAGACAATGCTGATGTTAGAGTTCATCCTATGTTTGTAAGCAAAAATGAAACTCTTGCACATATTAATTATGTTACAAACGCTGTAACTCTTAGCGGAACTCCTGTTGGTAAGATTACATTATCAGGTCCGGGAGCTGGAGAAATGCCAACTGCAAGTTCCGTTGTTGGTGATATCTTGTCTATTACAAGAGAACTTGGTACAACTGATTATATTCTGCCTATGATGAGGTGTATGCATGATAAAAATCAAGATGCAACGGTTATTCCTATTGAAGAAACCGAAAATAAATATTATTTAAGGCTTATTGCTATTGATAAAGTCGGCGGAATTGCGGAAATGACTAAAGTTTTTGCCGATAAAAGAATTAATATAGAAACTATTTTAATGAAAGAAGTAACTGAAGATAATACTGCTGAAATAGTTATTGTTACTGAAACTTGTAAGGAAAAATTAATCCAAGAAACTGAAAAAGAATTGTTAAATAAAAGCTATATCAAAAAAATTGCAAGTAAAATCAGAATTAGTAAATAGAAAGGTTATTATGACTTATTATAAAGGTTTAATTGATAAATATAGAGAATATTTGCCGGTAGATGAATTTACACCTATCGTTACACTAAATGAGGGTAATACACCATTAATAAAAGCAGATAATTTAGCAAAAAAACTTGAATTAGATGCTGAAATTTATTTAAAATTTGAAGGTTCAAATCCAACTGGTAGTTTTAAAGATCGTGGAATGACAATGGCAGTAACAAAAGCAAAAGAAAGCGGTTCAAATGCTATTATTTGTGCATCAACAGGAAATACAAGTGCTTCTGCTGCTGCATACGGTGCCAAAGCAGGATTAAAAACTTATGTACTAATTCCCGACGGATATATTGCTCTTGGTAAACTCTCTCAAGCAATGATGTATGGTGCAGAAATTATTGCAATTCAAGGTAATTTTGATCAAGCTCTTGAAGTTGTAAGAAAAATCTCGCAAGATTATCCTATTACTCTTGTAAATTCCGTAAACCCATATAGAATAGAAGGTCAAAAAACCGGTGCTTTTGAAATCTGTGATGCACTGGGTCAAGCTCCGGATTATCACTTTATACCGGTTGGAAATGCAGGAAATATTACTGCATATTGGAAAGGTTATAAAGAATATAATCAAAAAGGTAAAATAGATAAACTTCCTAAAATGATGGGATTTGAAGCAGAAGGTGCAGCTGCAATTGTTAGAGGAGAAAGAATTATGAACCCTGAAACAATTGCTACTGCAATTAGAATCGGCAATCCTGCAAGTTGGGAAAAAGCTGAAGCCGCAAGAGATGAAAGTAAAGGTACTATATCTTCTGTCAGTGATGAAGAAATTTTGGATGCATATAAACTAATAGCAAGTTGCGAAGGTGTGTTGGCAGAACCGGCAAGTGCTGCATCTGTTGCAGGATTAATTAAATGTCGAAATACAATAAGAACCGGTGCAAAATGTGTTTGTATCTTGACAGGAAACGGACTAAAAGATCCTGATAATGCAATTAAATACGCAGCTTCTGAAGTTAAAAAGACATCTTCGGATATCAAAGAAATTTTAAATGTAATGTCTTTTTAAAATATCAAATAAATTCTATAAATCCTGATATTTGATTATTTTACCATTACTTACATCAATTTTGATATCTTGAAGAAGTTCCATTTCTAAAAAACTTCCTCTGTCTATTGTTAGTTTTTTACCTTTAAAAAGCTTTCCCGTTTTTGTGTTTGCTTTTGGATTGCTAACTTTTATAATGCCTTGTACCGGTATTGCAGGTTGTTTTAATATTTCCATTTTATCATTTTCCAGTATAATTGTGGCATTGTTTCTTAAAAATCTGCCTTTTTGAGCCTGCTTTACATGTCCGTAAAACTTTGTTCCATAAGGAATTAAAAGAGTTTTGCTGGCATGTATATAATTTTTTGGAACAAGAGCTACATATTTTTCGCCTGCTGTTGTATTTTGAGAAGAAATTTTTCCCGAAATAACAAGTGGCAAAGTCGTACCTCTTGGTATTGTTGCAATTACTTCATCTTCAATGTAAGCCTCTGTTAAGATATGCCCATTTACAGCTTGTTTTTTTGTAAGAGCTGCTTTTATTTTATCATTCGGATTTGTTATTGCTTCTTCCAGCATATTGTAGATTAGAACGGCAGCCTCACCTCTTGTAATTGGAGCTTCAGCATTAATTAATTTTCTTGATTTTGTAGGATTAACTACGAGCATATTTAAAATTTCTGCTTTACCTGCTGTTGTTAAAAACCAGTCAGGAATTTTGAAAAAATCTTCATATCTATATTCTAAAACAGCTTTTGCTTTTCGTTTTGATATTGGTTGAACTTTTAGTGCATTAACAGCAATTGTTATTGCGTGTGCTCTTGTAATATTATCATCTGGTCTAAAAAGATATAAACCGCGACTATCCATTCTTGGTGGAGTCAACATCCCAAAATAATAAGCATTTTGCACATCTCTCCAAGCCCAGTCAGTAGGGAAAAAATCATCAAAAACCAATGTATCAACAACATCTTGATCATCCAATCTTAACGCTCTAATAGCAAGTGTTGCAAATTCAGCTCTTGTAATATATCTTTCAGGATGAAATTTATTATCAGGATATCCTGCAATAATCCCACGTCTGTATAAATCTGTAATTTCTGTTTCTGCCCAATGTTTTTCAGGAATATCTAAAAATCCGCTCATTGGTAAAATAACATTTAGCATCGGTTCTGCCGCATTTACATTTTGCATCGAAAAACCGAATATTACAAACAAAAATATTATTAAAAATTTTGTTAAAAAACTTTTATTCATTTAATCTCCTTAAAACACAATTATAAGGCATTTATTTAATTAGGGCAAATTTATTTATAAAACGTCTAAAATTAATCAAATTTAATACTCGTTTTGTAAATACAGTTTACATATTTAGTTATTTATAGTTTAATAGTAATATTATGGTTGATGTTTTTGAAGAGTATAAAAATTTAAAATCTTTTGAAGTTGAATTTTTTGATGAAACTTTTATGCATAGAATTATGTGTAAAATTAAAAATATTGAAGCTGAAAGAATGCTTATTGTTTCAGATAATAAAAAAACAGGCAGTATAAAACCGAAAGTGGGTACAAACTTATCGTTAAACGTGTATTCTGAGAATGGTATATATAACTCATTATCAAGAGTTTTAGATGTACAAGAAGAGGAGGATGTAACCATTTATGCGATAGATTTCCCTTCTCAAAATAAAGTTACTCAGCGACGTGAATATTTTAGAGCCGATTTGCACATTCCTTATGTAATGAAAATTGCAAGAAATGGCAAAGAAGATGTTCTAGAAGGAGAAACGGTTAATATTTGCGGAAAAGGTATTTGCATAAAAAATAATAAACCTTTTTTACCATACGATAATATACAAGTTTTAATAAAATTTAAAAATAAAGAAATATCAACAAATGCAGAATATGTATATTCTCGCACATCAGCAGAAAATGGAAAGCCATTTTTTTACCATGCTTTCATGCTAACAACAATTGAAAAATCGGATATTGATTTTATTGTAGGTCAGTGTTTTCTATATCAGTTATCATAGTATTTTTGAGTATAATTTTGACTTTAATAAAAAAATCACTAATATAATGATGTAGAGATTATTAGTAAAAATAGGATAGCGTATGAGTCTTGTTCAACGATTAAGTTTTTTGGAAGGTCAATACATGTTTATTAAGTGGGTAGGTGGTAATGAATATGTAAAATTGATTCATTCTGAAGAAGATTTTTTAGAATTTAATGTAATAGATATTGATACCATGGACTATAAAGAAACCCTGATGATTAGACCAAATCTATTAATGGAAATTACACTGGGCGGAGCAGATGTCCAAAGAATTTTGGCAGAAATGTCTTGTAATATTTCTGAATAGTGTTATTTAAACTAGATATTAAAACTTTTACGACTTCCTTCTTCGTGATATATAGTACTTCCGCAAATAGCTTCGGTTATTTTTAGAGGGAACTCACTTCCTGCATCAATTTGTTTTATTTTAAAATCTGTTGTTGCAAGTTTAGGTTTTAATATAGCATCTTTCATTTTATCATCAGGAACATAAAGAGAAGCGACTTCGCTATTCAAAAGGGCTGCCATTTCTTCGTCAGGAGTCTTGGCATCTTTAACAACATCAAAATAATCACCTTTTACAGCCATAATTCTTCCTGTATAAACTCCCGGTTCACCTTCTCTAAATAATACTTGCGGTTTGAAATTACAACGCATTGTAAAACTGTATTGGTGCCATAAAACATTAACAATGATGGCAGGTGATTTTGTATCAATTTTTGTCCAAATGTTTTCCGTAGCTACATTACGGGCTGCAAATGATTGTTTTAAATTGGCTATTAAATCTTGAATAAATTGTGCCATATATGCAAATATTTCACCGGTATTTTCGTTTGCATGTTGATATAAACAGAAACGTTTATACATTTCTGCGGAAATTAAAGAAACACGCTCTTTTATTATAGGGAGGTTTCTTGCTGCATTTGGATTGTTAAAATTATTGTAACCGTTACTCATTTGCCTACTATATATATAATAATACAAACATGCTATTATGCATGAATTATATCAAGCAACCTTATTATCATGAATACTTGATTTGGAGTATTTGTAAATAAAAAATTTGTGCCCGATGGGATTCAAACCCATGACATTCAGGTTCGGACTCTGATGCTCTATTCACTGAGCTACGGGCACTTAAAATATAAGTTTATTATATAATTCTTATTTATTTATTTCAATCGTTTGTTTAAATTTTCATATAAATTTTAGTTTTATATTTCTTAATATTAGTATAATTTTAAGCAATAATATTTTTTAGGTTATTTTATGTTTTTGGAAAAGGAGTTTTTTTAATGCAAAATGTATCTTTATATACAAATTCCCCGAATATGCAAATTCAAACAGAGAAAAAATCAGAACCTAAAAAATCTATATTAGGTGTTATTGCAGGTACTATCGGTGGCAGTTTTGTAAATTCCGGAATGAAGGCTCCTATTCAGAGTATTCCTAACTATATGCAAAATATTGGTAAGTCATTAACTAATGATGAATTTAAGGCAATAAGAGAGGGTTCTTTGAAGGCTCTTGAGAAATCAAATCTTGCAAACAAAGGTGTTGAGATACTAACAATAAATCATTCTAACATATTCGATGTTTCAAGAAAATGTACGGAAGAGATGCTGAAAAAAATTAAGATAAAATCAGACATGATGCCTGATATAATAGAAAATTTTATGCAAACTGCATGTTCACAAGTTGCACAAGGTAAAAATGCATTTTTTAACCCTAAAGTAAATAAAATTTTGGTTGGAGAAAACAAAGAACTATCTGCAACAGTTTTTCATGAGATGGGGCACGCAATGAATACTAATTTTAGTAAGTTAGGGAAAATCTTGCAAAAAACGAGAGGTTTAAATGTAGTTGCAGTTCCAATAATAGCTATTACATCAGTATTACATCGAAATAAATATGACGAATATGGAGAACAATCAAAATTAAATAAAGCCGGAGAATTTATAAAAAAACACTCCGGAGTTTTAACTGCATTAAGTTGGGCACCAACGATTTTGGAAGAAGGTATGGCATCATTAAAAGGTGGAAAGCTTGCTAAAGAATTATTGGATAAATCTCTTGTAAAAAAAATAAATAAAACAAATGCATTAGGATTTGCAAGTTATGTACTATGTGCAGCAGCATCAATTGCCGGAATAAAAGTTGCGACCGCTATATCAGATAAAATAACAGAAAAAAAACATCAAAAAAAGCTTCAAAAACTTATGGCAAAAAATGATGCAGAAAATACAATAAACATTCGTATTAATCTGCAAAAAACATAAACATTACTTAAAAAACGTTAAAGAACATATATTTCAGATATTTATTAAGAAATGTTAACTAACGTATTTCAAAAAAAGCAATTTTTTTGGAACTTTTTTCTTTATATAAGTA
>CAKVCZ010000026.1 GCA_934726055.1 uncultured Candidatus Melainabacteria bacterium
TAAGTTGTGATTTCTTAGAATTGGCAGGTATTAAATATCCATTCATTCCTTTTTATTCCTCCTTATAATTACTTTTTATTTCCACCAGAATCTGGCTTAGCAGGTGTTGGACCATCTTTTTGTAAATTTTTCATAGCCTGTTGTTGAACAGCAATTGCTTGTTGACCTTCTAAACTATTAGTGTATTCTTTAACAGATTTTTCATTTAAACGTTTTTCATCTATCGTCTTTCTATTATCATAAGTTGGTTCTGCATCTCTTGCTACACCAATAGCGTATTTTTTTGAATCAGAATCAATAGAAAAAGTTTCTTGAAATCCTTTTGAATTTAATCTTGTAGCACTTCCACCACTTAAAAGTGATTCTGAATCATGAATATTTTTTTGTAATGTATTTATTTGATTTGCATATTTTTCGTTTATAGCTTTAATACTAGCTTGTTCTTTTGCTTCTATTTCTTTAACCTTAGCATTTAATACTGATTGTTCAACATTTGGATTTGCATTTTGAAATTCCATAAAATCTGATGCAAATTTATCATTAATTTTTTTAATTTCATTGTCTCTATTAGACACTAAATTACTATAATCATTTCTACTTTTGGTAAGTAAATTTTTATAATAATCATTCATTTCATTACTTTTTTGACGATAAGATTTTTGCCAAATACCATCAGGATTATTTTCAAAATCTTGAACCCATTTTCTTAAAACATTATCTTTAAAGTTATCAGAAAATTTATCTCGATTATCATCGATACGTTTATCCATCCATGATTGCCCGCCAAACCAACCAGCTTTACCTTTATATCCCATTTGTCTATATGTTTCTTGTCGCATAGAGCCAAACTGTTTACCGCCATTTTTCCAACCAGAAGCAGCCCCAAATTTAGCTCCATCTTTAAATTTTCCACCATTTATTAAAGATGAATATCCTGCACCTAAAGCCCCTGTAGCTGCACCTTGAAATTTATTAGCTACTCCATACCCAGCAGCAAATGCTTTTCCTGCAACTGGTACATCTGTAAGTTTTCCTTTGATACCAAATTTTAAGTTTCCGCCTTCGAATCCTAAAGCTTCTCCTAATAATTTTGGAGCTTGTTTTGCAAAGACGAATAAACCAAGTAATAATATTGCCTTACCAATAGTTCCAACTTCTTCGAAGCCTGATAATGAATCTATTATTGCCAATAAATTTCCACACATAAATATAATAAAATTAATAACTATTAACCTAACAAAGACTTCCAAAAAAGTTGATATAGTAGACTTAGACCATTTATCAAATTGTCCTTCTTTTCCCGGTATTATTTTCATTAAAACTGGAATTGGAGAAATTAATTGATAAAATGCTAATTTTGCTGCTCTTACACCTAAATCAATACAAAGAGATAAAACTACATAAATTAATAAAGCACCAGCTAAAGTAGATATAATAAAAGTATACGAAATTCCTTCACCATTTTTTGAGTCATACATTTGATCTACGAATGTTGCAATGTAATTAAAATTACCAGTATAAATCATATAATCTCTAGCCTTAGACCATGTTGTATCATTATTATTCTTCACTTTATAACTATCAGGTGTAACAAAAGCTTCTAATACGGTCATTGTTATATAATTAGCTTCACATTGCTTTTTTGTTATTTCTCTGGAAGCTGTTACCGTTCTTCCTGATGAATCATTTACTTCTACTAATTTAATCTCACCATCTTCAAAGCTACATTTTTCAAACATTGATTCAGAATCAGTTTGAATTAAACTTTCACCGTCTTTTTTATATTCATTAATATCAATTTGAAAAATTTTTCCAATTATGTCATCTTCTATAATTGCTCCTTGTAACGAGTAAGCGTATTCAAAAATTGTTGGCATAAGAATTATCAAAAATAATGAAGTAATTAAAGATTTAAATGAATTTATTACACTTTTATTTAATTCACTTGGATTAACTATTGCTTTTAATAAAGACACTGATACACCAAATAATGCTATTATTCCAACAAACAAATAAACTCTATCTGCTATAGCACGGTAAACTGAATTATCTAATAATTGAACTCTTGCTAATGCGAAAAAAAGTTGAAATAGTATACTAACTAATCTATACACTAATCCATCTAATATTCCACAAATTCCAATAAACCCACGAGCTATAGTATCCATTGGGTTAAAAAACCACGAGAATGGATTAATTATCATAGTGAACATCTTTAATCACCTCCTATTTTTATTTATAAAATACAAGTATCTATACCTAAAGTAAATCCTAATAATTTTAAAATCAAATTCAATATTGTTGGCACAACAAAGAATAAAATAGAAATAATTATTCTTTGAAATAAAGTATTCAGTGCTTTCTTTTTTGCACCTTCATCTTGTGAAATAATTGCTCCACCGAAATCTTTTATACTTAACCCTAGTAGTAAAAGTGGAACAGCAAATTTTAAAATATTATAAATATCGTGTAAATATTTTCCTGTCAAGGTATTTGTCCCAAATAATGTATCACAATTTTCTTTATTTACTTCTTCTTTTTTCATAGTAATAGATTCTTGTTTAGTTACATTATTATCAGTTGCTCCAGAAGAAGTTCCGTTATTATAACTTCCACCTGAACTACTTGAACCACCAGTAGAACCACTTAATTTACAATTTGATAAACATTGATCATATGCACTACTTGATTGTATTCCTTTACATTTATCTTCACATGAAACTTGTGTTTGATATGAACCTAATGCTTTTTTACACTGTGTCTCTGCATTGGCATTTGCACAATTAGAACATCCATCATTCACGGTACATGAAGTTGTAGTTTTCAAAGTCTTTTTACATTGTGTTTCAGCTGAAGAATTTACACAGTTTGTGCAACCATCACTTGTAGTACAAGCATAAACATTGATATTTATAAATAAAGAAATTATAAATACTATTATATAATATTTTTTCTTCATATTTTACCACCCTATTCTTCTGGAATACTACATTCTTTTGGATTAAAAATACAATTTCTACAATTAGCATAATCTTCAGTTCCATCTGAAGCACCATCTATTTTTGCTATTACAAAATTTATAACTGTTGGGAGTATAAATACAACAATTGCAATTACTATTTTCCAAGCAAAACTTGTAATAGTACTTTTCATTGTATCTTCATTACCCGCTATCATAGCTTTAGAAAAACTTATTATTCCTGTTGCTATTAATCCAATTGGAATTAATATTTTAACTATTACCAACAAATATCCAATAAATCTAATTACTTTTAAAGTGTTAGCACTTTCTTCACATATATCAGATAAAAATAAAATTTTTGTGCCTGTATCAACTTCCTTTTTTTCTGAAACAGTTATTCCTCCAGGACTTGTTGATTTATAACAAGTTTTATTCATTTTATCATCTTTAGTTCTAACTGTTATATTTTTAGTTTGTTCAAGTCCAACTACTTCTCCACATATATCTATAACTATATCGTCTCGACATTTTATTCCATTTGTATCATAATTCCAGTTTTTTTTAACAGTTGATTTAATTGTTCCTCCAGCATTTTTTAAAGAATAACTAAATTTATTTGTACTTATATCAAAAGATGCTACAAAACTGCCACCATCTGCAGTATATTTGCAAGAAGTTGCAAACTTTTTAGCCGTTCCATTTATTTTACCTTTAAATTCCCATCCAGCATTAATAGCAGACTGACTTTTTTCTTTAGATTGTACATCAATTATAGTACCTTGAATCTCATCATCAAAAACATATACATACATTGGAATGCAAGTAAATTTATTGCTAATATAAAAATCACTCGCATTAGTATTATTCGCCAGGTTAAATGTTTGATTGCTTGAATTAGATCCACCTCCACCATGTGAATGACCATTATTATCATGATGCTGAGAATCAGATGTTACTCCAATTCCTTTTCCTGAAGTCTCATAAACTGTACCAGCATGAATATCGTAAGAATAATAACACGCATTTGAATATAGTTTTTCGGTTTTCATATCAATAACTTCTAGCTTTGCAAAAGCTTCAAAGTTAAAACCAAAAAATACAACAAAAGTTAATAATATATATTTCAAGTATTTTTTTTGCATACTAAAACCTCTATTCTCTTAAGTAACATT
>CAKVCZ010000027.1 GCA_934726055.1 uncultured Candidatus Melainabacteria bacterium
TACTTGATAGAAAATCTGATTTTGCTCGGTTGGCTTTTTCAGCTTGATTTCTTGCTAATGTCATTTCGTTTAACATCTTAATATCGGGATTTTCTATTGTGAAGTACATAATAAATAATACAAATGATTCAACTGTAGTAATCAAAGTAAATGATGGATCTATTCTTTGCATAATTGCGGCTATAGTTATACCTATAATCAAAACAATTATTGGAAAATATTTCTTAAATTTTACTGTTTTAATATGTTTAAAAATTTCAATCATTCCAACTAAAATGGAAAAAAACGAAACCAAATACACAAAAGATATTGCTAAACCTGAACTATATAATTTACCTTCAATATGTATATTTATTGGAAGAAATGAAGTTAAAATTGTAGCTGCAAAAAAAACAACTGCTGAATTTTTCAATATTTTATCTAACAATTTTTCATTATTATCATTGCAAATAACGAATATATAATTTAAAAATAATAGGCAAAAAGCTAGTAAATATATTAAATATAATTTGTTAAATATATAATTTATAAAACTTTCTGTTTTTAAAATTGTTCCTAAAACAATACAAAAAGTTTCAAAAAACAAGCCAACTATATTTAAAGTCATTAAATTATTAAAAATTTTGATTTCTCTAGACTCTATATGTTTTTTAGAAACAAAATACATTTTTAAAAATATCATGTAAACTAAACTTAGTACAACAAATTGCAAACTACTTTTCATATTGTCAACTCCCATCTTAAATATTATAACATACTGAAACAAAAAAAGCTTATTTTTTTAAGCTTTTTTTCATATTATCATCTACTCGTTTATTAACATTCAAAATGTCAGTAGCTTTTATACACTTATCAGATATTCCTTCTTCAATTAATTTTAAAAAACTTCTTTTTAATGTTGGAGAAACAGGAAATGATTCTTCATTTGATCTAACTCTAAAATACAAATTATCTAAAAATTCAGTACCAAATTCTAATTTGCATCTATTTGCAGCACCTAGAAGCATACTATCAATGTTTATACTTGTAAACATTTGTGGTTCTATGTGAGCAACATAATATTTATTACCATCTTCTTCAACATTAACAACCTCACAAGACATAATTTTTTTAGTATCTTTTAAGATTGCAGATGCCACTTTATAATTTGGAATATTTGCATCATAACTATTAATTCTTCCTTTAACATAAGTATGATTAAATTTATCAACATACCCATAAGTATTAAGGTTTGCCCATTTTTTGCCATATGCATCTGTTATAAAAAACTCTTTATCCCCTTGTGCATTATTTACATACCCTTCCATAGTACATGGAGAATTAGCTACTAAATGTCCCGGCTCCATATAATCACAATAAGTACCATCTTCTCTTAAGGCTTTTACTTCAACCATTCCATATGTACCCATTCCAACTGGTTCTTTAATTCCAAAATTTTTATAAATCTTTGTTTGTAATTCTCTAAATAAAGTTATAAATATTCCACCATGTTCTGAATCACCACCTGCAATACTCATACTAACAACAGAGTTTGGAAGTTTAGTTACATCAACACCAGCTTTTAAACTTCTTAACCATTTATTTAAAACTTTTTCTTCGTTGGCATCAAGAGGTTCTCCAATACACATCGGAACCATTAAACTTGGAAATTTAATATTTTTATAACATTTATTATTCATTTGTTTTTTCATTGTTTCTATCCATACAGATCTTGAAGTTAGAAATACTGTTGGTTTATTTATTAAAATAGTTTCTAAAATAAAATCTTTGTCATTTACCGGTTCTAAAGCTACATTCCCACTTTGCATAAATACGTCCGAAACAGCAGACATAAAATCAGTATCCGACATTGTTCTAACTAAAGCAAGCATTCTTTTATTTTTCATACTTGGTACTTTAGAAATTTCTGGATCATGATATCTTCCCATTGAAATATAACTTCTAACTCTATGCATTAAGCCTTTAGGTTTATTTGAATTGGTTGAACCACTTGTGTAAGTTATTGTAAATACGTCGTTTAATCCAGTAGGATTATAAACTGTACCTTCAAATTTTTGACCACTTTTTAAAAATTCATCAATATTTTCTACATTATCAAATTTATTAAGACATTCATTAAATTTTTCTTCATCTAGTTTATAATATTTTTCAGTTATTTCTTTATAAGGATTACCATTTTTTAATGAATAATCTAAAGGTAAATTAATTATTCTTTTACTTTTATCAACTTTAGCTAAAGTTGAAGAAAATTCAATAAAGTTTTTATCAGTAACAAATATAAATGGTGATGTTGCATTATTTATAATATTTATTAAATAATCTTGATCCATATCTGCTGATAATAAATTTACTCTTGCACCTAAAATACTAGCAGCACCCATTATAAATGGAAACTCTGGTGTATTTTCAATACAACAAATAAATTCTTGGCCTTTTTTTAAACCATTTGTTTTCAAAGCTCTCGCAAACTTATAAGAATTTGCAAAAAAATCTTCATAACTAAATTTTTGACCTCTATAAAAAATTGCTGTATTTTTTAAATTGTTTTTATTTCTATTCCATATTTCTTTTATCCATGAATGATTATGATTTAAATCTATATCTCTTAATATTTTTTGATTTTTTTTATCATAACCACTTATATCATATGGCTTATCACAAGGTCTTTCTATTTCATTATCCATTTCTAATTTAAATTTTTCAATATCATATAATCCTGTATTTTCTATCATATAAATCCCCCTCATATGTATGAATTATAGCACCTTTTACAAACAATGTCAACTCACTGTAAATATTTGTGTTTTTTATCGCTTCTTTTATTAATGAGTTTTGCATCTTTCTTTAATCTTCTTCATGACTCATATGTTCTTGAAAAAATGGATCGTCATTTACTATTGTTACACTCTCTACATATTTTTTGATATCTTATCATTTTGTAGCATTTTCTTTAATTTTTCTATATCTATTTTTGTATGTTTAGATATTTCTTCTAAACTCATACCACTTTGTATTAAACTTTTTGCTATATCAATTTTTTCTTTTTCTTTGCCTTTTTCATATCCTGAATCTTCTGCTTCTCTTATTAACGAGTTTTGCATCTTTCTTTGATCTTCTTCTTGACTCATATACTCTTGAAAAAATGGATCGTTATTTAAT
>CAKVCZ010000028.1 GCA_934726055.1 uncultured Candidatus Melainabacteria bacterium
GCTAAAAAATCGGATTTAGCTCGGTTACTTCGTTCAGCTTGCGTTTTAGCCAAAGTAAGTTCATTAAGCATTTTTATATCAGGATTTTCAATTGAAAAATACATGACATAACAAAATAAAGCCATAGCAACATCATAAATTATTAACGCTTTAAAAAAGTAAGCACACCCATACAAAATCAATAATATTCCCAATATAATAAAAATTGCATAGTATCTTTTATCTTGCTTAAAATTAACTACTGTTATTATTAAAGTCAAAGTTAAATAAAAGCCAACTACAACAAAAGCCAAATCAATTAAAGAGCCATTAGCATTTGTACCAAGACCAGCATCAAATAACTCAATATGACAAAACCAACTAGCAATAAAAAACAAAATATTCGCGCCTGTAAAAAATGCAATCGTATTTTTAGCATTTGACCTTATTTTTTCTTTCGATATCAATATTGTATACAAACACAGCATACTAAACACAACGACTAAACCAGTGGAAACAAACTTATTTAAAAAATCCAAAATTCCATAATAATTTAATTTTATGTCTTCAAATGAATGCAATGAACAAATAATGTGTATAATCGTATCGAGAAAAGAACTAATAAGCGATACAACAAGCATTACTTCATAAGTTTTATTTTCAATTAAAACCACTCTTTTTCTAGAAAAGTAGAAAAAGCATAATATTATTAGCAAAAGAGTTGCTAATGCAGGAAATTCAAATTCCATAGTTCTAAAATTCACAATCATAAACATACCTCACTACTCTGTATATTTTCATTATACCAAAATAATCAAAAAAAGTAGAAACTTTTTTATAATCGCAAAATTAAAATGGTTAAAAAAAAACTATTAACAGAAATTATTTTTGTCAATAGTTCATAAGCATGATATTTATTTTCACTTATTCCAATTTCGATGCATATAATCTTTAAAATCATATTTTTTTTGTTCTTGTCTTTTTACTAAAATTGGCCCCATAATTGAAGCGTTATCCTTATTAATAGCTATATTATCGACACTTTCCATAACCGCCATCGACTCTCTTTCAGCCGGATCTAAATACCTCGTTAATTCTTCATCCCAAACATCTCTAGTCCAAGAATTTTTTAAATATTCTTGTCTTCTTTGTTCCATAAAGTCTAGATGAATATCTCTTCCTGCTGGCCTAACATATGGTGTTGCATATCTTTCAATATTGTTATATACCATCGTCGCAAAAACATCCCTTAATTCTAATAAAGCTTCATGCTTAGTAGGATATTTCGCCAAGTCTATCGGTTCACCAAAATTCATGTAAATTTTGTCACTACCAAATTCATAAAATGGTGCAATGGGAACAACCTTACATCCAGTTTTTGTTGCTAATATATATGGACTTGCAAACAATCTATTTACCAAATTATTTTCAGTATTATTATGACCACCTTCTGGAAAAATCAGTACACTACTTCCTTTTGTTAAAATTCTTTCCATTTTAGGAATAGCTTCTTTTCTACTCTTTTCATCCGTTCTGTTTACATAAATAAAACCATTTAACCAAGCTGCATACATTAATCTATTATATTCTATTTGGTTTGTTGAACCCATTAATAAGTAAGCACTTCTATCAATTGTCGCCAAACATGCAATTATATCATTACTAAAACCATGTGTAGAAACAAAAATATATGGTTCATCAGGATTCAAGTTAGGATAACTATCAACAATTATTTTTTCTGGAGTTGCAACTTTCAAAACTTTTTTTAAGATTTTGGCATATTTTTTTCTTCTTTCAATCCCTTTATCCGTCGTAAAAG